>NZ_JAHLSY010000005.1 GCF_019049855.1 Hydrogenophilus thiooxidans | reverse complement strand
GAAGTAGTGGGTGCCGCTTTCGATGAGGCGCAGCGCATACGGGGTCTTGTCGACGTAGTAGTAGGCGTCGTGCTCGCGGATTTTCGCAAAGGTCTGGATTCCAATAGGGAGTTTGCGGCGCTCCCTTTTGACCACGGCGTTTCTCCTTCCGGTTGCGATCACACCATAAAGATCGCCAGTGGCAAAGATACCCCAAGGGGCGCCGCTTCGCCAAACGCTCTTTCTCTCAGCGGCAACCGCCTGCGCTTTCAGGCACCCCGAGTTTGCGCAGAATGTTCTCGAGCGGGCAGAGCCCAGTGAACGCGCTCTGGAAGAGGTTCGCGCCCACGAAAGCCGTGAACCACAGGAAGTTCTTGCTGACAAAAAGGGGAGAGCCTTCCACGCCGAGCGCCAACGACAACAGCACGAAAAACCCGGCAAACGCACGGACCCACTGATTGACAGTCATTTGCTTCATTGCAGCCTCCTTGTTTTTGAACCAACCCATGTCCCAACAACCAAGCCCACCCGTTACCGCTTACGCGACGAAAGCATGGGGTCACGCCGCAGCAGCGGCCAGCTCGGCAACCCGTTTGCGTTTCGCCGCGTAAAACAGCATCGGAATCACCACGAGCGTCAACAAAGTGGAAACGAAGACGCCAAAGATCAAACTGATCGCCAACCCCTGGAAGATCGGGTCGTCCAAGATGAAGAACGCACCGATCATCGCGGCGAGCGCGGTAAGCGCAATCGGTTTCGCGCGCACCGCGGCGGAACGGATGATCGCCTCTTCGAACGCCATTCCCTGGCGAACCTGCTGGATCACGAAATCGACGAGCAGAATCGAGTTGCGCACAATGATCCCCGCCAGCGCGATCATCCCAATCATCGAGGTAGCGGTAAACTGCGCCCCGAGGAGTGCATGACCGGGCATCACCCCGATGATCGTGAGCGGAATGGGCGCCATGATAATGAGGGGCGTTCCGTAGCTCTTGAAGTGCGCGACCACCAAGAGATAGATCAACACCAACCCGACGGCGTACGCGGCGCCCATATCGCGGAAGGTCTCGTAGGTGACCTGCCACTCACCATCCCACTTCACCGCGTATTCCGCGTACGGATTCTTCGGTTGCTGGATGAACCATTCATTCAGCTTGCCGAAGAGACCGGGGCCGGAGAACGCCAGCCCATCGAGCGCCGCACGCGCGGCAAACATCCCGTAAAGCGGCGAATCGGTGCGACCGGCAACGTCGGCGGTCACATAGACGACAGGCAGCAGGTCTTTGCGGTAGATCACCTGCTCACGCGGCCGCTCGACCAGATCGACCAGCTCGCCGATCGGCACCAACTGCCCTTCGCGCGAACGGACCTTGAGCGCCAGCACCCGCTCGATGCGGTCTTTTTGCGCCGCGTTCATCTGGATACGCACCGGCACTTCGTACTGGTTGTTGCCCCCAAAGAGCGACGTGGCCGAATCTCCCGAAAGGGCGACCCGAATGGTCGAAACGATCTGCGCTTGCGCCACCCCGTATTGCGCCGCTTTCGCCTGATTGACCACCAGCACCAGTTCTGGCGCGACCTCTTCGATAGTGTCGTCGACGTCGACCACGTCGGGCGTCGTCTCCAACACCTGCCGAACTTGCCGCGCCACCGCGATCTGCCCTTCATAGCTCGGCCCGTAGATCTCAGCGACGATCGGCGAAAGTACCGGCGGCCCCGGCGGGACTTCGACCACTTTGGCAGTCGCCCCGTAGCGCGCCGCAATTTCCTGCACGATCGGGCGCGCGGCCATCGCGATCTCGTGGCTCTTGCGGTGGCGGTGGCGGTGGTCGACCAGGTTGATCTGCAGGTCGCCCATCTCCGGCATCTGCCGCAGGTAGTACTGCCGCACCAGCCCGTTGAAATTGATCGGGCTCGCGGTACCCGCGTACGCTTGCCAATCGCGCACCTCGGGGATCGCCGCCGCCAGCGCTTCGCCCATCTCTTGCAGCGCGCGGCTGGTCATCTCCGGCGGGGTGCCGAGCGGCATATCGACCACCACCTGGAATTCGCTCTTGTTGTCGAACGGCAGCATCTTGAGGATCACCGCTTGCACCACCGGTAGCGCCAGCGCCACCGCAATGAGCGCCATCACCGCAAGGCCCCAGGTGAAGCGAACCCACGCCCCGTATTTCGGGTGCATGATCGGGTTGAAGATGCGACGAAAGAGCCGGTCGAGCGCCGCGGTAATGCGATCGTCCTTCGTTTCGTGCGGGTGGGCGTCACCGGCTGAAGCACCGGCGTTCCCCATCCCGCCGGGGAGCAATTTGCCCGCGAGCCACGGGGTGACGATGAACGCAACGAGGAGCGAAAGGAACATGCCCATCGACGCATTGATCGGGATCGGGCTCATGTAGGGCCCCATCAGGCCGGTGACGAACGCCATCGGCAACAGCGCCGCGATCACGGTGAACGTGGCGAGGATCGTCGGCCCACCCACCTCGTCGACCGCGTGCGGAATCACGCGCCACAGCGGTTCCCCAGGCTTGAGGTGGTGCCAGCGGTGGATGTTCTCGACGACGACGATCGCGTCATCGACCAGAATGCCGATCGAAAAGATGAGGGCAAAGAGCGAAACGCGGTTCAAGGTGAAACCGTACGCCCACGAGGCAAAGAGCGTGGCCATGAGGGTGAGCGTCACCGCAACACCGACGATCACCGCTTCGCGCCACCCCAGCGTCAAGAGCACCAACACCACCACCGCACCGGTAGCAAAAATCAGCTTACCGATCAATGTATTGGCTTTGTCGGTTGCCGTCGCGCCATAGTCGCGCGTCACCTGCCAGGCGATCCCTTCCGGAATGATCTGGTTTTCCAGAAGCCGCATCCGTTCGACCAATGCATCGACCACGGTTGCGGCGTTCGCGCCCGGTTTTTTCGAGACCCAGATCGTCACCGCAGGCTGCGACGCGCCCGCGGGCATGCCCAACGTCTCCGCCCCGGCTTGCCCGGCGCCAAACCAGACGTAACGGCGTGGCTCGTCTGGACCGAGCGCCACCTCGGCAACATCGCGAAGATAGACCGGTCGCCCTTCGACGACGCCGACAACGATATTGGCGACATCTTCGACCGAATCGAAATACAACCCCGTGCGCACGAGCACTTCGCGGTTGTCCTGCGTGAGCATCCCGGCAGGCAGCGAGACGTTGGTAAGCGACAGTGCCGTTTTGAGCTCATCGACGGTGAGGTTGTAGGCGTTCAACCGCACCGGGTCGAACACCACACGCACCACCTGCCCCGGGCCGCCAATCGTGCGCACGTCACGTGTTCCTTCAACCCGTTTGAGTTCGAGCTCCAGCGCGTGCGCAACCCGCTCCAAGTCGTACCCGGCTCGTTCGGGATCGCGCGTAAAGAGCGTGAATGCCGCGACGGGAACGTCGTCGATCCCTTTCGGCTTGACGATCGGTTCGCCGACACCCAGGTTGGGGCTGAGCCAATCGCGGTTTGACATCACGGTGTCGTAAAGGCGCACGAGCGCGGTTTCGTTCTTCACGCCCACCTTGAACTGCACCGTGATCACCGCGATTCCCGGGCGCGAAACGCTATAAACGTGGTCGACGCCGGCGATGCGCGACAGCACCAGTTCCGCCGGCCGCGCGATGATCGCCTCGACGTCTTTCGCCGACGCGCCAGGCCAGGGGACCAGCACGTTGGCCATCGTCACGTCGATCTGCGGCTCTTCCTCTTTCGGCGTGATAACGATCGCGAAAAGCCCGACCAAGAAGAGGACGAGCGCGAGGAGCGGCGTAATGGCGTTGCGCTGGAACGTGGCCGCGGTGCGCCCCGAAATGCCGAGCGGGTTGCCCGTGGTTTCGCCAGGAAGGATCGGTTCGCGCATCACAGGCTCCTTACGACCGGTCACCGTCGCCGCGCGCCGCTTGTGCCGCGATCAATCCTGCTTTCACCGGGTCGAGCGCAACACGGTCCCCAGCTGCGAGCCCAGCCAGAACCTGAACGTGCGCCTCATCGACGCGATCCCCCAGGCGAACCTGGCGCAAGCGCCAACCGTTGGCGGTTTCGACATAGACTGCGGTCAATTCGCCACGCCGTAGGATCGCTTGCGTGGGCACGACGAGCCGTTCCCCACCCGCTGCGGAGATCTCCATTCGGGCAAACGTCCCGGGAACCAGCCCATCACCTGCGTCTGGCGGAAGATCGGCACGCACGGTCTGCGTCTGCGTCTTCGGGTCGACCGCGGGCAGCACCGTCACCGCAGTAGCGTTCCAAGCACGCGCTTGCCCGGGGACTTCGACGCGGGCAGCAAGCGGCTGCCCCAACGCGCGAATCCGCTCTTGCGGCACTTGCGCCACGGCGCGCAACGCGCCCGGCTGGTAGAGCAAGAGGAGCGGCTGCCCGGGCTGCGCCATGTCACCTTGGTTGACATACCGTTCTGCAACCACTCCGTCGAACGGCGCTTTCACTTGGGTATAAGCAAGCGCCGCTTCGGCGCGCGCCAGTTGCGCATGCGCCGCGTTGCGTTCCGCTTGAGCGGCGTTCAAAGCGGTGCGCGCCGAATCGAGACGCGATTCGCTGATGAACTTCTGGGCAAAGAGGTTCTGTGCCCGCTCCCATTCGGCACGCGCTTGCGCAAGGTTCGCGTCGGCCTGCGCCAAGCGCGCGCGTGCTGCGGCTACCTCTTGGCGCACCGCCGCATCGTCGAGCACGAAAAGAAGATCTCCCGCTTTGACCTTCGTACCCGAATCGACCCGCACTTCGATGACCCGGCCGGCAACCTCTGGCGCGACCCGCGCTTGCAAGACCGCTTCGATCACCCCTTCGGCAACGACCCGCTCGCGAACCGGTTGCCGTTCCACGACACCGACCGCAAGCGCCGCGTCACTTTGCGCTGCTTCTTGCGCGGTTTGCGCCCAAGCGCTTGCGGCCAAAAACCCGGCAACTCCCAGCACCAACACGCTTCTGAGTATTATCATTTTCTAATACTCCGTCGCCAAAAAAAGCCCCGTTTGGGACACCGATTGTGTTCGCTCTCTGGAGAAAATGGTCGGGGCGGCGGGATTTGAACTCGCGACCCCCTGCACCCCATGCAGGTGCGCTACCAGGCTGCGCTACGCCCCGACACCTTACGAATTATAGCATAGCACGCTGGTCACACAATAGCACCCAATGCAAGCTGTTTCCTGTGCGTCGGGTATATACCCAACAAAAGCGCACTGGGCTGCCCGCTGGAAAACCAATGCTGGCGGAACGGCGGCACAGCATGCCCTATTCCTTCCCCTCCGGCACATAGATAAACGATCCGTCCCGCATGCGGTAGGCGGTGCCGACCTTTTCGCCCTCGCCTTGGCCGATCGCACCGCTGGCCTTGTACCTTTCGATTTTCTCGCCCTTCTTGACGATCATCTCCATCGACGGTTTCCCGGCGTCGGTGATGACGGTGACGTCCTGCTTGCTGAAGGGGTTGAGCAGCGGGTTCTGCGCCACGGTGATCAGAAACGCGGCGATGATGACGAGGAAGATGTCGATGAGATTGACGACCGAGAGGATCGGGTCGTCGGATTCCGGTTCGTGCAGAAACTTCATGCAATGGCTCCCGCTTCAACTTCGTCGGCGATCTTACTATCGGCGACTTTCCCAACTGGCGGCCGCCGGTTGTGCGCCATCAGCCAGACCAACTCCTCGGCCAGCCAGCGGCGCTTCACGGAAACGATCCAGTAGGTAATGGCGGCCGCAATCAGCGCAAGGATCACCGCCGAGAACGCGACGGTGAGATTGTCCGACACTTGCGCAAGATTGCCGTCCGACAAGCCCTTGAGCGCCGGCCCCAACGGGATCATCGTCGCCACCAGACCGAGCATCGGTGCCACGCGCGTCACCATGCGTGGTAGTTCAAGCAGTTTGTGCGCCATCACGTCGAGGTCGTCGTCGCTGATGGCGGAACGCCCGCGCGCCCATGCGACGAGCGGGAAACCGCGCGGCGCATCGAACGAGATGGCAGTCTTACGGCGCTGCCACCATTGCACCGCGAAGGCACCGAGCGCATAGAAGGCGTAGATGAACATGACCGCAATGGCGACAAGCGTCGGAATCAGGAAGACCTGGGCGGTCTGGTACATCACGATTTCGAGCATCTGACTCATAGGGTTCTCCATTGGGTTGTTGAGATGAATGCGGCAGAACTACCACTTGCCCTCCAGCGCGAGCGGCCAGGTACGCTGGCCGGTCTCATGCGAGCCCAGTTGCCAAACGTCGGCGCCGCTGCGCGCCTCGGCGGTGCGGCGGCTATCCCCGTCGAGCAGGTTCTGCAGGGACAGGCGCAGGTTGAGGGCGGCGTCGATGCGGCGCAGCAGCTGGGCATCGAGCTGGCCGCGCGGGCGTGTCTGCGCCGCCAGTTCGCCCGGTAGGCGGCTCTTCGTAGGGCTGTTGCGCTGCAACTGGAAACCCCAGGTGGATTGTCAGGCCGTCCCGCTGCGCCCCCGCGCCGCCGCCGGTGGTGAAGCGCCGCAGTTTCTGATCGACGGGCATGGCGTGGTGGTTCACCGTCACGGGCAGCATAATCACGGCTCATACCGCCTCCCGCGCCTGCCGCCAGCCGCCGGCAACCAGCACGAAGCCGAGGACGAGCAGCACGGCCAGGGCCAGCGAAGGAGCGTCTGGCGGTAATTCGACCTTCTCGAGACGTATGCCCTCAATGGGCACAGCAGCGGCGGCCTCTGGCGACGGCTGAAAAGTCGGCGCTGGCGGGACGGCGGATGCCGGACCCGGCTCCTGATTGGAGACATCAGAGATGCCGTAGCCGACGAATTTCTCGAAGGCGGCGTTGTCGCTCTTCACGTCATAGCGGCGCGCCAGGTCCAGGTAGCGCTGCTTCAGTTCGGCAACCACCTTCGGGTCGGCATCCCAATATCCCTGCCGCGCGGCTTCGAGCATGCGCTCGATGATCTGCGCCAGCGCGTGCGGGTTGTGTCGTTCGAACCATTGCTGCAGGCCGAGATTGTGCTTGTCCTTCACATAGACGTCGACGAATTCCTGCCACTGATCGTCGCGTACGATCTCGCGCGCGGTAGCGGTCCAGCCCCAGAAGTTGTTCATGCTATCGAGCAACTGCAGGGTGCCGGCATAGCCCTCCTTCTGCAGGCCAATGATGTAGCCCGGATGGAAGTTGCGCGTGGCCAGTTCCCTGGCAAGGAAGCGCGCAGCGCCTTCGATCCTGCCACCGCCGCTGCCGCGTAGGTTGGAGATGTAGAGCTCCGGCGCCTTGCCGTCGAGGTAGCGCACCGCCAGACCGATGCCGCCGAGATACTGGAAGGGATCGTCGGTAGTAAGCATGCCGTAGGTGTTGGAGGTGCGCGAGAGCACGGCACCTTCGGTGCCTTTGAGGTGGGCAGCGTAGAGGTTGAGATCCTTGCCGCCAAGCTCGTCGCCGGTCTTGCCCCAGTCGGCCTCGTCCGGCCCGTAGGCATACTGCATGCGGGCGAGATAAAGCTGCGCGAGCTTGCGGTCGCCCTCGGCCTTGCCCTTCCAGGTGTCGGTGGCGAGTGAGGCGTCGTCGAGGCCGGTACTGTAGCGGCCAGTCTCGGAGGAGAAGATGCGCGTCTGTCCGGCGCGCTTGGCCGCTGCCGCATCCATTCCTTGCTTTTCTAGCTCGGCGGCGATGCGGCGGCTGTTGGCTGCGACAGGGTTATCGTCTTCCGGCGCCTCGGCGGCGAGTTGTGCCGCCTTGGCGAGCAGTTTCATGGTGGTGGGGAAATGGTCGCGGTAGAGGCCGGTGACGGAGAGCACGACGTCGACACGTGGCCGACCCAGCGCTTCTCGCGCGACGAGCTTCACGTCGGTGACACGCCCGCCGGCGTCCCATACCGGCTCGACGCCCATCAGCCACAGCGCCTGCGCTTCGAGAATGCCCTGATGTCGCATGGTTTCGACCGACCAGAGCGAGAAGGTGAGCTTCTTCGGCGCCGCGCCCTTGAGCTTGCGGTGCTCGGCGAGCAACTGCTCCGCCGCGTCCTTGCCGGCCTCCCAGGCCTGCTTGGTGGGCACGCGTGACGGGTCGAAGCCGTACAGGTTGCGGCCGGTCGGGTAGGCGTCCGCGTTCTTGATCGGGTCGCCGCCGTAGGATGTCGGAATGTAACGGCCTTCGAGCGCTGCCAGCAGGGCCGGCAGTTCGTTGTGGGCACCAATATCCGCATACCATTTCTTCGCTTTGTCGAGCTGTTCGCGCAGCGCGTCTGGCAGCGCGTCGGTCGGACGGCCTTCGACTAGGTGCGCGCGCAGCAGCCGGTAGGGCGCGGTCTCGGGGAGCTGTTCGTAGTCCGCGATCAGAGCTTCGTCGAGTTCGCCCTTGGGGGTGCCGGCCTGGGCGGCGGCGGCCTCCCAGAATGGACGACCGAGCATCAGCAGCACGGTGGCGAGCCGGTGTTTCTCATCGGGCGCGCGACCCAGTGTGTGCAAGCCGAGTGGCTGGACGGTTTCGGCCAGTTCGTGCAGGTGCTTGTGCAGCTCGTCGATGAAGGTTGGGAATTCTGCGGCCGCACGTTCCAACGTCCAGCCCATGTCGCGCTCGATGCGTTCCTGCTTCACAGCGGCAAGCAGGTCGGCTTTGATTTTCTCCTTCACCGCGCCCTCGTCCTGGTTGATCCACGCATGCAACAGGTCGTGAATGCGCGTCAACACGTCATGCAGGCCGGCCGGCCGGAAGGGCGGCGGCTGGTGGCTGAGGATCGTCGCCCGACCACGCCGCTTGGCCTGCTGCGCCTCGCCGATGTTATCGGCGATGTAGGGATAGACCACCGGCACGTCGCCGACGGCGAGCATCGGGTAGTCGAAAACCGACAGGCCGCGCTCCTTGCCAGGCAGCCATTCCTGCGTGCCGTGGGTGCCATAGTGCACGATCGCGTCGCTGCGGAATTTCGCGCGCGTCCAGAGATAGACGGCGAGATAGAAGTGCGAGGGCGGCGACTTGGTCGAGTGGTAGAGCGCCTTCTCCTTGTCCTCCCACTTCTCGCCACGCGGTGGCTGAGGCAGGATGACGATGTTGCCGATCTGGTAGCGCGGGATGACGAAGTAGTCCGTTCCGTTGCGCCGTATCGCCATCGCCGACTTTTCCGGTGGGCCGAACTTCTCCTCCAGCTCGCGGCGCACGGGCTCGGGCAGACCGGCCAGCCAAGCCTTGTATTCGGCGACCGGAAACAGTTCGGCCAGTCCACTGTGCAGCAGCGCATCGAGACGGCCATCGCGGTAGAACGGCGCCAGCAGTTGTTGCAGGATGTCGATCAGCACCGCCTCGGAGGGCGTCTCGGTCGCGTAGCCGGCGGCCTTCAGCGCAGCGAGCGTGAATTCGAGGCTGCGAGGCACGTTCATGAACGAGGCCGAGAGGTTCTTCTCGCCCGGCGGGTAGTTCCAGAAGAACACCGCCAACCGCTTGTCGGCATTCGCTTTGCGCTGCAGCGCGACGAGATTGAGCGCCTTGGCGACGACCGCGGCTGCCTGCGGCTCGATGGCGACGATGCGGTCGTTCTCCTTCTGCGTGGCGGCGGCGATCTGGATGTCGCTAATGCCGGCGAACTCGGCCTGGGCAAGGTAGAACGGCACGTCCATGAGCTGAACGCCCTGAGGGTCGGCCGCCCAGGCCGCAGCGTCCCCTTTGCGATAAGGCATAGCCTGGACGACCGGAATCCCCAGGCGCTCGAACTCGGCGCGGAGGCCTTCCGGATTGAGGACGATCTGTGTATTGATCAGTGCATGCGCCAGCGGCTTGCCGGCGGGCGCCAGCATGCGGGAAAGCCACTGCGGGTCGAACGCCGGCCCGTAGACCGGCAGCGCCACCGCGCCAGCGGATTCGATGCGCGCGATCAGGTTGTCGACGAACTCGGTCTGCATCGAGGCGATGTACTGCTGGTGCAGTGCGACGGCGATGACGGGTGCGTCAGCCGGCAGCTGCTTCCAGGCGAAATAGGCGGCACTGTCCGGAAACACCAGATCGGGGGCTCCGGGGTGGTAGACGCCGGTCTTTGGAAACACCACCGGTTCGGCGATGCCGACGAGCGGCCGGCCAGACAGATGCGCCGCGACGCTGGCGAAGAAGCCGTCGAAATTGGCGCGCCCGCCGCTGTTGTAGTAGGCGATCAGACGCTTCGCCAGCGCGTCCGGCAAACCATCCCAGGCAGGCCGCGCGTCGTAGAGCCAGAGGTGCGGCACCTTCAGCTCGGGAAGCGCGCGCGCCAGCCGTTCGCGCACGACGTCGATCAGGTAGGTGTCGAAGAACACCAGGTCGTAACCGCGGAACAGGCCGCCATCGACCTCGGCCGGCAGGCGATGCACGTAGCGTACTTCGACCTGCACGCCATGGGGCCGGGCGATTTCCGCGAGCAGGCGAAACTTGCCCGGCGGCACGTTGCCTGTGGCGACGAACAGAACGGTGGCTGCCTGGACGGCCGCCGCAGCGAACAATGCCGCCGCCGCGATCAGGAAGCGCAAAAAAAGCACCATCAGAAGACCCCCTGCAGGACCAGGCTCAGGCTGCGACCTGGCTGCGAGTAGAAGTCGACGCCGGCGGGATTGCGCGCGTCAGCCTGGCGGATGTCGCTCCATAGCCAGTATTTTTTGTCAAAGAGATTATTGACCGCGAGAGTAAGGCGTATGTCGCGGCTCGGCTTGAACCAAACTGAGAGATCGACAACCCCATAGCCAGGTGGACGAAACCAAATGCCGTTGCTATCATCCACGCGGTTCTTTTTGGTTGCTGCGCGCAATCGCACCTCCGCCCCCCAACTGCCAGCCTCGCGGACTAGGCCCAATGAGGCACGCAGTGGTTCGATGCTGTTGATCGGCCGACCAGATTCCTCGTTGGTGCCGTGCGCCCAGGCGATGCCGCCGTTGACGCGCCAGCCGGGCGCGAAGGTCCAGGAACCGCGCGCCTCGGCACCGTAGATGCGCACGCGCGAGCGGTTCACCGACTGGTTGGTGCGCCAGGGCGGAGCCGGTAGCACGCAATCCGAGTCACCCGGGCAGGCAAGCTGGACGGACTCGATGAAATTCTTGTAGCGGTTGTCGTAAACGGCGAGCTGCAGGCGGTGGTTTGCCGCAGTGCGGCGCAGACCAAGCTCGACGCCTAAGCTGGTCTCCGGCTTCAGGTCGGGATTCGGCACCACCGCGTAGCGCTGGCTCTCGTTGAGGAAGGCGCCGTTCACCTCCTCGTAGTTCGGCGCGCGGAAGCCGCGCGCGACCTGGCCGTAGGCCGACCAGGTGCCGTCCAGCCTCCAGATGGCGCCGAGCTTGGGCGACAAGGCGCTATGGGTTTTTTTCACCGCCTGGCGACCCAACTTGGTGAGCACCTGCTGGGCGAGTGCGTCCACTTCCGGCTGTAGCTTGGTGCGGTCGAAACGCAAGCCGGGAATCAGCGTCAGCCGGTCACCGGCCAGTCCGATGATCTCGTCCTGGACGAAGAGGCCGAGGGTGTCGGTGCGACCGATGGCGAAGTCGCGCAGGGGGTAGGTCTCGCCAGCCAGGGTTTTGCCGAAAAAGGCGCCGTTGCGCCAGATACGGACGTCGCGCATCTCCTTGACGTGCACGCGCGAGAGGTCGGCGCCGAAGGTGAACAGATGGGTCAGACCGCCCGCCTGCAGCAGTTTCTCGCCCTGCAGTCCGGCCCCCAGCGTCTCCTGCGTAAAGAAGAAGTCTTGCTCGATGTAACAGTTGTTGAGGCCGCCCGCAACGGCAGAGCAGGAGGCGCTGGTCGCGCTGCGGTTCTGGAAGTTGTAGTTCTTCGTTTCCGCATCCTGCCGGTAGAAGCGCGCCGTCAGACGGTCGTACCAGCCCGCGCCGGGCTTGTGCTCCCATTCGAGGCTGCCGCGTAGGCGCTCGCTGTTGTCGTCGCCGCGCATCATGGATACGCGCGGCAACGACGCCGGTAAGCGCAGGATGTCGGTCTCGACTGACTGCTTGCGTCCCTCGATCGTTGCCACCAGCTTGTGCCCGGTCGCCGGCTTCAGGACCAGCTTGGCGAGCAACCCCTCCTCGTGCGTCTTTTGCGGGTTCGGCTTGGTGCGCGTCGGCGAACTGCCGCCGACATCGCCCTGGTTGTCGAATTCCTCGCCCTTGCCGCGCGAGTAACCAACCAGCAGCTCCAGCGCGTCGTTGCGCAGCGCGCCGAGCACCGTATGCGTCAGGCCGTCGTTGGCGCCCGTATAGCTGCCGCGGTAGCGGAAGGTGCTGGTTTTTTCCGCGCCCAGCAGATCGGCAGGATCGAGTGTGACGAAGCCGACCACGCCGCCAATGGCATCGGAACCGTACAGGCTCGAAGACGGCCCGCGCACGACCTCGACGCGCTTGAGGAAGTCGGGCATCGCCGTGGGCGACGCGCTCATGGTGTAGTTGGTCGGCCCGCCGCCGTTGTAGTAATCAGGCAACCGCACGCCATCCACCATCTGGACCACGCGGTTGTCCTCGATGCCGCGGATGTTCACCCGTGTCGCGCCATGGCGGCGCAGGTCGCGCGGCATGGCGACGTCGGGCTCGTCGGCGAAGAGGTCGGCGGCGTCGATCGGCAGCCGCCGGTCCATCTCGGCGCGGTCCAGGCTGGTTACTGTCGCTGGCACGCTGTCCGGATCGGCCTCGACGCGAGTGGCGGTGACGACGACGGCCTTCAGCGCTATGTCGTCGGCGAAAGCGGCAGGCACTAGGCCGAGCAGGAGCGTCGTGGGTATCAATGCACGTTGGGCGGGCGGAAACAAAAGGTGTAGCATAGGACAGCCTCCATACCGATGGTTGAGTTGGCCGGCCGGCTGCCACGCCCCGACAACGGACAGGGCTGGAAGGCTGGCTAAAAGTCGGCGCCAGCAATACAACACTGCATCACGGCACGACTCAGACAAGGCGTTTCACACCAATCTATGCAAATGATAATAGTTATCGTTATTAGTGTCAACAAATTTTGCTGCTTTCCGCCCAGCAAGCTTCAGGGAATCGCTGCCCCCTTGCAGCCGCCCAACCCATCCGCGCGCGGCGCGATGAAGAGCGGCGCCATGTGCCAGGCGAACAGGCCGTAGGCCACGCACCACAGCAGGGCCGCTGTGAGGAGCGGGCGTAGCGGATCAATGCCTGGCCAGGCTGCGAATGCCCGCACCAGCGCGGCAAGTGCGAGTAGGCAGGCGCCGAGTGGGAACCACAGCCGCGTCTCAAAAAGCTGGCCGCAGTGGGCGCGGCCGGCGATGCCCATCACCGCATAGATCGCCAGCCCAAGTGCGCCGACGGTCAGCAAGTGGCGGCCTGCACTGATGGCGCTCGTTTCGAAAACCAATGCGATGCCCATCGTCGCGTAGCCGGCTGCCATCGCAACGTAGACGCCATAAAACATCAGCGGCCGCTGCCGCAACAGCACGCGGCCGATATGCCAGTCGTTCATCAGGTTGAATACCGCGGCAGCGGCGGACAGCGCAAGCCAGCCTGACAATCGGCTTGCCGGTAAGGCGAACTCGGCCACCGTGTAGAGGCCGATGCAGAAGATCGCCAGATTCCGGCGCGGCGGGCGGGCGCGGTATTCGACGCCCTCGATGCCCGCTTCTTCGAGCGCATGATTGACGATGCGCATTGAGATGCGCGAGAGCGCGACGATGATCAGGATCATGAAAAGCCCGAGCGTTGCATGCAGCCAGCGCGCTGGAAACTCGCCGCGCAGGGCATCGACGTAAAAACCTGCGACGCAGAGCGCAAGGCCTGCCACTGCCCAGAGAAAGGCAAGATGCTTGCGCTCAGGATCGCGCCACAAGCGCGGCGCGGTTAGCCAGGCGAGGCTGCCGAGCAGTGCGAGATGGGCCAATCCGGACACCGCCAGAGCGGGCGCGCCGAGCCAGCCGGACGACCAAAAGGCGACCCGGCCGACCAGCCAAAACAACGTCAACCAGCGCACCGGTTTGGCCTCAAAATCGCCGCCACCGGTGAACTCGGGCACCACCGTGAGCAGGAAACCGGCCATGGCGGCAAACGCGAAGCCGAACAACAGTTCATGCGCGTGCCAGACGAAGGGGCCGCCGACCGTCGACGGCAGCGGCAGCCCGTGGCCGAGAAAGGCCAGCCACATCAACATGAGTAGCAGCGCCGCAAGCGCTGCGAGTAGGAAGAAAGGGCGCAGGCCGCACATCCAGAGCGGATGACGCGCGTCGAGCAGCCCTCGCACGTTTGCCATCAGCATGCCAGCCCCTTGCGACGCGTTGGTGTGGAAATGGCGAACCCCCGTGCCGTCTCACCAGCGCCGACCGGGGTTGCGGAGGTCAGGCCGAAACACGCTCGTACGACAGGCACATGCAACAACCGAGCCGTAGTCGCATGGACGAAATCGTCGTCACGCAGCGCGGCCGGTTGTTCGAGCTCGAAGCGATACGCGATGCGACCGGGATCGGGGGCCATGACCAGAATGCTGTCGGCGAGCCGAGCCGCTTCCATGAGATCGTGGGTGATCATCAGAACCGCCACCCCGCGGGCGGCTTGGTGATCGAGCAGCAGGCGATGCAGCTGCGCCTTAAGGCCAATATCGAGCGCGGAAAACGGCTCATCCATCAGCAGTAGGTCGGGTTCGAGCACCAGCGCGCGCGCCAGCGCAGCGCGGCTTTGCATGCCGCCCGAGAGCTGGTGCGGAAACCTGTCGAGAGCGGCCTTGTCGAGACCGACGGTCTCACCCATCCTTCGCGCGCGGGCGAGACGTTCCTGGCGCGAGATGCCGCGCGCCTTGAGGCCAAGCGCGATATTGTCCAGCGTGGTCTTCCAAGGCAGCAGGCGCGGCTGCTGGAACATGATGGCTGGGCGGACAAAGCGGTTGATCAGTGTTCCGGTTTGCAGCCTCAAGAGGCCGGCGGCCAGATGCAGCAGGGTGGTCTTGCCGCAGCCGGATGGCCCAACCAGCGCAAGGATACGCCCTGCCGGTAGAACGAGATCGATCCCCTCCAGGACGGTCTGAAGCGCATACGCATGGCTTACGCCGGACAGTCTGAGCTCAGGCATGCTCGCGGTCCATCTCGCGCCAGCGCTCGACTTCGCGCTTGATCGGTTCCAGCAGCAGGTACTCGACGGCCAGCAGCGCCAGCACCACCGCGGCGATCCAGGCCAGCGCCGCGTCCATATCGAGCTGGCTACGCGCGACCGCCAGAGCCGCACCGACGCCGTCGGCCGACGCCAGCAGTTCGGCCATCACCACCACGCGCCAGGAATTGCCGAGCGCATTGATCCAGGCCGGGAACAGGTAAGAGACAACGTGCGGCAGGTAGAGATCAAACAACCTCATGTGCCACGGCAGGCGGAAGGCGGCTGCCATATCCTTCAGATGCTGGTCGAGCGTGCGCGTGCCCTGTAGCGCGCCGACGAAGACGACCGGCGTGCAGGCGATAAACACGGTGAACACCGGCGTGCCATCGCTGGCACCGAACCAGAGCATGGCCAGCACCAACCACGCGATCGGCGGCGTGCCGAGCAGCACGGTGACGATCGGGCGTGACATCATCGATGCCGTCAGCGACAGGCCGGCCAAAAGGCCAAGCAGGCTGCCGGCAGTGATCGCCAACATGAGGCCCGTCATCGCCCGGCGTGCGGTGAGAGCGAGCTCGGGCCAGGCAGCGCCACTATCGATCAGCACAAAGAGCTTGCGGAAGGCCGCCACCGGTTCGGGCAGCACCAGCGGGCCATAGGCGAGACTGATCGCCTCCCACACGGCAATCAGCAGCAGCAGACTGGCCAGCGCGCCCCAGCCGCTCCACAGATAGGCGGGGATTCCAGCGAACCAGCGTTGCAGCAAACTCATTTCAGATAGAACCCGTCGTCGGGCAGCCTGCCGCCGATGAGATTGGGCTCGCGCGCGTGCAGCACTGCGAAGAAGAACTCGAGCTCGGGCCGCGCATCCCGCGTGGTGACAAATTCCGCGTTGTCGATGCGCACCGAATCGGCCACGCCCTCGGGCGTAAGCATTTCAGCGCGGCTGGCGACCAGCTTCCCGCACTCGTCTGGCTGCTTTTCACACCATGCCAGCGACGCGGCATAGGCCTGCTGGAATTTTTCGATCAGCGCCGCATTGCCAAGTGCTTTGCCCATGACGGCGATGCCCGCCTGCGGAATACGCGCCTGCCGCTGCATGACACGGCCCCATTCCTGTTGCAGATCGACACTGCGGAACAGCTCCGGTGCAATCACGCTGACCGGAAAGGACCTGGTCTTGCGCAGCGCCACCGACACCGCCGGCTCGGCCAGCAGCGCGTGGTCGGCACGGCGCGTGATCAGCAACTGCATCGCATCGAGCGGAGTGCCGACGTAGCGCAGCTTGAAGTCGCGCTTGACGTTCAACCCCTTTTTTTTCGCCAGAACCTGAAACACGATGTCGGGCATGTCGCCACGAAAGGGCATCAGGATTTCCTTGCCCTTGAAGTCGGCCAGCGTCTTGAGGCCAGGCTCGCGCGACACCAGCCACAGCACGCCCCAGGTCGAGACATTGATGAGTTGCAACTTTACACCACGGTTGTAGAGGTTGGCGGCAACGTTGGTCGGCATGGCAATGAAGTCCGCCGGTGTTGATTTGTCGAGCGCCAGCGCACGCAATTGATCAGGGTCTTTCCACGGACGAAACTCGACGACCTCTGCGACGTCCTTCAGCGCACCAGACTCGACCATGTGGATCAGCGGGTACGATACCGCGGCGTAGGGGCCTGCCAACACCAGCTTGGGTAGCTTGTCCGCGGCATGGACGTAGAAAGAGAGAAGAACGGCCGCCAGGCAGTTGCCAACCCCGAACAACAATTTCCGCATCAGAACCTCCCGCGCCATACCACTTGTAAGCTCCGGCCCGGCGCCTTGATCTCCTGACCGGAGACGCCTTCAGTGAGATGCTCGTGATAAGACTTGTCGCCGACGTTCTTGAGCGCCACACGCAGCGATTGATCTTTCGCGTAGTTCCATGTCGCGCCGAGATCGAGCGTGCCGAAACCGGGCGTTGCATTCTCGGTGCCGCGCGAGAACACGGTGGCGACTCGATCTTGTTTGGCGACTAGGCGCAGGGTTGCATCTGCCGTCCAGCCAGCGGCGACCCTGCCTTCCCAACCCAGCAAAAGCTCGTCGGCCGGCATCTGGAACAGCGGCTCATTGAGATCCTTGTTCTCGCCACGCAGACGCGAATAGCCAACCGACAACCACTGATCGCGACTGAACTGCCAGCGTGCGCTGGCCTCAAGACCGTCGATGACGACCTCGCCGAGGTTCACCGTTTGTTTCACTGGCAACCCATTCGAGAACGTACCGGTCGGCTGTCCCGTGATGTAGTCGCTGATGCGATTGCGATAGATCGAGACCGAATACTGCAAGACGCTGTCCGCGCCTTTCAACCCCAGTTCGAGCTGCGTGGCTATTTCGGGCTTGATCTGCGGATTGCCAAGATAGAAATAGCCATCACCACGCGGCGAGGATTCGAAGCGCTCGCGCATCTCGCCGGCGCGGAAGCCGCGTGAGAGGTTGGCGAAAGGACGCAGCAGGGGCGCCGCTTCGTAGATCATACCAAGACTGCCGGATACGGCGCTGTCTTCACGCGCCAGGCCCGTTCGTACCGTACCGTTGTTCATCGACGCCGCATCGCCCTTCACCGTATCGTGGCGCAGACCAGCCAGAACGTTCAGTTTGCCAAAACGCATGTCGTCCTGCAGATAAACCCCCAGTGCCTCAAGACGACCATCGGTGAAGGGCACGTTGCGCACCAGTGGCGAAAGCGGCGTCGGGCTGGCCAGGTAACGATCTGGCGACGCCTTCATCTCCCAAGCGTTGACTCCGAAAGACAGCAAATGCTCGGGATGGACCAACCAGTCGGCCTTGGCGTCTAATCCGTCCGTGGAAAAAGTAACGAGCGTTTTACCGATGTCGCGAGACAATTTGTCGCTGCGCGTCCATATGGTGCGTTCCACCTCCTGCCGCCAGACGCGTATATCGAAGTTCAACGGCGCATCGCCCGTCCCGATGCGGTTGTTGTAGCCTATCTCGGCCAGCCTGCGCTCCTGGTTTGGCGAATGCACGATCGTATTGCCGACCACGGCAAAGTTGGGATGCGGCTTTTTCGAACCGGGATACCAGACGTCCTGGTCTTTCTGCTGCTGCAGCGAAAAGCGCAACTGCTGGCGCGAATCGATGCGGAATCGATACTGAGCGATCAGCGCATCACTATCGTAGCCGGTCAGATCGACCTTGCCGGAGGGGGCGCGATAGTCGTCGATCCGTGCTACCGAAGCACCGACCATCAGCGCGTGGTCGCCCTGCGAGACATTCGCGATGCCACTGGTGCGCACGCCACGGCTGGCACTATCGTAGCTCGCTGCAAGGTCGACGCTGGCACCCGGTGTGAATTTCGCTTGCGGCAACAGTACGTTGATCACGCCGCCGAGCGCACCCGTGCCATAGAGCACAGAGGCCGGGCCTTTGACAACCTCCAGACGTTCGGCCAAGCCCAAGGTCATGAATGATGCGATGGCGCCTTGCGGCTGCGCCGAATTCATGCGCATGCCGTCGACCAGCAAGACCACACTCTCCTTCTTGAGTCCGCGGATGACTGGGTTCTGGCCCTGTGCGCCATCGCTGGCAACGGCCAGACCCGGTTCGCCGCGCAGCGCCTCGCCGACGTTTTGGGCATTGCGGCGAAGCAATTCTGCGCGCTCAAGGGTCAAGGTAGCAACCGGTGTTTCAAGATCGTCCGCCGCATAGCCTTTGGCGCTGACATTGACCGCAGGTAGTGTAACCACTTCGCCGACAGTTGGATTTCCTTGGTGCCCGGTATCGGTTTCGCGTTGCCCGCTGGCTGGCACCGCCGTCAGCAAGACCTCGGGTCGTGCTTGTTCAGGCTTGGAAGGTTTTCCGGGGGTGGGGTCAGCCAGCGCAACCCGGAGAGACAGTCCCCAGGCCGCCCCGAGCGCCAGTGCGATTGATGTCTTGTACAGCACGGCATTCTCCTTTTGGGTTGTCAATACCGACCACTCCGCTTTTCACCGATTCGAAATGTCCGGTTTTCAACGAAATTCCTGCTTGGCTAACCAGGCCGTGGGTGTGGGTTACTTGTCTCCGGGCATGATGCAGCAGCCGATCGAGAATGGCCGTGGCCACCACTTGATCGGCAAAGCTCTCGTCCCAGTCGGCAAACCATTAGGGTCGAGTTTGCAGGGACGAACCCCGCTTCACCGTCGCGGAGGTGGCCCACCGCGCCACAGCGCACGACGCACGGTTCGCTGCAAGCATCCCACCTCTTCGGCAATCTCACGGAGATAAGACCCCTTTTGTCGCGTTTCGCGTATCATGAGGCAGTCCGCTCGGTTGAGTATGACGCACTCCTTGCGTCTTGACACAACACACGGTGCCCCAGCTTTGTAGGGAGGACGTCTCAAGCCGGTGTTTTTCTGTCATTTACAAGCTGAGCTGACACAAATCAATTTCATTATCCTCGCAATCTAATCAAGTCAAATTAAATGCTCTTTGGGCCACCTAATATCGATATTTAGTTTGAAATCAGAAATAGTGGAAAAACCGCAGACAGCCATAATAGCAGAAAGCTCATCTCGCCAGCGGGAAAAGAGATGGGCAACACCTTGGGCACCGCCTTCAGCAAGCGCTGCAACAACAGGCCGTCCAATCAAAACCGCATCTGCACCCAACGCCAGTGCAACCGCAACATCGTGAGCACTGCGAATACCGCTATCCACCAAAACTTTCACACGATTAGCCACAGATGCGACAATCTCTTTCAGTACATATGCAGTTGGAATCACTCGATCGATGACACGTCCACCATGATTCGACACAATAATTGCATCACACAATGATTCATCGCAGAGACGAGAGGCATCTTCAGGATTGAGAACCCCTTTTATGACAATGGGCAGCGAACATTTTTCACGCAACCACTTGAGATCATTCCATGAAAATGCCTGTTTCAGAACATCAGTAAGAGACCCCCGAGGCGGAACACCGGAAAGATTAGGCTGCGGGCAGTTTGCCGGAACGGAAAAACCAGCATCAATAGCCGCTTTAGGTGTCCACTTGACCGGTGCATCGACAGTAACGACCAGAGCCTCATAGCCAGCTCGCTGAACTCGCGAGATCAAAGACAGCCACTCTGCGTGAGATCCATAAGGGTAAAACTGAAACCAAAGAGGGCCTCTAAGTTCTTCGCGTAAAAAATGACTAGAAATAAGTTCTAGCGGAGTGGTTGCATGACAAGAGAGTATAAAACCGAATTGCTGTGCAGCAGAAGCCAATGCAACCCCAAGGTCACCATGTTCATGGACCATGCCAAGATATGCCATTGGAGCAACCAAAAAAGGGGATGGCCACTTTTTTTCAAAAAAATCGATCTCCAGTGAGACCGATCTTGGCGATGACATCACTCGAGGTACAATCTGAAACCTTTTCCATGACAGCTCATTTTCTCTCAAAGTAACAGAATCGTCCGCACCAGAAAAAAAATATTCATAAATTCCTGATGAAAGAATATCTTTTAAATTTTGATACGTTGTGCTCATAGAGTATCTCCCCATAGGCGGAGAAGATTATGATAAATTCCTGTGAGTGCAACCGTTTGCTCGCACTCACCCATAGCACTTCTGAGACTCAAAATATTCTTATCCAGCTCAAACAAGATCTTGCGCTGCTCAACATTTCTTACCATGCTTTCAATCCAAAAAAAGCTTGCCAACCTCACCCCTCTAACAACAGGTGAAACAGAATGAAGAGATCCACCTGGGTAAAGAATGGCATCGCCAGCCGGTAGCTTTAATCGATTTATACCAGAAACGTCATGAACAATAAGTTCACCGCCATCATACTCGTCAGGATCAGACAAAAACAAAGTACACGAAATATCTCCCCTAACCCAAAAACTATCATCATGGGAATACAAGATTGCCCCATCGATATGTGGGCCATATGTGGGTGCCTCAGGGCGATATCTATTGAACATTGGATTGAAGATTTTTTTAGGCAAAGCAGCTGCAAAAAAATTGGATTTCTCTTTAACGCATCAAGAACTATTTTCCGCAAACGTTTTGCCTGTTCGCTCCCAGACTGAAGTTGTTCATTGTTCTTCACCAATTGAGCCTGGGTGCCAGCAGTTTTTTTGCCTTCGATCCAGGGCGTGCCGGGCGACTCGAGGATAGTGCGCATCGACTGGAGTTCGTCCTTGCTAATCACTTCTTTCAGGTGAATAATCATCTGGCATTCCTCATTACGCCCGACACAACATCTACGGATCAGAAAACGGAATTGATGCTCAAATATACCCTACGCGGCTCCCCAGGGCTGTAAAATCCACGGTATAGGGCATCGGCGTAGAGCTCATCAGTCAAGTTCGTCACTGTCAACTTGAGCGCCATATTCGGATGAAGTTGATATTCAACCATCGCATCCCAAGTGGTGAAGGACGAGGCAACCACGCTTCTGTTCCCAACCGGACTTTGTTCGCTTCGGTGGGTCATACCCAGACCGACGCGCCATTTGTTGTCGATGCGATAGGTCGTCCATGCACTGGCACTATTTCGGGGAGTCAGCCCCGGACGGTCGCCTTCCCTCTGAGCATTGCCGGTGCAAGTGGATTCATTGCATTCATCGATTTCAGCATCTGGAATCCAGGTATGATTGTAGAAAAACTCCCATCGCGGCGTAATCTGGCCCGCAAAGCTTAGCTCGACTCCAGTTGCATGCCGTTTACCAGAGAGCAGCATTTGAGTGGCTGCAGTATCAGGATCGGTATTGCGCTCGTTGTACTTCTCACTCCTAAATAAGGCTAAACCAACAAGCGCTCTCTGATTGAATAGTTCCCACTTTCCGCCAACTTCGAAGTTACGGCTTTTTTCTGGGGGAGTGTTTGCAGCTTTTTCATTGTTGCTACCGGGAGCAAAATTCCCAAGAGAAAACTGATAGGTATCTCCAGAAGTATTATAAGACTCACCATAAGAGACATAATAAGAAGAAGACGTGTTCGGCTCGAAAATTAAGCCAAACCGAGGACTAAAAAGATTATCGGCACGCGACCCACTGTTGGTGGACACATAATCGTAATAATCCGCATTGAATCGATCAAAACGTACGCCCGCTACAACTTTCCATTGTTTAGAGAGCGAAACGATATCTTGTAGATAAACACCAATCGATTGGGACTCGAATTCATTATAGATCCACGTCCGAGTATCAGCACGATAAGCTCCATCGTTTGGATTACCAACGGTGGTTGTCGCCAAAGGATCACTTAAGGCCAACGATCCGCCACTATTATTATTGTTTCTTTTTGCATTTTCATGTGTGATATCGACACCCGCCATTAGATGATGTTTGAACCCACCTAACTCGAATTTGTTGCTATAATCACTTTGCAATTGAAAGATATCACTAATACCTCTTCTCCCCTTGAAGCTATTCCTAGTCAAAACCGTTGCGTCGGTTGGCATATTATCCAAACTTACTGCTTTTCCATCTGGTTGTAACGACGCATTAGCAAAATGGACTACCGATGCCCACAAGTCACGTTCGTATTTACCATATCGTAACGTGGTTTTCAGTTCCTCATCGACTGAAAATTTTACAGTGTGGCCAACGGTGACAACGGTTTGTTCGGTCTGATTGTAATCGCTTCTGAATCCATAAAAATTCTTCGAGTCGAGAACAGGAACAATTTTCCTATTGAGTTCTCCATTGTTGCCCGTGAGCAGCCATGGATGGTTGTAGATTGGACGTTGATCGGTTTTTAGATGGTACAAATCGACCATCAATTCGTGACCGTTACCGAGCAAGTTTCGCCAATTCAAAGCTACACCATTTCTGTTGTCTTTTGAACCCCATTGATCCGCACTTTGGGTCATCAAATTCAAACGTACCGCACCATTTTTTCCAAAATCTTTGTTCAAGTCAGCCTGCAACCGGCCAAAACGTCCATCACCAATCTTAACCTCCAACTGATAGTAATCAGCAAAAAAGGCTCTTTTACTAACTTGGTTCACAACACCACCAGTCGACCCTTTCCCGAACAGCATCGATGCAGATCCCTTGATCACCTCAACTCGATCCGTTGCAAACGTATCTCTCGTGATCAGAGAGGCCTCCCTCATTCCATCTCGTAAAATATCTCCTGCTTGCCCAAGAGAAAAACCCCTCATCAGAACATCTTCTTCTCCAGTTTCGCCTGCTTGGAATGTAACACCTGACGTAAACTTGAGCACATCTCGAAAATCGTCCAACTCCCGATCGTTAAGAAGCTTTTCGGTCATAACTGTAACATTTTGCGGAATATCACGGATTGCTTGCACCCCTTTTCCTATTCTAGTAGTATCGACCTTAAGAGAATTTTTTGACTCAATCTCTTCAGGAATCGAGTCAGCAATGACATTGACTGTTCCCAATACTGCTTCAGTATCGACAATACCTTCCTGAGCAATTGAGTATGTATTTGTTGCAAACAAAATTGACCCTAAAAGAAATTTCGGAGACACTTTCTTCTCAGATTTCATCTCTGGCTCTCCTTTATTTAATAAAAAATTTTTTAACAACAACAAATGAGAAAACATATTTCAAGATATCATTTCGCCTCCGGTTCGGTTACCAACCCCACAGATTGAATTCCACTTCTAGAAACTAGCGCCAATAGCTGAACAACCTTTTCGTACGATACAGATCTATCTCCCAGCACTTGAACTCCAGGAATATCAGACTTACTCGAGATGTCTTCCAGACGCGCTTCCAGCTCTTGAAGGTCGACCACCTCGTTATTCCAAAAATACGTTCCATCACTAGCCACTACAATTTTTACAGGCTCTTCAGTCTTATCAGCATCCATCGTCGCCTTGGGCAATGAAACGGATATAGAATGCTTGATAACAGGTATCGTTACGATGAATACGATCAACAAAACCAGCATAACATCGATAAGCGGAATCATATTAATTTCTGAGTTAAGATCACCCCCGTTTTCATCTATTATCCCGTGCGACATATTTAATCCCCCATTCACTTTTTACCTATTGCTACCTCTATCATCACATGCATTGCGTTATATCACTTTTTCCAACGCATACCGGATAAATAATAGGAATGAATTTCATGCGCAAAGCGGTTTATCATATGGACCGCGATTTTTTGCCCGCGAACTATTGCGTTATACCCCAAAGCCGCTGGTATTGCTACAGCCAAACCTAGAGCGGTCATGATCAAAGCCTCACCAATTGGGCCCGCAACTTGGTCGAGAGATGCCGATCCATTAGTACTTATGTTCATCAATGCGTGATAGATACTCCAAACAGTTCCAAACAACCCAACGAATGGAGCCGTCGATGCCACCGATGCCAATATCCACAAGCCAGATTGCAACTTGAATACAGATCTATCTATTGCTTGGTTTATTGCTCGCCCAATCCATTCACTTGGGTCTAGTTTGTCATGAAGTTGGGTTTTTTTATTATCGGCACTATTATCACCCTGCAAATGATTAGCGGCTATATGTGCATTTCGCGCAATCATTGCAAACGGGTTGTCATTTTCGTTGCCTAGCTTTTCTATTCCTTCAATAACATCTTCAGAGTGCCAAAAAACATCTACACGCCTATTTTGTAATTTTACTCTACCAATTTCTATCAATTTTATTAGAATAACGATCCAGCTTGCAATGGACATCAGCAGCAAGACAATGGCTATGCCTCGAATGATTTCGTCACCTTGCCACCAAAGATGTTCGATTCCAAATTTGCTAACCATACCTTCCAACTTTTTCTCCCCAATCATTTGAGCTCAAACTTAATAGGTATCAGATGCCACATGGCGACAGGAATTCCATTTTTCTTCCCAGGCTTAAACTTCCATTTCTTTACTGCCTCCTCTGCTGCACGATCTAATCGTAAGTAACCACTCGATTTTTCTACCTGAACAATCGATGCGTGCCCATCCTCTTCGATTAACGCCCGAATGATCACAGTCCCCTCCTCACCCAGACGACGTGAGGCTGTTGGATAATCTGGCGGTGGATTATTGAGATAAGATGCGTAAGCCGACGGTTGCTCCACTATTGGCATTGCATTTTCTGCCTGTTCTACCATGAACTCTTTTTTAATTTCGTTGACTTCGCTACCATTTACTTTACTTTCGGAATTAGATTCGTTTTGACTTGAAACATTATCTTCAATTTTTTTATTCATTTTATTCAACACGTTTTTTTTCTCGGTTCTTTTCTTATTCGTCTGTTTTTCGATCTTTCTTTCCTTTTTCTTTACCTGATCTTTACTGGTATTATCTATTTTTACATCTTTTTCATTACTGATTAAGCTATTATCATTTAATTCTGCTACCTCTGCCTTTTTTTCAACATCATTATGTTTTGCAACACTCATCAATGTTACGTTCACAATTTTTGGCGATTTTTCAACATTATTTGCTATCGCCACTGTTGTCTTCGACATCATAAAAAGTATCGCCGCTACATGTACTGCAGTTACTACAATTCCAATAATCCAGTTCATTGTCATTTTTTTATTCCATATTCGATGGCGTTGCCATTTTTTCGCGCTTTCGACCTGCTCATGCAAACGCAGTTGCCTATCTTCCAAACCGTTATCTCCTTTGCACACAAAGTGTTCACTAGCAACCATTCACAATTGAGCCATTCGCTCATTGAAGAACTGCCCACAGGAGAAGTCGCACGTTTCTGCCCAAGGAGCTTCTGCTGCATCGACTGCACTCCAACGCACGATTCAACGGCACGATCCTGCACCTCCGTTCCAGCTTCGATCCAGCGATCATCTACTGTTCGGCGCCCCCTGATCCACTGTGCCGCATCATGATGGCATACTCTTTATTCTTAATGTCAATATTATAGATAATGAGAATCGTTATTGTCAACACCAAAAAGAAAGGGGTTTTGTCTTCTCTTTTGTTTCCACACAACAGCACCGCAAGCAACCGCGCCAACTGCCAAACTTCCACCAGAATACTGACATCTACCCAAAGCGGATCAGTCTCCTGGTGTATGCGCTTTCATTAAGGAATAGCGTCACTTCGCGAAGTATGGCTGCCAATTCAACTACGACTTCATTGCGAAGACGCGGCCACAACGAGTCATGGTCAAAGCCGTTTTGCCGCGCGTACCGGTACCGTTCGTCCGCCTGAGAGAGCGAACTGTTCTTCTCGAGCATCTTCCCCCTTGGCCGACCATGTACGTTCCGATCACTTTGAGCTGTTGGGCAGCAGCGTTTGCATCCACGAGCGGCATCGCTCATCAGTACGATTTACCACCATATCCGTGCTTGTACCAAAAATTACATTACGAATGAGATCGATTGTATTTTACACATTTTCTGTGACGCAGCATCATTCCCCAGCACGCCGGGAACAGGTGAAGTCGAGTTCACCAAGGATCAAGGTTGTTGAGTCGGGGTTTTTTCCAGCACGGCATTTAGATACCGAACCACCGCCGCAAGCGCATGCTCGACTTCGGCAAGCGCTCCGCACCAGCTCGCCAGTTGCTCACTCACCGCCTCATCCGCCAGTGCGCTGAGCCCGAGCAATTGTCGCACCTCGTCATGCGACCTGCCCTCCCCCAAAAGCAGCCGCCGGATGCGCCGCAACAAGAGGATTTCGCTGCGGCGAAAAAAACGCCGCGTCCGCCCGCGCGGGTGGCCCACTGCAAACTCCCGTTCCCACTGCCGTAAGAGCCGCTCCGGTACGCCGACGAGCTCGACTGCCTCTTGCCGCGTGAAAAACGGTTTGGCGGGCACTTCCGGCAAATCAAACCACTGCGGGTTCACGTTCCGGGTTTCGTTCGACGAGGTCATGGTGGGCGACTGCCTCTTTGAGTTTGTTGCTGGCGTGAAAGGTTACCACACGCCTCGGTTCGATCGGAACGACCTCTCCCGTTCGCGGGTTACGCCCCGGGCGCTGCGGCTTGTCCCGAACCTCGAAAACGCCAAACCCGGAAAGTTTCACCGTTTCCCCGGCAACCAGCCGTTCGGTGATCGTCTCGAAAAAACACTCGACCAATTGTTTGGCCTCGGCACGGGGAATCCCCACCTGCTCGACCAGTGCCTCGGTCATTTCTGCTTTCGTCAATTCTGCTGCCATCGTATCCTCTGTCGCTCCAACGCATTCGCGATCACTGACGCAGGGTTGCGGCACATTGGGCGGCAAGCGCGTCGACGATCTGCACCACCGCTTCGTCGATCTCGGCGTCGGTAAGTGTTCGCTCCGGATGCTGCCAGCGGAATCGCAACGCCACGCTCTTCATCCCTTCCGGCAACCCTTTTCCTTGGTAGACGTCAAACACCCAGACCGATTGCAGCGCTTGCGGCGCAGCGGCACGCGCCACGGCGATCAGTTCGGCGGCAGAGCGCCCTTCGGGCACCAAGAACGCCAGATCGCGTGTCACCATCGGTTGCTTCGAGAGCGGTTGGTATTCGGGTTTGCGGCGCGCGAGCGCCCATTCCAGCTCGATCTCGAAAACCACCGGCGCCGGTTTCAGCTCCCAGTGGCGTGCCCATTTCGGGTGGAGCTCTCCGATCACCCCGATCTGGGTTCGCTCCTTGCCCTGAACCAACCAAACCGACGCCGAACGCCCCGGATGGAGCGCCGGGTGTTCGACCCGTTCGAACGCGAGCGTTTCCGGTGTGAAGAGCGCTTCGAGATCCCCTTTGAGATCGAAGAAGTCGACCGCACGGTGGCCCGCTTCCGTCCACCCCGGTTCCGCGGTTCCCCAAGCGATCGCCGCCAGTTTCAGCGGTTGCTGGTGGGCCAGCGCGGCATCGAGCGCGTCTTGGGTCACCGCAGTAATCGGCTCTGCCGAAAGAAAGCAGCGTCCGATTTCGAAGAGCCGCACGCTTTCGACTTGCCGTTTGCGGTTTGCCGCCACTGCATCCACCAAGCCGGGTATGAGAGAGGAGCGCATCACCGCAAGCGGCGCAGCGATGGGGTTCGCCAACGCGATCGGCTGTGCGTTGCCCAGCACCTCGGTCTCCCAACGCTTCTCGACGAACGCGTAGGTGATCGCTTCACTGTAGCCACGCGTGCACAAGAAATGGCGGACCGCATGGCGCGCACGGCAGGTTTCGGGCGATTGCCCCATCACTGCGGAGATCTCCGGCATTTGCGCTGGGATCGCGTCATAGCCGATCAACCGCGCCACCTCTTCGGCCAAATCTTCCGGAATCGCCAGATCGAAGCGCCAGCTTGGTGGCACCGCGGTGATCGTCTCACCGACCACCTGAGTGGCCACCCCTTCGCGTTCGAGCCACCGCGCGGCATCGTCTGCGTTCACGGGAACCCCCAAGTGGGCGGCAAGCCGCGACGCGGTGACGGTGATCGCCGACCGCACCGGTAAATGAGCGGGCGATTCGGCAACGACCACTTCGCTCGCTTCGCCCCCAGCAATCTCAAGGATCAACGCGGTTGCTCGTTCCAGCGCACGGCGGCACCCTTCTGGATCGACACCGCGCTCAAAACGGTGCGCCGCGTCCGAATTCAGCCCGTAACGTCGGGCGCGCCCAGCGATTGCGCTGGGAGTGAAATGGGCACTTTCCAGAAAAATCTCGGTCGTCGTCGTGCGCACGCCACTTTCGAGCCCGCCCATCAGACCGGCCAACGCCACCGGGCCTTGGGCGTCGGCGATCACGAGGGTCGCGGCGTCGAGCGTCACCTCGTCACCGGTCAGCACCGTCAGTCGCTCGCCGTCTCGAGCCCAGCGCACGGTGATGTCGCCTGCCAACTGCTGCGCGTCGAACGCGTGCAGTGGCTGGCCCAATTCGAGCATTACGTAGTTGGTGACATCGACCAGAAAATGGATTGGGCGCAAACCCGCAGCGCGCAGACGCCGTTCGATCCATTCGGGCGTTGGCCGCGTGGGGTCGACGCCGCGGATCCAGCGCCCGAGATAACGGGGACACGCTTCTGGCGCGTCGAGACGCACCGCTCGCCCGGCGGTAAAGCCTGCAGACGGCACGAGTGGTGCTTGCGGCGACAAGGGATGGTCGCGCTCGGTTACCGCGCCCGGCGCCCACGGCGGGGTCACAGACGTATTCGTAAGTGCCGCCACTTCGCGCGCAACGCCCAAGACACTGAGGCAATCGGCGCGGTTTGGGGTCATCTTGAGCTCGATTACCGCATCGTCGAGTTGCAGGTAGCGGCGAATATCGGCACCAACCGGCGCGTCGGCAGGGAGTTCCATCAACCCGGCGTGGTCGTCGGAAATGCCCAACTCCCGCGCCGAGCAGAGCATCCCGAACGACGCCACCCCGCGCAATTTGGCTTGGCGAATGGTCAAGCCGCCCGGCAGCTGCGCACCGACGAGCGCGCACGGCGCTTTGAGCCCCACGCGAGCGTTCGGTGCGCCGCAAACGATCGCAAGCGGCTCGCCTTGCCCGACATCGACCGTACAGAGACGCAGCTTGTCCGCGTTGGGATGCGGCGCCACTTCGACAATCTCGCCGACGACCACGCCAGTGAAGGGCGGTGCAACCGGCTCGACACTTTCTACTTCGAGCCCTGCCATCGTCAACCGCTCCGCAAGCGTCGCCACGTCGAGCGGCGCGGCGTCCTTCACCCACGATTCCAGCCAACTCACCAGAATTTTCATCGTCGATTCCCTACGCGAACTGCGCCAAGAAGCGCACGTCGTTCTCGAAGAAGAGCCTGAGGTCGTTGATCCCGTACTGCAACATCGCCAGCCGGTCGAGGCCGAAACCGAACGCAAAACCGCGGACCTGTTCGGGATCGAAGCCACCGTTGGCAAGCACCGTGGGGTGAACCATGCCGCAGCCAGCGATCTCCAACCACTTCCCTTTGAGCGCGCCGCTCATGAACCGGACGTCGATCTCTGCCGACGGTTCGGTGAAAGGGAAGAACGAAGGGCGAAAACGGACTTCGAGCGCGTCGGTTTCGAAAAAGGCGTGCAGAAACGCCTGCACGACCCCTTTGAGGTGGGTGAAGGCGATGGTTGGACCCACCCAAAGCCCTTCCAACTGATGGAACATCGGCGAATGGGTCGCGTCCGAATCGACGCGATAGACCCGCCCCGGCGCGATGATACGCAACTCCGACGCGGCACCGTGCGCGGCGACATGGGCGCGCATCGCCCGGATCTGAACGGGACTGGTATGCGTGCGGAGCACCACGTCCGAGCGCCCTTCGAGGTAAAACGTGTCGTGCATCGAGCGCGCGGGGTGATCTTCCGGCGTATTGAGCGCGGTGAAATTGTGCCAGTCGTCTTCGATTTCAGGACCGTCGGCCACCGAAAACCCCAACGACGCAAACAAAGCCTCGACCCGCTCGAGCGTGCGCCAAACCGGGTGGGGCGCACCGACCGAACGGTGGCGTCCCGGCAACGTGACGTCGATTGCTTGCGCGGCAAGTGACCGTGCCAACTGCTCCGCTTCCAGACGCGCCCGCGCGGCTTCGAGCAACGCTTCGATGCGCGCTTTGGCCGCGTTGATTGCCGCCCCTTGCGCTTTGCGCTCCTCTGGCGGGAGCTTACCCAAGCCTTTCAACGCATTCGTGATGACGCCGTTTTTCCCTAGAAAACGCGCTTTGGCGTCTTCCAGCGCCGCGACTGTCGTCGCCGCAGCAAATGCGGCTTCTGCCTCCCGAACCCATTCGCTACCCATCTTCGTTCCTCACCAACAAAAAAAGGGAGGCGCGCCTCCCTTTTTCGTTTCGCGCCACCGCAGTCGCTAGCGACTTGCGCGTCCTCCGATGGCGCAACACAATCAAGCAGTCAGGTGCGCGCGCGCTTTTTCCACCAACGCACCAAACGCGGGTTTGTCGAAGACGGCAAGATCGGCCAACACTTTACGGTCGACGTCCACTTGCGCTTTCTTCAAACCGTTGATGAATTCGCTGTAGGTCATGCCGTGTTCGCGCGCAGCCGCGTTGATCCGAGTGATCCAGAGCGCACGGAACTGGCGTTTGCGCTGACGGCGGTCACGGTAGGCGTATTGCAACGCCTTCATCACCGCCTGTTTGGCTACCCGATAGACGTTCTTGCGGCGACCGCGGTACCCTTTCGCGAGCTTCAGAACTTTTTTGTGGCGAGCGCGCGCCGTTACCCCACGTTTTACCCGAGGCATCTTGCTTCTCCCTTATGCGTACGGCAACATCTGTTTGACCAAGCCCATGTCACTGGGATGAACCTCGACCATCCCACGCAACCGCCGCTTGCGGTCCGGACTTTTCTTGGTCAGGATGTGGCGCTTGAACGCTTGGGAACGCTTGATGCTACCGCTACCCCGCACTTTGAAGCGCTTCGCGGCTCCTTTTTTCGTCTTCATTTTGGGCATTGTTTCTGCTCCTTTCCGATGTGGCACCAGGCGCATCGCAGCGGATGCTTGAGAGCCCGACGGCCACTTGTTCAACGAATCGCTTGCCCGCGCAAGGGGCAAGACTCGCTATTTTACCTTTTTTTTGATCGGTGCGATCACCATCACCATTTGCCGGCCTTCGAGCTTGGGCATCTGTTCGACGACGCCGATATCCGCCAAATCTTGTTGGATTCGCTCCAACTGGCGTAGCCCAAGCTCTTGGTGGGCCATCTCCCGTCCGCGGAACCGCAAGGTCACCTTGGCTTTGTCCCCGTCGGTCAAAAAACGGCGCAAATTGCGCAATTTGATTTGGTAGTCGTTTTCGTCGGTACCCGGACGGATTTTGATCTCTTTGACCTGGATCTGTTTTTGTTTGGCGCGCGCTTCCTGCGCCTTTTTCTGTTCCTGGTATTTGTATTTTCCGTAATCCATGATTTTGCAGACCGGCGGATTGGCCATTGGCGCGATCTCCACCAGATCCAACCCCGCTTCGTCCGCTGCAGCAAACGCTTCGCGCAACGAAACGATCCCGACCTGCTGCCCATCCGGGCCGATCAATCGTACCTGCGGCGCGTCGATCTCGTCATTGACGCGCACCTTCTTTTCCTGAGCGATGGCTGTCTTCTCCCTATGAAAACCTCAACATTCGGTGCTGCGACTGGCTATCCGTTCCTGGGCGCGCGCTAGGAACGCCGCCACCGGCATCGCTCCGAGGTCGACACCGCCGCGGGCACGCACCGCAACCTGGCCACTGGCTGCTTCTTGGTCCCCCACTACCAACAGGTAAGGGACCTTTTGCAGACTGTGCTCGCGAATTTTATAGGTAATTTTTTCATTGCGCAAATCGGTTTCGCACCAAAGCCCTGCGGCACGCAGCTGCTTCTGCACGGAGACGGCGTATTCGGCATGCCGTTCGCTGATCGGCAACACCACCGCTTGCACGGGGGCGAGCCAGAGCGGCAACGCCCCGGCATGGTGTTCGATGAGAATTCCCAGGAAGCGCTCGAGCGAACCAAAGAGCGCCCGGTGCAGCATCACCGGACGGCGACGCGAATTGTCTTCGGCGACGTACTCGATATCGAAGCGCTCCGGCAGGTTCATATCGACTTGCAGGGTTCCGCACTGCCAGTCCCGACCGATCGCATCGCGCAGGACAAACTCGAGCTTGGGTCCGTAGAACGCCCCTTCTCCTGGGAAGAGCTCGTATTCCAGTCCGAGCCCGGTCACCGCGTCGGCAAGCGCCGCTTCGAGTTGATCCCAGACCGCATCGCTGCCGATCCGGTTTTCCGGGCGTGTCGAGAGCTTGATGCGCACCTGCTCGAATCCGAATTCACGATAAATGTCGAGGATCAACCGCACGACTTTGGCACATTCGGCCGTCATCTGCTCCGGCGTGCAGAAGATATGCGCGTCGTCCTGCGTAAAGTGGCGCACCCGCAATAGGCCGTGCAACGCCCCCGAAGGTTCGTACCGATGCACCTTGCCGAACTCGGCGACGCGAAGCGGCAAATCCCGATAGCTGTGCAACCCATGTTTGTACCAGGTGCACGCACCGGGGCAGTTCATCGGTTTCAATGCAAAGACCCGCTCGTCTTCGGTTTGGGTCACGAACATGTGGTCGTGGTAGTTCTGCCAATGGCCAGAACGTTCCCACAGCGTTCGGTCCATCACGTCCGGCGTGTTGATCTCGATATAGCCCGCTTCGAGCTGCCGCTCGCGCATGTAGTTGATGAGCTTTTGGAAGATGCGCCACCCTTTCGGATGCCAGAAGACCGAACCGGGCGCCACGTCCTCGAAATGGAAGAGGTCGAGCTGAACCCCCAAGCGGCGATGATCGCGCTTTTCTGCCTCTTCCAATTGCTTGAGGTACGCGTTGAGCGCCTTTTTGTCGGGCCACGCCGTTCCATAGATGCGCTGCAACTGTTCGTTGCGTGCATCGCCACGCCAATACGCTCCAGCTACCTTGGTCAATTTGAACGCTTTGAGTTTTCCGGTATCGGGAACGTGCGGCCCGCGGCACAAATCGATGAAATTGCCTTGCCGGTAGAGGGAGATGGTCTCCCCTTCCGGGATCGACGCGATGATTTCCGCCTTGTAGTATTCGCCTTGATCACGGAAAAAGCGAATCGCCTCGTCTCGATCCCACTCTTCGCGCACGACTGGGATCTGTTGCGCCGCGAGCGCCTTCATCCGCTCCTCGATGCGTTCCAGATCCTCGGGCGTAAATGGGCGCGGAAAGGCAAAGTCGTAATAGAACCCGTTCTCGATCACGGGGCCGATGGTCACCTGCGCTTCCGGGTAGAGCTCCTTCACGGCGTGCGCCAATAGGTGCGCGGTCGAATGGCGGATTACCTCCAGCCCTTCCGGGTCGCGCTCGGTGACGATCGCGACGTTGGCATCTTCGGTGATCGGATAGGTCAGATCGACCAAACGGCCATTGACCTTCGCGGCCACCGCGGCTTTTGCCAAACCCGGGCCAATCGCTTCTGCGACTTGAAGCGGGGTGACCACCCCTTCGAACGCTTTCACCGAGCCGTCCGGCAACGTCACTGCAACCATCATACCCCCCAAACAAAAAATGCGGCCCATGGGCCGCATTTTATCGAATCCTGGTAGGCGCGATTGGACTCGAACCAACGACCCCCACCATGTCAAGGTGGTGCTCTAACCAACTGAGCTACGCGCCTGTGGAGTGCGAATTATACGAAATTCTACGCTGCAAGGCAATACCCTTTTGCACAAAAAAAGTGCGATGACGTGCTTTGCTCGCGTTTGATACGCTTTTGCGCTATATTGGACGGGATCCCCAGCACAAGGAGCCGGCAATGGACCCCAAACGACTCGCACAACGCGAGCTCACCTTGCCCTCTGGCAAACGGTTTCGTATTTTCGACCTCGCGGCACTGGAACGGGCGGGCATCGGCCCGATCAGCCAACTGCCCGTCTCGATCCGCGTGGTTCTGGAAGCACTGGTGCGCCATTGCGACGGCGTGCGCATCACCCCAGAGCAGGTCGCGGCGCTTGCCAATTGGCAGCCCAACGCGGAACGCACCAGCGAGATCCCGTTCGTCGTTGCGCGGGTCGTCCTGCAGGATTTCACCGGCGTACCGCTTCTGTGCGATTTGGCCGCGATGCGCAGCGCCGCAGCTCGGTTACAGAAATCGCCCCAAGCGATCGAACCGATCGTGCCGGTCGATCTGGTCGTCGACCATTCGGTGCAGGTCGATACCTTCGGCAGTCCAGCGGCTCTGCGTAAAAACATGGAGCTGGAATTCGCGCGCAACCGTGAGCGCTACCAGTTCATCAAGTGGGGGATGCAAGCGTTTGAGACGTTCGGCGTCGTCCCGCCCGGCATCGGGATCGTCCACCAAGTCAATCTGGAGTACCTGTTCCGCGGCGTGCGCCGGGGTCAAGACACGGATGGCACTCCTACGCTCTTTCCCGATACGCTGGTGGGAACCGACAGCCACACGACGATGATCAATGGAGTCGGCGTTGTGGGTTGGGGTGTCGGTGGCATCGAAGCGGAAGCAGCGATGCTCGGACAACCGGTCTATCTCCTCACCCCCGACGTGATCGGCGTCGAACTCACGGGGCAGTTGCCCGAAGGGGTCACCGCAACCGATTTGGTGCTCACGATCACCGAGATGCTGCGCCGGGAAAAGGTGGTCGGCAAATTCGTCGAATTTTTCGGCGATGGGGCAGCCACGCTCTCGGTTCCCGACCGGGCGACCATCGCCAATATGGCACCCGAATACGGCGCAACGATGGGGTACTTCCCCGTCGACGACAAGACGGTCGAATACCTGGCGCGCACCGGGCGCACCGCCGAGGAGGTCGAAGCGTTCGCCGAATATTTCAAAGCGCAAGGGCTCTTCGGCATGCCACGTGCGGGCGAAATCGCCTATACCCGCACACTCCAGCTCGACTTGCGCACGGTCGAGCCGTCGCTTGCCGGTCCAAAACGGCCGCAAGACCGGATCGCGCTCAAGGCGATGAAAGCGCAGTTCGAATCGCTCCTTGCGGCGCCCCGCGAGCAAAACGGGTATGGTCTCGATGCCGAAGCTCGAGCCAAACGTGTGCCTGTGACGCTGTCGCTTGCGCATGCCGGACGACTCGAAGGCGACGCCCCGAGCGACAAAACCCTTGAAACCACGGTCGGTCACGGGGATGTGCTGATCGCCGCGATCACCTCCTGCACCAACACCAGCAACCCCGCCGTTTTGATCGCTGCGGGCCTGGTCGCGAAGAAAGCAGTCGAACGGGGCTTGACCGTGTCGCCCAAGGTCAAAACGTCGCTTGCGCCCGGTTCGCGTGTCGTCACCGAATACCTGGAGAAAGCGGGACTTCTGGCGCCGCTTGCGCAACTTGGGTTCGCGGTGGTGGGTTACGGTTGCACCACCTGTATCGGGAACGCAGGAGACTTGGCCCCGGAACTCAACGCAGCGATCCAGAAAGAAAACTTGGTGGTCGCTGCGGTGCTCTCTGGCAACCGCAATTTCGAAGCGCGCATCCACCCCAACATTCGGGCCAACTTCCTCGCCTCGCCCCCTCTTGTGGTCGCGTTTGCGCTTGCCGGGCGCGTTGACATCGACCTCACCAGCGAGCCGATTGGCACGGATCGCGCCGGGCAACCGGTCTTTCTGCGCGACCTCTGGCCGACGAGCGAAGAGATCCACGCAGCGCTTCCCTTCGCGCTCGACCCCGAGGTCTTCCAACGCCTCTACCAAGATTTCACCGCGCACCACGACCTTTGGAACGCCGTCGAAGCGGCGAGCGGCGACGTCTACGACTGGCCACCATCGACGTACATTGCCGAACCGCCGTTCTTCAGTAATTTCTCCCTCACCCCGGCGCCGGTGCCTCCGATCACGAACGCTCGGGCGCTGCTCCTCTTGGGCGATTCGGTCACGACCGACCACATCTCACCCGCTGGGTCGATCCCCGAGTCGTCTCCGGCCGGGCAGTGGCTCCTTGCGCACGGCGTCCCAAAAGCGGAGTTCAACAGCTACGGCGCGCGGCGCGGTCATCATGAGGTGATGATCCGTGGCACCTTTGCCAACGTTCGCCTCAAGAACTTGATGATCCCGCCTCGCCCGGACGGAAGTCGCGTCGAAGGGGGGTACACCCTCCTGAACGGTGACATCGTCCCCGTTTACGACGCGGCGATGCATTACCAGCGCCAAGGGATCCCCACCCTGGTTTTCGCGGGCGAAGAGTACGGCACCGGCTCGTCGCGCGACTGGGCAGCCAAAGGAACGGCGCTCCTTGGGGTACGCGCGGTGGTGGCGCGCAGTTTCGAACGGATCCATCGTGCCAACCTCGTCGGAATGGGCGTCTTGCCGCTGCAGTTCCTCGGTGACGATTCATGGGAAAAACTGGGGATTACCGGCGACGAAACCTTCACGATCGAAGGGATGGAGACGATTGCGCCGCAGCAACCGCTGACTCTGGCGATCACCCGCGCAAACGGCGAGGTGGTCCGCGTACCGGTACGCTCGCGGATCGACACCGCGATCGAGGTCGCGTACTATCGCCACGGCGGGATTCTTCCCTACGTGCTGCGGCAAATCCTCGCAAAGGTCTAATAGATGGCGCGCGTCGGTTTACCGGTCTGGCGCGCCCTTTTTTGGGGCGCGCTCATCGCGGTTTTCGGTCTGGCACTCCTGCCGCTTGCCGAACTCCCTCCGCTTGCCTTTTCGCTCTCAGATAAAGCCCAACATGCGCTTGTCTTCACCGCACTTTGGTGTCTGGGCGCGACGGCGTACCCCGACACTCGGGGGCTGCTTGCAGTGGCGCTTTTGGGGTACGGCGGCGCGATCGAAACGGCACAAGCGCTGACCCCCACGCGCCAAGCGGAGTGGGCCGACTGGCTCGCCGACGCAATCGGCATTGCCGCGGGGTGGTGGGCGACAACCTGGGCGGTCAGGCTGCGGCGGGCGGTTCCGTAGGCGGTTCGGTTGGCAGCCCCTCGATATCGTTTGCTGGCAGAAGCGGCGATTCCGGTAACGGTGGCAACCCCACCCGGGCACGCAGTTCGTTGCATTTGGGATTCGGACGCCCGTCTTCGAGATAGACCGGAAATTCGCGACAGGGTGATGGGCGCTGTGAATAGATCGCGCAGCGCACCGCTTGCCCCACCGTTCCGGTGAGTGCAATGCAACGGCGCGTTTTTCCGTTCGTCCCTTTCATGCAACGCAGCCACGGATTGAGCGGTTCGGTGAGCGACGCAGGAACCCAGCCGTTTGGTGCATCGTCGGCCTCTGCCCAGTAGAAAGAGATGCGAAAATGGGTACAACAGACACCGCACCGAATACAGGGATTGTTGGCGTCCGTGGCAAATTCGAGGATTGGGCTGCTCATGGTTTCTGTCTCATCGTCGTCAAAGGGGGTAATCCGTGACGGCGGCGCGCACGCGCGCATGCCTCGTCGCCGATGCCTAGCGGCGCAAGCGGTGCGAATTCTCGACACGGCGACGGGCGGTTCTCGTACACGGCGCACCGCACTGCGGTGCCAATTTCGCCGATGAGCGCGGCGCATCGCGGGGGTGATGCATCGGTACCGCGCATCCGGACGAGCCGCTTCGTCACCGGCACGACCCAATCGCTCAGCGCTAGCGCTTCGCTCTCGTGGAAATCGACACGAAACGCGGCGCAGCAGGCGCCACACCGGGTGCAGGCGTTATCCTCCTTTGCTGGTGGGGTTTGTCCTTGCAGCGCCTCTTCGGGGGTCATACGCCGCTTTCGGATGGGTTTTGCGCCAGTTCGCGACAGACAGGGGGCGGCTTCCAACCTTTGAGGTCAGCCGTGACCCGGTAGAGCGTTTGCCCAGAGTCGTGATATTTGCGCTCGAATGGGGTCATCGGCTCGCCGTCTGGCACCCAGACGCTTTTCTGCGCCGCGATGCCGCTGCGTGCGAACGCAACGACCAGCTCTTCGGCGAAAATCGACCAGTTGGTTCGGCATTCGAAGCGCCCGCCAAGCATAAGCACCGTTGGCCAAACGGGGTGAGCGTACCAGCGTCGTTTCAAGTGACCGATCTTGGGCCACGGGTTGGGATAGAGCCACCAATGGGCTGCAACGCAAACGCCATGCGCCGCCATCAAGCGCCAGAAATCGATCACGTCGGCGCGCAGGAAGAGGAGGTTATCGGGCCAGAGCGCGGCTGGCAACGGTTTGCGACGCGCAAGGCGCGCTTCCGATTGATCGATGCCGACCACCAACGCCTCTGGGTGCGCTTGGGCAAGGCGCAGCGTCGACCATCCCACCCCACACCCCGAATCGAGGATCACCGGTTGCGCCCCGTCCCAACGGGCGCAAAACTGCGCGAAAGCCGCTTGGTTGTAAGGCGCGATGGGCTTTCGGAACGGGGATGCGAGATGGCGATCGACCACCGCGATTAAGTGCGCATGAACCCCCTGTTGGGCGCTCTGCGGAATGCGTGAGGTGCCATAACTCATGGGGCGCGATTTTATTGCTTTTTTTTCGTTTTTTGGTGATAATTCCAGCTTTCCATCATCTAACGGCGGCCACAATCGCCGTCGGCCTATTGCGAGGTAACCCCATGAAAGAAGGTATCCACCCGGACTATCACGAAGTCACCGTCACCTGCTCGTGCGGCAACACCTTTGTCACCCGTTCCACCTACGGGAAACCGACGCTGCACATCGAAGTCTGCTCAAACTGCCATCCGTTCTACACCGGCAAACAGAAAATCGTCGATACCGCCGGGCGCGTCGAACGGTTCCGTCAGAAATACGGGCAAATGGCACGGTAACCGTTTTTTCTGCACGTCGCGCGCTGGGCAGCTCTTCTTCGGCTGCCCAGTTGCTTTCTCCCCCCATGTTTTTCGACCCGCCCCCATCTCGCGAACCTGCGCTCTGGGAGCGGCACCTTTTCGGCACCGCCGGCATCGTCCTGCTCTTTTCGGTCTATCTGCTTTTGGGCCAATTCCATGCCCCGTGGCTTGGCGAAGATCTGCGCCATTTTCTCCCGGCCTGGAGGGTATTCCAAGGGCAAGTCATCCCAACGTCCCTTTCCCATCCCGACCTGACCCCTTGGGGTCCACTCTACGCCTGGAGCGCCGCGATACTGGGCAGTATCACCCAAGCGCTCGGCTTTCCGTTCCACGACGGCAGCCGTCTGGCCACGCCGCTGTGGTTGGCGCTTCAGACTGGATTACTCGCGAGCGCGGTGAAACGACTCCAAGGCAAACCGGGCGCGATCGTCGCCGCGATCGCTGCGCTTTCGCCTCTGGGTTGGTTGGTTTTCGCCCACGTCCACACCAGCGTTGTCGCCGCAAGCGCCTGCATCGCTCTGCTCCTTTGGGCCACTACCGTTTTCGCCACCCGGCGCGACCGCTTGATAGGCTGGTTCCTCGGGACGCTCTTACTGTTTTGGAGTAGCGGACTGCCTGGCGTCATTTTGGCGCTCGGCGCCCTGCCGCTTGTGTATTGGCGCAGCGCCACCTTCCCGCGCGCAAGCGCCTGGTCTTTCCTCTTCGCCCCACCCGACGTGGCGCCGAGCCACGCCGTGCCCCATTCCGCTCCCCTGGGCGTGTCGTTTCGCCTCTGGGCAGTTGCCGCACTCCTTGCTGGAATCGCCACCGTTGGGTTCGTTCTAGGGGATCCCTCGGTCCAGGCGTGGGCACGAACCACGCTCCTGCCATTTTCCACCACGCCCGAATTCGAGGGGCTCTTGAGCCGAGGCGGTTGGACGCTATGGCCCTTGTGGCTGGTAGCGTTTTGGCCCATTCGCTGCTACGAATTGTGGCGCGTCCCCGAAATTCGTCCAGTCTTCCTCTGGCTCCTCTGGATGATTGCGGGAACGCTCACCTGCTTTCCAGTGAGCGAAAGCACGTACCTCATCCTGTCTCCGCTGCTGGCGTACGTAGCGGCGTTGCGCCTGGTGCGCTTTGGACCGAGCACCACCGCCGCGTTTGCGTGGTTCTCGCTTGCGATGACCGTCGTGCTCGTTGTGCTGGTCGCAGCGATGCTCTGCGCCCAACTCTTCTCTTGGCCGCCCGGATTGGCGCGCCACATCGCCCGTGCCACGCCCGAATTCGCTCTCGACGCGGCGCCGGTGCGCCTCGCAACTGCCGCAATTGGCCTTCTTCTCTGGGCTTTGCTCGTCTGGCGACTTCCGCGCCAAGCCGTACGCGCCGCCGCGCATTGGCTGTTGAGCGTCGTGCTTCTGTGGTGGCTCACCGTTTCGCTCCTCTACCCGTGGCTCGACGCCGCCCGCAACCTGGAGCCGACCGTGCGAGCCCTCTGGCACAACCCGGTGGTTGCCGCGCACCGCTGTCTGGCACCCGGACCGCACGGCGGCGCCGATCTCATCGCCGCACTCCAATACACGGCTCCGCCCACGGCAACGGTAGCGTCGGACTGTCCGTTGGTTGCGCTGCGCTTGCGGGTACGAGACCGCACCCCGCAGGCGTTGGCCGAATGGCGGCGGTGGGTGGTTGCGGATGCAACGCGCGGGCGCGGTAAACTCGCCGAATGGTGGGTAGTGGTACCGCGCGGCGCCCCACCTTTGACCACCCTGGGTGATGAATGAATAAAGGAAGGAGAAGCGCACCATGGCGAAACAACCCACCCAATCAGTACCGCTTGCTTTGGGTTGGCAACCGCTCGAGCGGACTGCGGCGCACGGCGCGTTGCGCGAACAGGCAACCCTTTGGCGAACGTTTCCGATCCGCGAACGACTGGAACGCGACCCGCAGCGCGTCTCAGCGTTGACCTGGCACGTCGGCGACTGGTATCTCGATCTCAGCAAGCAGGCATGGGACTCTTCCGTTTTGCACGCATTACTGGATTTGGCACGCACCACCGCGCTTTCCCCAGCGATCGCCGCACTTTTTGCAGGGGAGCCTGTGAACCTCACCGAACGGCGCGCCGCACTGCACATGGCGTACCGGGGCAGCGCGCAACCCCCAGCCGCGCAGCGCGACCGTTTTGTCACCGAAGAAGAGCGCCTGGCTGCTTTCGTTGCGGCGTACCGCATTGGTGCGCTCAAAGGGTTCAGCCGCGCCCCGCTCGACACCGTGGTCAATATCGGCATTGGCGGCTCCGACCTCGGACCGCGCCTGGTCTGTGACGCGTTCGCCCATTGGGGCATTGCGCGCCACGGTACGGTGCGCTTCGTCGCAAACCTCGACCCGAGCGATTTCCTCACCACCACCTTAGACCTCGACCCAGCGCGCACCCTCTTTCTGGTCACCTCGAAAAGCTTTTCCACCGCAGAGACCTTGTCAAACGCGCGTCTGGCGCGATCGTGGCTTGCGCGCCATTTCGGCGTCACACCAGACGATCCCCGCCTCAACTGCCACTTCGTCGCGGTAACGAACGCGGTTGAGAAAGCCGAAGCACACGGGTTCGATTCCAACCAGATTTTTTGGCTCCCCGAATGGGTTGGCGGGCGCTACTCACTCTGGTCCGCGGTGGGGTTGCCGATTGCGCTCGCCTACGGGTGGAAAGCTTTTGCAGCTCTGCGTGCGGGCGCAGCCGAGATCGACCGCCATTTTCAGTGCGCGCCGCTTGAAGCGAACATCCCGGTGATCCTCGGGCTCTTGAGCGTCTGGTTTGCCACCTATTTGGCGCAGCAACAGACGGCATTGCTGCCCTATGCTCAAGGGCTCCAACTGCTTCCCGCGTGGTATCAGCAACTCGAAATGGAGAGCAACGGCAAACGGGTGCGGTTCGACGGCTCGCCCGCCCCCTACCCCACCGCGATGGCCGTGTGGGGAATGGCTGGCACCATGGGCCAGCACGCTTTCCATCAATGGTTCTACCAGGGCACGCAACCCATTGCGATCGAGTTCGTCGCGTTTGCGCCCGAACCCGCTGCGGCAGACGACGATCCGTTGCTGCGCGCGCGCGCCGATGCCGCAGCGGCACTGGCGGCCAACGCCGTTGCGCAAGCCGAAGCGCTGTTGCTGGGCCGCAGCGAAGCCGAAGCGTTCGCACAATTGCGCGCTCAGGGATGGGCGGAAGCCGACGCGCGTGCGCTTGCCCCCTTTCTGGCGATCCCGGGCAACCGCCCCAGCTCCTTTCTTCTGGCCACCGCGCAGCGGCCCGAGACGCTCGGGCAGCTGCTTGCGCTCTATGAGCACGCAACCTTTGTCCGCGGATGGCTGTGGGGCGTCAACCCGTTCGATCAGTTCGGTGTCGAATTGGGCAAACAGATGGCGCGCCAACTCGAAACCGAGAGCGACGCGCCACACGATCCCTCTACCGCTCAGCTCCTCACCTGGCTGAAAAAGGCGGCGCGGTAGCGGCGCAGTTCTTCGATCGACTCCATGATGTCGGCCAGCGCCGTGTGCGCACTCTCTTTCTCGTACCCTTCGAGCACCGCTGGCGCCCACCGCTTGGCCAACTCTTTGAGCGTCGAAACATCGAGGTTGCGGTAGTGAAAATAGCGTTCGGCTTTTGGCATGTAGCGGTAAAGGAAGCGGCGGTCTTGGCAGATCGAGTTGCCGCACATCGGGCTTTGCCGTGGTGCGACGTACTGCGCCATGAACGCGACGAGCTGCGCTTCGGCCTCTGCTTCGGTGACGGTCGAGGCGCGCACTCGGTCAATCAACCCTGAGGCGCCGTGGGTTTTCTGGCACCAGGCATCCATCGCCGCCAGCACCGCGTCGGGCTGATGCACTGCGATCGGCTCCAACACGCCCACGACGTTCAACTCGTTGTCGGTGGCCACCAGCGCCACTTCCAAGATTCGGTCTTTGTCGGGGTCGAGCCCCGTCATCTCCATGTCGATCCAGATGAGGTAGGGACTTACCGTTTCCTGCGAAGCCATGGGTGCTCCTGTCGGTCAAAAGGTAACGCGAGTGTACCGCGCTTTTCAAAACGTGCGGCGCTGCCGCCCGGCAACCCTCTGAGTAAGCGCACGACACACCTCCCCAGTTCCCTTGCGTTGCTGTACGGAATCGTCTAAGCTAATAGCGCCCCAACTCGAAGAGGAGAGACCCATGTTTCGTTTCCGGCTCTTTTCGTGCCTCTCTGTTGCCGCGCTGGTTGCGGTTATTGCGCCCAGCATCGGCCGCGCGAACCCCTTTCCCGATGCCAACGTGGCGCAAGGCAAAGCCTACCATGAAGAGCTCTGCGTCGAATGCCACACCCGTCGTTTCGGCGGGGAAGAGGGCTCTGGCGCCTATCTGCGTGAAAACCGTCGCGTCAAAACGCCGGAAGCGCTCACCCAGATGCTCACCGCTTGCACCACCGCACTGAAGCTCGAGCTCTTTCCCGAGGATGAGTACCACATCGCTGGCTACCTCAACCAACGTTTCTACCGTTTTGGTCTGAAATAACGGTGGGGCAGAGTTTGCCTACGCGAGAAAGCGGCACGATCGTGGCGGCGCACGGCCGCCACTTTTTGCTTCAACCGGATTCCTGTTTCGCACACCCGTTGCTTCGGGCTGTTACCCGGGGCAAACGCAACGATTACGCATGCGGCGATCGGGTTGCCTTTCGGCGCGTCTCAGCCGAAGAGGCGGTGATCGAGATGCTGACGCCACGCACGACGCTCCTTTATCGCGCCGATACGGTACGGGAAAAGCTCATCGCCGCGAACGTCGATCTGACAGTGATCGTGACCGCACCCCAACCGAGCTTTTCTCCCGAAGTGCTCACCCGCTGTCTGGTGGCCGCCGAATCGCAAGGGATCGACGCCCTCATCGTACTCAACAAATGGGACCTGCCGGAGCGCGACGACGCCCTGGCGCGACTCATGCCGTTCGCGCGGGCCGGTTATCCGGTGATTACCTTGACCGCGCACGAATCGGTCGCTCCCCTTGCCGAACGTTTGACAGCACGCCATTCGGTGCTGGTTGGGCAATCGGGCATGGGCAAATCGACGATCGTGAACGCCCTGGTGCCCGAAGCGCAGGCGCGAACTGGGGCAATTTCCCGCGCTTTGAATTCCGGTCGCCACACCACCACCTTTACCCGCCTCTATCCGCTGCGCGACGGCTGGATCATCGACAGCCCAGGGTTACAGCGCTTTGGATTGGCGCACGTTGCGGAAACGGCGCTCGCTACCTATTTCCCGGAATTTCGGCCCTTCCTGGGGCAATGCCGCTTTCGCGACTGCACGCACGACGAAAAAACGCCCGGCTGCGCGATCGCCGCGGCGGTAGCCGACGGAGCGATCGCTGCCGAGCGTTGGCAGCACTATCGAACGATCCGGTTGGAACTCAGAGCCGTTCGAAAATGGCGGTAATCCCTTGCCCACCACCGATACACATCGTCACCAGTCCATAGCGCCCCTGGATGCGATGGAGCTCATAGATGAGTTTGGTAGCGAGAATCGCGCCGGTCGCCCCCACCGGGTGACCCAACGCGATCGCGCCGCCATTCGGGTTGGTCTTCTCAGGGTCGAAGCCACACTGCTTGAGCACGGTCAGCGCCTGCACCGCGAACGCTTCGTTCGACTCGATCACGTCGATGTCGTCGAGCGTCAATCCCGCCTTCTTCAGCGCCACTTGGGTCGCCGGAATGGGGCCCTCCCCCATCACGTCGTTCGGCACCCCGGCCACCGCATAGGCGACAAGCCGAGCGAGCGGTTTGGCGCCCGCTTTCTCTGCCTGTTTGGCATCGGCCAACACCAGGAACGACGCCGCGTCGTTGATCCCAGAAGCGTTCCCCGCGGTCACCGTACCGTCTTTCTTGAACACGGGCTTGAGTTTCGCCAAACTCTCCATCGTCGTGTTCGGTTTGGGGTGTTCGTCGGTATCGAAGACGATCTCCCCTTTGCGGGTCTGGATCGTCACCGGGACGATCTGCTCCTTGAAGCGCCCTTCGGCGATCGCGCGGGCCGCGCGCCGTTGCGATTCGAGCGCAAACGCATCCTGCTCTTCGCGGGTGATGCCCCACTTCGCCGCAAGGTTTTCTGCGGTCACACCCATATGCCCCACGCCGAACGGGTCGGTGAGCACCGCAACCATCGCGTCGATCGCTTGGGTATCACCCATTCGGGCACCGTTACGCAGCGCAGGTAACAGATACGCGCCACGCGACATCACCTCGACCCCGCCGCCGATCGCAAGGTCGACGTCACCCAAGAGGATCTGTTGCGCCGAGGTGACGATCGCTTGCAACCCGGAACCGCACAAGCGGTTGACCTGCATCGCCACCGAATTCATCGAACAACCCGCTTGAATCGACGCCACCCGCGGCGTGTAGGCATAACGCGATTCGGTGGGGATACAGTTGCCGACGGTGATGTATTCGATCGCCTGGGGGTCGACCTGCGCGCGTTCGATCGCCGCTTTCATCACGATTCCGCCAAGCTCGGCCGGCTCCATCACCGACAGCGTCCCACCGAACGTCCCGATCGCCGAACGGACCGCACTCAAAACCACGACTTCTCGAGCCATCTTTTCCCTCCCTTTTTCAAAGAAATGTACGTGCCAATTTACCACAAAACGATCGGATCAGAGGCACTCGCTTCGGCAGATGTCGCCGCTTTCCGTTCGCTCGGCAGCAACTTTTTCGGGTCCCCACCGACCCGTTCCGTGACCGTTTGCGCCGCACGACGCACCGCTTGCGCCATCGGCCCATCCCAATCCGGATCGAAACTGTCCTCCGGCCCCAGCACCGTGAGCGCCAACGCCAAATGGCCGTTGTGGTCGAACACCGGCGCGGAAAAGGCGTTGATTCCGGGGATCGGCTGCCCGACTACCCGCGCCATCGCGTGGCGTCGCACCTCTGCCACCTGCTCCTCGACGAAACGGCGCGAAATGCGCAAACGCTGACTGCCCGCCGCGAGCCGCTGCAACTCGCGTTCGATCAGCGGCTCGATGAGCCGCGGCGGCAGGTACGCCGCGAAGACCCGCCCCGTTGCAGTGGTCAAGAGCCCCATAACCGTGCCCGGGCGCATATTGACATGGATTGCGCGTTGGCACTCTTCGACATCGACGACCGTCGCTCCTAGGTTTCCCCACACCGCGATCGCGACGTTCTGCCCCACTTCGTCGGCAAGCTGCGCCGCCACTTCGTTTGCGACCCGCACCGGATTGAGCGCATGCAACGCCGCAAGCCCCATGCGCAACGCAAACGCGCCTAACTTGTATCGGCCGGTCAAAGGGTCTTGCTCCACCAACCCCAATTTACCGAAGCTGACGAGATAGGGGTGCGCTTTCGCCGGCGTCATTCCCGCTGCCGCCGCGAGCTCTTTCAACATCATCGGCACGCCCGCATCGGCAAGCGCCCGCAGCAGTTGCCCACCCACCTCGACCGATTGAATGCCCCGCCGTTCTCCAGACATGGTCCCCTCAACGCTCAATGCAGCGATAATTCGATAATAACAAATCTATTGACAATGGTTGAATCGCGCGCTAAGCTGTTTCTCATGCTCTGCATGAAAGGATCGAATCATGACACAAAAAGCCTTTGCTTCCGTTGCCGATCTGGAAGAGAAAGCGGTCTCGTTCGTGCAACTCTCGGAACATGCCTGGGCCTTCACTGCGGAAGGGGACCCCAACACCGGCGTGGTGATCGGTGACGACGCCGTGATGATCATCGACGCCACCGCAACCCCCGTGATGGCGCAGCAGGTGATCGGCAAGGTGCGCGAAGTGACCAATAAGCCGATCAAATACGTCACCCTCACCCACTACCACGCCGTTCGGGTCCTTGGCGCGTCGGGCTACAAAGGGGAGGGACTCGAGCAGATCATCGCCAGCTACCCCACCTACGAATTGATCTGCGAACGTGGGGAAGCCGACATGAAATCGGAGATCGGCCGCTTTCCGCGTCTCTTTCGTGCGGTCGACAGCATTCCCGGTCTCACCTGGCCAACGCTGACCTTCAAAGAGGAGATCACCCTGTGGATGGGCGATCTCGAAGTCCGCATTTGGCACCCCGGACGCGGCCACACCAAAGGGGACACGGTGGTCTGGCTCCCGCAAGAAAAAGTGCTCTTTGCCGGTGACCTGCTCGAAGCCGAGGCGGCGTGCTATACCGGCGACGCCTACCTCAGCGACTGGCCGGAGACCCTCGCGCGGCTCGAAGCGCTGGGCGCGGAAAAAGTGGTTCCGGGGCGCGGACCGGCGCTGACCACACCGGAATCGATCCGCAACGCCTTCGCCTATACGCACGATTTCGTCACCACGCTGTTCGATTCGGCGAAAGCGGCGGTGGCGCAAGGGCTCGACCTCAAAGGGGCGATGCGCATCGCCCGCGAACGGATGGACCCGAAATTCGGTCACGTCTTCATCTACGAACACTGCTTGCCGTTCGACGTCACGCGCGCGTACGACGAAGCGAGCGGCATTCGCGATCCCCGCATCTGGACCGCGGAACGCGACCAGGAGATGTGGCACGCGCTCCAAGAAGTCTGACCCCACGAGAACCAAAAACCCAACCGCTACCGCGCGCCGCATCCCTTGACCCACCAAAAGGAGGTAATTCGTATGCTCAAAACGTACCAGTACCCGAAATATCCCTTTGTGCGCCCCGCCGAACTCGATCACCCCGATGAGACGCGCCACGTTCCGGTGGTGGTCGTCGGTGCTGGCCCCGTGGGGATGTGCGCAGCGCTCGACCTGGCGCAAAAAGGCAAACCGGTGTTGCTGCTCGACGACGATGACACGGTTTCGATCGGTTCGCGCGGCGTCTGCTACGCCAAACGGGCGCTCGAGATTCTCGACCGCTTGGGCGTAGGCGAACGGATCGTCCAAAAAGGGGTCTCCTGGAACGTCGGCCGCACCTTCTTCCGCAACGACGAAGTCTTTTCGTTCAACCTCGTCCCCGAACCCGACCACCATCGCCCTGGCATGGTCAATCTCCAGCAGTACTACCTGGAAGAGTATCTGGTCGATGCGTGCCGTGCCACCCCGGGGCTCGAAATGCGCTGGAAGAACAAGGTAATCGCTGTTACCCCAAGTGACGCGCACGTCGCGTTGCGGGTCGAAACGCCTGCGGGGGCCTATTCGCTCACCTGCGATTGGCTGATCGTCGCCGACGGCGCCAGGAGCCCGATCCGCCACATGCTTGGGCTCGACATCGAGGGCAAGATCTTCATGGATCGCTTCTTGATCGCCGACGTGGTGATGAAGGCCGACTTCCCCGCGGAGCGTTGGTTCTGGTTCGACCCGCCGTTCCACCCCGGCCAATCGGTGCTGCTCCACAAACAAGCCGACAACGTCTGGCGGATCGATTTTCAGCTCGGCTGGGACGCCGACCCGGAACTGGAGAAACAACCGGAACGGGTCATCCCCCGCATCAAAGCGATGCTTGGCGACGATCGCGAATTCGAACTCGAATGGGTAAGCGTCTACACCTTCCAATGCCGCCGGATGAACCGCTTCAATCACGGGCGCGTCCTCTTCGTCGGCGACGCGGCGCACCAGGTCTCCCCGTTTGGCGCCCGCGGCGCGAACTCCGGAATCCAGGATACCGACAACCTCATCTGGAAACTCAACCTGGTGCTGGAAGGGAAAGCCCCAGCGACGTTGCTGGACACCTACAGCGAGGAGCGCTGCTACGCGGCGGACGAAAACATCATGAATTCGACGCGCAGCACCGACTTCATCACCCCGAAGGGCAACGCGAGCAAAACGCTGCGCAAAGCCGTGTTGACGCTGGCGCGCCAACATCCCTTCGCGCGTAAGCTCGTGAACTCGGGGCGATTGTCGGTCCCGAGCTTCTACGTCGGCTCGTCGCTCAACACCCCAGACCGCGACGCGTTCAACGGCCGCATGGTGCCGGGCGCCCCAATGGACGACGCCCCCGTCACCACACCGGACGGCACGCCGAGTTGGCTACTCAACCATGTGGGCAACCGCTTCCAACTCCTCTATTACACCGAGGATGCCAGCACGATCGACGCCGCAACAGTGGCAACACTCACCCGCTGGGCGATTGCGCCAGTGCCGATCGAACCCCTCGTGATCGCCACTCGGGGCACCGCGCCAGATAACCTCGCCACCCTCCAGGACAGCAAAGGGCGCGTTCGAGAGCGCTATGACCTCTCCCCCGGCTCGGTCTATCTGCTGCGCCCGGATCAACACGTTGCGGCACGCTGGCGTGCGCTCGACCCAGACGCAATCGACGCCGCGCTTGCCCGCGCCACCTACCGCGACCGTTGGACGGACTGACCCAAGCGCCGTTCGGAAAGGAGCCAAACATGTCACTCAACACCCAACCCAACTTCCACAACCCGGACAAACGCTATTTCTACGACTACGCTCCCGGCGACGACTTCTACGCGATGCTGATCGAAGCGCACCGTGACCTGAGCGACGAACACAGTGCGCTCCTTAACGCGCGGCTGGTGCTGCTTCTTGCCAACCACATCGGTGATCTGCGCATCCTCGAAGAAGCGATCACCGCAGCAAAGGCCGACCTGTGACCGTCCCGTACCGAAGAGGAGACCCATCATGAGCCTCATCAAAAAGATCCACCACGTCGCGTACCGTTGCCACGACGCCTACGAGACGGCCCAATGGTACGAAAAGCACTTGGGGATGAAACTGATTCTCTCGATTGCCGAAGACGAAGTCCCATCGACCAAGGAACCAGACCCCTACATGCACATCTTTCTCGACGCCGGAAACGGCAACATCCTGGCATTCTTCGAACTCCCCACCCGTCCGCCGATGGGGCGTGACCCCAACACCCCGGCGTGGACGCAACACATCGCGTTCGAAGTGGAATCGGTGGACGTGCTTCTGGAAACCAAAGCGCGACTCGAAGCCGAAGGGATCGAAGTGGTCGGCCCCACCGACCACGCGCTCTTCCAATCGATCTACTTTTTCGACCCCAACGGCCACCGGATCGAACTCGCGGCGAACACCCTTCGCCCCGGCATGCTCGAAGCGCTGGACAAAGTGAAATGGGAGATGCTCGAAGAGTGGCGGCAGACGAAACGGGCCCCGCACCACGCCCGTTGGATGCACGACGGTCGTTATCAAACGATGTTCCCTGAACAATAAGGAGTGACCCTCCGATGAAGTTGGCCACCCTCAAAGCGGGTGGCCGGGACGGCACGCTGGTCGTCGTTTCTCGCGACCTCACCCGCTGCCAACCGGTCCCCGAAATCGCTTCCACCCTACAAAAAGCGTTGGACGACTGGGCGAACGTCGCCCCGCAACTCGCCGCGGTCTATGAGGCCCTCAACGCAGGCGCTGCCCGCCACGCCCAACCGTTCGATCCGCCCGCCTGCGCCTCACCCCTACCCCGAGCGTACCAATGGGCGGACGGTTCCGCGTACCTCAACCACGTCGAATTGGTGCGAAAAGCGCGCGGCGCCGAAATGCCCCCCGCTTTTTACGACGACCCCCTGATCTACCAAGGGGGGTCGGACAGCTTCATCGGCCCATACGACCCCATTCACGCCAAAGTGGCGTGGGGCATCGACTTCGAAGCGGAAGTTGCCGTCGTCACCACCGACGTCCCGATGGGGATCGACCCCGTTGCCGCACGCCACCACATCGCGCTGGTGATGCTGGTCAATGACGTCAGTCTTCGGAACCTGATCCCAGGCGAACTCGCGAAAGGGTTTGGCTTCTTCCAATCGAAACCGGCCAGCAGCTTCTCACCGGTGGCGGTGACGCCGGATGAGCTGGGCGATGCGTGGCGCGACGGCAAAGTCCATCTGCCGCTGCGGGTGAACCTCAACGGCAAGCCCTTCGGTTTTCCCAACGCCGGGGTCGACATGCAGTTCGATTTTGGCCGCCTCATTGCCCACGCAGCGACGACCCGCGAACTCGAAGCCGGCTCGATCATCGGTTCTGGGACGGTTTCGAACAAACAAGGCGGGCTCTACGGTTCGAAAGTGGAAAATGGCGGTGTGGGCTACTGCTGCATCGCCGAGGTGCGAATGCTCGAAATCATCGAGACCGGCAAACCGCAAACCCCGTTCCTGCAGGATGGCGATACGGTCACCATCTGGATGACCGACGCCGCCGGCAACGACATCTTTGGGCGGATCGAAAACCGGGTCGAAGCGCTGCCGGAGGGGTGATGCAGTACCGTCTCTACAGTTATTTCCGTAGCTCCGCTGCGTACCGTGTGCGGATCGCGCTCGAACTCAAAGGGATTCCCTACGAAATCGTGCCGGTGAACCTCCTTCAGGGCGAACAGAGGCACGAAGCGCATAAAGCGCGCCACCCTGCCGGACTCGTTCCGGTCCTGGAGGTACGCACAGCAGACGGCCGCACGCAGCGGCTCACCCAGTCGCTTGCGATCATCGAATACCTGGACGAGACCCACCCCACGCCACCGCTCCTTCCCGCGGACCCGTTCGCGCGGGCCCAGGTGCGCGCGCTTGCGCAGCTGGTTGCGTGCGAAATCCACCCGGTGAACAATTTGCGGGTGCTCAACTATCTCACCGGCACGCTCGGGGTGGACGACGCGCACAAACTGGCGTGGTATCGCCACTGGATCGCCGAAGGGCTTGCGGCGCTCGAAGCGATGGTCACCGCGGCGGAAAACCCAGGCGGCCTTTTTGCTTGGGGCGATTCGCCAACCCTTGCCGACTGCTGCATCGTGCCACAGCTCTTCAACGCGCGGCGGTTTGAGTGCGATCTCTCCCCTTATCCGCGGCTCACCGCAATCGACGCGGCGTGTCAGAGACTCCCGGCGTTTCAGAAAGCGGCTCCCGATGCGCAACCCGACGCGCGGTGATCCGCGCGCACCAAGCGCTTGCCGCACAGCGTCGGCTTTCTCAGCCCCGCACCGCGCTGGCCCACCAGCAACACACGCGCGGTGCGCTTTGACGCCGAAGGTCTCCTATGCTATTGTTATTAATTTAAATGCATAAATGACAGCCCAACCCGCGCATGGCCCGCCCCCTCTTGGCACGATTGCTGACACTCCTCAGCAGCACGGTGCTCCTTCTTTTTGGCTGCATTCCTGCCTTGCGGGCGGAGGATTCGCCGTTTCGGATCGGCATCTTTGCCTATCAGAAACCCGAAATCGTTGCCGAACAATTTGCGCCGCTCGTGCGTGCGATCGGCGCGATCCTCTCTCGTCCGGTCGAGGTAGCCTATCTGCAACCCGATCCACTCGAAGCTCGGGTTGCTGCAGAAACACTGGACCTACTCATCACCAATCCCACCCATTTCATCGAACTGCAAGAACGCTACCCATTGTCGGCTCCAGTGCTCACCCTCACCCGCTTCGCTGAGGGCCACTTCGTGCGCCAGTTGGGTAGCACGCTACTGCGCCGCCAAGATGCTCCCCCGGTCGATTCCCTCCAGGCGCTCGAAGGGCAAACGATCCTCATCCCGAGTAAGCGCCATCTTGGTGGTTACCAAGCGTTTGCGTTCGAACTCTTCCTTGCCGGCGTCGATGTCGCCACCATCACCTGGCAAGAGGTTGGCACGCACGAAGCGGTGGTCGAAGCGCTTGCCCGCGGTGCCGCCCGCTACGGCGTCGTCCGCTCCAGCATCTGGGAGCACACCGCGCAGCGGGCGCCCGAAGCGATCGCCCACCTGGCCGTTGCCTTTGACCAGACTCCGCCCGGCTACCCGTTTCGCGTGAGCACCCGCCTCTACCCCGAATGGCCGGTGGCACTCCTGCCGCACGTCGACGACGCCACTGCCTCTGCGCTCATCAGTGGCCTGCTGGCGTTGCAATTGCAGCTCGACCGCACGCTCCCGCCTGAGTGGATCCAGAGCGGCATTGGCTGTTGCGTGCGCGGCGGCGACTACACATCGATCCGCCGCCTGGCGCTGGCGATGCGCGAACCCCCCTTTACCGAAGTGCCGGTTACCTGGCGCGATATCTGGCGCCAATACCGCCTGGCGCTTCTGGCCGCAACAGCAGCGTTTGCCCTCGCCCTAACGCTGGCGCTCGTAGGAATGCGCACGCGCGCCCTCTACCGCCAAGTCGACCATCAGAAGACCCTGCTTACCAACCAGATAGCGGAAACCAACACGATCCTCGAGGCGCTCAACGAAGGGGTGATCGTTCAAAATGCAGCGGACGATGTGATCACCTACTGCAACCCTGCCGCTGCAGCGCTTCTCGGCTACACTCCCGACGAGCTGATCGGCAAACCGAGCCATGCGACACTTCACTACGCCCACGCCGACGGCACCCCTTTTCCAAGGACGGAATGCCCCATCTTCCAAACGATGCGCGATGGAAAACCGCGGCGCGTCGATACGGTGCTCTGGCACAAAAACGGCATACCCATCGCGGTCCATATCGCGGTTGCGGCGATCCGTGACCATCGGAACGCGATCGTGCGCGCCGTCACAGCCGTTCACGACATCCGCGAGCAGCAGCGGTTGCTCGAGCAGATCATCCACCTAGCCTACCACGACCCCCTTACCGGGCTTCTCAACCGCGAAGGGTTCGCACATGCCCTTTAAACGGGAAACGGCGCGGCTAGAGCGCAACCGTTCGGTTGCGGCGGCAGTCCTGATCGACCTCGACCACTTCAAAGCGATCAACGACCGCTACGGCCACGAAATGGGGGACGCCGTCTTGAAGCGGCTGGGGGCGTTTTTGACCCACAGGCTGCGCCCCACCGATCTGGTCGCGCGCTGGGGCGGCGAGGAGATCCTCGTTTTCTTGCCGGACACCGATCTTGCCACCGCCGTTGCGATCGTCGAACGGCTCCGCACCAGCTGGAAGGAAGAGGTGTGGCCAGATGCCGAGCACCCGGTGCTGCGCGGGGTCACCTTCTCCGCAGGCATCGCGCAATGGAACGGCAACACGCCCTTCGAGGCGGTCTTGCGCGCCGCCGACCAAGCGCTCTACCGCGCTAAGCGTTCCGGCCGGAATCGGGTCGAGGTGGCGCAGCTGCCCACGCCGCCTGTTCAATCGCCTGCGCCAGCGCCTGCAACCCATCGGTGAGCGCCGCTGGCCCCGGTTGCAGGATGAGCGGCGACTTGATTTCGACGAGCTGCCCGCGCGCCACCGCGGGGATCGCGCCCCACCCCGGGCGCGCCGCCACCTGCTCCGGGCGAAACTTCTTGCCACACCACGAACCGATGATCAGGTCGGGCGCGGCACGCACCACCTCCGCCGGGTCGGCGATGATCCGGTCACGCGCCAACGGCGCCTGCGCACGCTCTGGAAAGAGTGGCTCGCCACCCGCCAATGCGATCAGCTCATGCACCCAGAGGATGCCGCTGATCATCGGCTCGTCCCACTCTTCGAAATAGACCTTGGGCCGAGCGGGAAGGCGGCTTGCGGCTTCGGCAACGGCCTGCAACCCCGCGGTCAGTTGCGCAACGAGCGCCTCCGCCCGCTCAGACGCGCCAACCCACACCCCCAGCCGCCGAATGTAGGCGAGAATCCCCGCAACCGAGCGGTGGTTGCTCACCCAGACCTCGACCCCGGCACGAATCAGGGTTGCCGCAATCTCCGCTTGCATATCGGAAAAACCGATCACGAGGTCGGGTTCGAGCTTGAGGATCTCGTCGATTTTGGCGCTCGTAAACGCCGAAACTTTCGGTTTTTCTTTGCGCGCCTGCGGTGGCCGGACGGTAAAACCCGAAATGCCGACGATGCGTCGCTGCTCGCCCAAGAGATAGAGCGTCTCGACGCTCTCTTCGGTCAAGCAGACGATCCGCTGCGGCCACGGGTCATGTGCGATCCCCTGCGCCCATGCGGCACGTTCCGAAGCGGTTTGCGCGGAATCACTTTTTGCGGTAGTCACGATGGCAGTCTTGGCACGTGTCATAGACCCGGTCGTAGGCCGCTTTGAGCGCGGCGCGCGCCTGCGTTTCCGCCGTTGCGCTCCCCTGCGGCGCAAGCGTGCCCAACTCCTTCTGCACCGCCGTGTTGAGTCCGGCAACCGCCTCCATGAACGCGTCTGTGCGCCGCTTCAAGCCAGCAAGGTCCGTACAGGTCTGCGGCTGGACCTTCGCGGGTGGGTAGCAGGTATCCTCGCGGAAATGGGGCCAGGGCTTTTCGCTCAAATCGAGGAAACGGCGGAAATGCCCTTCGAAACGCGCAGCGTCAAAGGGTCCGTCGCGCAACATCACCCCCATCGGCTCGAATTCGCGCAGCATCGCTTTGAACAGCTTCTGCCGCGTCGCGACGGGTTGCCCCGGTTTGGTGTCTTGCGGCTCTGGCTGACAGGCGGAAAGGAGCAACGCCGCGACCGCAGCGCAAAACATCCCCAAAACACGAGAAGGCGGTTGTCGGTTCATCATGAAAAAATTATAGCGTACGCCAACTGATCACGTAACCAGACACACGTATGCTGACCAACGCAACACGGCTGAGGCGTACCATCTCCCACGCCATAGTGCCCCCATGCGTGGTACAAACCCGCGCTTCAGCTCCCTTCCCGCCGCTTCGCCACCAACGGAACCACCCCCGGCATCTCGAAGCGCTTCCGCCCCGGTTCGGCTTGGGTCAGAGGTGAACACGGGCGCAGCGTCGCGAGGGAACGGCGCGTCAAATCTTGGTAGGTGCGCGTCCCCTCCTGCTTCCACGCCAATTCTTCATCGGTGACCTGGCGCACGATCTTCGCTGGCGCCCCGACGACGAGCGAACGGGGCGGTGCGACGAACCCGGCTTTGACGAACGCGTGCGCAGCGACGATCGACCCCGCACCGATTTCGGCCTCGTCCATCACCACCGCGTTCATGCCCACCAGGGCGTCTTCACCGATTCGGCAGCCGTGGAGAATCGCGCCGTGCCCGATGTGGCCATTGACCCCGACCACCGTGTCGCAGCCGGGAAAGCCGTGCAGCACGCAGCAATCCTGGACGTTACTCCCGGCTTCGAGGATGATGCGGCCGAAATCACCACGCAAACTCGCGAGCGGCGCCACGTAACACCCTTCGCCGATAAACACGTCCCCGATCACCACCGCGTTTGGATGGACGAACGCGTTGGGATGGACCACGGGCTTGAGCCCATCGATCTCGTAAAAGGGCACAGCGTTACTCCTTCACATGCCAACGGCGCTGCACGACCGCGAAACGGCGCGCGACGAACGCTGCGTCACAGTAGCTGGCGTTCGCCGCCGGGTTGAGACCGGTACCGTGGTAGTCGGAAAACGCTGCCGACTGGTTCACGTAGACGCCGTCGGTCAAATTGAACGAAAGCGCGACACCGGCACGCAGGCTCGCATCGACCATCCGCTCCTGGTACGCGGGATCGATCGAGTAGCACCCCAACGTCAATGCGCCGTGTTCGCGTACGATCCGCTCGGCGCGCGCCAGCGCCGCGTCGCGGTCGGCGCAACGCACGACGAACGCGATCGGCCCGAAACGCTCCTCCAGATAGGCCGCTTCGTCGTTTTCGTCACAGGTGACGAGCACCGGCGTTTGCACACGGGCATTGGGATACTCGGGGTGGGTGAGCGCTTTGCTCGCCAGCGCCACGGCACTGAAATCGCCCCGGTTCGCCGCATCGATGCGCGCCATCGTCTCGTCGGACTGCACCGCCCCCAGCACCGCGAACGCCACCCGCGGATCGGACAAGAACGCGTCGATTGCCGCGGCCAGGTCGGCAACCACGGTCTCGTACGGCTTCACGCCGTCGGGTGTCTGTACCCCTTGCGCGGGAACCAAAATCGCCTGCGTCGTGGTGCACATCTGACCGGAATAGAGGGACAGCGTAAACGCCAGGTTTTTCAACAGGCCAGCGTAGTCGTCCGTCGATTCGATCACGACGGTATTGACCCCGGCCAGTTCTGCATAGACCTGCGCCTGGCGGCAGTTGTCGATGAGCCATTGCCCGAACGCGCAGCCGCCGGTGAAATCGATCGACTTCACCGCCGGGTGCTGGACGAGCTGCTGGGTAGCCTGGCGATCGTCGAACACCGCCAATTGCACCACGTTCGGGTCGCACCCGGCCTCGGTCAATACGTCGCGCAGCACCCGTACCGTGATCGCCGCAGGCAACACTGCGTTGCTGTGGGGTTTGACGATCACCGGGTTGCCAGTTGCCAACGCCGCAAAGAGCCCCGGATAGGTATTCCACGTGGGGAAGGTTCCGCAACCGATCACCACGCCGACGCCGCGGCCGACGATCTCATAGCGCTTCTCCATCTTGATCGGGGGATTTTTGCCCTGGGGTTTTTCCCAGACCGCCGCTTTGGGGATCCGGCTCATCTCGTCCCACGCATACGCAACCGCCTCGAGCCCACGGTCCTGCGCGTGCGGCCCCCCCGCTTGGAACGCCATCATCCACCCTTGGCCGGTGGTGAACATCACTGCGTGGGCCATCTCCATACTGCGCCGGTTCAAACGGACCAACGCTTCGAGCAGCACGCCCACCCGCCCTTCGGGCCCGAGACGCTGCCACGCGGGCATCGCGTTTTCTGCCTGGCGGACCAGGGTTTCGACCGCAAAGACCGGGTACTTCGGCGTCAATTCCACTCCGTAAGGCGACCGCTCGGTTGCGACCCACCGCTCGGGCGTACCTTGATCCTGCAAAGGGAATTCGCGGTCGTGGTAGGCAAGCGCTGCCGCTTTGCCTTCGGCCATCGCGTTTTCCCCATAGATTTTCGGGCTGGGCATTTCGGGAAACGGGGTCCAGTAGCCACGCGTGTGAATCGCACGCACGGCCTCATCGAGCAGCGCTTGATGGCGCGCAAACCATTCTTCAGACACGGTATCTCCTCCTTCAGGATATGTGGCAACAAACTTTAACATAGACAAACCGGTTAGAAAATATCGAAAAAAGCGGTTGACTTTGACGCAGGTCAAGTATAGTATTTATCGAACGGTCGGTCAAACAAGCGCACAACCCACACGAAAGGACGGAGGAGACATCAGATGGAGACGGCCTGGCGCACCATTCAGTATCGTGAAACAAACGGCGTGGCATGGTTGACCCTGAACCGCCCAGAGCGCCTCAACAGCTTCACGACCGAAATGCACGCCGAAGTGCGCGAAGCCTTGGCACGCGTTGCGGCACAAAGGGAAGCCGGCACGGTGCGCGCGCTGGTACTCACCGGCGCGGGGCGCGGCTTTTGCGCGGGTCAAGACCTCAACGATCGCGCGGTGGCGCCGGGCGAAGCCGCACCCGATCTGGGTGAATCGATCGAAAAGAATTACAAACCGCTCGTCCTCACGTTGCGACAGCTCGATTTGCCCGTGATCGCCGCAGTCAATGGCGTCGCTGCGGGAGCAGGCGCCAATCTGGCGCTGGCGTGTGACCTGGTCTTTGCGGCACGCTCAGCGAGCTTCATTCAGTCGTTCGCGAAGCTTGGTCTTGTTCCCGATACCGGCGGCAGCTGGACGCTGCCCCGGCTGGTGGGTCCGGCACGGGCGCTCGGGCTGGCGCTGTTGGGCGAGAAACTCTCGGCGGAAGCGGCCGAACGGTGGGGGCTAATCTGGAAATGCGTCGACGATGATGCCCTCATCCCCACGGTCACAGCGGTTGCCGAACAGCTTGCCGCGGGCCCCACGTACGGCTACGCCCAAACCAAAAAACTCATCTGGAGCAGTTTCGAATACGCCCTGACACAGCAGCTCGACCGCGAACGCGACGCGATGCGCGCCTGCGGGCAGACGCACGACTATCAAGAGGGCGTTCGCGCCTTCTTGGAAAAACGCCCACCCCGTTACCTTGGTCGCTGAACGCACCGCGCAGGGAGTTGCCCGATGACCCAAGCCACCGAAACCCCGTCCCAAGCCCTTCCGCCCAACGCGCCGGTACTGATCATCGGCGCAGGCGCGATGGGCCGCGGGATTGCCCAGGTTGCCGCCACGGCGGGCCACCCCGTCACCCTCTACGACCTCAACGCCGCGCAACTCGACGCCGCGAAAGCGGCGATCGAGCGGGACCTCGCCAGCGGCGTCGCGAAAGGAAAGATCCCCGCTGAAGCAGCCGGATCAACGCAGGCGCGACTGACGTACACCCAAGACTTTCGCGAAACGGCACCGCTGGCTGCGCTGGTAATCGAAGCGATCGTCGAAAACCTGGAGGTCAAGCAGACCCTTTTTCGCGACCTCGAAGCGCTCGTTGCGCCGCACACGATCCTGGCCAGCAACACGTCGTCGCTTTCGATCACTGCGATCGCCGCACCGCTCACCCACCCCGAACGGGTGGTCGGGATGCACTTCTTCAACCCCGCCACCCACATGAAATTGGTCGAAGTGGTGAGCGGCCTACAAACCGACCCTGCGGTTGCGGAAACCGTCCAAGCCACCGCGCGCGCGTGGGGCAAGATTGCGGTGCGCGCGAAATCGACACCTGGCTTCATCGTCAATCGCGTCGCCCGCCCCTTCTACGGCGAGGCGCTGCGGCTACTCCTCGAGCAGGCGAGCGACACCGCCACCATCGACGCGATCCTGCGCGACGCCGGTAACTTCCGTATGGGGCCGTTCGAATTGATGGACCTCATCGGCCACGACGTCAATGCCGCGGTGACCCGCTCGGTCTGGGAAGCCTACGGTTACGACCCCCGTTTCCAACCCAGTCTCATCCAAGAGGAATTGGTGCGTGCGGGACACTTCGGCCGCAAAAGCGGGCGGGGTTTTTACGACTACCGTGAAGGAGCGCACAACCCGGCACCACAAGAAGCCGAACCGCACCCGCTCGCCGACCCGAACGCTTCGCTCATCGGCGACCATCCCGCGCTCGACGCCATGGCTACCCGGTTACACAACGGCGGCGTTGCGGTCAAACGGGCAACCGTCCCGTCTGAACCCTGCATCGAAACCCACAGCGTGCGGATCGTCCTGACCGACGGTCGCCCTGCAACGCTCCGCGCGTTGGCAGAACAAAACCCGTCGCTTGCCGTTCTCGATTGGGTTCGCGACTGGAAGAGCGCAACCCGCATCGCGGTGGCGTTTGCCGAAACCACACCGGACGCGGCGCGTGCGCAGGCGATCGCCCTCCTGCAAGCAGCCGGGTTGCGGGTTGCGGTGATCGCTGACGCCGCAGGGCTCGTTTTTGCCCGCACGCAGGCGATGCTCGCCAACGAAGCAGCGGACGCCGTCCATCAAGGCGTAGCCAGTGCCGAAGAGATCGATCTGGCGATGCGCTACGGCACCAACTACCCCGAAGGGCCTCTGTCGTGGGCGGAACGAGTGGGCGTCATCCAAGTCACCCAACTGCTGCGCCATCTCCACCAGTTCACCGGGGACGCGCGCTACCGCGTCTCCCCCTACCTCCAGCTGCGCGCGGCAGAGGCGGCCCTGAACCGTGCTCCGCGCCACTTGGGATGAGCCACGATGAACACGAACACGCCTCACAGCTCGACCCCGTCCGCGCCCGACCCACAAACCGTCGCCAATGCGGTCGGGGAAGCGATGTACGCGCGCGACTATTGCGCCCAGCACCTGGGCATCACACTCGAGGCGATCGCCCCCAACTACGCGCGCATGACGATGACCGTGCGCCGCGAGATGTTGAACGGTTTTGCGATCCTGCACGGCGGCATCCTCACCACGCTGGCCGACACCGCGTTTGCTTACGCCTGCAACAGCGGCAACGAAATGACCGTTGCGGCAGGCATCGCCACCGAATTCTTGGCGCCCGCGCACGAAGGCGATCAGCTCACCGCCGAATGTCGCGTCGTTGGCGAAGCGGGACGTACCGGCGTTTATGATGTCACGGTCACCAATCAGCACGGCAAACTGATCGCGGTGATGCGCGGCAAATCGTACCGCCGCAAGGGTCACCCGATCTGTCCCGTCGAATCGAAACCACACCCATGAGGAGGAAACCACCATGCCCGTGAAAAAACCGCAACCCGGTGATCTCGAACCGATCGAAACCGCGAGCATCGATGAGCTGCGCGCGCTCCAACTCGAACGCCTCAAATGGAGCGTTCGCCACGCGTATGAGAACGTCGCCCCCTACCGTGCGAAATGTGAAGCGCAGGGCGTGCACCCCGACGACCTCAAGACGCTCGAAGATCTGGCGAAATTCCCGTTCACCACGAAACAAGACCTGCGCGACCATTACCCGTTCGGACTCTTTGCGGTCCCACGGGAAAAAATCGTGCGGATCCACGCTTCGAGCGGCACCACCGGCAAACCCACCGTCGTCGGCTATACCGCCAAAGACATCGACACCTGGGCGAATCTGGTGGCCCGTTCGATCCGTGCCGCGGGCGGCCGTCCCGGTGACATGGTCCACGTCGCGTACGGCTATGGTCTCTTCACCGGCGGGCTGGGCGCCCATTACGGTGCCGAACGGCTCGGGTGCACGGTCGTCCCGATGTCGGGCGGGCAAACCGAGAAACAGATCCAACTGATTCTCGACTTCAAACCCGACATCATCATGGTCACCCCCTCCTACTTCCTCACCCTGCTCGACGAAATGGCGCGCCAGGGAATCGACACCCATTCGATCTCTCTAAAAGTCGGGATTTTCGGTGCCGAACCCTGGACTGAGGCGATTCGCCGGAACATCGAATCGCGCACCAATATGGACGCGGTCGATATCTACGGCCTTTCGGAAATCATGGGGCCTGGCGTCGCGAACGAATGCATCGAAACGAAAGACGGCCCGACGATCTGGGAAGACCACTTCTACCCCGAAATCATCGACCCGATCACCGGCCAACCCCTCCCAGACGGCGAAGAGGGCGAACTGGTCTTCACCACCCTCACCAAAGAGGGGCTGCCGATGATCCGCTACCGCACCCGTGACCTCACGCGCCTCCTGCCGCCTACCGCCCGCAGCATGCGCCGCATGGCGAAGATCACCGGCCGCACCGATGATATGTTGATCATCCGCGGCGTCAACGTCTTCCCTACCCAGATCGAAGAGCTCATCCTGCGGGTGCCGCAACTGGCGCCGCACTACGTGCTGGTGGTCGAAAAAGAGGGGCACCTCGACAAACTCACCGTCAAAGTCGAACTCAACCCCGAAGCGGGCGTCGGTCGCAAGGAGCACCTCCGCGAAGAGGCGGCCAAAGCGCTTGCCCACCTCATCAAGACTTTTGTTGGCATCTCAGCGAAGGTCGAAGTGGGCGATCCGTTTGCGATCGAACGGGTCACCGTCGGGAAAGCGCGCCGGGTGATCGACAAGCGACCCAAAGAATAAACACGAGGATTACCAACGCTGGAACAGGCGAATCTCTGTTCGCCTAACCTGCAGAGACAAGGAGCCCACGATGTACACCCAAGCGATGGACCTGATCGCGAAAGAGGCGGGAAATACGACTCCCGCCACGGCAGAGCCGGAAGCCTACCAACGTGAATTCGACGCGAAGATCGACCGCGGCGACTTCATCGAACCGAAAGACTGGATGCCGGAAGGCTACCGTAAGACGCTCATTCGCCAGATCAGCCAACACGCCCACTCCGAAGTAGTCGGCATGCTCCCCGAAGGGAACTGGATCACCCGCGCTCCGACGCTCAAACGCAAAGCGATCCTGCTTGCGAAAGTCCAAGACGAAGGGGGGCACGGTCTCTACCTCTACGCAGCGGCAGAGACCTTGGGGGTCAGCCGCACCGAACTCATCGAAGCGCTCCTATCCGGGAAAGCGAAGTACTCCTCGATCTTCAACTACCCAACGCTCACCTGGGCCGACGTCGGCGTGATCGGCTGGCTGGTAGACGGCGCAGCGATCATGAACCAGATTCCGCTCTGCAAATGTAGCTACGGCCCCTACGCGCGCGCGATGGTACGCATCTGCAAAGAGGAGTCGTTCCACCAACGCCAGGGATACGAATCGCTCCTGGTGATGATGCGCGAAGGGACGCCGGAACAGAAAGCGATGGTCCAAGACGCGGTGAACCGCTGGTGGTGGCCCGCTCTGATGATGTTCGGCCCCCCCGACAGCGAAAGCGTGCACAGCCCCCAATCGATGCGCTGGGGCATCAAACGGGTCTCGAACGACGAATTGCGACAGAAATTCGTCGATGCCACCGTGCCACAAGCGGAAGTGCTGGGGGTGACGCTTCCCGACCCCCACCTCAAATGGAACCCGGAGCGTGGCCATTACGACTTTGGCCCGATCAACTGGAAAGCGTTCTGGGACGTGATCAACGGCCACGGACCGTGCAACCGCGACCGAATGGCCGCACGCCGCCGCGCTTGGGAAGAAGGCGCATGGGTGCGTGAAGCCGCCGAAGCGTATGCCGAAAAAGCAAAGCGGCGGGCTACCACCCACCCCACCGCTGCCTGAACGATACAAAAGGAGTCGTTCCGATGACACAAACTCCAACCGACACCCCACGTCGCGACGAATGGCCGCTGTGGGAAGTCTTCGTCCGCGCCAAGAACGGGCTCGAACACAAACACTGCGGCAGCGTCCATGCGGTCGACGCCCGCATGGCGCTCGAACTCGCACGGGACCTCTACACCCGACGGCAAGAGGGCGTCTCGATCTGGGTGGTGCGCTCCGACCAGATCGTCGCCTCCGACCCGGACGCCAAACCCGAACTCTTCGACCCAAGCGCCGACAAGATCTATCGCCACCCCACCTTCTATCGGCTCCCAGCCGAAGTCGACCACATGTGAGGGGTTAGCGATGTTCGTCACCGAACTGCTGCAAACCACACCAGATCCTGCTGCGGAAACCGCGCTCACGCTTCCGGACTATGATCCCGAAACGCAAGCGGCGCTCTTTCGCTACCTCCTTCGGCTCGGCGACAGCGTGTTGATCCTGGGGCAACGCACCAGCGAATGGTGCGGCCACGCGCCGGTACTCGAAGAAGAGATGGCGCTTGCCAATTTCGGACTCGACCTGATCGGCCAAGCGCGGATGCTGCTGACCTACGCCGGTGCCCTTGAAGGGAAAGGGCGCGACGAAGATACGCTCGCGTTCCTGCGCTATGAGCACGAATACCGCAACGTCACCATGACCGAACTTCCCAACGGCGACTTTGCCCGAACCATGGTGCGCCATTTCCTCTTCGCCAGCTGGATGGTGCTCCTCTGGGCGCGGCTCCAATCGAGCGCCGACCCGCACCTCGCGGCGATCGCTGGCAAAGCGGTCAAAGAGGCGCGTTACCACCAGCGCCACGCCGGCGGGTGGGTCGTACGTTTGGGCGACGGCACCGCGCTTTCCCACGACAAAACCCAGGCGGCACTCGACGACCTCTGGCCGTACACCGCCGAGTGGTTCGAAAGCGACGAAGACGACGCCCGCTTGGCGCAAGCTGGCATCGCCCCTCATCCGGGCGAACTCGCCGCGCCTTGGCGCGAAACGGTGACTCCGACCCTTGCCGAAGCGCAACTGCGCATGCCGCCAGAGAGCCCCTTTCGCAGCCACGGCCGTTGGGGGCGGCACAGCGAACACATGGGCCACCTGCTACCTGAAATGCAATACCTGCAGCGCGCCTATCCTGGAGGCAAATGGTGACCGCACCAGACGCGATCCACGCGGTGCTCGCCACCGTCCCCGATCCGGAAATCCCGAACCTGTCGATCGTCGACCTCGGGATGGTCCATCGCGTCACCGTTGCCGAAAACGGCGCACCGCTCGTCGAGCTGCTCCCCACCTATTCGGGCTGCCCCGCAACCGAAGCGATCGCGGCAGCAACCCGCCGCGCCCTCGCCCAAGCGGGGTATCCCGACGCGGTGGTCCGCTTCGTGCTCACCCCCGCCTGGTCGAGCGACCGAATCACCGCCGAAGGCCGCGCCAAACTCGAAGCGGCGGGCATCGCGCCGCCGGCTTGCTGTGGCACCCCCTCAGATGCAGCGCGTGCAACGGCTGCGCCGCTCACCTATCATCCCACGATCCCGTGTCCCCGCTGCGGCAGCCGCAACACGGAACCACTGAGCGAATTCAGCAGCACTGCCTGCAAAGCACTCCTGCGCTGCCGCGCCTGTGGCGAACCCTTCGAATACTTCAAACCGATTTGAGCCCACCATGGAATCCTTCGTCCCCCTCACCGTCAAACAGATCGAACGCCTGGCTCCTGACGCAGTAGCGGTCGAATTCGACGTACCGGAACCCCTACGGTCCGCGTTTGCCTTCACCGCCGGGCAACACCTGATCCTGCGCCACACCTTCGACGGCGAAGAAGTGCGGCGAAGCTACTCGCTGGCGAGCACCCCGGGCAGCGGTCGCTGGATCGTCGGGATCCGCAAAATCCCCAATGGCCGCTTCTCCACCTGGGCGAATCAGCAACTTGCCCCCGGGATGACGATCGAAGCGCTCCCGCCGCAAGGGCGGTTCCAGTTCCGCCCCCAGCCGAACGCACAACGCCACCTCGTTGCGTTTGCCGCTGGCAGCGGCATTACCCCGATCCTTTCGATCGTCGCGACAGCGCTTGCGGAAGAGCCGATGAGCCGCGTCACCCTCTGTTACGGCAACCGCACCCGCACTAGCGCAATGTTCCTGGAAACGATCGAGGATCTCAAAAACCGCTACCCCGATCGTTTCCTGTTCCTACCGCTCTTTTCCCGCGAGCCGCAAGAGGTTCCCCTATTCGAAGGTCGGCTCGACGAAGCCAAAACCCGCACGCTCCTCTCCGCCCTTTTCCCGGAGCCCGATGCGATCGACTGCGTCTATCTCTGTGGCCCCAATGCGATGATCGACGGCGTCGAAGCGGCGCTCCTCGCGCACGGGGTCGCGCAGGATCGCATCCACCATGAGCGTTTCGGTGCGCCCGAAAGTGCGCCGCCACCCCACGCCGAAGCGCACGATGCCGCAGCCGCCACGATCCGCGTGATCATGGACGGCATCACCCGCGAATTTCCCTATCCGGGCGGCGCCACCCCGATCCTCGACGCCGCGTTGGCCGCAGGCATCGCGCTCCCCTATTCGTGCAAAAATGGGGTCTGCTGCGCCTGTCGCGCCAAGGTGGTAGCAGGACGGGTACGCATGGACAAAAACTACTCGCTGGAGCGCGAAGACCTCGAAGCGGGGTTCGTCCTCACCTGCCAGGCGCACCCGCTCACCGAGCAGGTGGCGCTCAGCTTCGACGAACGCTAAACGAAGGAGGCAGACCCGCGCCATGGCCCGCACGCGCAGCCCCAACTTCGAAGAGCAGCGAGAAGCGATCCTCGAAAAAGCCGCGATGCTCTTTGCCCGCATGGGCTTTCACGCGGCGTCGATGGCGACGCTCGCCAAAGCGTGTGGGGTTTCCAAAGCGCTCCTCTACCACTACTACCGTGACAAAGAGCACATTCTCTTTGACGTTGCCGACGCCCACGTCGAACGGCTGTGCGCGATCGTGCGCGAGACATTGGCCAAGCAACCGCTCACCACTCCCCAAGAGGCCGAAGCGGCGCTTGCTCTCCTCATCACCGCGTTTCTCGACGAGTACGCCCATGCGCAGCACCGCCACATCGTGCTCGTGCAAGATGTCAAACATCTGCCGCCCGAACTCGCGGCGACGATCCGCGCCAAACAGCGTCAGGTGGTGCGCGGTTTCGAACGGGTGATCGCTGCGCTCGCTCCGCGTGACACCCCGCCGCACATCGTTTCGGCACTCACCATGACCCTTTTTGGGATGATCAACTGGACCTTCACCTGGCTGCGCCCGGACGGGCCGCTCACCCACCGGGATCTGGCCCCGCTCGTCACCGCGCTCTTTCTCCGCGGCCTCTCTGCGGCAGCAGCGCTGCCTCCGCATGGGCCGCTCGCCGCTGCGGCCACGCACACAGCCCCTTTCCCCGCAGCGGAAGCGCCCCTGGCTACACTGCCGGAAGCGCCGCCGCTCAACCGCGCGTCCGATTCTGTCCCGCAACCGTTTGGAGACCCACAATGAAGGAACCTGTCTATCTTGTTGACGGCGTACGAACCCCATTCGGGCGCTACGGCGGCGCGTTGGCACATGTGCGCCCTGACGACATGGCCGCGCACGTCATCCGGGCACTCGTTGCCCGTCACCCCCAAATCGATTGGGCCACGCTTGACGACGTCACTTTCGGTTGTGCCAACCAAGCGGGTGAAGACAACCGCAACGTCGCCCGCATGGCTGCGCTTTTGGCCGGGTTGCCGGTCGAGGTGCCGGGCAGCACGATCAACCGCCTCTGCGGCTCGGGGCTCGATGCAATCGGCACCGCGGCCCGCGCGATCGTTGCCGGCGATGCCGAGCTCATGATCGCAGGCGGCGTCGAAAGCATGACTCGCGCCCCGTTCGTGATGGGGAAAGCCACGAGCGCTTTTTCCCGCACCGCGAAGATCGAGGACACCACCATTGGCTGGCGCTTCATCAACCCCCAGATGGCCGCGCGCTACGGCACCGACTCGATGCCCGAAACCGCCGAGAACGTCGCAGCGGAATTCGGCATCGCCCGCGCCGACCAAGACGCGTTCGCCTACCGCAGCCAGCAGCGAACCGCCGCGGCGCAACAGGCAGGCTTTTTCGCGGGCGAAATCGTTCCGATCGACGCACCAACCGGCAACAAGAACGAAACGCAGATCGTTGCGATCGACGAACATCCCCGCCCCGACACGACACTGGAAGCGCTGGCGAAACTCAAAGGGGTGGTACGCCCCGACGGCACGGTGACCGCCGGAAATGCCTCCGGCGTCAATGACGGCGCGGTCGCGTGCCTGATTGCCAGCGCCACCGCGGTGGAGCGGTACGGCTTGCAGCCGCTTGCCCGCATCCACGCGATGGCGACCGCGGGCGTTCCGCCGCGGATCATGGGCATCGGCCCGGCGCCAGCGACGCAAAAACTCCTGGAGCGTACCGGTAAACGAGTGAGCGAAATCGACGTGATCGAACTCAACGAAGCGTTCGCGGCGCAGGCGCTTGCGGTGTTGCGGCTCCTAGGGCTTCCAGACGACGCCGAACACGTCAACCCCCATGGCGGCGCGATCGCGCTCGGTCACCCGCTTGGTGCGTCAGGCGCGCGCCTCGCACTCACTGCAGCTCGGGCCCTGCACACCCGCAACGGCCGCTGGGCGGTGGCGACGATGTGCATCGGCGTCGGACAAGGGATCGCGATGTTGCTCGAAAAAGCCTGAATTAGATATTGTCAAACTTGTTTGATATGTGGTAACTTTATACCACCCTACCCCCGCCGGGTCAGTGCGGGCAAATTGGAGGAAATGAGGAGACGTGTCATGAAAAAACCGTTGCGCAAATCGCTGACCGTTGCATTGGGCGTTGCGTTCGCCGCAGGCGCTGCCTGGGCCGAAGTGAAAGTGGGGGTGAACGTTTCGGCCACTGGCCCCGCGGCTTCGCTCGGCATCCCGGAGAAAAACACCATCGAGCTGATGCCCAAAGAGATCGCGGGTGAAAAAATCACCTATATCGTACTCGACGACGCGTCGGACACCACCACCGCGGTGAAGAACACCCGCAAATTCATCACCGAAGACAAGGTCGACCTGGTGATGGGTTCGACCATCACCCCCAACTCGCTTGCGATGATCGACGTCGCTGCGGAAGCGAAAGTACCGATGATTTCGTTTGCCGCCAGCAACCGGATCGTCGAGCCGGTCGACGCCAAACGCTACTGGGTCTTCAAAACGCCGCAAAACGACTACCAGATGTCGACCGCGATCGTCGAACATATGGTCGACCAAGGCATAAAAACGGTCGGGTTCATCGGCTTTGCCGACGCCTACGGCGAAGGGTGGTACGAAAATTTCAGCAAAGTGGCGGAAGCGCGGGGTCTCAAGATCGTCGCGAATGAGCGCTACAACCGCAACGACACCTCGGTGACCGGTCAGGTGCTGAAGCTCGTTCAAGCCAACCCCGACGCGATCCTGATCGCGGGTTCAGGAACCCCCGCGGCGTTGCCGCAAAAAACGCTCAAGGAGCGCGGCTACCGCGGCAAGATCTACCAGACCCACGGGGTGGCGAACAACGAGTTTCTGCGCGTCTGTGGCAAAGATTGTGAAGGGACCTTCCTCCCCGCCGGGCCCGTGCTTGTCGCGGAACAACTCCCTGCCAATCACCCCGTGAAAGCCTCGGCGATGGAGTACGTTCAAGTCTACGAATCGAAGTACGGCAAAGGGTCGGTTTCGACCTTCGGTGGACACGCGTGGGACGCTGGGAAACTCCTCGCGGCCGCGTTGCCGGAAGCGCTCAAGAAGGCCAAGCCGGGCACACCGGAATTTCGCGCCGCGCTGCGTGACGCGATCGAAAACGTCAAAGAGGTCGCGGGCGCGCACGGGGTCTTCACCATGAGCAAAGAGGACCACCTGGGGCTCGACCAACGGGCGCGTGTGATGGTCCAGATCCAAAACGGCACCTGGAAATTCGTCAAATAAGGAGCGCGTCGACCGCTCGCTGATGGAATCGGTAATCGCCGCGTCGCCCCACGGGGCAACGCGGTGGTTGTCTGCGCTCGCTCAAGGAGAACCGCCGCGATGGACTGGTCAATCGCGCTCATCCTCACACAAGACGGTGTGGTCAATGCCGCAATCTACGCGCTCTTGGCGCTTGCGCTGGTGCTGGTCTTTGCAGTCACCCGCATCATCTTCATTCCCCAAGGCGAATACGTCTCGTACGGAGCTTTGACGCTCGCGATGCTCGAACTGGGCAAAACCCCGGCCACCGTCTGGCTGCTCGTCGCCGGCGGCGCCGCTGCGCTTGCGCTGGAGGCGTTCGCCCATTTTCGCGGACGGAGCGTTCCGTGGCGTGAAGCGCTCTTCTGGTATGCCGCGCTGCCACTCATCACCCTTCTCCTTACTTACGCGCTCGAGTGGCAGACGGCTCCGCAATGGGCACGAATGCTCCTCACCATCGCGCTGATTGCCGCGATGGGACCGATCACCTACCGTATCTTCTACCAGCCGATTGCCGAAGCGCCGGTACTGGTGCTTCTCATCGTCTCGGTCGCGGTCCATCTCGCGTTGGTCGGCTTGGGGCTTTTGCTCTTCGGCGCCGAAGGCTATCGGACCGAACCGCTCTGGGACGAACGCTTTTCGGTCGGTCCGTTGCTGATTCCTGGCCAGGCTTTTTGGGTGATCGGCGCGTCGCTTGCTTTGATCGCGCTCCTTGCGTGGTTCTTCAGCCGGACCCTCTACGGCAAGGCGCTTCGCGCCACCGCGGTCAATCGCAATGGCGCGCGCCTCATGGGGATTTCCCCCAACCTGGCGGGCCGACTCACGCTCCTTCTTTCCGCTGCGATCGGCGCGATCTCTGGCGTTTTGGTGAGCCCCATCACCACGCTTTACTATGATTCCGGTTTCCTCATTGGACTCAAAGGGTTCGTTGCTGCGATCATCGGTGGGCTGGCGAGCTACCCGATCGCGGCACTCGGTGCGCTCATCGTTGGGCTCATCGAAGCCTTCGGTTCCTTCTGGGCCAGCGCCTATAAAGAGGTGATCGTCTTCACCCTGATCATTCCCGTACTCTTCTGGCGCTCGCTCACCACCCACCACGTGGAGGAAGAGTGATGTCTGCGCCCAACTCGCTCTCCGCACAACCTTCGGAGAAGCCCTTGCGCACGCCTGAAGGGGCGATCCCCGCGCGTGCGGTCCTGATCGCGTTCCTCGTGCTCGTAGCCGCCGCGCCGTTCCTACTGGGAACCTATCACGTCACTTTGATGAACTACATCGCGCTCTACGCGATGGTGGCGCTCGGGCTCGTGTTGCTCACAGGTGTCGCGGGCCTCACGAGTTTTGGTCAAGCCGCGTTCGTCGGGCTCAGCGCCTACACCACCGCGGTGGTGAGCGCGGGGCAGCTCCCCGAATGGTTCGCGTGGCTCCCTCCTTCGCCCTGGACGGGGCTCGTCCTGGGCTTGCTCCTTACCGCTGCCGCGGCGCTGCTGATCGGCGCGATCACGCTGAAACTCTCCGGGCACTATCTGCCGCTGGGCACGATCGCTTGGGGTTTGAGCCTCTATTTCCTCTTCGGTAACTTGGAATTCCTGGGCGGTCACACCGGAATGCGGGCAATCCCGCCAATCACGCTCGGCCCCTGGACGCTTACCGAACCCGAAGCGATCTACCCGCTGATCTGGGCATTGCTACTCCTTGCGATGTGGGCAATCGCGAATCTGCTCGACTCCCGCCCCGGGCGCGCGATTCGCGCCCTCAAAGGGGGGGTGGTGATGGCCGAAGCGATGGGGGTCGACACCGCCCATTACAAACGGACCGCGTTCCTCCTTGCCGCACTGCTTGCGGCGCTCTCGGGGTGGCTCTATGCCCACATGCAGCGCTTCGTGAACCCCACTCCGTTTGGGCTCCACATCGGCATCGAATACCTCTTCATGGCGGTCGTCGGCGGCGCAGGTTACCTCTGGGGCGCGCTCCTTGGGGCGGTGCTCATCACGCTGACCAAACAGTGGCTCCAGGACATCCTGCCGCAGCTCCTGGGGCAGAGCGGCAACTTTGAACTCATCGTTTTTGGCCTGGTGATGGTGGTGGTGCTGCAGCAAGCGCGGGACGGCATCTGGCCGATCCTGCGGCGCTACGCCCCCGTGAAAGCGACGCCGCGCTGGATGCCTGAAACGGCCGAGGCGCTTCCCAGCCAAGCCAAACCGCAACGCGGCGAGGTATTGCTGGTAGCGGACCAGGTCACCCGCCGTTTCGGAGGGCTGGTAGCGAACGACAAGATGTCGCTGACCATCCATGCGGGAGAGATCCTCGCGCTCATCGGCCCGAACGGCGCAGGCAAATCGACCTTCTTCAACCAGATTTCGGGCGTCGATACCCCAACGGAAGGAAAGATCACCTTCCGCGGCGTCGACATCACCGGCAAACCGTCGCGTGAAATCGCCGCGCTGGGAATGAGCCGCACCTTCCAGCACGTTCGGCTGCTGCCCAACCTTTCGGTACTCGACAACGTCGCAATCGGCGCCCATCTGCGCACCCACGCGGGAGTCCTCCCCGCGATGCTCCATCTGGAACGGAGGGAAGAGGCGCGGATTCTCGCGGAAGCGCGGCGGCAGATCGAACGGGTCGGCTTAGGAGCGTACCTCCACACCGAAGCCGGCGCGTTGGCGCTTGGCCAACAGCGGATCGTCGAAATCGCCCGTGCGCTGATGAGCGACCCGTCGTTGCTGCTTCTCGACGAACCGGCTGCGGGGCTGCGCCATAAAGAAAAAGCGGCGCTGGCGGAGCTGCTGCGAGCGCTTCGGGCCGAAGGGATCGGCATTCTCTTGGTCGAACACGACATGGACTTCGTGATGCAGCTTGCCGACCGCGTCGTCGTGATGGAGTTCGGGCGCAAGATCGCCGAAGGGCTGCCGGACGAAGTGCAACAAGACCCCCGGGTGCTCGAAGCCTACTTGGGCGGCGTGCAGTAAGGAGTGCCTGATGAACGACACCATCCTCTCGGTTGAAAACCTTCACGTGCGCTATGGTAAGGTCGAAGCGCTGCACGGGGTCTCGATTGCCGTTCCGGCCGGCGCGATCGTCACCGTGATCGGTCCCAACGGTGCCGGGAAAACCACCCTGCTCTCGGCGATCATGGGGCTGCTGCCCAGCCAAGGCACGATCCATTTTGCGGGGGAAACGATCACCGTGCCCGACGTGGAATACTTGGTGCAGCGCGGCATGGCGCTCGTTCCCGAAAAACGCGAGCTCTTCGGTGAAATGAGTGTGGAAGACAACCTCATCTTGGGGGCGTTTCAACGCTACCGCAAAGGGGATCGCTCGATCAGCGAGACGCTCGACGAAGTCTATCAACTCTTTCCCCGCCTCAAGGAGCGGCGCACGCAAATGGCCGCGACCCTCTCCGGCGGAGAGCGGCAGATGCTCGCGGTGGGGCGTGCGCTCATGGGCAAACCCAAGCTGCTCATGCTCGACGAACCGTCGCTGGGGCTTGCGCCGCTCATCATCCGCGAAATCTTTCGCACCATCGCGCGGCTGCGCGAACAGGGGGTATCGATCCTCCTGGTCGAACAGAATGCGCGCGCTGCGCTGCAAGTGGCCGACATCGGCTACGTGCTCGAAACCGGTGAAGTGACCTTGGCGGGGCCAGCCGAGCGGTTGGCAAACAACCCGCAGGTGATCGAAACCTACCTAGGGATGAGCAAACGTCAAGAAAAACTGGCTGCGGTATCAGCTTAAGGATGTGGCGATGAACGAAAAAAACACTCCCCCCAACGCGCCCCAGCGCTTTCATGGCGCGTGGCGGCTCATCGAAGACGAGCACCAGGCGCTTGCTGCCGTCTTGCACGCGCTCCATTTCCTGCTCGACGAGATCGGCGCGGGCCGGATCGAACCCGACTTTCGCCTCCTGCGCGCGATGCTCTATTACCTCACCGAATACCCCGAACGGCGCCACCACCCCAACGAAGACCGCTACCTCTTTGCCCGCCTCAAAGCAAAAACCGACGAAGCAGACGCAGTGATCGCCCGGTTGGAACAGGAGCACGCTGCGGCGGAACAGCGCATCAGTGAACTCGAAGGGGCGCTCCACGCCTTTGCGCGCCGCGAACCGGGTGGTTTCGAGCGCTTTCGCGACGTTTTCGAGCGCTACGCCCACTTCTACCGTCAGCACATGATGACCGAAGAGCGCGAGATACTCCCCGTTGCCGAACGGCACTTCACGCCCGAAGACTGGGCATGGGTCGCCGAAGGGTGGCGCGAAGGGGGCAGCGACCCGATGGTGGGAACCACGACCCGCGACGAATGGCAGGCGATTTTCGACAAACTCGTTCGGCACGCCCCGCCGCCCATCGGTTTGGGCGCCGGTCCTTATCCAGAAGAGGCACCAGAAGCGCGCGCCGCTGCCGACGGATCCGACTCCACCGCGCGATAAGCGGCAAGCCGCAACGCCAGCTGACGCAACATCGCCGCCGTGGCGCCCCAAATGAAATAGTGGCGCCACGGAGCGGCCCAGTAGTAACGCGGTTGGCCCGCATAGGTGAGACTGAGCCGCAGATAGCGAGCAGGGTCTGCGAAATGGTCCAGCGGTGTGAAAAAGACTTCCGCCACTTCAAACGGATCGGGCGTAAGCAGCCCCACCGCTGGGCTCCACGCGATCAGTGGCGTCACCCGGTACCCGGTGACGGTGACGTAAGCCGGTAACGCCCCTAGGATCGTCACCCGTTCGGGCGCTAGCCCAACTTCCTCTTGCGCTTCGCGCAGTGCCGCCTGTTCGGGTGTTTCCCCCGCTTCCACTCGGCCGCCCGGAAAGCTGATCTGTCCGGGATGGTGGTAGAGATGGGGGGTGCGCCGCGTGAGCAACACCGAAACGCCCTGTTCCGGGTGTGGGGTCAGCACGGCCAGCACCGCCGCAGGCCACCGCACGACCCGCGCGCCATCGTCCCCATAGGGCCCCGGGAAGGTGTGCGGCAGATGCAAAGCGGCGCGGATCGCTTCGGGCGTCCACGCCGCTTCACGCTGCTTCGTCTCGTCGAACCCACCCCGTCCGGGTAGCTGCTCTGGTACGGCCATCGCACCCATGCGCCTGACAAATTTGGGTTTTCACAGTATAGCATTCTCGCTACGTCGCCGTTTTCGTTAATTTTTTGACCGACCGGTCGGATTATTTGCATGTTTTTTGATCTAGATCAAAGAAAAAAGAGTTGCATTCGCATAAAATTCAACACACGCAAATCAGTTTGCGATTTTTGAACCGGCACAACCCACACATAAGGAGGAAGCCAAATGGCACACAACGAAAAACTGGCATTGACCATGGAGTTTCCGCCGGAAACCCCGCAACCCAACGTCTATCCGCTCTCGTGGCACGCTCAGACGATGAAGCTCGAAGAGATCTGGGACGCCGCGCAGCGCGAAAACTGGGATCCGAAAAAATTGCCGTGGGATACCCTCGACGTCGATTCCTACAGTTGGGAAGAACGGGAAGCGATCGGGTACTGGTGGACGCTCCTTTCGGTCTTCGACGCGTCGGCACCCCCCGTCTTTGCGTCGGCGCTCATCAAGACCTACGAAGAGCATGAGGAAGACCCCGTCCGTCGCTGCTTCTTCTCGATCACCCGGGACGAACAGAACCACGAACAGATGTGCGGGTTGGCGATCAAGAAGTTCCTCGATCACCACGACCCGCTCACCTATCAACCGAAGACGGAACTGGGGAAGCGGCTGCAGAAAAACGCGAAGTGGCTCTACTACAACGGGGGTCGCTACTGGAACGGGTACAAGAACGCAGTACCGAAGTATTCGCTTGCGGTGCTCTTCTCTTCGTTCCTGATGGGCGAAATCGCCGCGGCGACCATCTTCAAGCAGATGCACGACAACAGCCGCGAACTGGTCTTCAAAGAGGCGTTCCGCAACATTGGCCGCGACGAAGGGCGCCACATGGCGATCTGCATGGCGCTGATGGAGCGCGACTACCCGAAACTCCCCATCGAGGACAAAGCGCTCGTCACCAAGCAGATCCGCGCCGGGTACCTGTTCCTTTCGGCAGTGCTCTTCGAACCGCCGATGGAGTTCTGGGATCTGCCCGAAGACTTCATCCCCAACCAGCGCGAAGCCGAGGAGGTCGCGCGCCAAGCCGGTTTCGGCATCCCCACCTACGAGGCGAAGAAAGAGAACTGGCGCAACGCAATCCTCAATCTCAAAGGGGTGCTCGACCGCTATGGGATCCCCTTCCCCGCGATCCCCGAAGTCGGCATCTCGGGTGAAGAGGTGAGCGAAGTCGATATGGCGTCGATCATTCCGGTCTTCTGAGCTGCTCGAGAACCACCAACCGATTGTGCACGGGCGCCTTATGGCGCCCGTTGCCCCAGGAGAGCCCACGATGGAACCCACGGTCATTCGTCTCTACCCATCGAACCGCGAGGTGGTTTGCGCCCCAGGCGACACCGTCCTCACCGCGCTCGAAAAAGCGGGCTACGCGCTCCCCAACAACTGCCGCGCTGGCGCCTGCGGTGAATGCAAAGTCAAAGTGCGGGAAGGGCAGTTCGATCAGGGAATGGTGCTTGACATGGCGCTTTCGCCGGACGAGCGCCGGGAAGGGTATGGCCTCATGTGTATGGCGAAACCGCTCTCGAAAGTTCTGGTGATCGAATGGGGCACCGCAGACGCCAAACCGAAGCTCTTTCCACCTCGGGAAAACCAGCGTTACGTCGTCGTCGACCGCATCGTGCGCACCCCCCGGGTGGTGGAGTTGCGCCTGCGCCCGGTTGGCCAGCCGATGCGCTACTGGCCCGGGCAGTACGTGACGCTTGCCGATCTGCGGGGCGAATACCCAGCGCGCTCCTACTCGATCGCAAACGCCCCGCGTCCCGACGGCGAGCTGAGCCTTCAGATCGCGAAGATCGATGGGGGTCTTACCAGCGTCTGGGCCACCGAGCGGCTTCAGGTTGGCGAGATCGTCAAGATCGACGGCCCCTACGGCACCTTCATCGGTGATCCTTCGGCAGAAACCCCGGTGCTCTGCCTGACCGCCGGCACAGGGCTTGCGCCGGTGCTCGCGCTCACCGAAGCGGCGCTGCGCCGCGGCTACCGCAAACCGGTGACGTTGGTCCATTCCGGCCGCACCCGCGCCGATTGCTATGCCCAAGGGATGATGCGCTACTGGGAGACGAAACACCGCAACTTCACCTACAAGGCGACGCTCACCCGCGAAACCGCCGAAGGCTACTGGCACGGTCGCATCCCGGCGCTCCTTCCCCACCACTTCCCCGATCTTTCAGCCTATTCGGTATTCATCGCGGGAAGCCCCGAATTCGTCGCCGACTGCCGTTCGGTGGCGCTGGCGCTGGGCGCTCCTGAAGCACGCATCCACACCGAAGGCTTCTTCGGACAGGCCCAACCGGCGACCGCGCCTGCGGACGCGATGCTTTCAGCCTGAAGGCGTCTCCGTGGCGGGGCGAGCGGTCAGCGGGGCGAGCGGTCAGCGCGCCGAAGTAGGAGCAGCAACCACAACGCGGTTACGCCCCTGCGCCTTCGCTGCATAGAGCGCGGCGTCGGCGCGCGCGAACCCTTCGTCGAACGACTCCTTTTGTGGCGCCAGCTCGGCGACCCCGACGCTCACGGTTACGGATTCGCCGACCTTGTCGCGCACGTGCTGCTCGATTTCGCGCCGGATCCGTTCCGCTTTCTTCGCCGCATGGGCAAGATCGCAGTTGGGCAGCAAGACGACGAACTCCTCCCCGCCGAAACGGGCAAGAAAATCGCTTGCCCGCACCGATTTGGCGATGCACTGCGCAACCTCGACAAGGATCTTGTCGCCGACGCTATGCCCAAAGGTGTCGTTGATCCGCTTGAAGCGGTCGATATCGACGATCAGGAGCGCAAGCGGCTTGCCATCGCGTTTTGCGCGTTCGAAATAGCGGCGCGCCACAACTTCGTACGCGTGACGGTTGGGAATACCGGTGAGTTTGTCGGTCACCGCCATCACCTGCAGTAGCCGTTCGCGTTCGCGCGCCTGGAGGTAGAGGCGGCGCATCAGGACCAAATTGTGGACCCGTGCCAAGAGCTCGACGTCGTGCGGCGGTTTGACGACGTAATCATTCACCCCCAAGCGGTAGAGTTCGTTCTTGCGCGCGGTATCGTGAAAACCGGTGAGCACGATGATCGGGTAGAGAACGAAATCCTCCGGACGGCGACGCAGCTGCCGAATGAGGGACAAGCCGCTCTCGCCATCGGCGAGCACGAGGTCGATCACGAACAGTTCGTATTCGTTCTGCGTCATTGCCGCACGCGCGGCTGCGACACTGCCCACCGTTTCCACCCGATAGCGCCGCCGCTCAAGGATCGCCTGCAGGCTGCGCTGCTGCATCGGCGAGTCTTCGACCAAGAGCAGCGACGCGCCCGCGAGCATATCGGTGCGGTGGGCGAGGAAATAGTTGAGGAAGTTTTCGAGTTGCGCGAGATCATCCCGGGTGAAGACGTCGGTGACCCCATTGCGAAAGGCGCGCTCCAGCAACGCCTGGTCATTCTCGGAGGTAACCATCACCACCGGCGCCGCTTCCTTGAGCCACGGGCGGAGTTTCGCCGCCAGCGAAATCCCATCGTCGTCGGGCAACACATAGGTGGTGAGCACCACATCAAACCGGATCTCACCGGCCATTCTGAGTGCGCTCGTACCGTCATAAGCGCGGTGGATTCGCAATCCGAATCGGTCCAGGGTGCGCGCAAGGAACTTTCCCGACGCCTCGCCTGGGTCCACCAAGAGCGCGTGGAGCGATCCCTCGTCCACTAATGGGTCATGAACCATTCGATGATCCCCTTCGCGATAAACCCGATGAACCCGACGCCGAGCGCGACGAAGAGCCACAAGGTCCCGTATTTGCCGGCTTTCGACTTCCACGCCAGGTTGCCGATGATGAAGATCATGTAGAGAATGAACGCTGGAATGAGGATGCGCAGCGCCCACTCCTCCCACTCTTCGAACGTCAGCCCCAGAATCAGGTCCTCACCCATCGCCGTTTCTCGCGCTTCATGACCTCATGTTGTCGATGCACCGGGGGCCGCTACTCGCGTTGGCAGTCAACGACGCCGTTTTGCCGCCAATTTCGCTGCGATGCGCAACCGCAACGAGTTGAGCCGGATGAACCCTTCGGCGTCCTTCTGGTTGTACGCGCCGCGGTCGTCTTCGAAGGTCGCGATCGTCGGATCGAAGAGCGAATCGGTTGCGGAGTCGCGCGCCACCACCATCACGCTCCCTTTGTAGAGCTTCACCCGCACCCAACCATTCACCGTCTGCTGCGTGAAGTCGATGAGCGCCTGCAACGCTTGCCGCTCGGGGCTGAACCAGTAGCCGTTGTAGATGAGCGCAGCGTAGCGCGGCATCAAATCGTCCTTGAGGTGCGCCACTTCGCGGTCGAGCGTGATCGACTCAATCGCGCGGTGCGCTTTGAGAAGAATCGTCCCACCGGGGGTCTCATAGCAGCCACGGCTCTTCATCCCGACGTAGCGGTTCTCGACCAGATCGAGCCGGCCAATCCCGTGTTTGCCGCCCAATTCATTGAGTTTCGCCAGCAGTTCGTGCGGCCGCATCCGCGCACCGTTGATCGCGACCAGATCGCCCTTTTCGAAGGTCAGTTCGACATACTCTGGCGTGTCCGGTGCCTCTTCAGGCGCGACCGTCCAACGCCACATCGACGCTTCCGGTTCCGCAGTGGGATCTTCCAGGTGCCGGCCTTCGTACGAAATATGGAGCAGGTTCGCGTCCATCGAGTACGGGGCACCGCCTTCGCGGTGTTTCTGTTCGATCGGAATGCCGTGCTTTTCGGCATACGCCAACAGTTTTTCGCGCGAATTGAGGTCCCACTCGCGCCACGGCGCGATCACTTTGATCTCGGGCATCAGCGCGTAGTACCCCAACTCAAAACGGACTTGGTCGTTCCCTTTGCCAGTTGCCCCGTGCGCCACTGCATCGGCGCCCGTGGCGCGCGCGATCTCGATCTGACGCTTGGCGATGAGCGGGCGGGCAATCGAGGTTCCCAACAGGTATTCGCCCTCATAAATGGCGTTGGCGCGAAACATCGGGAAGACAAAGTCGCGCACGAACGCTTCGCGCAGATCGTCGATGAAAATATTTTCCGGTTTGATCCCCAACGCCAACGCTTTTTGCCGCGCAGGTTCCAGCTCTTCACCCTGCCCAAGGTCGGCAGTAAACGTCACCACTTCACAGCGGTAGGTATCCTGCAACCATTTGAGAATCACCGAAGTATCGAGCCCGCCGGAATAGGCGAGCACCACTTTACGCACGTCGCTCATTTTGGGGGATGTTCCTGTCGTACAAACCAAAAAAGAAATTGCTCGATTTTGCTTGCTATTCTATCATTGGCGTATGAGATTCGCGCAAACTTCTCCCCCGTCGGCGCCAGACCGCGCGCTGCCACCCCATGCAAGAGCGTGTCAGCCGCGCCTTACGCCAGCCGAGCGCCGTGCGATCGAGACCACAGCGGCGCAGCTTCTGCCGCCAGGAAGCCGAGTTCTTCTGTTCGGATCGCGCACCGACCCAGCGCGACGCGGCGGTGATATCGATCTGTGCCTGCACGTACCCGTGCGTCTGAGCGCCTCGGAACGGTTGGACCTCGCCAACCGCTTCTGGGCGCGGTTGGTAGCTCACCTCGACGAACAAAAAATCGATCTCGTGATCGTCACCCCTGAGACCCCGCCGTCCCCATTGCTGCGACGCATCGCCGAAGAAGGGATCGAGTTGTGTCGGTTATAGAGGACCCCTTTGCGTTGCCCCAACAGCGGTTACGCAGCGGCTACGCCTGCCGCCCGCAGCTGACCCTACCCTTCCATCGGTCCCAGTACCAAATACTCCATCAGCGCCTTTTGCACGTGCAACCGGTTTTCTGCTTCGTCCCAGACGACCGACTGCGGTCCGTCGATTACCTCGGCGGTCACCTCTTCGCCGCGGTGCGCCGGCAAACAGTGCATGAAGAGCGCATCGGGTTTGGCGACGGCCATCATTTCGGCGTCGACCTGCCAGTCGCGGAACGCCTGGAGCCGCGCTTCGGACTCCTCTTCGAACCCCATCGACGTCCAGACGTCGGTGGTAATCAGGTCGGCGTTACGCGCCGCGTCCATCGGATCGGCAAAACACTCATAGTGGCCGTTCGGAGTGACTTGCGCGACCGCCGGATCGACCGCATAGCCGGGCGGGGTCGAGACGTTCACTTTGAAGTCGAGCACTTCCGCCGCCTGTAACCAGGTGTTGCACATATTGTTCGCATCCCCGATCCACGCCACGGTCTTGCCTTGGATCGCGCCGCGGTGCTCGATGAAAGTGAAGATATCGGCCATCACCTGGCACGGGTGGAATTCGTTGGTGAGCCCGTTGATCACCGGCACCCGCGAACGCGCCGCGAAGCGCTCGACGATCGCCTGCTCGAAGGTACGGATCATCACCAGATCGCTCATCCGGGAGATCACCTCCGCCGCGTCCTCGACCGGTTCGCCGCGGCCAAGCTGTGAGTCACGGGTATTGAGATAGACGGCGAAGCCACCCAACTGCTGAATCCCCGCTTCGAACGAAAGGCGGGTGCGGGTGCTCGCTTTTTCGAAGATCATCACCAGCGTGCGATCGAAGAGCGGATGCCACGGTTCGTACTGCTTGAACTTACGCTTGATCCACGCCGCACGATCGAAGAGGTAACGATATTCGTCCGCGGAAAAATCGCGGAATTGCAAATAATGTTTGACCGCTGGCATCGTCTATTCCTCTCCCCTCACGAATCGCCGCACCAACGGCACCAGCCGCGCGGCGATCTCCTCCGTCTCAGCTTCCGAAATGACGAGCGGCGGCAAAAGGCGTATCACCCGCTCGGCGGTCACGTTGATCAGTAACCGCGCCTCCTCGAGCGCGGTCCGCACCAAGGCACCACAGGGGCGGTCGAGCACCACTCCGATCATCAGTCCTTCCCCGCGCACCTCCTGAACCGCGGGAAGGTCAGCAAACGCCTGTTGCAGTGCGTTCTTGAGTTGCGCGCCGCGTGCCGCCGCGTTCGCGAGCAATCCCTCTTCCTCGATCACCGCGAGCGTGGTGAGCCCGGCGACGCACGCCAAGGGATTGCCGCCAAACGTCGATCCATGATTTCCCGGACCGAAAACCCCAGCGGCAGGCCCCCGTGCCAGGAGCGCACCTAGGGGTACGCCGGAACCGAGCCCTTTTGCGAGCGTCATCACGTCCGGTGCCAGCGCCTCCGGCGCCACCCCCAGCGCCGCAGCGGCCCACTGCCAACCGAACCAATGGCCAGTGCGCCCAACGCCACACTGCACCTCGTCGCACATCATCAACACGCCCCGCGCCGCGGTGATCTCCCGGATCGCCCGCACGACCTCGGGCGCGGCGAGGCGAATCCCGCCTTCTCCCTGGATCACTTCGAAGAGCACCGCAACGACGTCGGAATCCATAAGCGCCGCTTCCAGTGCGGCAAGATCACCGAACGGCACCCGAACGAACCCTTCGACGAGCGGCTCAAAGCCTTGCTGGGCCTTGACGTTACCGGTTGCCGAGAGCGCTGCGAGCGTCCGACCGTGAAACGCCTGCTCCATCACGACGATCTTCGGCCGCGCGATGCCGCGGCGATGGCCGTAGAGGCGGGCGAGTTTGATCGCCCCTTCGTTCGCTTCCGCGCCCGAATTGGCAAAAAAGACTTCGGTCATGCCACTCAGCGCACAGAGCCGCTCGGCCAACGCCTCCTGCGCGGGAATGCGATAGAGGTTCGAGGTGTGGAGCACCTTTTTGGCTTGGGCGCAGATCGCTTCGGCCAGGCGCGGATGGGCGTGCCCCAAAGTCGAGACCGCGATGCCCGCAAGCGCGTCGAGATAGCGGTTTCCCACTTCGTCGCTGAGCCAGACCCCCGCCCCGTGCGTGAACGCCACCGGCAAACGGGCGTAGGTGTTCATCAGATGGGTCATTGCCATTCCTTCCGCAACGAAAAGAGGGAACCCCATGGTTTGGATTCCCCAAAAAAGCCATTTTAGCGCGGTGTCGGCCTATCCCCAACCAATCGGGCCGACTGAAGCCCCAAAACGCAACACCGCTTGCAGCAGCTGCCGCAAGCGGTGTTGATGGCCGCGCGCTGCGCGTGCGGCGCCGGGGGCACGCAGCTTATTGCGTTTTGAGCGCCTCGGCGATCTGCTCCAGCGCCGAACGGTCTTCGATCGTCGTGAGGTCGCCGGGATCGCGCCCTTCGGCAAGCGCCTGGATCGAGCGGCGCAACATCTTGCCGGAGCGGGTCTTCGGCAAGGCCGAGACGAAATAGACGCGCTGGGGTCGAGCGATTGCGCCCAAGAGCTCGTCCACTTTCTGCTTGACTTCCGCTTCGAGCGCTTGCCGCCCTTGCTCCGTTTCGACCCGCGACGGATCTTTGACCACCGCAAACGCGACTGGAACCTGCCCTTTGACTTCGTCGCGGACACCGACCACCGCCACTTCGGCAATCGTGGTATGCGCCTGCACCGCCTCTTCGATTTCGCGCGTGCCCAGGCGATGCCCCGCGACGTTGATCACGTCGTCGGTGCGACCCAGGATGAAATGGTAACCCGCTTCGTCCTTGATCCCCCAGTCGGCGGAAGAATAAACGAGCGGCTCTTTGAAGAGGCTGAAGTAGGAGCTGATGAAGCGCGCATCATCTCCCCACACCGAACTCAGGCACCCCGGGGGCAGCGGCGGCAAGATGCCGACGATCCCTTTCTCGTTGGGACCACACTCGGTACCATCCTCGCGGAAGATTTTGAGGTTGTACCCATAGACCGGGAACCCAGGAGAGCCGTATTTGATCGGTTTCTCTTCGATGCCGCGGCAGATCGCAAGCATTGGCCAACCGGTTTCGGTTTGCCAGTAGTTGTCGATCACCGGTTTGCCCAACGCTTCGTGGATCCACTTATGGGTGGTCTCATCGAGCGGCTCACCCGCAAGAAAGAGATGCTTGAGGCTGGAAAGATCGGCACTCTTTAGATACTTCGGATCCTGCTTCTTGAGCACCCGGATCGCGGTGGGCGCGGAGAACATCACAGCAACGCGGTATTGCTCGACCATTCGCCACCAGATGCCCGGATCGGGGCGCAGCGGTGTTCCTTCGTAGAGGATCGTCGCCATGCCCGCCAGAAGCGGCCCGTAGATGATGTAGCTGTGGCCGACCACCCAGCCGATGTCGGAAGTGGCAAACATCGTTTCGCCGGCCTTGCCGCAGAAAATGTAGTCCATCGACGCCGCGAGCGCCACCGCGTACCCGCCCGTGTCGCGCTGCACCCCTTTGGGTTTGCCGGTGGTCCCCGAGGTGTAGAGGATGTAGCTTGGATGGGTAGACTCGACCCACGTCACGGAAACTGCAGCATCGAGGTGCTGCGCGCGCAGGGTCGCGTAATCGAGGTCTCGCCCTTCGACCCGCGGAAACCCCTTGTCGAGCCCACGGTCGACGATGATGACTTTTTCAGGTGGTGTTTTTGCCAACGCACACGCTTCATCCACCAGGTGCTTATAGGGGACCACTTTGCCGTTGCGCATCCCCGCATCAGCCGTCACCATGATCTTCGGTTGCGCGTCGTCGATGCGGGTAGCGAGCGACGCCGACGCAAAGCCGCCGAAGACCACCGAATGGATCGCACCGATGCGTACCGCCGCCAGCATCGCAAACGCCGCTTCGGGAATCATCGGCATGTAGATGAGCACCCGATCCCCTTTCTGAACGCCCAGGTTGAGGTAGAGCGCAGCCATGCGCTCCACCTCGCGCTGGAGTTCCGCAAAGGTGTAGCGCTTCTCTTCGTTCGTTTCCGTGGAAACGTAGATCAGTGCGGTGTCGTTCGGGCGCTCTGCGGCGTGGCGGTCGACCGCGTTGTAGCAGAGGTTGGTCTCCCCCCCTTTGAACCATTTGACGAACGGCAGCCGCGAATCGTCGCAGATCACCTCTGGCGCTTTGTGCCAGTAGATCCGCTTTGCCTCCTCCGCCCAAAAAGCGTCACGTTCCTCGATCGAACGGCGGTAGAACGCTTCGTATACCCCCATGGCTTCCCTCCCTCAAACGCACAACAAGACTAGCCATAATTATGCATCATTTATCACCGATACGAACCACCGTGCGCCCTTTAGCCTTGCCGGCGATGAACTCGTCGAAGATCGCCGGTAGCGCCGTAAGCGGCACTTCTCGGGTGATCGCTTTGAGGTGTTGCGGTTTGAGGTCGGTGGCCAACCGCTCCCACACTTTGCCACGCAACGGAAAGTCGGTGTAGGCCGAGTCGACCCCGAGCAGACTCACGCCACGCAAAATGAACGGAAAGACCGTGGTTTCGAGCTTCGGCGACGCGGCGTTACCGATCGACGCCACCGTTCCCGCCTGTTTCATCGTCGCCAACATCCAGTGGAGGATCGGACCACCGACGTTGTCGACTGCCCCTGCCCAGCGGCTTTTTTCAAGCGGCCGCGTCGCAGCGAAATCGATCGCGTTGCGGTCGAGAATTTCCGCTGCCCCCAGCGTTTTCAATTGCTCGGCCTCTTCCGGTTTGCCCGTGAGCGCCACCACGTGATACCCTCGGCCCGCCAGCATCTGGATCACCAACATCCCGACGCCACCCGACGCGCCGCTCACCACCACGGGCCCCGCCTCCGGCTTCAACCCTTCGTGTTCCATCCGTTCCACCGCCAACGCTGCGGTATAGCCCGCAGTCCCCAACGCCATCGCTTCGAACAGATCGAGACCCGCCGGCAACGGCACGATCCACTTCGCGGGAATCCGGGCATATTCGGCATATCCGCCGTGGTGCGAAACCCCGATGTCGTAGCTCGTGGCGATCACCGCCTCCCCAGGCCGAAAACGGTCGTCGCTCGACTCGACCACCGTTCCCGCGAGATCGATCCCGCCAATGCAGGGAAAACGCCGAATGATCTTGCCTTTCCCCGTTGCCGCCAACGCATCCTTGTAGTTGATGCTCGAATAGTGGACGCGAATGAGCACTTCACCGGGGTCGAGCTCTGAGAACGGAACCGATTCCAACGCGGCGCGCACGCCCCCTTCCGGGTTTTCCCGAATCATCAATGCGGTAAAAGCCTCACTCATCACACTACTCCTCTGTGTGTCAACAAAAATGGCTCGAAACCTTGTCTATTCTAGACGGAACGTCGCTCGAGCACCACCGCGAAAAAGCCGTCACACCCATGAACATGAGGAAAAAGCCGCACCGCCTCGGGCACACCATCCGTTGGTAACGGGCCATTGACAAACGGGGTGCCGTGCGTACCGTGCTGCCAATCGGCAGTCAATTCATTCCAGGGTAGTGGCGCAAACTCTGGGTGCGCGGCGAGAAACTGCTGCACCACGCAGTCGTTCTCTTCGGGCAAGATACTACAGGTGACATAAACCAGTCGGCCTCCTGGTTTCACCAACCGGCCCGCCGACGCGAGGATGCTCCCTTGTTGCGCGGAAAGCGCCGCTACCGTTGCTTCCGTCTGGCGCCATTTGAAATCGGGGTTACGGCGTAGCGTCCCGATCCCGGAGCACGGGACATCGACCAATACGCGGTCGGCTTTTCCGCTCAGATGGGCGAGCTTGGGGTCGTGTTCATCGGCGATCGCCATCGGCTGGACGTTGGTTGCGCCCGCACGCGCCAAACGGGGATGCAAACCGGCGAGGCGCTTTGCGATCGCATCGCACGCGAAAATCTGGCCGCTATTGGCCATGAGCGCCGCCAACGCCAGCGCCTTGCCGCCGGCGCCCGCGCAGAAATCGACCACCGTCTGTCGCCGTTTGGGGGCGACCAACCGAGCAACCAATTGGCTCCCTTCGTCCTGCACTTCGACGACACCCTCGCGGTAGAAGGGGTGTCGGTTGAGCGCCACTTTTTCGCTAAGGCGTATCCCCCACGGCGACCATGGTGTCGGTTGCGCCTCGAGCCCCTCGGCGGTAAACGCCGCCAACACCTCGCTGCGCTTCGCTTTGAGGGTGTTTACCCGCAGATCGAGTGGCGCTGCGCAAAGCATGCTCGCTGCGATGCGTTGCGCTTCGTCGCCCCCGTACGCGGCGACGAGCCGCACCCACAACCAATCGGGCACGCTCAACCGTTCGGCGTCACGCCACGAATAGTTTGCGATCGCCGCTTTGCGGTGCGCGAGCCATTCCGCCTCTTCCCGCCGGATGAAGGGGGTCAGCTGCGCCACCGAAAAGCCCCGCCCCACCACCAACCATGCCAGCAGGAGATGGCGCGGCGCGGTACTCTCGGCCCAGAGGGTGAGGCGACGATAGTGGCGAATCACACCGTAATAGGTTTCGGCAACCCAGGCGCGGTCGCGCTGCCCCAACTGGGGCCAGGCGCGCAGAAACGCCGACAGCACCTTGTCTGCCGGCGCGGCGAACGTGAGCGCTTCCGATAACGCCTGAACCACCGCCTGCACCCGTTGCGGGTGCCATTCAGCGCGCAAGTTCGTAGACAAAATCACCCTCTTCCCCATTTACTTCGAGGCGCACCAAACGAACGATCGGTGCAACCTGCCACTCGGCGGTCACCTGCCAATCCTTTTTCTGCGTCTCCGCGTGAAAGACCAACCCCAAAACCGTTTGTCCGTCCGGCAACGTCACCGCTTCGGTGGCGGCTCTCAGGAAAGTGATTGCTTTGCCGCGCTTTGCGCCGAGTAACACCGTCTCGCCATCGCCTTTTCCCGCCGCAGCGCGTGATGGCATCGAAAAGAGGAGGCTTAGAAAATCCTGCGCAGTTGGGGGCGCCGGGTAGCGTAGCGTCTGGCCTTTGCGCGTCACCACCACGGTCTCCTCAGCGCGCGCGATCACCTCATCGTCCTTTCCTGGCCGTTGACGCACAGAGCGCTCGGGCACCCACCACCCAGACACCACACGCCCTTCGCTGATACGGGTCTCCGCATAGTGGCTCAGCAACCCGGCCAACCCGGTGGTTTGGGACGCGAGAACGATGCGATAGCGCCCATCCGGCGCAACCTGCCATTCCAATCGCGCCACTCCCAAGGGCACCCCTCCTTTTTGGACCGTGTACTGGGCGTGCCCCTCACTGGGCAGGACGAACGTCGCGCGAGCCGCATTGCCGAACGCGACCGCTGCCCAGAGTCCGATCACCAACCCCACCGCCCAGTGGCCACACCCAAGTAGCGCGCGCCTCATTCCGTCGCTTCCTTGCGCTTTTCCGTTGCCGGCACGTGCACCGCGACGTCCGGGAAACGGGCATCCGCCACGATCACCCGTCCCTCCGGGGTCAGCGAGATCCGCCCTTCGACGAACCAGCAGATCGCTTGCGGATAGATACGGTGCTCTTCGCGCAACACCCGTGCGGCGAGCGTCTCTGGCGTATCCTCGGGCAACACCGGCACCGCCGCTTGAACGATGATCGGGCCATGATCGAGCGCCGGCGTGACGAAATGGACCGTTGCGCCATGCACCCGACACCCTTCGGCAATCGCGCGCTCGTGGGTGTGCAAGCCGGGAAACGCAGGAAGGAGCGACGGGTGGATATTCATCATTCGCCCTTCGTAGCGGCGAACGAACGCTTCGCCCAAAATGCGCATGAACCCCGCGAGCACCACCAGATCGGGCCGATAGTGGTCGATGCGCTCAGCAAGCGCCGCATCGAACGCGTCGCGCGTCGGGAACGCCTTGTGATCGACCACCTCGGTGGTGATGCCATGCTGGCGCGCAAACCGCAACCCCGCCGCGTCGGGGCGGTTGCTGATCACCGCAGCAACCGTCGCACCGGGAATCTGCGCCCGCACGATCGCCTCCATGTTGCTTCCCCGTCCCGAAATCAAGATCACCAACCGTTTCGCTGCACCCATCGCTACGCCTCTTCGTCTGTGGTTCGCGCGATTGTACACCTGTCGTACAATCGAACGATGCCGATCCAGCTTCTGCCCGACACGCTCATCAACCAGATCGCCGCTGGCGAAGTGGTCGAGCGGCCCGCGTCGATCGTCAAAGAGCTCGCCGAAAACAGCTTGGACGCCGGCGCCACCGAAATCGCGATCCACCTCGAAGCGGGCGGGATCGAACGGGTCTGCGTCCGTGACGACGGCTGTGGGATCCCAGCCTCGGAATTACCCCTTGCGATAGCGCGCCACGCTACGAGCAAGATCGATTCGCTCGAGGCGCTTCTCCGCGTCACCACCAAAGGGTTTCGCGGCGAAGCGCTTGCGGCGATCGCAGCGGTCACCCACCTCACGATCGCGTCCCGCCCCCGCGAAGCGCCGCACGGCATGAAGCTCGACGCCCGCAGTGGCGAGCTCACGCCGTATGCGATGGCCCCCGGCACCGAGGTAGACTGCCGCGCCCTCTTCGATACGGTCCCCGCGCGGCGCAAATTTTTGAAAACGCCGCAGACCGAAGCGCACCACGCGATCGAAGCCGCGCGACGGCTGGCACTTGCGCACCCGCAGGTGACTTGGCACCTCACCCACAACGACAAACTGGTGTGGCGGCTTGCGCCCCAATCGGCAGAGGCCCGCTTTGTGGCGCTTTTTCAGACCGATCCCGCCGAATGGCGCTTGGCACACGCCGAAACCCCCGCCGCGCAACTCCTGGGTTGGGTGATCGAGCCCCGCTTCGCCCGGGAAAGCGCGCGCCAGGCGCTTCAATACCTCTTCGTGAATGGTCGAGCGGTTCGCGACCGGCTGCTCGCCCAAGCCGTGCGCCAAGCCTACCACGATCTCTTGCACGGCCACCGCCAACCGAGCTACGTGCTCTTTCTCACCGTCGCGCCCGAACTCGTCGACGTCAATGTCCATCCGGCAAAAAGCGAAGTGCGCTTTCGCGACCCCAACGCCATCTTCCGCTTGGTAAACGGTGCGATTGCGCAAGCGCTGGCACCAACGGTGGTATTCCCGCAGCCACTCGGCACCGAGGCCACCGAAGCTGCTGGTAAAACGCAACCTCCGCTTGCTACGGAGCGCGTAACAGCGCCCGCGACCCGCGCCATCGTTTCGTCCCCGGCCGCCCAGCAACGGCTGCCGTTTGGCACATCGACCGTGCGCGACAGCGCCAACGCCCGCTACCTGGCTTTTGCCGCGCACGCCTTTGTAGACGCAAACACCGCGCGATCGGAAACCGCCACCCCCGCACCCACGACTCCGCCCGGCGCGCTTCCCCCGCTCGCCCCTGCGCACGAGCACGCGGCGCCTGAGGTGGAAGCCCCCTCACCGCCCCCCGTCGAACCGTCTGCGACGGAGCCCCCGCTGGGTTACGCGCTTGCGCAACTGCATGGCATCTACATTTTGGCGCAAAACCGCCGCGGGCTCGTGCTCGTCGATATGCACGCCGCACACGAACGCATCCTCTACGAACGGCTGAAACGTCACTACGACGAAACGGGATTACCCGCGCAACCGCTCCTGCACCCCGTCCCCGTTCGGCTGAACGGCGCGGCGCTCGCCACCTTCACCGAACACCGCGTCACGTTGGCACAGCTGGGGCTCGAAGCATCGCTGCTCGATACCGAGACGATCGCCGTGCGCACCCATCCGCCATTCGTCGCGCCGCGGGAAATCCCCGCGCTCGTTGCCGAACTCCTCGAAACCTTGCGCGATGCCCCCACCAGCAACGCGGTCACCGCGCGGCGGGACGCGCTCCTTGCTCGCGTAGCCTGTCATGGCGCAGTGCGAGCAAACCGCGCGCTCACACATGACGAGATGAATGCGCTGTTGCGCGATCTGGAAGCGACCGAACGGGGCGGCCAGTGCAACCACGGGCGCCCCACTTGGATCGAACTGCCGCTCGCCGCACTGGACGCCCTCTTCTTACGAGGCCAATAGGTGGCAAAGATCCACCGCGCCGCAGTGTCACCCCCGCACACCAAGCCTCACCGGGAACGGAGGCAAGGCACCCTCCCGACCCAGGTCACCCCTTCGTCCAATACCACCACCCGAGACCGACGGCGACCAACCCGACCATTGCCCAGCCGATGCGGTCGACCCAACGGTGCAGCGTCGCCTCCAAACGGGGACCGCCCCACGCCATGAGCCCGGCAACGAGGAAAAAGCGCGCCCCGCGGCCCACGAACGACGCGATCGTGAACGGCATGAGCGCCATCTGCAGCACCCCGGCGGCGATCGTAAAAACTTTATAAGGAATCGGCGAAAACCCTGCGATGAAGACCGCCCAGACGCCCCACTCCGCGAACCAGCGGTGTGCCGTCTGATACGCCTCCCAATAGCGAGAGGTTTGCAGCCACGGCTCGATCAAGCCAAATGCCCCCCACCCGATCGCGTAGCCGAACAATCCGCCCAATACCGAGGTCACCGTTGTCAACAGTGCCAAGCACCACGCCCGCTGCGGCTGCGCCATCGCCATCGGCGCGAGCATCACGTCCGGAGGGATGGGGAAGAAAGACGATTCGGCAAAGGAGAGCAAAGCGAGGAACCAAGGCGCACGGCGGTGGCGCACCCACTGCATCACGCGCGCGTACAAAGAAGAAAAGAGGCGCATCACGAACTGCCGTAACCCGAAACGCCCGCGATTCTAACCCGCATTTACTTGCGCCACCACCAGAAGAGGAGCGAAAGGAGGAGCGACACCACGATGCTCGTAGTGATCGGAAAGTAGAAGGTGAAATGCTCCTTCTCGACTACGATATCCCCCGGCAAACGCCCGAAGGGCAATTTACTCAGCCACGGATATAGGAGCGCAAGCAGAATGAGCGCAACGCCCAGCCAGAAAAGGAGCTTTTGCATTGCTCGTCGCAATCGGCAAGCGGAAAGATTGGCGGAGAGGGCGGGATTCGAACCCGCGTGCCGGTTTTACCCGACCATCCGATTTCGAGTCGGCGCCGTTATGACCACTTCGGTACCTCTCCGCACCCCATAGTCTGTGCTATGGTGCCGTTGGGCGGACTCGAACCGCCGACCTACTGATTACGAATCAGTTGCTCTACCAGCTGAGCTACAACGGCGTAGAAGAAGATTATAACAAAAAACCATCAACAAAAACAACAGCAGCTGGCACACTTACGCTTACCGACCTACTCTTTGATCTCGCGCAAAGACAGAAGCGTCATTTCAGCATATCATTATAGATGATGGAAGAAAACCCCAGTTGAGGAACCGCAATGAACGCCCCCCAACCCCTAACGTTGCTTCGAACGTCTGCCTGGCTCCCTGCGCAGAGCCTCACCATTGCGCTCAACGATGGCAGTACGATGCTGACTGAACGCACCGCCGAAACGATCACCGGACCGATCGAATACGGTTGGCGCATCTACCAACAGTATGGGCGCGACGCCTTTACGTTCGGCATCGGGCGGCTTGCCGATTCGCCGTTGGCCGGGACACGCCGCCTTTTCGTCTGCGGCTACAGCCACCAATGGGAGAGTTTCTATCTCTCCTCCGCTGGCGGCGTCGCGTACACCTTCAAACATTTCGGCATCCCCTGGGTGACGCTCGTCGGACGCGCGGCGCAACCGTCGGTGCTGATCTTGCGTCACGACGGCAACGCCCCTACCGTTACTCTGGAACCCATCCCCGATCTCGAGACACTCTGGCGGGTCGGCTACCGGCGCGCCAGCGACGGCGCCCAGCTCAGCGGTGCGCTTGCGGTTCAACAAGCGATGCTCGACCGCTTCGGCGCGGCATTTCCGTCGAAACAGGTGCGGGCGCTCGCAGTCGGCCCGGCAGCGGCGGTCACTTGGGAGGGAACGATCGTCTCGAACCCGGTCGAGAAAGGAGCGATCACCTGGGTCTCCGAATTCTGCGGCCGCGGTGGGATGGGCTCGACTTTGTTCCGCGATTTCCACGTCGCGGCGCTTCTCGTGGGCGGCGCATGGGAGCCTGCGAAAGAGTCGACGAAAGCATACGACCCCGATTTCGAAGCACGATTTGGCGATCGCTACGTCAAAGTCGAGCAGCGCACCACCGTAAAATACTCGTTCGACCCCAAGACGGGGACCGGCGGCACCTTCGGTTCGAACTACGCGGCGATGGGCGACAAGATCCTCTCGTTCCACTACCAGAGCGTTTTCGCCCCCAAACCAGAGCGTCTGGCGCAGATGGAACGGTTCGTCCGCGGCCACTACTGGAAACAGTTCCAAGAAGAGACCATCGCGAACAAGCAGTTCGAACACTGCGGCGAACCCTGCTCGGTCGCATGCAAAAAGATGAACGGACCGCACAAAAAGGATTACGAGCCGTACCATACGCTGGGCCCGCAGATCGGGATCTTCGACCAGCGCGCCGCCGAACGGGTCAACGACTTCGCCGACGCGATGGGATTCGACGCGATCCAGCTCGGCGGCACCCTCGGCTGGCTCTTCGAGGCGATCTCCGCCGGGGACTTTGACCCCACGGATCTGGGGCTACCGCCCGCCCACGAACTACGCTTTCGCGGCTTCACCGCTAACCCCGAGCAATTCGACCTCGTCGCCGACAGTGCCGCGAACGCCGACTACGCGCTGCGCGCGATCGCCGCAATCCTCTGGGACGAGCGCGCCGCCCCGCTGCGCGAAGGGGTTCGCGTTGCAGCACAGACCCTCAACGCCCGCTACCCGCAGACACGGCCTGGCGACCGCGCCGTCTACCTTGCCCACGGCGAACGGGGGGCGCTCGTCCCCAACCAATATTTCGTACCGGGGATGTTCAGCCCCATGCCGATCATGGGCAAGTACTATGTCTTCTACGGCCACGACCTCCTCTCGCCGGAAGCGCTCGGGCAATGGAACGTCGCACGGATGATCGGCGAGCTCATCTCCGACAACGCCGGGATGTGCCGCTTCCATCGCGCCTGGGGCGAACCGATGGCCGAACAACTCTTGGTGAACCACCGCGGGCTCCCCGCCGATTACAACGAACGAGTAAAGCGCCTCGCGCAGGAGCTCTTCGCTGCCGAAGAAGCAGCGAGTCGTTTTTGGGAGACCCCCCGCTTGATCGAACTCTTCGCCCACTACTGGCGCTGGCAGCGCGAAAACGGAGTGGACCTCTCACCAGTGGCCGCGTTCTTCGCTCCTGAAGCGCAACCGGGTGAAACCACCGAGCAGACGATCGACCGGTTGCTCGCTGCAAACGACCGCACCACCTGGCAACGTTTGGCGCAACGCTACTGGGAGACGGTGCGCACGGCACAGATCGCCGCGATGGCCCAAGCGCACCAACGTTGACCTGGGCCAAAGCCGCTTTCCCGCTCTTTTGCTACGATCGGCGGCCGGGCGCTTGCGCACCCGTGAGGTAAGCGCTCCCCGCTTACCTAGGCGCCGAACGGGTGCTGACGCAGGATCGTCTCGCTCCGTTCGGGGCCGGTGGAGATCACGTCGATCGGCACCTCACAGAACTCTTCGATGCGGTGCAGATAGGCGCGCGCCGCTGCGGGCAGCTCCTCCCACCGCTTCGCGCCGTAGGTGCTCGCCTGCCACCCCGACCAGGACTCGTAAATGGGTCGGCACCGGGCCACTTCGTCGGCCCCCATCGGCAGCAGATCGACGCGCTTGCCGTCGATTTCGTACCCGACACAGAGTTTGAGCTCCTTGAGCCCGTCGAGCACGTCGAGTTTCGTGATGCAGAGTCCCGTGACCCCGTTGATGATGAGCGAACGCTTGAGCGCCGCGAGGTCGAGCCAACCGCAGCGCCGTTTACGCCCGGTGACGGTGCCGAATTCACGCCCTTTGGTCGACATCTGCCAACCCGGCGTCCCTTCGGTTTCGATGTCGAGCTCGGTCGGGAATGGGCCACCCCCGACACGCGTACAGTAGGCTTTGGTGATTCCGAGCACATAGTGCAACCGCCCCGGACCGACCCCGGCGCCCGCTGCTGCGGCACCCGCGACACAGTTGCTCGACGTCACGAACGGATAGGTTCCGTGGTCGATATCGAGGAGCGTGCCTTGCGCCCCTTCGAAGAGCAGGTTTCCGCCCGCTTTGTTGATGCGGTAGAGTTCCGCAGAGACGTCGGCGACCAACGGCTTGACCGTTTCGGCGTCGGCAAGGAGTTGCTCCCAGAACGATTCGAGCGTCACCGGTTCGGCGTCGAGCACCGTGGTGAGCAGATGGTTCACCAACGCCAGGTTGGCTTCGATTCGATCGCGCAGCCGCACCGGGTCGAAGAGGTCATAGACACGCACCGCGCGCCGCGCCACCTTGTCCTCATAAGCCGGGCCGATCCCTTTCCCAGTGGTGCCGATCTTACTGTTACCGGTGCGCGCCGCTTCCCGTGCGCGGTCGAGCGCCACGTGATAAGGCAGGATCAGCGGACAGCCGGGGCTCACCTTGAGGCGGGAACGCACCTCGATCCCCCCCGCTTCGAGCGTCGCAATCTCTTCGCAGAGGTGGTGGATGTCCAGCACCACGCCGTTGCCGATGAAACAGGCCACGTTGGGACGAACGATCCCGGAAGGAACCAGATTGAGCTTGAAGGTCTGGTCGCCGATCACCAACGTATGTCCGGCGTTGTGACCGCCTTGGAACCGAACGACCCCGTGTGCGGAATCGGTGAGCCAGTCGACGATTTTCCCTTTCCCTTCATCGCCCCACTGCGTTCCCACCACGACCACGTTTTTGGCCATCGCTACCGCTCCCTACTCCTCGACTCGATTCATTCCGCAAAAGGCACCACGTGCCAGGCGCCTCTTTCCCAAACCAGCTGGCGCGTGCACCCCGCCTCAAACCAACTTTCGCGGGGGTGTCCAGGCAATTCGTCGACCACCACCTCTCCCGCTGCGCGCAGCGCAGCGACCCGCTCGACAAGCGCGGTGCGCTGCTTTGCCGGGGCGTCCGCACCCAACGCGGGTGCAAGGATCGCGCCGGGGAGCGGAGAAAGCGGTAAGAGCGTCACCACCGCACGCAAGTCGATCGAAAAGCCGGTAGCAGGCCGCGCCCGTCCGAACGCAGCGCCCATGCCGTCGTAGCGCCCACCCAACGCCACCGCAGCGGCGCTTCCCGGTGCGAATGCAGCGAACATCACGCCCGTGTGGTAGTGGTAGCCGCGCAAATCGGCCAGATCGAACCCCACCGCAGCTCCTTCCGCTGCAAGCGCCTTAGCGAGCGCGGTGAGTTGCGTGAGCGCCGCGGCGATCTCGGGCCAATCGGGCAAGCGGCGGCGCGCCTCGGCCAAGACCTCCTCACCACCGTAGGCGTGTGGCAGCCAGAGCAGTGCTGCCCGTACCTCGGCAGGCAGTTCCCGTCCCGCGAGGAAACGTTGCAGATCGGCGCGATCTTTCGCGCGCAACAGGGTGAAGAGCGTCTCCGCATCGGCTTCGCACCAACCCCGCGTGAGCACCCGGAAGATCGCCATGTGCGCACACTCGAGGCGCACCGCCTCAAGCCCCGCTTCCGCCAAGAGACACAACAGAAGACGCGCCACTTCGCAGTCGGCTTCGACGCCCGAGTGCCCATAGAGCTCGGCGCCCAACTGCCACGGTTCACGCACCGCAAAGAGGTTGGCAGGGCGCGCGTGGGCAACCGGCCCAGCATAGCACAGGCGGGTTACGCCGCTGCGGTTCAACAGATGGGCGTCGATCCGCGCAATCTGCGGGGTCATGTCGGGACGCACCGCCACCGGCTTGCCGGTGAGCGGATCGACCACCTGAAAGGTCCGTTCCGCAAGGTCCCGCCCGGAACCGACGGTGAGCGCGTCCAGATACTCGATGAGGGGCGGCGCGACCAACTGATAACCGTGCCCCCGCAGCCGGTCGAGCCATTGCCGCCGCAACGTCTCGAGCCGCTCCGCCGCAGGCGGTAATTCGTCGCGGAAGTGGTCGGGCACCGTCCACAGCGTCATCGCGCCCCCTCGGTCGCTGCAGCGTCGCCGCGGAAATGGCGGAAGAATTCGCTCGTGGCATCGAGCACGAGCACGTCGTCGCGGCGGGCAAAGCTCGCGCGGTACGCTTCGAGGCTTCTGTAGAAGCGGAAGAATTCAGGGTCGCGTCCAAACGCCTCGTTGAAAATCCTTGCCGCTTCGGCGTCCCCCTCACCACGAATCTTCTGTGCTTCGCGGTACGCCTTTGCGATGATCACCTCACGTTCGCGGTCGGCTTCGGCGCGGATCCGTTCGGCATCCGCCGCCCCTTCGGAGCGCAGGTTGTTCGCCACCCGTTTGCGTTCGGCCTCCATGCGGCGATAGACCGATTCGGAAACCTCTACCGGCAAGTCGACGCGTTTGAGCCGGACATCGACGATTGCAACCCCAAAGGTGCGCGCATCCTTGTCGGTTTTTTGCCGCACCTCCTCCATCACCCGGTCCCGTTCTCCAGAGACGACGTCATGAACGGTGCGCAGACCGAACTCTTCACGCAACGTGGCGTTTACCGTTTGCATGATGCGGGTGCGCGCTCGTAGCTCATCACCCGCCAGCGAAATGAAATACTGCTTCGGGTCGACGATCCGCCATTTGACGAAATGGTCGACCAACACGTTTTTCTTCTCCGAGGTGATAAAGCGCTCCGGATCGGGCGTATCGATCGTCAAAAGCCGCTTGTCGAAAAAACGGACATTTTGGATCAGCGGCATCTTGAAATGGAGCCCGGGTTGATCGATCACCTGCCGCACTTCACCGAATTGCGTCACGATCGCATAACGGCGCTCGTCGACCACGAAGAGGCTCATCGACGCCAATACCGCAACGATCAGCGTCACTCCAATCAAAAGCGTGGCTCTTGGGTTCATGGGCGGCTCTCCCGGTCACGCGTCAAGGTTCGGACCGCGTCTCGGGCGCGGTCGAGCAAACCCGTCGAGGGGGACGCGACGCCGCTGCTTTGGGGCGAAACCGCACCTGAGACGGCGTCACGCAACAGATCCTCAGGAGATTGACTGGCGTCGCTGGTGGGTTCGGCTCTGCCCGCACCGCGCTGCTGTCCCAGGATCTCCGCAAGCGGCAACATCAACAGGTTGTTGGACGATTCGACATCGACCAGCACTTTGCTCGTGTGGGTAAAGACCTGTTGCATCGTCTCGAGGTAGAGCCGCTCGCGGGTGAGCGCCGGTGCCTGCCGGTACTGCTCATAGAGGCTCAAGAAGCGCTGCGTGTCCCCTTCGGCTTGCGCGATCACGCGCGATTTATAGGCCTGCGCCTCTTCGATCATCCGCGACGCCGTCCCGCGGGCGCGCGGAATCACGGCGTTGGCGTACGCTTCGCCTTCGTTGCGCAACCGTTCACGGTCTTGCCCCGCCTTCACCGCGTCGTCGAACGCGGCTTGCACCTGCTCGGGCGGTTGTGCGTTTTGCAACGTCACCCGCACGATTTGAATTCCGGTTTGATAGCGGTCGAGCATCTGTTGCATCAACGCTTGGGTGCGCACCGCGATCTCTTCCCGCCCTTCGTAGAGGACGAAGTCCATCTTGCTCTTCCCGACGATCTCGCGCATCGCGCTTTCAGCAACCTGTTTCACGGTCTCGTCCGGCGCCCGGTCGCGGAAGAGGTAGTCTTCAGGCGATTTCAAGCGGTACTGCACCGCGAAGAAGATCGTGACGATATTTTCGTCGTCGGTGAGCATCAACGCTTCGCGCAGATTTTTGTTGCGTTCACTTCCCCGATAACCGACTTCGACGGTGCGCACTCCGGTGAAATCGACCAGTTGGTGCGATTCGATCGGCCACGGCAACCGCCAGCGCAACCCAGGCTCGGTGGTTTCGAAATATTTTCCGAAGCGCAATACTACGGCGCGCTCGTTTGCTTCCACTTTGTAAAAACCGGAAGCGAGCCATAGCGCGAGCGCCGCAACCGCGAGCAAACCGATGAACAGAACGACTCGGCGCGGATCGCCGCCACTACCGCCGGGCAGGGGGCCGCGCGGACGACGACCGCCCCCTTTGCCTCCGAACAACGCGTTCAGACGTTCGTTGAACTCGCGCCACACTTCGTCGAGGTCGGGCGGTCCGTCATCGGGTCGTTGCCCAGAGGGGCGCTGTTGCGGCCCGTGCGATGCGTCTTCGGGGCGTTGCCGCGGATCGTCATCGCCCCAGCGCGGATCGTTCAAGGACATGGTGTTGCTTCCCTCTCAAGCGGTTCCCAGAATGGTTCGGCGTGATCCTGTGTCGATGCGGGGGTCGTCTCGGCGCTGTTTTCACCGGACAAAGGAGCGGCGACGCTCTGCAACCGCTCGTCGATCGCGGCGCGCAGCAGGTCGAGCCCAGCGCCCGTTGCCGCACTCACGGTGACGCGCCGAATCGTACCACAGCCGTCGCGCACCCCTTCTGGGCTTTGATCGAGGAGATCGATTTTGTTCCCCACCTCCAAGATCGGAACCGACTCAGCACCGATCTGCCGCAGCGTCTCGGTCACCGCCAGGCGCTGCGCGTCGGCGTCGGGGCTGGCGAGATCGCTCACCACCAGCAGCAGGTCGGCCTCCTTCACCTCTTCGAGCGTTGCGTGAAACGCGGCAACGAGGTCGTGCGGCAAATCGCGGATGAAGCCCACGGTGTCGGAAAGCACTACGTTGCCCGTTTGCGGGAGCCAGATCCGCCGCGAGGTGGTGTCGAGCGTCGCAAAGAGCTGGTTTGCCGCATACGTTTGCGCTTTGGTGAGCGCGTTGAAGAGGGTCGATTTGCCTGCGTTGGTGTAGCCGACGAGCGACACCTGCGGCACACCATACCGTTGTCGCGCACGCCGGCGGGTCGCCCGCTGGGTTTGCAGCCGTTGCAATTGCGCTTTGAGGCGCTTTACCCGCATCCCGATCAACCGCCGGTCGGTTTCGAGCTGCGTTTCGCCGGGGCCGCGCAAGCCGATCCCCCCACGTTGCCGCTCCAAGTGGGTCCAACCGCGCACGAGCCGCGTGCTGACGTATTCGAGTTGCGCGAGCTCGACTTGCAGTTTCCCCTCGGCGCTTTTGGCGCGCAACGCGAAAATGTCCAGGATCAAGGTATTGCGATCGACCACCCGGCACGCGAGCGCTTGCTCGAGATTGCGCTGTTGCGCCGGCGAGAGCGCATGGTTGAAGACGACGAGATCGGCCCCGTGTTCGCGCACCAGCGCAGCCAATTCGGTGACTTTACCCGAACCGAGGAAGGTGGCGGGATCGGGTTTGGCGCGACGCACGGTCAGTGCGCCGACGATTTCCGCGCCGGCACTCACGGCGAGCTGGCGCAACTCTTCCAGCCGCTCGGCAACGCGCCCTTCGCCGAAATCGATTTGGACGAGCCAGGCCCGCTCGCCGAAACGCGGGCGTTCGAACATCAGGCTTCTTCGCTTTCCCCGTGAACTTCGCGCAAGGTCACCGGGCGCGACGGCACGACCGTCGAGATCGCGTGTTTATAGACCATTTGAGTCACGGTGTTCTTGAGGAGCACCACGTACTGATCGAACGACTCGATCTGACCTTGCAATTTGATCCCGTTGACGAGGTAAATGGAAACCGGCACGCGCTCACGGCGCAGCAGGTTGAGGAAAGGGTCTTGCAGTTGGAGGGCTTTGTTGCTCATCGTTCTCGACTCTAATGGTGTGTGATCAGAACCTGATATTGTACGCGAGTTGTGCACCGGGTGGTGCACCTTGGTGCGACTATCCCTTTTCGGCGTATGGGTTGTGACTCGTGCGCAGTTCGAGCCGCAACGGCGTACCCTTCAACCCGAACGCTTCGGTGAACCCTTGCTCCAGGTAGCGGAGGTACGACTTCGGCAGGTGTTCGAGGGCATTGCCGTGGATCACGATGATCGGCGGATTGCTCCCGCCCTGGTGGGCATAGCGCGGTTTGGGGCGAAAGAGACCGTGGCGCGGCGGTGCCTGACGCTTCACCAGTTCTTGCAACACCCGCGTCAGTTGTGGCGTCGGCAGTTTTTTCATCGCCGCAGCGAACGCCTGGTCGACTGCGCGCATCAGCGCGTCGAGCCCTTTTCCGGTTTTCGCCGAGAGAAAGACCACCGGCGCGAACGAGAGGAACGCGAGCTTGTGCGCAAGCTGCGTCTTGGTCCGCTGCCGCTGGTAGGCGTCGGCAGCATCCCATTTGTTTACGGCGATCACCAGCGCCCGCCCGGTCTCCAAAATGAAACCACCCAAATGGGCATCCTGTTCGCCCACCTCCTGGGTGGCATCGAGCGTCAGAATCACGACATTGGCCTGCTCTACCGCTTGCAACGCCTTGATCACCGAAAACTTTTCGATGGTGTCGGTCACCCGCCCTTTTTTGCGCACGCCCGCGGTATCGACCAACGTGTAGGGGCGACCGTTGTGTTCGAATGGAACATCGATCGCGTCGCGGGTGGTTCCCGGCATGTCGTACGCGATCAGACGGTTCTCTCCCAACAGAGCATTGATGAGCGTCGATTTCCCGACGTTCGGACGACCCAGCACCGCCACGCGAATCCCATCTTCGTCCCCCGTTTCCTCGCTCTGCATTTCGGCCAACGGCTCTTTGTTCGGCTTTGGCTTTGGGAAGGGGGCCAACACCTCGTGGATCATCTCGCGCACGCCGTCACCGTGCGACGCCGAAATCGGCAACGGCTCACCAAACCCGAGCGCGTAGAACTCGGCGCGCGCGATCGCGCGGTCCAATCCTTCGGTTTTGTTCACCAATACGCGCACCGCTACCCCCAGCGCGCGCAGATAGTCCGCGATCGCTTCGTCGTGCGGCGTCAAGCCCGCGCGACCGTCGACGACGAAGAGCACGAGGTCGGCCTCGCGAATCGCAAGCTCCGCTTGCCGGACCATTTCGGCGGTCAGCCCCTCTTTCGCCGTTGGATCGAAACCCGCCGTATCGACGACCAGATAGGGACGCCCGCCCACTTTGCCGCGGCCATAACGGCGGTCGCGCGTCAAACCGGGAACGTTGGCAACCAGCGCGTCACGCGACCGCGTCAATCGGTTGAAGAGGGTCGATTTGCCCACATTAGGGCGACCGACCAAAACGAGGGTGGGCAGCTGCGCGCTCACCGCGTCCGCTCCAGCACCGCTACCGTGCCGTCTTGATTCTGGACCACGACCGCGCCATCGGCAACGCGCTGCGGAGCCACGACGATCGCGCCGCTGCCGATACGGGTGCGGGCGCGGAGCTGCCCGTCACTGAGATCGACGGCGTGGAGATACCCTTGCGCGTCGCCGACCAGCGCAACGTCGCCAAAGACCATCGGACGCGTCAGCTGTCGGTAGACGAGCGAATCGTTTTGCCAGCGCGGTTGCCCGTTGAAGAGATCGATCGCGACGATGCGATCGACCTCGTCGACCGTGATCAAGGAACGCACGTCGCGGTCGATCCCGACTCGCGTCGCGATCGCACTCGTGAGCACCTCCCGCCCCGTTTTCAGGTCGAAACAGGCGATGCGGCTTTGGTACGCCGCCGCACAGAGCTCTTGGCTGTCGAGCACCACGGCCCCAACGATATCGGTCAGCCGTTCGATTTCGGTCGTCCCTTTGGGCGGCGCAACCGTGAGCTCGAAGAAGGGCTGCCCCCGGTTGGGATCGAGCGCTGCGACGATTCCGCCGGGATAGCCGACGAAAATCGCGCCACCGGCCGCAACGAGCGGCGCACTCTGCCGCAACGAAAGCGGCGGCAGCGGCCGCTCATATCGCCAGCGGGGTTTGCCATCGAACGCATCGAACGCCAGCAGCCGATGGTCCGCGGCGCGAACGACCACCAACCCCTCTCCCACGAGCGGCGGCGTCACCGCCGGCAGCGCGGCGGCTTGACGCCACCGGATGGAGCCGTCACTGACGTTGATCGCGACTACCTCCCCCTGCTCGGTCACCACCGCTGCCAACCGAGCGTCGCTCCCCACCCCGGCCAGGATCGGCGCGCCTACCTCGGTGCGCCACTGCTCCTTGCCGTCGGCGCCGATCCAGACCACTTCCCCTTTCCCCCCCGCGGCGACCACTCCGTCGGCAACAGGGGCGGGGGTGAGGTAGCGTTGTCCCCCTTCGGAAAGGTGCACGGTGTAGCGCACCGGAAGGGAGCGCGTGTCACGAAGCTCTGGCAACGGTGCCGGCTTGGGGCCCGAAGCGGCAAAGGGGTTGAGCGCATCGAGCGAGGCACAACCCGAAACCCCAACCCCCAGCGCAGCGCATACCACCCAGCGCCGAAGAAGCGCGAAACGTTTCATTGGGTAGGCTCCTGAACGGAATCGGACACGATCGCCGCTTGCTCGCGTTGTGCGCGCAATACCATCTGCCACGAGGGGTCGCCGCGCACCTCGGCAAGCGCTTGGTCATAATGGGAAACCGCCTGTTGCGCCTGACCGTGCGCAAGCGCGATATCGCCTTTGAGCGCCCAGAGCCGTGGCTGATAAGGCGCTGGAACTGCCTGCGGCAAGGCTTTCGCCGCAGCATCGTCATCCCCTTGCGCCAGATGGAGTTCCGCCAACGTGAACGCCAGGAGCGGTTGCACCGCATCGTCGGCATTGCCGAGTGCCACCGCCTCGCGCACCACGGGAATCGCCTCGGCGGCCGCATGCTCGGCCGCTGCACGGTCGGCGATTGCGAGCGCCGCAAAAGCCGCCTGCGTTTTCCCAACCCACGGAATGGCTTTGAGGCGCTCCCACGCCGCGCGCGCCTCGGCCCACGCCTGCTTTTCCAAGGCTTGGTCGATCGCTTCGAACGCGTGCGCCGCCGCCTGGATCTGTTCGCTCCGCCACCACTGCCAACCGTGCCAACCGAGCGAAAAAACGAGTGCCGCACTCACCGCGGCGATGAGCAAACGGCCATTTTCCCGCCACCATGCTTTGAGCGCGTCGACCTGCTCCTGCTCTTCATGCGAGAGTACCAGCGCCATCGCTTTCCTCCGATCCCAATTGGATTTGCGCCACGACCTCCTCGAGCTGCGCCCACGGCACTTGCCGTTGTGCGCCCGGTCGCCGCAGCGGTTTCACCGTGGCCGTCTCACTCGCGAGTTCCGATTCGCCCAGGATCACCGCCACCTCGGCGCCACTTGCGTCGGCACGCTTCATCTGGCTCTTGAAGCTGCCCCCGCCCGCATGCACGACCACCGAAAAACCGCTCGAACGCAACGCTTCGGCCAGTCGGAACGCCGCGTGCGCACTTTTTTCGCCTTGGTGGACGAGATAGACGTCGAGTTCCGGCCGGGGTGGTTCCCCCCCACACGCTTCCCAGAGCGCCAACACCCGCTCGACCCCAAGCGCAAACCCGGCTGCAGGGGCGGGTTTTCCCCCCAACTGGGCAAAGAGTCCATCGTAACGCCCTCCGGCACAGATCGTACCCTGGGCGCCGAGCTTTGGCGTCACCCATTCGAACACGGTACGGTTGTAGTAGTCGAGGCCACGAACCAGCCGCGGGTTGATCCGGTAGGGGATACCCGCCGCTTCGATTAGCGCCAACACCGCGTCGAAATGGGCGCGCGTCTCCGCCCCCAGATAGTCCAACAACCGCGGCGCCCCTTCGATGAGCGGCTGCATCGCCGGGTTTTTGCTGTCGAGAATGCGCAGCGGGTTGCGGGTGAGCCGACGGCGCGAATCCTCGTCCAGCTCCTCCTGATGGGCGGTGAAATAGGCAATGAGCGCTTCCCGATGCGCTGCGCGCTCCTCAGGGTCCCCCAACGAGTTGATCTCGAGCCGTACGTCGGTAAGGCCCAAATCGTCCCACAGCCGCGCCCCCATCACGATCAATTCGGCGTCGATCTCAGGGTCGGCAAAACCCAACGCCTCCACACCGATCTGGTGAAACTGCCGGTAGCGCCCTTTTTGCGGTCGTTCGTGGCGAAACATCGGGCCCCAGTAGTACAGGCGCTGCGGCCCCTGGTGCAACAGATTGTGTTCGATCGCCGCGCGCACGCACCCCGCGGTTCCCTCCGGCCGTAACGTGAGGTGCTCGCCGTTGAGTGCATCCTCGAAGGCGTACATCTCCTTTTCGACGATGTCGGTCACCTCACCGATCGCCCGTTTGAAGAGCGCTGTCTGCTCGACGATCGGCGTACGCAACGGCCGATAGCCGTAGGCAGCTGCCCACGAGTGCACCAGCGCCTCGAATTCGTTCCAGAGGAACGACTCAGGCGGCAGGATGTCGTTCATGCCGCGAACCCCGCGGATCCCTTTCTGGCTCATCTCATCCTTTCCACAAAACGGGTGGTCACGTAGTGCTCGATCAGCGCCAAAAACTCTTCGGCGATCCGGTCGCCGCGCAACGTGGCCACCTTCTCTCCGTCCATGAAAACGGGCGCTGCTGGGGCCTCACCGGTGCCGGGCAGCGAAATGCCGATATGGGCTTGCCGCGACTCTCCCGGACCATTGACGACGCACCCCATCACCGCAACGCTCAGTTGTTCCACCCCGTCGAACTGCTGTCGCCATTCGGGCATGCGCTCGCGCAAAAACGCTTCGGTACGCTGCGCCAACTCTTGGAAAAAGGTCGACGTCGTGCGGCCGCACCCCGGACACGCCGTCACCGTCGGGGCAAACGCCCGCAGACCCAAGGACTGCACGATCTGTTGCGCAACCACCACCTCTTGCGTGCGCGGTTCCCCAGGCGCGGGGGTGAGCGAGACGCGAATCGTATCGCCGATCCCCTCTTGCAGCAATACCGCCAACGCTGCGGTACTCGCGACGATCCCTTTGCTGCCCATTCCCGCTTCGGTCAAACCAAGATGGAGCGGATAACGGCAGCGTGCAGCCAACGCACGATAGACCGCGATCAAGTCTTGCACACTCGAGACCTTCGCCGACAAAACGATCCGGTCCGGCGCCAACCCCAGGCGCTCCGCTTCCGCCGCAGACTCCAACGCCGAGGTGACGAGCGCTTCCCGCATCACCGCGTCTGCAGGCCAGGGTTCGCTACGGCGGGCGTTTTCGTCCATCAGCCGCGCCAAGACCGACTGGTCGAGACTGCCCCAATTGACCCCGATCCGCAGAGGTTTGTCGAAACGGCACGCCAGTTCGACGATCGCAGCGAATTGCGCGTCGCGTTTCGCTCCAAACCCGACATTACCGGGATTGACTCGCCATTTCGCCAACGCCTCGGCACAGGCTGGCGTGTCACGCAACAGACGGTGGCCGTTGTAGTGAAAGTCGCCGACCAGCGGAACGTCGACACCCCATGCCAGCAGACGATCGACGATTTCCGGGACAGCTTTCGCCGCGGCTGCGCTGTTCACCGTAACGCGAACGATTTCAGAACCCGCATGCGCCAACGCCGCGACTTGCCGGGCCGTCGCGGCCACGTCGGCGGTGTCGGTATTGGTCATCGACTGGATCACCACTGGCGCGCTCGAACCGATCGTCACCTTACCAACCCGAACCTGATAAGTGGGGCGACGCGGCGCCGGTCCATACGGCATTGGCGCGATGGGGGTCGCTGGAGAGTGCAGCGTGTCGTTCATGGTTGTGCCGGAACTTGCATACGAACGACCCCACGACCAGGGGGCTTGAGGGAGGCACCATTCCATTCGATCACCAGCGCCTGGGCGTTCCCCAGGTGAAGCGCGTACGGCGCACCGTCGACGGGAAAAGTGCGGCTGTTGCCTTGCCGGAGAATGCCGTCAAAAACCTTGGTCCCGTTGGCGGCGGTCACCTGCATCCACGAGTCCCCACTTTCCGCGCGAATCGCAAGCCCGGTAACCGACTGCGGCGACTGGCTCGCCGACTGTGACTGGGCATCTGGCTCGCTTTTCTTTGCGCCCTCGGGAAAGCCGCCACCCAACGCTCCGCCGGCACCGCCCATTAGCTCGGCTTGCGTTTTCGCCCCCTGTCTCGCCTCGGTTTCGGATCGCGACAAAGGAGCGGAGTCGGCCGCCCTGTCACTACCCGTTTCGGAGCGTGGATCGGCCCTAGGCGTACCCACGGCATCCGTTGGCGGGGGGGGCGGCACCGTAACGACTGCCGCAGCGGTATCGCCGTTGGGCGTGACCAGTGGCGTCCGTAACGAAACCCCGTCGCCCATCGCCGAGTCCGATTCCCAAACCCCGAACCACTGCAGATAACCGACGAGCAGCAGACCAACCACGATGACACCAGCTGCGAAACGCACGACCGGATGGCGCCAGACGGGGCGACGCACGACGATTTCGCCCTCGGCGTTTCTGGGCGGCGTCAGACGCACGGTCGATTCGGCGAAACAGGCTTGCGCCACCTCCAACCACGGCTGCGGATCGCGATTTCCCCAGCGTGCGATCCCTCTGAGCACGCCGCGTACGAAAATCGCGTTGGGCAGTTCGTGCCACTCGCCCGCTTCCAGCGCGGCCAATTGCCGGGTAGCGATCTTCAGCTCGGCGGCAAGCGCTTCACGTGACCAACCCGAAGCCTCCCGGAGCTGACGAATCGCTTCGCCAACCGCCTCTGGTGAAGCGCCGCGTTCTTCTGTCACCATGACTCCCACTCTCCTCGCTCCAATTTGCGCGTCTCCAAGCGGTTGGGCGCTTCTTGGCGCAACCGTTCGGCCCAGCGCGCTTCGTTCAGACGATCGCCTTTCGCGTGCGCCAGATTGGCCGCAAGCCACCAGACCATCGGGTCGTCGGGCGCGCGCTGGAGGAGCCGTTCCAAATGGCGATCCGCAATCGCCCACTGCCTTTTGCGCGCCGCCCATTGCAACGCGCGGACTTGGACGAGGAAATCGTCGGGTTGCAGCGCAAGCGCCATGTCGATCTCGTTCTGAACTGCAGATTCATCGCCGGCACGCCAAGCACACCACGCGTGGTTCGCCAGCGAACGCGCGCGCCGCGGATAGTAGGGGTTCATCGCCGCCTCACGCAACAACGCCAACCCCTCTTGGAAACGATCTGCGGAACAACGGAGTGAGCCGAGCGCATGCAGAATGTCGGGATCGTTGGGCGCAAGCCGCTGCGCCTCTTCGAGACTCTTTTCTGCAGTCGCGCGATCCCCCAGCGCCAGATGGGCCAACCCCCAGGCATAGGGCACCAGCGGGTCAGAGGGGTTGAGCGCACGCGCTTTTGCGATTTCGTCGAGCGCCACGTCGACGCGCCCCAGCTCAAGGTAGGCCAACGCCAGGTCGATGCGCGCTTTGCGTTCCTTATCCTCGGGCTGCGCGGCCGTTTGGTCCAAAAGGGGCGCAGGATAAACGCCCTCGGCGATCCCCGCACGCGGCGACGTCGCAACGGACGCGCACCCCGCCAGCGCGAACGCTGCTGCGACCCCGCAAAAGACCTGCCCCCACTTCATTCACCCCTCCGCGGCAACCAAGCGCAGCGAACGACGGGTTCGATCTTTGACCTGTCCCGCCAATTGGCCACACGCCGCTGCGACGTCGTCGCCGCGGGTGCGACGGATCGTCGTCAGGCGCCCTGCAGCCATCAGCCGCTCGGCAAACGCTCGGACACGCTCCGGCGCCGGGCGCCGAAACGGACTCCCTGGGAAGGGGTTGAACGGAATCAAGTTGAATTTGCACGAAAGGCCACGGGTCAGCGCGATCAACTCCTGCGCATCCCGCGGGTTGTCGTTCACCCCGTCGAGCAACACATATTCGAACATGATGAAATCGCGGGGCGACGCGGTGAGATACCGTTCGCACGCTGCGATCAGTTCTTTGAGCGGATACTTTTTGTTGATCGGAACCAATTCGTCCCGCAATCGGTCGTTGGGCGCATGCAGCGAAACGGCCAATGCCACAGGGCATTCGGCACGCAGCCGATCCATCGCCGGCACCAACCCTGAGGTCGAAACCGTCACCCGGCGCCGTGACAGGCCATAGCCGAAATCGTCGAGCATCACTTTGAGCGCGCGCACCACCGCATCGTAATTGGCAAGCGGCTCCCCCATCCCCATCATCACGACGTTGGTCACCACGCGCCCGTTGTCGGTCCAATCGCCGTCGTCGAGCCGAGCGTGCGCGTACGCTGGCCCCAACACATGGTTGGCCAGCCACAACTGGCCCAGGATTTCGCCGGTCGTCAAATTACGGTTGAAACCTTGCTTGCCGGTCGCGCAAAACGCACACTCGAGCGCACAGCCTGCTTGGGTCGAGATGCAGAGCGTTCCCCGGCTGCGTTCCGGGATGAAGACGGTCTCCACCGCGTTGCCCTGACCGACGTCCAAGAGCCATTTCCGCGTCCCGTCGCTCGAAACGCGGTCCGAAATCACCCGAGGTGGCGTGATCGACGCAGATTGCGCCAGTTGCGCCCGCAAGGTTTTCGCGACATCGCTCATCGCCGCGAAATCGGCGACCCCCATGCGGTGGATCCAGCGATAGACCTGGCGCGCCCGAAAGGGCTTCTCTCCTTGCGCGACGAACCAGGCTTCCAGCTCCTCGCGCGTCAGCTCCAGGAGATTGGTCGGCACCGCGTCAGCCACGGCAGCTTCGGTCTCTTTCATTCGACGGTCAGCGCGAATAGATCGCCATTTCCGGGAAGAAGAAGGCGATTTCGGTGCGCGCCGTCTCGGGGCCATCGGAACCATGGACGGCGTTGGCGTCGATCGATTCGGCGAAATCGGCACGAATCGTCCCCGGCGCCGCTTTCTTCGGGTCGGTAGCGCCCATCAATTCGCGGTTTTTCGCGATCGCGTTCTCCCCTTCCAGCACCTGGACCATCACCGGCCCAGAGGTCATGAAGCGAACCAGATCGTTGAAAAAGGGGCGCTCCTTGTGGACGGCGTAAAAAGCCGCCGCTTCTTTCTCCGAAAGCCACACCATTTTCGCCGCCACGATTTTCAATCCGGCGTCTTCGAAACGCTGGTAGATTTTGCCAATCACATTCTTCGCAACCGCGTCGGGTTTGATGATCGAGAGCGTCCGTTCGATTGCCATGCTTCCTTCTCCACAAAAAGGTTGAATTATAACTTGCCAATGCGACCGGCGGTGAAGGTACACCCGCCGCCTTACTGCCACCCAATCGGGCCGCTGTTCGCAGCGAGGCAGACAGCAAAAGAAGCCTCAATGGTTTTTCGCAACCTTCTTGACGCGCTTCTCTTGAGGCGAACGCTCTGCCGCATGCCCCTTATCGAGTTGCGCTAGGGTCAGCTCGGGGGCAAAGGTGCAGTCGTTGGCGATGGGGCGCTCGTTCCTGAGATTCAAAAGCACACTCTTCCACGGTAAATCGATCCACAAAAGCCCCGCCGCTTCATCGGAAAAGCGTGGCAACCCCGACTTCGAGATCTCCCGCCGCAGCTCATGCACCCGCCCTTGATAGTGAACTTTCACGGCCCCGTTGGTTTCGGTGCTGCGATCGATCCCCACCAACGGTTCCCCGTAGGCACAGCGATAGACCCCTGTGGGCAAGCGCAAATCGAGTTGCGGCAATTCGCTCGACTCGTTCTGAGTCGCCCCGTAAGCCCACTGCGCAGCGATGAGCCAGATGGCGCACCCAATCCCCACTTTGCGAACCATTGAAACCACTCCTGCTCTGTTGCACCCAAGCTTTCTATAATACACGCATTCCGTGCCGGCACAACCGATCGACACCCTTTTGATTTCCGGAACGAAAATCGCGATTTTTTGCGCCCGCATCGACAACTGGGGCGACATCGGCGTCACCTGGCGCCTGGCGCGCGTTTTGGCCCAAGCGGAACACGCAGTCGTCTGGTGGGTTGACGATTGGCACGCGGCGCAATCGTTCGTAGCGCGGACATCCTCCCTGCCCACGCTCACCGTGCGCCGTTGGCACCGTTCGGCGCCAACGGCAGAAGATCGCGACCAGGTGTCCCAAGTCGACGCGGTGATCGAAGCGTTTGCGTGCGGATTCAGCGACCCGTGGCTAGCGGCATTCGCAGCACGCCGCCCGCACCCCCCACGATGGATCGTCCTCGACCATCTGGTTACCGAGCCCTGGGCTGGCAGCGTCCACGGGCTCAGCAGTCCCCACCCGAGACTGCCGCTCGACGCCCAATGGTGCATTCCCGGATTCGAACCGAGATGCGGAGGGCTTTTGCGCGAACCCGATCTCTTGACCCGCTTTGCCGAATCTCCAGACGCCGAGGCACGCGCTTTTTTCACACGCCTTACCCCACTTCCCGCAACGCGCTATCGCCGCATCTCACTCTTTTGTTACGCCGATGCGCCGCTCTCGGGGCTCCTGGCGGCACTTGCTGAGGACCCAACCCCCACCCTTCTCTTCGTTCCGCCTGGCGCGCCGCGGCAGGCGCTTGCCGCCGCCGGAATCGAGCTCGACGAATCACCGCAAGCCTGGCTGGGTACCCCACACGTCTGGCAACCGATCCCCTTTCTCCCGCCAGACGACTACGATCGACTCTTGGCGCTAAGCCACCTCAACTGGGTCCGCGGCGAAGACTCGTTCGTACGCGCGCAATGGGCCGCACGGCCGTTCGTCTGGAGTCCCTACCGGCGCGCAGACGGCGCCCACGTACACTTCGCCGAAGCATTCCGCACCCGCTTTGGCGGCCACTGGCCCCTGGCCGATACCGAAACGCGGATCACCGACGCCCCCTATTGGCGTCAAGCCTTCGTCGAATGGGAGGCCTGGGCGCACCACGCAGCCGCATGGCGCGAAACGCTACTTCTGTTACCCGAACTCGGGCAAACCGTGCTTGGAATGAGTTTGCCGATCGTGCGATAATAGCGTTTTGTTTTTGCTTGGAAAGAGGCGAGATCCCTATGATGAAACAAGCGCAAGAACTGCGTAACGGCAACGTCATCCTGATCAAGGATGAGCCCTATATCGTGCTCAAAGGCGAATACAACAAGTCGGGACGCAACGCGGCGGTGATGAAGCTCAAGCTCAAAAACCTCTTCACCGGCAACGTCTCCGAAACCGTCTATAAGGCTGACGAGAAGTTCGAAACGGTCATTCTCGAGCGCAAAGCGTGCACCTACAGCTACTTTGCCGATCCGATGTACGTCTTCATGGACGAAGAGTTCAACCAATACGAAGTGGAAAAAGAGAACATGGAGAACGTCTTGCCGTTCCTCGAAGACGGCATGACCGCCGAGCTGGTTTTCTTCCAAGGTAAGCCCATCGGCGTCGAACTCCCCGCCTCGGTCGTTCGGGAAGTGGAATACACCGAACCAGCGGTGCGCGGCGACACTTCCGGTAAAGTGATGAAACCGGCGCGCATCAAACCGACCGGTTTCGAAATCCAGGTCCCGGCGTTCGTCGAGATCGGCGACAAGATCGAAATCGACACCAACACGTTCGAATACAAGCGCCGAGTTTCGTAAAAGGTCTCGTCGCTGGCCGTGCGCGGCCCGCGACGGCAGAAGACTCAAAACCCAACAAAAAACCCACCGAGAATCCGGTGGGTTTTTTGTTACGTCGATTTCGATTGGTCGGGGAAAGAGGATTCGAACCTCCGACCCCTGCGTCCCGAACGCAGTGCTCTACCAGGCTGAGCTATTCCCCGATTCGCTAAAACGTTCGCTCAACGGCGAAGTCTGCTAATTGTAGCAAACTTTCCCGGCAAGGGGAAGAGGGGAGCGCTGCCAACGCCGTTTTGGCCGTTTCGGCATGGCAACGTGCTGCGTCGTAACTGGCCGCGATCGCCCCGCACGCCTCTACCGCGGCCACCACCGCATCGAGTCGCTCCCGCGCGCCTGCCTCGATCACCTCGCGAATGAGCGCTTTTTGCGCTTCACTCCCCTGTTCGAGCACGTAGAGCAATGGGTAAGTGGGCTTCCCTTCGGCCAAATCGTCGCCCAAGTGTTTCCCCAATTGCGCTTCGTCCGCGGTGTAATCGAGCACGTCGTCCGCGATCTGGAACGCGATCCCCAAATGACGGCCGTAAGTCGCCAAGGCCGATTCCACCGTAGGCGGGGCATCGGCGACCACCGCGCCGAGCTGCGCCGACGCTTCGAAGAGTTTCGCCGTCTTGTAGTCGATCACACGGAAGTAATCGTCCCAAGTCACCTCGGGATTGCCGCAGTTCATCAACTGCAGCACCTCCCCTTCGGCGATCGCATTGGTGGTCTTCGCCAAAATCTCCATCACCCGCATCCGCCCAACGGAAACCATCAACTCAAACGAGCGCGAGTAGAGAAAATCCCCCACCAATACCGACGCGGCATTACCAAACACCGCGTTTGCGGTCCGCTTTCCGCGGCGCAAATCGGACTCATCGACGACGTCGTCGTGCAAAAGCGTCGCCGAATGGATGAACTCGATCACCGCGGCCAACGTGACCCGATCCTGCCCTTCGTATCCGCACGCCCCCGCAGCCAAGAGATGAACCGCTGGCCGCAACCGTTTGCCGCCGGCGGCGATCAGATAATCGGCGATCGTACGCACCAACGCTACATCAGAGTGGAGTTGCTGACGGATCGTCTCATCGAGCGCACGAAACGCCTCGCGCACCGGGGTCAAGAACGGCAGAGTACCAGCCATCTTTTCTCCTTACCCGACTTTGGGAAGCACTTTTCCCGGGTTGAACAGGCCGTCGGGATCGAGCGCCGCTTTGATGCGCCGCATCAACGCCAATTCGGCATCCGACTTGTACCGTGCCATCGCTTCGACCTTGAGCAAACCGATGCCATGTTCGGCAGAGAATGAGCCGCCACGACGCACCACCTCATCGTGAATCCAGCGCGTCACCTCCGCTGCGGCGGCCGCACGGTCCGCACGATCCAACCCAGACGGCAAAAAGCAATTGTAATGGAGATTGCCGTCGCCGAAATGGCCAAAGCAGGCGATGCGCACGCCGGGAAAACGGGCAGGCAAATGGGCTTCACCCGCGCGAATGAACGGCACGATCTGCGCAAGCGGCAACGCGATGTCGTGCTTGATGCTCACCCCTTCACGCTGCTGCGCTTCCGAAGCCGACTCGCGCAACTGCCAGAAGCGCAGCCGCTGCGCTTCGCTCAGCGCGACCGCCACGTCCCACACCCACCCTTTTTCAAACGCTTCTCCCCAAAACGATTCGGTGAGCGCTTCGAGCCCCGCCGCAGGTGCCGTATCGCTCAACTCGACGAGCGCCGCCCACTCCGGCAGCTCCGCCCCTTGCCACGGCGCACGCGCCTCAGGGATATGGCGCAGCACCAATTCGAACACCGTCCGCCCCATCAATTCGAACGCGGTCAACTTGTCCCCAAAGGTCTCGTGCAACGCGACGAAGAGTGCCGCAGCTGCGTCGAGATCGGCAAGCGCCACCCAAACCGTTTGCTGCCACCGCGGCCGCGGGAAGAGTCGCACCGCGGCCGCAGTGATGATCCCGAGCGTTCCTTCTGCGCCGATCAACAGATCCCGCCAATCGTATCCCGTATTGTCCTTGCGCAGCCCCGAGAGGTTCGCCACCACCGAACCATCCGCCAACACGGCCTCCACGCCCAAGACTTGCGCGCGCATCGTCCCATACCGCACCACATGTACGCCACCGGCGTTGGTACTCAACACCCCTCCCAACGTCGCACTCCCTTCAGAGGCCAACGAGAGTGCGAAAAGACGGTTCGCTTCGGCAGCCGCTGCCTGCAGCGCAGCAACGGTCACGCCGGCTTCTGCGACCAGAAAACCGCCCAACGGGTCGAGCGAACGGATGCGGTCGAGACGCTGAAGATTGAGGAGTAGCCGCGGCCGCTCCCCACCCAAAGGAGTTGCGCCGCCACACAAACCGGTGTTACCCCCTTGTGGCGTGATCGTTACCTGATGCGCACGACACCAGGCGACCACAGCAGCCACTTCAGCAGTCGTGCGTGGAAAAACGACCGCGATCGCGTCACCCTGATAGCGGCCGCGCCAATCGGTCAGAAGCGCAGACTGTTCGTCCGGCGCCACCACACGACCCTCAGGCAGTTCTGCCTGCAGCGCGGCGACGAGCTCCTTTTTCTGTTCAGAAACCATCGAGCACCGCCTCGATTTGCGCCCGGACTCGGCGGGTAGCTGCGACTCCCTCTTCGATCGCCTCTTTGCCGCGATGGAAGTCGAGAATCGAAAATTCGGTCAACCGCGGCTGAATGAGGACGTCGGGGGGGTCACCCGCCAAGCGCGCCCGCGCAATCCGCGTCTGCATGATATTGATCGATGTGGCCAACACAGCACCCAGCGTGGGGATCTCTTCTGCGGCTTTGCGCATGTGGCGCGTCGCTCTCCCCGCTCCGAGCTCGACCGCGATCACCACGTCCGCGCCAAGCGCGCGACAGAGCGAGACTGGCACCGGGTTCACCAATCCGCCATCGACCAACCAATGACCCCCCAAGCGTTGCGGCTGAAACATTCCCGGCAACGCGATCGACGCGCGCAACGCCGGCGCGAGCAGCCCTTCGCGCAACCAGACCTCACGCCCGCTACTCAATTCGGTCGCAACGCAGGCAAACGGCAGTTGGAGCGCCTCGAAACGGTCGGCGAAAAAGTGTTCCGCACAATACTCGACCACCTTGTCGCCCTGCAACGCACCGCCGCGCAACGACACATCCATCAGCGCGACGACATCGGTCCAACCCAGGCGCGCCACCCATTCCGCCATCGCTTCTTCGTTTCCGGAAGCGAGCGCAGCGCCGACCAGCGCACCCACCGACGTTCCGCAGACGATATCGATCGACACACCCAACGCGCGCAATTCGCGGATGACCCCAAAATGGGCCCATCCCCGTGCGGAACCCGATCCCAACGCCAAACCGACTTTCATCGCTAACCCCCTCTCTTGTGACGGCAAAAGAAAAGAGCCGGTGGCACAGGCTACCGGCTCTTTCACGATCGCCCAAGCGACGCATCGGCGCTTATTGCGCGGCGGTTGCCTCGCCGCTTTCGGTTGCCGTTTGACGATCAACGAGTTCGATGATCGCCATCGGCGCGTTGTCGCCGTCGCGGTAACCGAACTTCAGTACGCGCGTATATCCGCCCGGCCGGTTCAAGGAGCGCTGGCCCAAATCGTCGAAGAGCTTGACGACCGCAGCGCGGTCACGAAGCCGCGCAAAGGCAAGACGACGATTCGCCACCGTGGGTTTCTTCGCGAGCGTGATGAGCGGCTCGACGTAGCGACGCAACTCTTTGGCTTTCGGCAACGTCGTGACGATCTGCTCTTCGCGGATCAATGCGCTGGCGAGGTTACGCAACAGCGCCTGACGGTGACTCGAAGTTCGGTTGAGTTTACGATAACCCTTTTTGTGTCGCATGATCACACTTCCTTCTGTTTGTCGGCATCCGCACGCACAAGCCCAGCAGGCGGCCAATTGTCCAGCTTCATCCCTAAGGAGAGCCCATGCGCCGCAAGCACCGATTTGATTTCGTTGAGCGACTTCCGACCCAAATTGGGCGTCTTGAGCAGCTCTTGCTCCGTCTTCTGGATCAAGTCACCCACATAGTAGATGTTTTCGGCTTTGAGGCAATTGGCAGAACGCACGGTCAATTCGAGCTCGTCGATCGGTCGGAGCAAAATCGGATCGATCGTCGCTTGCGCTTCCGTCGCAGCCGTTTCCTCTTGTCCCTCGAGGTTGGCGAAGAACTGGAATTGCTCGATCAGAACCTTCGCGGCTTGACGCACCAACTCGACCCCATCGACTGCACCATTGGTTTCGACCTCGAGAACCAGGCGATCCAGGTCGGTGCGCTGCTCGACACGGGCACTCTCCACCGTGTACGCGACACGGCGTACCGGCGAAAAGGAAGCATCCAGCGCAATCCCACCGATCACCTTACTGTCACGGCTGCTAGCCGGTACGTACCCGCGACCCGCCTCGACGACCACCTCCATTTCCAGGCGCCCACCCTCTTCGACGTGGGCGATCACATGCTCTTCATTGATCACCTCAACGCCATGGGGCAACGCAAAATCGCCTGCTTTCACCACTGCGGGGCCAACCACTTCCAGACGGACGATCGCTTCGTCCCGGTCGTGAAGGCAAAAAACCACCCCTTTGAGGTTGAGCAACAGATCGACGACGTCCTCACGCACCCCTTCGAGCGCACTGTACTCATGGAGGACACCCGTGATGCGCACCTCGGTCGGAGCAAAACCGCGCAGAGAAGAGAGCAGAACACGGCGCAGCGCATTTCCCAGCGTATGGCCAAAACCGCGCTCGAACGGTTCCAACGTGATGCGTGTCGTCACCGGCGACAGCATCTCGATCTGAACCGAACGCGGGGTCAAATAAGATTCAAACGGCATTGCGCTGTCCTCTCGTCAGGTTAACGCGAATAGAGCTCGACCACCGCCTGCTCGTTGAGCGTCGGCGAAAGTTCCGCACGCATCGGATAGGCCTTGAAGACCCCTTTGCCTTCCTCGACGTTGACCTCGACCCACTCAGGGAAACCGCGCTCTTGCGCGCTTTTGAGCGCCGCTTGCACGCGCAGCTGCTTGCGGGCACGCTCGGTGAGTTCGATCACGTCACCGGGGCGTACGAGATAGGAGGGGATATTCACGCGTTTGCCGTTGACCAATACCCCATTGTGACGCACCAGTTGCCGCGCTTCAGCTCGGGATGCGCCAAACCCCATGCGGTAGGCGACCGAATCAAGGCGACCTTCGAGCAGTTGCAACAGGTTTTCACCGGTTTGCCCTTTGCGCCGTTCGGCTTCTGCATAAATCCGCCGGAATTGGTTTTCCAGTACGCCATAGATCCGACGGATTTTTTGCTTCGCGCGCAACTGCTGACCGTAACCCGAGAGACGACGCCCCGAGTTCTGCCCGTGTTGACCAGGCGCATAGGAACGGCGCTCGAACGCACATTTGTCGGTGAAACACTTCTCCCCTTTCAGGAAGAGTTTTTCACCTTCACGCCGACACTGACGGCATTTTGGATCACGATTACGTGCCACTGATCATTCTCCTCATCAAACCCGACGTTTCTTGGGCGGACGGCATCCATTGTGCGGAATCGGCGTCACGTCGGCGATCCCGGTGATTTTGATACCCAACGCAGCAAGGGCACGAATGGTCGATTCGCGCCCCGGTCCCGGCCCTTGCACGCGGACTTCCAGATTTTTGATACCACACTCCATCGCAGCTTTTCCGGCAGCGTCGGCAGCAACCTGCGCTGCGAAAGGCGTGCTCTTGCGCGACCCCTTGAACCCAGAGGAGCCTGCGGAAGCCCACGCCAGCGCGTTCCCTTGCCGGTCGGTGATGGTTACGATGGTATTGTTGAAGGTTGCCTGAATATGGGCAATCCCGTCGGAAACGTTCTTTTTGACGCGACGACGCGCCTTGACTCCACTCTTCGCCATGCTACTTGACCCTCACATTACTTCTTCTTGCCCGCGATCGTCTTGCGCGGCCCCTTACGCGTCCTGGCATTGGTCCGCGTCCGTTGACCACGAACCGGCAGACCGCGACGATGGCGCATCCCACGGTAGCACCCGAGGTCCATCAGCCGCTTGATGTTCATCGTGATTTCGCGGCGCAGATCCCCTTCGACCTTATACTTAGCCACCTCTTCGCGCAAGCGCTCGATTTCGGCGTCCGTGAGATCTTTGATCTTCGCTTGCCGTGAAACTCCCGCCGCGTCGCAAATTTTGCGCGCGCGCGAACGACCGATCCCGAAGATGTGGGTCAGCGCAATCTCGGCGTGTTTATGGTTGGGTACGTTTACCCCAGCAATTCGGGCCATATCCACTCACCCCAATGAAAAACATGCAATTCTAGCGGAAAGATGCACCAGGATCAACCTTGGCGCTGTTTGTGCCGTGCCTCTTTACAGATCACCCGCACGACCCCATGGCGGCGGATGATCCGGCAGTGGCGACAGATCCGCTTGACAGAAGGCTGTACTCGCATCGTTTCTCTCCAAAATTATTTGCTGCGAAAGACGATCCGCCCGCGCGTGAGATCGTAGGGCGTCAATTGCACCGTCACCTTGTCCCCGGGCAAAATCCGGATATAGTTCATCCGCATCTTGCCGGAGATATAACCCAAAATTTCGTGACCGTTCTCCAACCGAACCCGAAACGTCGTGTTCGGCAGATTCTCGATCACTTCTCCCTGCATCTCGATCACATCTTCTTTGGCCATCGCGTCAACCCCTCGTCCGACCGCTGCGCAAGTTCGCTTTTTTCAGGAGGCTCTCGTACTGATGAGACATGATGTGCGATTGCACCTGATTCATCAGATCCATCGTCACGACGACGATGATCAGGAGCGACGTGCCACCGAAATAGAAGGGAACGTTCCACTCCAAAATGAGGAACTCAGGGATCAGACAGACCAATGTCACGTAAAGCGCACCAGCCAGCGTCAATCGCGTCAGTACCCGATCGAGATACCGTGCGGTCTGATCACCGGGGCGAATCCCAGGAACGAACGCGCCGCTTTTCTTGAGGTTTTCCGCAGTCTCTTTCGCGTTGAAGACCAACGCGGTATAGAAGAAAGCAAAGAAAATGATCGCGAGCGCATAGAGCAAGATATAGATCGGTTGCCCTGGCGAAAGCGCCGCGGCCATATTGCGCAGCCATTCGAGAGATTCTGATGCGCCGAACCATTGCGCCGCAGTCGCAGGGAAGAGGATGATCGACGATGCAAAGATCGGCGGAATCACCCCAGCCATGTTGAGCTTCAACGGCAGGTGCGAGCTCTGGCCGCCATAGAGACGATTGCCCACTTGCCGCTTGGCGTAGGTAATGGGGATCTTGCGCAGCGCTTTCTCGACGAAGACCACGAACGCAGTGACGCCAACCACAAGGAACACGATGAGTAGCGCAGCCAAGGGATGCAGCGACCCAGTGGAAACGAGTTCGAACGTACCTGCGAGCGCGCGCGGCAACCCAGCGACGATCCCAGAAAATATAAGCAACGAGATTCCGTTACCGATCCCGCGCTCCGTGATTTGCTCACCGAGCCACATCAGAAACATCGTCCCGGTGACGAGGGTGACCACCGTCGTCATCCGGAAGATAAACCCGGGATCCAAGACCAATCCGGGCTGGTTCTCCAACGCCACCGCGATTCCCAGCGACTGAACGAAGGCCAAAGCGACGGTACCGTATCGCGTGTATTGCGCGATTTTGCGCCGCCCGGCTTCCCCCTCTTTGCGCAGTTGCTCAAGGGGCGGGAAGGCATAAGTCATCAACTGCATCACGATCGACGCCGAAATGTACGGCATCACACCGAGAGCAAAGATCGTGAATCGCGAAAGCGCCCCACCTGAAAAAAGGTTGAGCACGCCCAAGATCCCGCCTTGTTGTGTTTCGAAGAGCTTCGCAAGCTGCACTGGGTCGATCCCCGGGACGGGGATGTGCGCGCCAATCCGGTAGACGATCAACGCGCCGACGAGAAACCACAAACGCCGTTTCAAGTCGGCGAATTTACCGAGCGCGAAGCCAGGGGCGGTCATCGTCGCCACAGCGCGATCACTCCGTTTCGACCGAACCGCCCGCAGCTTCGATCGCTGCGCGCGCACCGCGCGTCGCTTTGATCCCGCGCAGAACGACGCGGCGGGAGAGGGAACCCGACGCGATCACCTTCGCACCGATCGCGTTGTTCGGCAAGAGTCCAGCCTGCTTCAGGACGATCAAGTCGATCTCATCGACAGGCAGCCGCTCGAGATCACTCAAACGCAGCTCGTGGACAAGCCCTTTGTTGGGCGACGTAAAGCCGCGCTTCGGGAGCCGCCGCTGCAGCGGCATTTGCCCGCCTTCGAAACCAACTTTATGAAAGCCGCCTGCCCGAGACTTTTGCCCTTTGTGACCGCGGCCACAGGTTTTCCCCAAACCGGAACCGATACCGCGCCCAACGCGGCGGCGGGCTTTTTTGGCCCCTTCTGCGGGTTGCAGTTGATTCAAGCGCATCACTTACCCCTCGACTTTCAAGAGATAGCCTACTTTGCGGATCATTCCCCGCACCTGCGGCGTATCGGGTAACTCGACGGTATGGTTCAGACGACGCAACCCCAAACCTCGAACGGTTGCACGATGGTCCTGGCGCGTGCCAATCACGGAGCGGACCAAAGTCACGCGGATCGTTTGTGCGCTCATTTCGATTACTCCACGATCTCTTCGACCGATTTGCCACGTTTTGCGGCGATCTCAGCCGGTGTTTGCATCCGGGTGAGCCCTTTCATCGCGGCGCGGAGCACGTTGTGCGGATTGCGAGCCCCCAAGGACTTACAAATGACGTCCTTGACCCCAAGGGCTTCGAAGAGCAGACGCATCGCACCGCCGGCAATGATCCCGGTCCCCGCAGGCGCTGGCTTCATGATCACAAGGCTTGCGCCATGTTTCCCGACGATTTCGTGCTGAAGGGTGCCGTTGCGCAACGGAATCTCAACCAGGTTGCGACGCGCATACTGCATCGCCTTTTGCACCGCCACCGGGACTTCGCGCGCTTTCCCTTTACCGATCGCGACACGGCCATCGCCATCGCCGACGACCGTGAGTGCGGCAAAGCTCAGAATCCGGCCACCTTTCACGGTCTTGCTGACACGATTGACCGCAACCAGATTTTCGATCAACTCTTCTGGCGCGTCAAACTCGCGCCCTTTATTTCCTTTTTTGCTCATCGCTTCACCCCGTCAGAATTTCAGGCCGGCCTCGCGGGCAGCTTCTGCAAGCGCTTTGACACGCCCATGGTACAAATACCCCGAACGGTCAAAAGCCACCGATTCGATACCGAGCGCCTTGGCTTTTTCGGCAATCGCTTTGCCGACCAACGCAGCTGCAGCAACGTTACCGCCGTTCTTCACTTGGTCACGCAACTCTTTCGAGAGCGTCGATGCGGCAGCAAGCACCTTCGACCCGTCGGACGTGGTGATCTGGGCGTACATGTGCGCATTGGAGCGATAGACGACCAGACGAATTTTCTTTAGTTGCGCGATTTTGGCCCGGGTTTTGCGGGCGCGGCGCAAACGTGCAAGTCTCTTGTTCATGGTCAAACCACCTTATTTCTTCTTCGTCTCTTTCAGGATCACTTCTTCGCCAGCGTAGCGAATCCCTTTGCCCTTGTAGGGCTCTGGTGGACGATAGGCGCGAATTTTTGCTGCCTCTTGTCCCACCAACTGCTTGTCGATCCCTTTGAGTACGATTTCAGTCTGGGATGGGGTCTCCGCCTTGACCCCATTGGGCAGAGTGTGGACCACAGGATGAGAAAACCCAAGCGACAATTGGATTTGGTTACCCTGTGCCTGAGCGCGGTAGCCCACGCCGACGAGTTGCAAACGACGTTCAAAACCTTGAGAAACCCCTTTCACCATATTGGCAAGCAGCGCACGCATCGTTCCTGCATACATGTTGCTGCGAACGATCGCCGCTTTGGGGCGCACCCGCGCAGCTCCGTCGGCCACTTCGATCGCCACAGCAGGATGCACTTTCATCTCCAGTTGGCCCAGTGGGCCCTTGGCGCGCACCACGTCGCCACTCACGGTGACTTCCACACCTTTGGGCAATACAACGGGTTGTTTCGCGATTCGAGACATCTTTTCTTCTCCCGTTAAGCGACGATGCAGAGCACTTCGCCGCCTACGCGCGCTTTGCGTGCTTCACGGTCGCTCATCACACCCTTAGGCGTCGAAACGATCGCGATACCCAGGCCATTCAGAACCTTGGGCAATTCGTCGGCGCCGCGATAGATCCGCAAGCCGGGGCGGGAAACACGCTCGATGCGATCGATCACCGGACGGCCTGCGTAGTACTTCAGCGCCACTTTCAAGGTTGCCTTCGGGCCGTTACGCAAGACTTCGTATCCAGCAAGATAGCCTTCGTCGTGCAGTACCTTCGCCACCGCTTCTTTCAATTTGGAATGCGGCACTTCGACATGGCTTTTTTGCACCATCTGCGCATTGCGGATACGCGTCAGCATATCGGCGATGGGATCCGTCATACTCATCGCGCTCTCCTTACCAGCTCGACTTGGTCATGCCCGGAATCTGACCCGTGAACGCCAGTTCACGCAACTGATTCCGGCACAACCCGAATTTACGGAACGTCCCGCGCGGACGGCCCGTCAACGCACAACGATTACGCAGACGCACAGGACTAGCGTTACGCGGCAGCTGCTGCAACTTCAGACGCGCAGCCATACGCTCCTCAAGAGACAGCGACTGATCGTTGATCATCGCCAACAATTCCGCGCGCTTTTTCGCGTATTTCGCTACCAGCGCTTCCCGCTTCTTTTCGCGGTTGATCATCGATTTCTTAGCCATACTCGTACCCTTACGTCCGGAACGGGAAACGGAACGCTTCTAAAAGCGCCCGACCCTCTTCATCGGTCTTCGCGGTCGTCGTGATCGTAATGTTCAGACCACGAACGGCATCCACCTTGTCGTATTCGATTTCAGGGAAAATGATCTGCTCACGAACCCCCAGGTTGAAGTTGCCACGACCGTCGAACCCTTTGCCACCGACTCCGCGGAAGTCGCGAACACGGGGGAGCGCGATCGTAATCAGCCGATCCAGGAATTCGTAGGCACGCACACCGCGCAAGGTGACCTTACAACCGATGGGATACCCCTCACGAATCTTGAAACCGGCCACCGATTTCCGCGCCCGCGTGACCACGGGTTTTTGTCCGGCGATCTTCGCCAGATCGTTCATCGCGTTTTCGATCACTTTCTTGTCCGCGACCGCTTCACCCACTCCCATATTGAGGGTGATCTTCACGATGCGCGGCACCTCCATCACCGAGCGATAGCCAAAGCGAGCCATCAGCGCGGGGACCACCTCTTCCTGATATTGCTTCAACAACCGTGCCATCGTCGTGTCCTCACGCTTCTACCAGGTCACCGGTGCTCTTGAAAAACCGCACCTTACGACCATCTTCCAGAATCTTGATGCCAACCCGATCCCCTTTCTGGGTTTTGGGGTTGAAGAGCATCACGTTCGAGATATGAATCGGCATCTCTTTCGACACGATCCCGCCCGGCTCACCTTTCAACGGGTTTGGGCGCACATGCTTTTTGACGACATTGATGCCGGCAACGACGACACGGTCTGCACCGACACGTTTTTGGACCACGCCACGGCGCCCCTTGTCTTTTCCTGCGATGACGATGACTTCGTCACCTTTCCGAATCTTCTGCATGACACACCTCAGATCACTTCGGGAGCCAACGAAACGATTTTCATGAACCGCTCGGTACGCAATTCACGCGTCACCGGGCCGAAGATACGCGTTCCGATCGGCTCCAATTTATTGTTCAGGAGCACAGCTGCGTTTTCGTCGAATTTGACGAGCGAACCATCTGGACGGCGAACCCCTTTGGCCGTACGCACCACCACGGCGTTGTACACGTCGCCCTTTTTCACACGACCGCGCGGCGCAGCGTCTTTGATCGACACCTTGATAATGTCGCCCACGTTGGCGTAGCGTCGCTTGGAACCACCCAACACCTTGATGCACATCACTTTGCGTGCACCGCTGTTGTCGGCGACCTCGAGAAGGGTCTGCATTTGAATCATCTTTGACTCCAACTTATACCGCAATGCGGACAGTATTGGACTGGGAACAAGACGCCCCGCTCACGCGGGGCGCACAACCAGAATCATCAATTATACTGTCGCTGCGGAATTTTGCCAAGACCTTACACCAAACCCGCTTTCGTGACGATTCGCGAAACAACCCAACTCTTGGTTTTGGAGATTGGGCGCGATTCGACGATTTCGACGACATCGTTCAGCGCCACGTTGGGATCTTCACAATGGGCGTGAAACTTGCGCGATTTGGTCACATATTTGCCATAGAGCGGATGCGCTTCGCGGCGTTCGACCAACACCGTCACCGTCTTCTGCCGTGCCGTGGAAATCACCTTCCCTTGCAGGCGGCGGCGGTTTTTTTCCCCTTGATTCGCGGTCATGTCCGTACCCCTTTCTCTGCCAGCACGGTTTTGACGCGCGCGATATCGCGTTTCACTGCGCGCATCTGCGCCGTATTGCTGAGTTGCTGTGTCGCAAGCTGCATCCGCAGGGAGAATTGCGCTTTACGCAACGACAGCTGCTCTTCTTTCAATTCAGCCACCGATTTCTCTCTCAAATCCTTAGCTTTCATGGTTAGCTCCCCAACCGTCGGGTTACGACGATCGTTCGGAACGGCAACTTCGCAGCGGCAAGGCGAAACGCTTCACGCGCCAACTCCTCACTGACCCCAGCCATCTCGTAAAGAACCTTGCCCGGCTGGATTTCAGCAACCCAATACTCGGGGTTCCCTTTGCCGCTACCCATCCGAACCTCGGCCGGTTTTTGCGTGATTGGCTTGTCCGGGAAGACGCGAATCCAGATACGACCCCCCCGTTTGATATGGCGGGTCATCGCGCGACGTGCCGCTTCGATCTGACGGGCCGTGAGACGACCACGACCAATCGCTTTCAAACCAAATTCCCCGAACGAGACCTCGGTGCCGCGCGTAGCGATCCCTTTGTTGCGCCCTTTCTGGACCTTACGATACTTAGTTCGTTTCGGTTGCAGCATGGTTCACTCCCGATTTAGCCGATGCGCGGCCAGCCCGGCCACGACGTGTGTTTTCCCGTGTGGCACGACGCGATTTGCGCGGTTCTTCAGGGGACGCCGCAACAGGCGACTGGTTACGATTGAGAACATCCCCTTTGTAAATCCAAACCTTGACGCCGATCACCCCATAAGTGGTACGCGCTTCCGCAAACCCGTAATCGATATCGGCACGCAACGTGTGCAGCGGCACGCGACCCTCGCGATACCATTCCGAACGCGCAATCTCGGCCCCATTCAGACGCCCTGAGGTCATCACCTTAATCCCCTTGGCGCCCAAACGCATCGCGCTTTGCATCGCGCGCTTCATCGCACGGCGGAATTGGATGCGCTTTTCGAGCTGATTGGCGATCGACTCGGCGACCAATTGTGCATCGAGTTCCGGTTTGCGCACCTCTTCGATCGCGACTTGGGCAGGGATACCCAGCCGCTCAGAAACCTCTTGACGCAGCTTTTCGATGTCTTCGCCTTTCTTGCCGATCACGACACCCGGGCGAGCGGTATGAATCGTGATTTTGGCCGCTTTGGCAGGGCGCTCGATCACGATCCGGCTCACTGCCGCATGCTTGAGGCGCTCTTTGAGATAGCGGCGCAGTGCGACGTCGGCATGAAGGGTCGGTGCGAAGGTTTTACTGGGCGCATACCAACGCGAGACCCAATCGCGCGTGACAGCGAGGCGAAAGCCGGTTGGATGAATCTTCTGTCCCATCGATGCTTCTCCTTACTCGCCCACGGTCACATAGATATGCGACGTCGGCTTCAAGATCCGAGTCCCGCGCCCTTTGGCGCGCGCCGCAAAGCGCTTCAGCACAAACCCTTTTTCGACGTGGATGCGGACCACTTTGAGGGCGTCGATGTCGGCACCATCGTTGTGCTCGGCGTTGGCGATCGCGGAAAGCAACGCTTTTTTGATGAGCTTCGCCCCTTTCTGCGGCATGAACTCAAGTAGGTTGAGCGCTTCGGCAACGGGCTTGCCGCGAATCACGTCGGCAACCAGGCGGCCTTTTTGTGGCGAAAGGCGCACGCCGCGAATCACTGCTTGGGTGGTTTTCATCGCTTCGCTCCTTACCGTTTCGCCTTCTTACCGGCTGCGTGGCCTTTGAAGGTGCGGGTGAAGGAGAATTCACCCAACTTATGGCCCACCATCGCTTCGGTGACGAAAACCGGAACGTGCTGGCGACCGTTGTGCACCGCAAAGGTCAAACCGATAAATTCTGGCAAGATCGTCGAGCGACGCGACCAGGTTTTGATCGGCCGTTTGTCATTTTTCGCGCGCGCCGCCTCAACTTTTTTCAGGAGGTGGGCGTCGACGAAAGGCCCTTTCTTCACTGAACGTGCCATTGCTTACCCCTTACCGTTTATGACGGCTTTGAATAATCATGCCGTCCGTACGCTTGTTCTTACGCGTCCGATACCCTTTGGTCTGCCAACCCCACGGGCTGACGGGAGGCCCACCGGTACCGGTACGGCCTTCACCACCACCATGCGGGTGATCGATCGGGTTCATCGCGACACCACGGACAGTCGGACGGATTCCGCGCCAGCGTGAAGCTCCTGCCTTCCCCAGTTTCTCCAGGTTGTGCTCACTATTGGAGACCTCCCCAATCGTAGCGCGACACTCCATCGGGACGCGACGCACTTCGCCGGAACGGAGACGGATCTGCGCATAGCCTCCGTCGCGACCCACCAGCATCGCAGATGCGCCCGCGGCACGAGCCAACTGCCCCCCTTTACCCGGCTGAAGCTCGATGTTGTGGATCGTAGTCCCAATGGGGATCGAACGCAACGGGAGCGCATTTCCGACACGAATCGGGGCTTGCGGGCCGCTTTCGACCACCATTCCCGCTTCGAGTCCTTTGGGGGCGAGAATGTAGCGGCGTTCGCCGTCAGCGTAGCAAACGAGCGCAATGTGCGCCGTACGGTTGGGATCGTATTCGATCCGTTCGACTTTGGCCGGAATGCCGTCTTTGTTGCGGCAAAAATCGATGATTCGGTAATGGTGTTTGTGCCCACCCCCTTTGTGTCGGGTGGTGATTCGCCCAACATGGTTACGGCCCGCTTTGCGGATTTGCGCTTCGACGAGCGGCGCGTACGGTTCACCTTTGTGCAGATGCGGATGAACGACTTTGACGACGTGGCGCCGACCCGGAGAGGTTGGTTTCAGTTTGACGATCGGCATGATTACGCACTCCCACCCATGACGAAATCGAGCTCTTGGCCGGGCTCGAGCGTCACGTAAGCCTTACGAACGTTGGCGCGGCGACCGGCAAAACGGCCGAAACGCTTCACCTTGCCTTTCACATTGACGACGCGCACCCCTTGCACGCGAACGTTGAAGAGACCTTCCACCGCCGCTTTGATTTCATGTTTTTCGGCATCCGGCGCCACCCGAAAGACGACGGTATTGCGCGTCTCGGCCAGCATCGTCGATTTTTCGGAAATCACCGGTGCCAGCAGCACCTGATAATGGCGTTCCTTGAGCGCACTCATTGCCACATCTCCTGGAATTTTTCGATGGCGCCCTTGGTCACCAACACCAAGTCGAAATGAACGAGCGCAACCGGATCGACCTCGTGCGCTTCCAGCGCCAACACATTCTTCAAATTGCGACTGCCCAACAGCAGGTTTTCGCTGAGCACGTCCGTAACAAGGAGCACGTTGCGATCATAGACCCCCATCGCCTTGAGCTTTTCGACGACCAATTTGGTCTTCGGCGCTGAGACGTCGAAACCGTCGACAACCGCAAGCCGCCCTTGACGCGCCAGTTCCGACAAGATCGACGCCATCGCCGCGCGGTACATCTTCCGGTTGACTTTATGAGAAAAATTTTCGTCCGGCGTACTTGGGAAAATCTTCCCACCCCCACGCCACAACGGGCTCGAGGTCATCCCGGCGCGCGCTCGCCCGGTACCCTTTTGCCGCCAGGGTTTGCGGGTGGAGTGTTTCACTTGCGAACGGTCTTTTTGCGCCCGCGTACCCCGACGCGCGTTGGCCATATAGGCCACCACGACCTGATGGACGAGCGGCTCGTTGAATTCGCGACCAAAAAGCTGGTCCGAGACGGTCACAGCACCAGCCTCTTGACCATTCGTATCGAGTAGTTTCAATTCCATCGTCGCCTCGCTTAGCCTTTGGCCTTCACTGCGGGACGAACGATCACCTCGCGACCTTTCGCGCCAGGGACCGCCCCCTTGACCCAGATGAGTTGACGCTCGGCATCGACCCGCACCACTTCCAGGTTTTGTACCGTGACGGTTTCATCCCCCAGATGACCCGCCATCCGTTTACCCGGGAAAACGCGCCCAGGGTCTTGCGCCATACCGATCGAACCGGGTGCGTTGGTGGTAATCGAGTTACCGTGCGAAGCGCGGTTAGAACTGAAGTTGTGCCGCTTGATCGCACCCGCAAAGCCTTTACCGATCGAGCGCCCGGTGACATCGACCTTTTGCCCAACCTGAAAGCGTTCGACCGAAAGGGTGTCCCCTGGCTTGAACTGCCCGAGTTCAGCCGGGTCGACACGAAATTCACGGAGCACCTTAGCTGGAACAACACCCGCCTTGGCGAAATGACCTGCGAGCGGTTTTGTGACCCGAACGGGACGTCGCTCCCCAAAACCGACCTGTACGGCAGCATAGCCGTCGGTTTCGGGAGACTTGATCTGAACAACGCGATTGCCGGCAGCCGCCAATACCGTGACGGGAATGCTTTGCCCGTCATCGGTAAAAATTCGGGTCATGCCGACCTTGCGTGCAACAAGGCCAAGACTCATTTTTATCTCCTATTCCGGTTACGATTGACCGGAGGTTACCAAAACACAAAAGCTGCGTCGGATGAACGCAGCATTGTAACACAAAAAAACAATTGCGCTTAGAGCAGTTTGATATCGACATCAACCCCGGCAGGAAGGTCGAGCTTGGAAAGCGCGTCGACGGTTTTGTCCGTTGGGTCTACGATATCGAGCAAGCGATGGTGGGTACGAATCTCGAACTGATCCATCGACTTTTTATTGACGTGCGGTGAGCGCAACACGTTGTAGCGTTCGATTTTGGTCGGCAGGGGAACAGGACCACGAACGACCGCACCCGTGCGCTTGACTGCATCGACGATTTGCGCGGCTGAGAGGTCGATCAACCGGTAGTCGAACGCCTTGAGGCGAATCCGGATCTTTTGCGTTTTCATCTCGATATCCTCAAAGAACAAAAGAAAGGCCCTCGCAGACGCGAGGGCATGAATCGTATCACAAATCGCTCACTCGATGATTTTGGAGACGACGCCGGCACCCACGGTACGGCCGCCTTCGCGGATCGCAAAGCGAAGACCTTCTTCCATTGCGATCGGCGCAATGAG
>NZ_JAHLSY010000040.1 GCF_019049855.1 Hydrogenophilus thiooxidans | reverse complement strand
GCGATACCTTTGGGCGTACAATCACCGTATTCCTCAACGCGCTTTGGGTCACATGACTCCTATTGAGAAACTCCGATGGTGGCAAACCGAGCGACCAGAGCTTTTCGTTTCAAGGGTAGATAATGTCACGGGTCTTGACAACTACTGTCGCAGCTCCATTTGAAACACCCAAGTATTTTAATGACCAATACATCACAAAAAAAAGCACAATCGATTTGACGCTTCGAAAAACTAAGCCTTCCATATTTCACCTCCAGACAGACAAGCAATATCAATAAAAATTGTCAGGTCCCAAATCTTTATATTACCATAAGGCGTGCGAAACGCTTCAAAGCATACCGACTCCTTGAGCGCTTGTTCCAAGGCCGGAAAGCATGGAACGAAGGAGCGTAGCCATGCCGCGTATTCATGCCAACGCCCGAACGACACCCCGGATTCGCCTCGAGATCCAACAAGCACCGGCTTCGGTCAGTCACCGCGAGCTTGCCAGAGCGTTTCTCAACACCAATCTGTGCCGCTCGCGACGCTACCTGCGTCGCCATGGGGTCTCGAACCTCAGAATACAGCAACAGGAACGTGAAAGCCTCGAGCAACACCGCTATCTCTTTGTCGCGATCGATCGGGCAACGCACTCTCTTGCAAACGTCCTTGCCAATGCTCCTTTCGTGGTGCGTACGGTTCTGACCGATAACGGCAAGGAGTTCTCCGACCGCTTCACCTCCGCAGGCGAACGCCAAATCACGGGGCGCCATCCGTTTGATCGGCTCTGTGGTGAAAAGCGCATCGCGCGTCGGCTCATCCAACCCCGCCATCCGCAAACCAACGGGATAGTGGAACGCTTCAACGGTCGCATTGCCGAGATTTTGCGCGCTTGAAGCGCTATGTTCTTCCGCAGCCGACCTCAAGAGACGCGCTCGCGATACCTTTGGGCGTACAATCACCGTATTCCTCAACGCGCTTTGGGTCACATGACTCCCAATGAGAAACTCCGATGGTGGCAAACCGAGCGACCAGACCTCTTTGTTTCAAGGGTAGTTAATGTCGCGGGTCTTGACTGCTAATATTTATGATGTTCTGAAGGAAAGATTACTTTCTCTTCATTGCCCACAATCCTCTCGGCTCGTCTAACTGCCTTAACAAAGGCCTCGAATTCTCCAGTTGCCAGGTCAAGTGCAACTTCATCAAAATGTGCCCACTGGACAGTACCTAATTTTACATGCTTTTCAATCATTTTTGCCCCAGCTGCGACAGCCAGTTGTGAACACAAAAAACCAATATCGTGACTTGAATATCCAGGGATGATGCGAGGATCGCGAGTAGCTAGTTCCCTATAGTGAGATATAACACCGATACCTGCATGATGCTCTGGTGTTGGGTAAGCAGAAGTACACTGAAGCAAATAAATATGAGACGCTTTTTGGAATTGCTCTAATATAAATGTTTCATACTCTGGACCAGTCATACCTGTCGAAATAACCAACCCTTTATCCCACTCGGATGCGACTTTTCGTAGAAAAGATTTTTTTTCAGATATCGTAGACGGGAGCTTAATTAATTCTAGATTAAATGGTTTAATAAAATTAAAAGATGGCTCATCTAAAATTGAAGCAAACCACCCAATGCCAAGGCGTCGGCAATAAGAATCTACCCATTCAAAATCATCACGGCTCAACTCAAGGCCATACCTATAATCACGAAATGTTGTTCCGAATGGGCTTTTATACGGCCTCGAAAGCGTTTCAAAATCATAAAAAGTGTCGACATCGCGTTTCTGAAGTTTAATAAAATCTGCCCCGGCTTGCTTAGCAAGCCTAATCATGGCTGCAAGACGTTCTCTATCACCAAAATGATTAGTGGTAATTTCAGCAACGATCAAAACTCGATTGAAAGCAAGATCGCCTTTTTCATTTGCGGCAACAATCGAACACTGCGGCGCTTTCAAGGCATTGAAAGCCTCAACCGTATAAATACTATAAGGACGCTTACCTACATGTATAATGTCAATAAACAACTTATCTCTTTCATTTAATAGACACTCAAGATAAATCTCTTGTGTTTTTATCAGACATGCAACATACGTATCATCTGCACCGTGCAACCCATTTTCAATACGTACAGAAAATCCATCATCGAGTGAAAAATCAAAACCCAACAAAAAAGTTCTTTTACGTTTCCCAAGAGCCTTCGCCAATTCATTAGCAACGCGCAAACAACTGATCACTGCAGCTTGTTCTAACCATATGGTATCTACATCAAAAAAGCGGGAAACAAAGAGTTCGCTCTCTTCACTGTAAGGAGCATACTGCGCAGGAATGACACAAGTCCCTGCAGGCATAGCTCTATCAGTAACATATATTTTGCATTTCGGAGGATGCAACTCGAATCGATCAAGGACCCAACCATGATGAAAAACACCTATGTCACCAGGAAAAATTGCCTCAGAATCGTTGGCGTTGATGACTATCATACCATCCAACGCTTCTCTGGAAATATTATCTACACTTCGTCCTTTACCGATAATCGCAATATCCGCTTCTTCCTTACCGCGGATTGCGGATAATAAAAGTTCCTGACGATTCATTCTGGCTTCCTTTTTTGCTCAATGCGAACATGGTATTTTTTTGTAGGAAATAGCAGTTGTCCGTAATAAGCCTGGCCATCGACAAAAACGTTGCAGCCCGCTTCAAGAGCCAAATTCAAACCAGGCAAAATATCCCAGCAGTTTACTCCTTTGATGTTTTCAAAAACAAGATAAGAACCACGGGCTGCCATCAGCAAGTTATACATGGCACAGCCGATAATCCGGTACTCTAAACCCGGTTGCAACTTTAAATTAGCCAATTCATCTGCGGTAAGAGACGAAGAAAGACCCATGATACGGGAGTGGTAACGTTTCATGGGCATACCAGTAATCTGCCGTTCAGCGAGCTCAGGTAAATATATGCAAGACTCTTGATGTTGTCCATTAGCATAGATCGATACCCCAACCCCCCACTCCTTTAAGCCAGAAATGAAATTTTCTGTACCGTCAATAGGATCTAGTACAACATATTTGCCCAATGGATTCCAGTCACAATTAAATGGCGCCATTTCTTCAGAGATAAGCTGGTAGCCATGCAATCGATCATTAATCCAATCGTTTACGATTGACTGGATAAGTAAATCCCCTTCACTAACATAACTGTTGTCATCTTTTAAATACAAACGATCACGTCCAGCAAGTACTTTCGGTAATTCTTTATGAATACGATCGCACAACTCCATTGTTATCATACACCATCCTCCTTCAACCAGTCGTCTGGAAGTGTTAGAGAGATTGGATGCCACGTCTTCAATTGTTTTGTTTTGTTCAGAACATCAAAAGCATCCAAAAACTTTTCGGGATTGGTAATATCTAAATGATTAAGATCAGCAAAATGGTAACGCCACCATCGACTCGCCAATAATCGTTCAACGGTAATCTCATCAAATCTCATGCGCTTGATACGTGCCGGCACACCTGCGACAACAGCATAAGGTGGCACATCCCTTGTAACCACAGAACCAGCAGCAATAACTGCACCTGTGCCAATGCGAATGCCCAACGCAAGCGTTACCCGCTCGCCTATCCAGACATCATGACCCAGCACCGGGTAAGATCGGCCAAGTTTGGGGTCGAAGGTATGCCGATTGAAATTGGGATCGATTGATCTTCCTACTCGATCTATCAAATCATGAATAGCTGTCAAGCTGCTTATGCTCTCTGGGCAGAAAAAAGCAACTGAACTGGAAATCCAACTTGTCGGATGCGCAAAGTCAATGAATTTTAAATCACGTCCAATCGAACAATAGCGACCGACCCGCATGCCTTCTGGAAGTGGCGAATGACTGTAGGATCCGGCCCCTATTGCACACAAACCCCCAGCCCCAGTCCAAACATTAGGCGAATAAACACCACCATACAAAGCAGATGGCCCTTCGATTGTAAAGCGATGAGTGAATCGATACCACCTATAACGATTTAACCAGCCCTCTTTGCGATCAAAAGCGGAGATGTCCCAATCGGTAGCGATCATCGCTGCATGCAGCTTGGCTAAGCGAGGTGGGGTTAACTCAACGTCGATAGAAACCGGCAAAGGTTGGCTAGAGGGAATGGTTTCTTCATCATCCAGTTCAAACATCTGCTTTTCCAAAATATCGTTTAAAGTACCACTGAGCCAGTTCGAACTCTTCCTGAGTATCAATATCGTGACCTTCCCAAGCTTCGGTAAGGAAAAAGGTTGGACGCGATCCAATCTGATATGAACAAAACTTCATTTCCTTTTTTTGAGAAATAGTGCAAGCTAGATTAAGCTGATAAATAGCGGAAATTTTCTGAGAATATGAGTGCCAAACCCCCCAACAATGATTTAGTGGAGTAAAATGATCATTCAGATAGTAATGTCTAAGTGATGTTACTGTAGTAATAGAATTATATCCTTCAGTCAATTTATCACACAAACAACTCACAATTTCAGCGTACCGACGAAAAAGGGGTGATGTCACAGGGCACCAGGCAACCCAGACATCGTCAGTTTCGGGTAAGGAATCGAGAATGCCTTCAAGGACTTCGTACCAAGGTGTGCTTTCAAGGCAAAGTCTGTTATCACGAAACACGTATGTAACACCTAACTGGTGCGCAATATCAGCTGCACGCTCATCATCACTGGAAACATAAATCGAATCAAACACTCCACTTTGGAGACACTGAAAAATCTTAATTTCTAACAATGATTTTCCTTTATAAAAAGGTCGAAAGTTCTTATCTGGTACTCGGCTGGAAAAGCCTTTAGCTGGAATAACAGCAACCACTCTCATATCAACCCCTCGCTCTGTAAAGCCCCATGAAATTATATACCCCTGAATCGAAAAAGCCTGATTTCATACCCTTTATCGGGGTGTCAAGACACGTGACATTATTTACCCATGAAATGAAGAGGTCAGGTCGCTCGGTTTGCCACCACCGAAGTTTTTCAATGGAAGTCATGTGACCTATAGCGTGTTTTTGCATGTTCGTTCCTTCGTTTATTCAGGACTTTTTTGGTAACCCAACTTATTAGTGGCATTAACTGCCATACTTTCTGGCTTGACATTACGCGTAACTAAGTAAAACGCAGCACCAAGGGCTTCAACTTTCATTTCTGCATCGCGAAGAGCATCGGCGTAGAATTCCGTGTAGTTTTTAATGGTTTTCAAGCCAGCAATGAAAGTGCGTTCGGCTTTCCCCATCTCTTGTAGTATTTGCTCGACATGATTAGGCATGGATACGTTGTCTAAATTTACCCCAAGACTTTCTAAATCAGCCCCAAGATAAATTTTTACGTCGGGATTCACGTTAGGATGAAACGCTATAATGTAACTCAGGCTGCTATCAAAAACCACATAGGTGTCAATTTCCTTGAGCACGTCCGTTTGGAGAATCACCTCAAGTGGTTGCATGGCGATTTCACCTATATACTCAGCCAAATCTATAGCCTCCAAACCGTATGCATGTAACCCTGAAATCACCTCAGTCAGCAGCTTTGGGTGTCGTTTGTCAGTTTTTAAAAAAATCTTTTGCTGACCATCGTGTGATTTTAAGATAGTATTGACTATCAATTCCGACGTCTTTTCACCGAAAGCATACGGACCAAGTCCATAATACCTTAAGCATACAAGCATGCCCTTACCTATACTGCCGCGCTGTTTTTCTTGTATTGGGAAGACTATTGGAACGAACTCAAGCCAACAATTGTAGTCAATTAGTCTTGATTTGCCTTTAAAGCGCTTGTTTTGAAAACCAAAAAATACCATTTCGTCTAATTTATGATCATTGCGAGGTAGTTTAAACTCATTTTTGAATCCATCGCCGTAATAACAAAGATTAGCATCCTTACACAAGGAGACAAGACGGCTTACATCATCAATAAATCCAAAACTATGAACATAGAGCTTCTTTATTTTTAGATTGCTGTGACGAAGCGCGGCATCCAGATCTTCAATCGTCAATGCTGCCCAGATAAAGTCAACCGTAACTTCAAAATTATTCAAAAATCGAGATAAGGCAAAAACAACATAAAATCCCTCCTGGGATAGATTTTTTGCTAACGCCAATAAACACGGAAGAAAATTATGATCTGGTACATAAATGACAATAAGCTCTATGTGACTATAACTTTCACTCTCATCCTGCGCCTTCAAAGGGGCCCTTTGATCTAGAGCTGTGCAATCGAGCTGCTTTAAATCGATAGTGGCACGCCAATATGTTTGATCTGTCACCTCCGCGGTAATGTGATTGTAAATTTTTTGTGCCACTTTATTGCAGAGATCCACAAACTTAACGATTTCACCTTGTAAAACATGAGAAATGCTCCTGGGTAGAAAACGCTGTGGAATTCCGCAAATAATGTTAACTTTGTGATGCAGACCGATAAACTTTAAATAATAAGGAAGTGTGATTGCAAGACTGCTATCGTACACAAAATATTTCGTGACACTGGCTAGCAACTCTGGCCCAGCAGTCATTTCAAAAGGTAATTCTGGATCGGCGTCCAAGCCGTATTGCTCAAGATAATCCTTAAAATTTATTGCTTGCGCGCCCAGTGCCCGAACATGATTGATTACTAAATCTATAAGCTGTGGATTATAGCGGTAATCATGTTTGACAACTAGGACATCTTGTTGTGTTATCTCTTCATTAATAATACTCACAAGCAAATTTAAAACAATCGGTTCAGGAATCTGGTATCTGCCGGCGTGCCAATATCTTAAAAATAAAAAAGAAGTAGCTTGAACTTTTGCTTTAATCGTTTTTTTAGGGAAGGCGTCTCGTATATCGCTATAGTAAGAAAATACCCATTTCCACGGGATGCACCCTCGCATGGCCGGCAGTTTATTTGGGTCGTATTTGTGCCATCTCTGATGGTAGCCAAACTCCAATAATCCTTTAACTCGGGATTTTCTTTTTTCTGTCAGTGATTCTTCATGGAAAAAGAAATTTGGTGCTCCATCGGCATAGACCAAAGCTGATGCGTCTGGAAAGCAATCCAGCAATGATGCGTTCCGTGACGATTGTAGAAAGGCATGGAAAACTAACCATTTAGGGCGGTTTGTGAGTCGATTGATAAACGATCGAAATTCTTCAAAATTAATTATATCGATAATACTTCTTGAGAATTTCTTTGCTTCATAGATCAGTGGATGGTCATGTGTTGTTAACAGGATGATTTTTAAGTGATGCTCTTGTGAAATAAAATCACTTACAGCTAAAACCCACGGAAGAAAACTCAGATGTGGTATATGCACTACAGCATAGGTACCGCAACCATTAATTTTTGATATAACTTCAATGGTTTTATATTGTTTAAATTTCTTTTTGTTAAACTCATCTGAATTAATTATCGATTGTAGCGTATTCTGAATGCCGCCTTCTTTTATCAATTTGTCTGTATATGTTTTGAGTCCGCTGGGATCAGCCTCTCGCCCCATGAGTCCATTATAAATTTGGTTTACAAGGTTAGTGGCGCGCTCGGCAAAGCTTTGCCGCCAGCGTTCCTCCGAGCGGGCCAGCTCCATCAGCAGCGGCGCAAGGTCATGCGTTTGCGTCAGCCGCTCTGCGTAGTCTTGCAGCGCTTCGGGTTCCGGCTCGCGCCCGAGCAGTCCCCGGTAGAGCGCACGCACCAGTTCGGGGGCGCGCTCGGCAAAGCTTTGCCGCCAGCGTTCGTCCGAGCGGGCCATCTCCATCAGCAGCGGCGCAAGGTCTTGCGTTTGCGTC
>NZ_JAHLSY010000039.1 GCF_019049855.1 Hydrogenophilus thiooxidans | reverse complement strand
TCACTGATCGATACGAATACGTCCGCCAACCGCAGCTTGTTCCCCGTCTCCATGGGCCACCCCAAAAAGACAGAAAACTACACAAATCAAGACACTGTGTATAGCCCCCTTGGCAACCCATTAGATCGTGAACGACTATTTCAGCAGTCCACGACAGTGGCATTCATGCGATTGCCCTGGTGACAAGCCCAACCGGTTGGGATAACAGTGTCGACTCGGCGCTTTGGCGGGGGGCGGGTGCTCCCAAGTCACAAGCCCAACCGGTTGGGATAACAGTGTCGACGGCTGCTGCCGGAAGACCCGAGAAAGGTAAAGTCACAAGCCCAACCGGTTGGGATAACAGTGTCGACACTCACCGACCGAGCCGTGGTGAGCGGCTTGGCGTCACAAGCCCAACCGGTTGGGATAACAGTGTCGACAGAAGCTCGAAGACGGAAGCGAGGAGGCCAAGTGGTCACAAGCCCAACCGGTTGGGATAACAGTGTCGACGGCCTGGTTTTGGTTCAAGCTCCGCGAAGAACGGTCACAAGCCCAACCGGTTGGGATAACAGTGTCGACATCGTGGTTGAGGAGATGGTGCGCCAGCCGCTGGTCACAAGCCCAACCGGTTGGGATAACAGTGTCGACCCAATCAGCAGATCAGGATGCTTGCGTTAATGTCACAAGCCCAACCGGTTGGGATAACAGTGTCGACTTCAGCCTGGCGGAAAGAATGAAACTCTCCGCGTCACAAGCCCAACCGGTTGGGATAACAGTGTCGACGCGGCGCTGGAATGCGTTGTTCTCGCCGCTTCAGTCACAAGCCCAACCGGTTGGGATAACAGTGTCGACGTTAAGCACCTCGTTAAGGAACGGGGACTCTCGGTCACAAGCCCAACCGGTTGGGATAACAGTGTCGACTTGGCATCAAAATGAAAAAAACGGGCGCGCGGTCACAAGCCCAACCGGTTGGGATAACAGTGTCGACTCTACCCTTTCAGATCCCTTGTGGCGCAAGGCTTTCCGCCCCGTTCCATTCGGGACCTCCTCAATTTTGGCACGAAATCGGCTCGTTTCACAAGAGGTCCCGAATTTTGTCAAAAGTAGTAGGTTTTTTCTACCCATTCGCGCACCTGGTCGTGTTCGATCGCTTGGCGCAACGACGCCACGACGCTACGTATCTCTTGCTCCAGCGGGCGTTCGCCGCCCCGCACCATTTTGTCGAACGCCAACAGAAACGTCCGTCGCGCGTCAGGAGAGAGCCGCCACGACGCCGCATCGGGCAAAAAGTCGGCTTCGTCGATCTGTCTTCGTCCCCAAAGCGCCAGAATCAGCCGGTCGACTGCCGCCCGGAACGGTTCTACCACGTCGAACACCAGCGACGGATAGCGTCCAGCACTGCTGTGCAGCGCGCCCAGATACGGATCGAGCCCCTCCACCCGCACCCATCGCTCCACGACCGGAATGAGCAGCGTGTAGCCGAAATTGAGCAGTGCGTTGAGCAGATCCTTTGCTGGACGCGACCGCCCCTGCCAGCGCCCCCACGCCGCATGTTGCGTCGCCAGCCACGGGTAATAGCGTCGCGCAGCACTCCCCTCGACACCGCGCACCGCCGCAACGCGCTGACATCGTGCCAAACGACGCAACTCCTCATCCAGCGCCGCCAACACCGCGGCGTCGCCCGCCCGATAGCGGGAACGGATGAGTGCCTGCTGCCGCAGGATTTTTCCCCGCACCCAGACAGCGGCAATCTGCGCGCGTTCGGTTTCGCTCAGTGCAGCCCAGCAGCGGTGCTGCGCAGCCAGTATCCGGTTTTTGCGCGCCGCTTGCCGTTGCCCCAACAGCACCACGGGTCTGCGTTTTGGTGTCGCGATCAGAATCGGCACGTCCGCTTCGGCGCATGCTTCGATCGCAGCAGTGGTGAGCGTCGCCGGCGCCAAGACAAATAGGTGCGAAAGCAGCCGCAACGGGTGGCGCTGGGTTTCACTTTCACGGCCGCTCACCACCACCGCGCCATTTTCCAGCCCAATGCGCTGCCCTGGGGTCGTGAGGTAGAGGGCCTGTGCCGTCTCTTTGGAGGTAGGCGTCGCCCTTTGCGTCGCCATTGGAGAAAGCGGCGTACAGAGAAACCGCCCCAAAGAAAACGAAAGACGATCCCCCGTGCCCACCGCGGCCAGCAACCCCAACCAGAATTGCCACTCGGGATCGGCAAAAAAGGCCAGGCGGCCCACACCGCCGTTGAGGAAAAAGGGATTCCCGTTCTGCGAGCGCGAACGATGCACGCATCGCCAGTATTGCCAGTCAATGGGCACAATACGCGCGACGGGCGGAAGAAGCGGCTGGGCGCCAAACAGTTTCGCAATGCGTTTTTGTGCGGCACGCTGCCATTGGTGCGGCGCGACCGTTTGTTTGTCAGTCGTGCCTTTGAGGTGAAACGGCGTGAGAAACTCCAGCAGCCACCCATCAGAGGAGACGATCGCTTGGGCGGTTTCGTACCGCCACGGCGTTGCGGTTCGGAAAACGAAATGGGTGTGGGCAGCAGCCGGTTCGTTCAACCGTTGCGCCAATTGTGCGGTCAGGCGCTGCCCCGCTTCCGGCTCTTCGGCAAAGAGTTGCAACGCCACGGTCACCTCTTCGCCTGGTTGGTAACGCCAATCGGTGGCTCGCTTCTGCGGCAGATGCCAAAGCAGTGGTTCGTTCACCGCTGCCGCTTCCGCTGCGCCTTTCACGAGCGCTTCGAACACCGAAAGGAAGTGACTTCGGCGCGGCGTGCTCACCGCGATGAGCGTCACTTCGGCAGCCCACCAGGCGTAGGGTTTGATCATGACATCCTCACTGTGCCATAAACAGCCATGAGCAAACCACAACTCACCGCAACAGGTAACCGTGTCGCTGCCGTTGCCGTGCGATCGTCCGCAACCGTTTTGCAGCTGCTGCGGGAGATGCAACTACGTCACACCGCTCGCCCCCCAGGCGATTGCGCAGGCTTCCCCAGGCGCGGACGACGAGCCATGCCCCAAAGAGATCGCGCGTAACGCGCACCGCGTACCAGCGCTGTTTTTCTGGATGGACCCAGAAGTAGTGCGCGCGCTCGGGCATGGGGTCGTGCTCCGTATTCTGTCTGTCCATGCGTGAAAACAAACAATGTTTTACTGATTTCAGTTTTCCTGCTTTTGCTGCGGATTCTGCTCGCATGCCGCAAAAACAGAAAACATGGTCTGATGTTTCACTTATATCATTTTTTCTGTAAAATTTCAATTACGACCGACAACGGAGCTGGTAATGATCATCGGAATGTTGAACCAAAAAGGGGGAGTGGGAAAAACCACCCTGAGTGTCAACCTGGCGGCAAGCCTGGCGCGGACAGGCGCCCGTGTCTTGCTGATCGACGCCGACCCCCAGGGCAGCGCGCTCGACTGGGCCGCTGCGCGACAAGGTGAACCGCTCTTTACAGTGGTCGGGTTTCCCCGGGCCACCGTTCACAAAGAGCTCAACCACTTGGGGCACGGGTACGACCACATCGTGATCGACGGCCCGCCGCGCGTCACCGATCTTGCCCGGTCAGTGATCATGGCCTCAGAAGTCGTCCTCATCCCGGTCCAGCCGTCCCCGTACGATATTTGGGCGGCTGCCGAGGTGGTCTCGCTCATCCAAGAGGCCACCATCTATAAAGAGGCACTGAAATCGGCGTTCGTGATCAACCGCCGCATTGCCAACACGGTGATCGGGCGCGATGTCAAAGAGGCGCTCGCAGCATACCCCATTCCGGTTTTCGAGACGACGATCACACAACGGGTGGTGTTTGCCGAGGCGGCCGCGCAGGGGCTCTCCGTGCATGAGGCCGACCCCAACGGTGCCGCCACCACCGAAATCGAAGCATTGCGTGACGAATTGCAGAGGTTTGCCCCATGAGCAAGAAAATCACCATCTCACCGAAACCCACCGCAGGTGCCGCCGATTCTTGGGTCAAAAACCGCGAACTCCACAAAGAGCCGATGAAGCGGCTCACCATCGACATTCCCGAAAGCCTGCACCGCAAGATTAAAGCGCAGTGCGCGATGCGGGGCAACAAGATAGTCGATGAGATCCGCGAGCTGCTTTTCGAGAAATACGGAAATCAGTAATTGCGGAGTTCATGGACAGCGCTTCATCTTGGAATTGCCATCACAGGTTGATTAGCAACGCACTACACGGCAACGATCACCTTTGTGCGCTCGGCTGACCGCGCGTAAAGGTGGTCTGTTTCCTCGTTTTCTTCAGTTGCAGCATTTTTCACGAAGACACAGGGCCAGAACCTACCAGTCAAGTAGTTGGGATAGGGGCGACGATTGAAAAACTTAGTCGCATTGTCGTTACATCAGTGACACAAGCTCAACTGGTTGAATCACGGATGATGGCTTTCCTTTTCCAAATTTCTTTTGGTCAATGACTTGACGTCCCGTTCCATTCATGATCTTAGCACCTTCGTAACCATAAAATGAAAACAAGGAGCAATAACGATGCACGTAAAAATCAACAAAGAGATTGGTAAAGAATACAATGAAACCGAATGGGAAGAATTGAAAATCGACGGAAAACCAATCAACTTCCTTCAAAACCCGTTGATCAAAGGATTCAAAGGAAAGCAAAAGGTCAATCCAATCACCAACAAAAAATACTGGCGCCTAGAGTTCTTCGGCAACACGGTTTTCAAGACAAACATTTTTGTCACTTTCTTCCCAACGAAGCCAGAAGACAAAAATGCTATTGCAAGGGCAATATGGCAGGATCTCGATCAAAACCAAGAACCAAATGAAGAGCATTACAAAAATGCATCTCAATGGTTGAGAGATTCCAACTCACTCAAACCAAAAGATTACGAAGAGCGTTCTAACCGCTATATATGCATTGATGGAATGGGTATTTCTATGATAGGTAAAACATTTGAGAAAAAAACGTTCGAGCGAGCCATCATCCTGCTTTCTCTCGCTGTCGCTTATCGCATTCAAATCGAAAAGCTGATGAACATGCTGAGCGATTGCCAGCCTAACAAAAAAGAGTTGGAGAATCTTGTGCACAATGCACTACTTTTCAATGCCCAATGCTATTTCCGTCACCCAGTGAAAATGGAAAATAGCGAGCTTCCGCTTATTTGGGATGCGATCATCGATCGTTTGCGCATCGAAAACTTCAATAAAGAGCTCATTGAACAAACACAAGTACTTTATCGGATTATATCTGACATGGAACGCGACAAAGAAAACAAGCGTTGGCAATTGATCGGTTTTGCCTTGGGCCTCATTTCTGCATTACAGATATTAACCTTATTTTCTGAAGAAACGAGAAGCAACTGGTGGCAGACTGTTCATAATTTTCTGGCAGGATAATATATTTTTCGGAAAACCGACTTAATTTTACAGTAAACTCATGACACAAGCGGTCCGTCCGACGACATTGATTTCACATTTTCACTGGTTGTCATATCTAGGGGAGAGATAAACATGGGATTTATTGACTGGTTTTATTATTTGTTCAATATATCGAACATCAATAACTCCAACATCAAAACTGTGGAAGACGACATGATTGATAGTAACCAAGATTTCTGGCACAACAATCAAATAAATCCTGCAAGCGGCCTCCCAATGGTTGGCGGAGTTGATATAGAGGGAAATCCGTATGGAACAGATTCTAGCAGCATGTATGATTGTCTGGACAGCTCTAGCAGGATAGACGATTTATTCGACAACAACGATATTTTCAATGATCGGTGATCTAGGGAACCCCTGATTTATTCTTCCCTTTGCGCGTGAAATCTGTTACGTTACGAACCAGGGAAGCAGCTAGCCTGAGTAGGAGCCCATGATGCAGATCAGCTTTTCGGAAGCGGAATTTACGGGCAAGAAGAAGGTAACCCGTCGCGAACGGTTTCTTTCGGAACTGGAAAAGCTGGTACCGTGGGCCGAACTCACGGCGGTGATTGCGCCGTACTACCCGAAAAGTGAAGGCAGAGGAGGTCGGCCGATTGGTCTTGAGCGCATGCTGCGCATGTACCTGGTGCAACAATGCTTTGGGCTATCGGACGAAGGATGCGAGGATGCGCTCTATGACAGTCAGGCGATTCGGCGTTTCGTGCGTATCGACCTCTCACACGAATCGGCGCCGGACGAAACAGGCGTGGTGCATCACCTGGTGACCACTCCTGCCAACGTCCATGACGTGACCCAGGCACACGCCCTGGTGCATGGCGAAGAGAGCGACGTATATGCCGATGCGGGCTATCAAGGCGTTGACAGGCGTGCTGAGACCCAAGGGTTGAAGATATGTTGGCACGTTGCACTGCGCGCGGGAAAACGAAGCGCGCTCTGCGACGAAACCGCACGACTTGCCGAGCGGCGCAACGCGAGCATTCGCGCGAAAGTCGAGCACGCGTTTCACATCGTCAAGAACCGCTTTGGCCATCGCAAGGTGCGTTACAGGGGGCTTGCGAAGAACACGGCGCAACTTTTTACCCTCTTTGCGCTGGCGAACCTTTTTCTCGTCAAGCGGCGACTTTTGGCACGACACGGCCAAATTGCGTCCTGATTCCCAGAAAAAGCCGGGATGAGGGGCGCCACTGCGCGAAAAACGGCGCGAATCGGAGAAAAAACGCCCGCTCTTGAGCCCGCTTTTGGGGTTACGAAGGTCAGCATCGCACAATCGACTCGCGATGCGGTAGTGGAACAGCAAAAATCGGTTTGTTCAGGGATTCCTAAGTTGTCGCGGAAGGTGCTCATTTCAAGGCTCTCCGGGTGAGCAAGTCAAGCACGCGCCCGCTAGGTTGCAGGCTAATGGCGGTGTAGCGATGCGCCAGGGCAATTGGCACGACGGCATCGCGGTAGAGTTCGGTTTGCAGGTCTTCAAGGAGTTGAACAGCGGTGGGCAGAGTGGGATAACGCGCCCATTCAATCTTCTTGCGCACGAAGTCTCTGCCCGGTTCTTCTTTGGAACGGAAAGGATAGGGCAAAGCGAAGACAAATGTACGCTCCTGGTCCGAGTCAAGACCCGTGACATTATCTACTATTGAAACAAAGAGATCTGGTCGCTCAGATTGCCACCATCGAAGTTTCTCAATAGGTGTCATGTGGCCAAAAGCACGCAGGAAGAATGAGGTAACTGTACGCCAAGAGGTATCGCGTGAGCGTCTCTTTCAGGTCGGCTGCCGAGACAAAGCGTTCGGAGCGCAGAATCTCAGCAATGCGACCATTGAAGCGCTCTACCATCCTGTTGGTCTGCGGATGACGCAGTTGGATGAGCCTAGCACAAGCTCGTGATGACTGAGGATCGCTGGCGCTTGCTGGATCTCACGGCGAATTCGAGAAGAGACAGGTAATATCCTAAGCGCTTGGGTTTTTGATATAATGGGGTCATGCCCACACTCTTGCGCATTGACGGTCTGCGCGTGGTGATCTATCCGAACGATCATCGACCCGCCCATGTTCATGTGATCGGTTCCAGTGAAGCCGTCTTCTTCTTGAACTGCCCAGATGGACCGATCGAGCTTCGCGAAAACTATGGCTTTACCCGGTCGGATCTGAACGCGATTCTGACTGAGCTGACGAAACACTTGACCGCAATGTGCGATGACTGGAGAAGGATTCATGGCGATTACTGAAAGTGAGTATCGCAAAGCCAACCAAGCGGCTCAAGATCGAAGAGCAAGCGGCTATGCGGTTTCTGCCCGTTACGATCGTCGTTCGGGACGTGTCGCGGTCAGGATGAGCACGGGAGTAGAGATTCGCTTTCCTACGCATCTGGTCGAGGGCCTCGCCAAAGCTTCTCCCGAGGATCTGGCCAACATCGAGATCAGCCCCTCTGGGTTGGGGCTACACTGGCCTAGCTTGGACGTCGATCTTTATCTCCCTGGCGTGATTGCTGGCCAATTCGGCTCCCCGAGTTGGATGGCTGCCCAGCTTGGCGCCGCAGGTGGAAAAGCCCGCACCCCCGCCAAAGCGGCAAGTGCCCGCATCAACGGACGCAAAGGCGGAAGGCCGCGCACGAAAAGCGCGTGATCGATCGGGTACGCGCTCTTTGCTGCGAGCGCTTCTGTCGAAGCTCGTGGGCCACAGCGTAACTTTCCCCAAAAGATCCCTTTTTGGTAAAGTCTCCCGATTGACTACCCGGCTGCGCTTGGAATTCCGCCCATGCCCGACACCACCCGCCAACCAACGAAAACGGGAAAGTATCGAGCTTTGCCGAACAGGATCGAGCAACACCCGAGGATGTTTTCCAATGGATATCAATACTGATATCATTCAGCAATGCGCTATCTGCTCGATACCAATGTCCTGGTCGCCGCTTTCCGGTCGAGAAACGGGGCAAGCAACGCAATTGTCCGTCGCGCCTTGACGGGCGATCTCGCGTTGGTCGTTCATCACAAGCTGGTCTATGAGTACCGTGCGGTGCTCAGCCGCCCGGAGATTTTGGCGCAGACGGGGCTTTCTTGGGACGAGGTCGAACTGGTGCTTGCCCACCTGGTGGCCAGCGCTCATGAGGTCGAGGTGCGCTACCTGTGGCGTCCTAACCTCGAGGATGAAGCCGATAATTTTATCATGGAGATCGCCGTGGCAGCTTGGCCCTGCACGATCGTCACCCACAATGTCAAGGATTTTGTTCGGGCAGAACTGCGCTTTCCGCATATCGCCCTCTGTACCCCAGGGCAGTTGCTGCGCGCTTTGACCCATTAGGAGGTAACCATGCGCAAACTCTCTTTCCCGTTGCGGATTCCTGAGGAGGAGCGGGCCCGTGGTAAGCGCCTGGCCAAGGAGCTGGGCGTCTCGGAAAACCGCCTCTACGCCGAGCTCATCCACGATGGCTTGTTGATACGCGAGCAGATGCTTTACATGACGCGGCTGCGCGCGCTCGCGGCACGAACCAGCAAGGATGAGGCGCTCGCAGTTCTTGCCAAGGCAGCGGACACGCCACCGATGGAAACCGATGTTCGATGATAGATGCCCATGGCTTCAGGTGAAAAGCAGTTTCCACCGCGTCGCGTGCCGAACGCTACTCGTCGTCCGCGCGAGTACTTGACTGCAAGCGAGGTTGATAGCATGGTCGCTGCGGCTCGCAAGCTCGGCCGCCACGGGGAGCGCGACGCGGCGTTGATTCTGATCGCGTTTCGCCATGGGCTCAGGGTGAGCGAACTGGTGGCGCTTCGTTGTGTCAATGGCCACGAATTTTGACCCACTTTGGCCAGATAAAACTGACCCACCCTCCTAACTGGCTGAGGGTCGAACACCGGGAAAAATCCCCGCCCGG
>NZ_JAHLSY010000038.1 GCF_019049855.1 Hydrogenophilus thiooxidans | reverse complement strand
ATGCTTTCCGGCCTTGGAACAAGCGCTCAAGGAGTCGGTACGCTTCGAAGAGTTTAGCACGACTTCGGGGAATATAATGATATGGGACCTGACAAGTAGGCGCTGAGTACGCGTGCGCCGTCATGCAAGGGCGGTTAGGGATGGTGATTGTCGCGCAGGCGCATTTCGCGCTGAACGGTAAAGATATAGCGCTGCAGCGCCTTCTCGACTGCGGGCTTCAGATTGACGAAGCGGCACCCCGCCCGTTCCACGTACTGCCCTAAGCGGTTGGTGATGTGGTAGACGTTGCGCACCTCGAGCGAGACTTGGATCGGCTCCACAGTGGGAATCACCAAAATTGAATCGTGAAACACTTGACCTTCTGCGACTTTCAACGAAGCGGGCGGGATGAGGATCGCCACACCGCCATTGCTGACGTCGAGCACGCGAAACGGGACGAGGTGCGGCGGTGCGCCGGGCGGAGCGGTATTCACTTTACACACGACGTTGTGGGATAGTGGTACATGGACGCGAAAATACTCGCGCCGCTGCAACCGGAGGATTCCGGTTGGGCGGGACGCTTGAAAGGCGCGCGTGCCTTGGTAATGCGCTAAACGCAACGATTCGACCGCGAATTGGGTCAATATGCCGTCGAGTTTTCCCTGGCAAACCGCCGGTTTTTCCACTACGCTTTGGTTGAGTGCTTCGTTTTGACTGAGATCAAGGAACAGCGCGTGATCCGCTAGACCTACGATCTGGGTGGGCATCACGTAGCGCTGCGCAACGAAAAGGCCAAGGTTCGTCCGTTGCTGCCACAAATTGCGCAAGATGAACTCGATCTCTTTCGGATGCGTGACGATGTGATCGGCGTAGCGGTCGAAATCGACCACGCGCAATGGTTCCTGGGCTGAACTCATGTGTTTCGTGGTTGCGAACGTATCGTTATCGGGTGTTCCTCCTGCATTTATATCACAATTTACCCATGGCCCCCTTTTTCTGCTGCTCTACACGGTACACCCACGCCAAGAGTTCAGCAACCGCGACATAGAGTTCCGGCGGAATGCGGGCGTCCAGGTCGAGCCCGATCAAGAGCTCCAAAAGCTCCGGCGATTCATGGACGAAAACCCCCGCTTCCTTGGCTTTGGCGATGATCTGCTGCGCGACGATCCCTTTGCCTTTGGCGACGACACGAGGGGCTTTGTCGCCCGGTTGATATTTGAGCGCAACCGCAGCCGGGCGGGGAGCCGGTTGGGAGCGCGTATCGTTCGGTTCGGCCATCAGAGAGCATCCGCTTCAACAAACGGGCGCCATTCGAGCTTCTGCACCGGAAGTTCGTCGTTTGCGAACGCCGCAAGCAGCTCGTGCATCCGCGCTTTGAGGAGTGTTGCGGTCTCTTCGGATGCGGCAGCAATCGCCACCTGTATCCCGTGCGGTGCGATCTCGACCCAAAAGGCGATCTTACCCAGCGTTTCCGAATCGATCGTCAGTTTAGAGCGCCACATCGGTGCCGGTTCGTCTGATTCGGAACCGGAGTGACGGCTGTCGCGGTTTTCGTCGCTGATCTCCCAGCGAACCTCGGTTCCAAGCCACGCAGAAAAGAGGAGATCGACACGGCCAAACGCCAGTGCGTCGAGTTGCCGTTGGACGAGTGGCAGTAGACGCTCAGGAATCGGCGTTTGCGCCGCAGACGTGGCAGACGACTGCCGCAAAGCATCCTGGGCGGTTGTTTCGGTGGCTTCTCCGGCTGGGGATGTTTGTGCAGCGCCTGGTGTGGCACGGGTCGAAGCGGTCGCTGGGTTGTTGTCCACGTTGTCATTACCCAACTCCACACCCAAAAGGCGTTGGACCAATGCCAGGAGCTTGTCCGTAGGGGAGGTTGAGCGGGGTGTTGCGGCTTGAGCAGATGCAGCAAGCGGGACAAACGCACTCGCGAGCGCCGATTGCACCGCGGCTCTATCCCGTTCGATCGTCGCCTCCTGACCGATCGCAAGGCGTTGGGTCTGCGGTTCGGCTTGCAATTCGGTAATCGGATAGCTGCCTTGCACCCACCGTGCCAGATGGGATTCGTAAAAGAGACCAGATTGGCGAACGGTATCGGCAAGTTGTGACGGCACGAGTGGCGCGTGGTTTTGCTGGAGTCGGGCGTCGACGGGGGACAATACCGAGCGAAGCAGCACGTGGACCGGTTGGTTCTCTGAAAGATTCTGAAGCGCTGCTAAAAAGGGGTAGCGCGCCAGAGTAGGCGAGGTTGCTGGATTGTGCGCAGTAGTCTGTCCTGTTTGCGCAGGGCTTTCCGGTGGTGTTCGTAGCGAAGTAAGGGTGCGAAGTGCTACCTGCTGCGCGGAGATAGGCTGCGCTGGCGTGTGGGATTGTGCTACGGGCGGTGCCTGCTGCGCGGCGGTGGACTGCGCTGGCATTGGGGAATGTGCCGGGGGCGGTGGTGTTGCGGTTGGCTGAGGTGTGGGTAAAGGATTGGAGCGTGCCGCGGATAAGGATGGTGGGCTAGCAACCGATACCGGAAGCGGCGTTCGGGGTTCTGCGGTCGTGATCAGTTGGCGAAGGAGCGCCGCGGTTTGCGAAAATTGCGTTTGCGCCGCGGGGTTGCTCGAAGACACCTGCGGTGGCGAGCTTGTGGCGGGGGCAGACGCTTCTCGGGCCCAGACTTGGTTCCCTTCGCGACGCATCACCACCAGTTCCAGCGTGTCACCCGCTTTCAGCGGACGATCCATCGCCAAGGTCATCTCTTGGTTTGCCACCAACGCCAAAAAAGTACCGTTAGGCAGCGGCCGCTGTATCGTGGCCTGAAAACGCTGCCCCTCTTGCAAAGCGCTGGGCAGTTCGCTCGTCGCGGGACTGACCGGGGTGATGCGGTGCAGCGCCTCGACGCGCGGTGTTGTGCTTTCTTGCGTCAATTCCTGGTTGAGCAGGCGGATGCGGGCGGCCAGGTCAGGTGGGATCATCTGGGCTTAGAGGGAAGCGCTTTCCATGCGATGAGCAGTTTGCGAAGACTCTGGTAAGCGGGGTTGATGTGGGTGCGCGCTTCTTCAAGCGCCTGCATAGCGGCGCGCAGAGCGTCGCGACGCGCGGGCGCATCAGCTCCCTCCATGCTCGCTTCGCGATCGGCTGCGGTCAGAGGAAGCAGTTTCTGGGCAATCGCTTCGGCCTCTTCCCACGCGTTGCGTTGAAGCGCATCCCGCAGCGCTTGACATGCTTCTGCGAGCTCTTGGTATGGCGGGTTTTTTGCTGCAGAGGGGGTGCGAGTGACCATCTGTCCCTAGGAGGTAGCGTAGGTTTTTTTTCGCGCCTCTTCCGGCATTTCGGCCCACGCGTCGCGGATGGTGCGCAACAGGTTGGCCGCCTCTTTGAGCGGCGCGGCATTGTTGAGCGCATTGGCGTGGGTGAGGCGCTCCGCGATGTAATCGTAGAGCGCTGCTAGACGGTCGGCCAGTTCGCCTCCGGCCTCGGGATCGAGCGCGGCCTTCAGCCCTTCGATCACGATCGCGATCGCTTTGTTGATCGCAGCCGCGCGTTGCGGAATGTTGCGCTGTTCGATCGCTACTTCTGCTTGCGCGATCGCCATCAGCGCGCCGTCGAACAGCATCAGGATGAGGCGATGCGGGTCGGCCGTCTGCACCGCCGTTTCGAGGTCGACCTGCTGGTATGCGCTGACTCCGGTATTGCGATTGAGCATAATGCCGTTCCTAGCTGTTGTTATTGAAGCGCGCCAATTGCTGGGTTAGATAGGTGCTCGTTGCATTCATCTGCCCGACGATGCTATCCATCGCGTTGAATTGGCGCAAATACATCTCCTCGATGCGTGCCAAGCGATCTTGCAACGCTTCGTGTTGTTTGTCAATGAGCTTGACCGACTGCTGCAGTCCCTTCACCCGTAAGTCGATGAGACCTGAGCTCTTGGTGTAGTTTTCGGCAAGCGCAGCACCCCGCGCCGACAGCCCCTCGGTGCTGCCCACCCCTGCAAAGAAACTTGCCACGTCCCGCCAATTGTTGGTGAGCGCGTCGGTGAGTTTGCTCTCGTTGATTTTCATTCGACCGGTGCTGTCGAATTCCACTCCAAAATCGTGCAGGCGGGAAAAGGCGCCGACACCAGTGAGCTCTTGCCCAAGCACTTGCCGCAACTGATTGCGCAAACCTCTTAGGCTTGCATCTCCATAGAGGGCGCCGGGGCGCTTCTTCTCGGCGTCATAGCCGCTGAGCGTGTCGATCTGCTGCATCAGGTTGTTGTAAGTATCGGCGAGCTTTTTGATCGCGTTTTTCGCTGGCTCGAGATCCTGCGTCACGGAAAGCGTTTTGCTCGTATTGGTGGCGCCTGTGAGCGTGAGGGTGACGTTGTCGATCACGTCGCTGATCTGGTTGCTGCTGCGGGTGACGCTGATACCATTGACCGTAAACTGGGCATCTTGGGCGCTTTGCACGCGGTAGAGGGTGCTGCTCGAGTTGGTGGGAAGGGCGTTGGGGTCTGAAAAGCTCAGCCCCGCAAGCGCTCCAGTGCCGGTGAGGGTGAAGGCGTTGGCCGCACCGGTCTCTTTGCTCGAGAGGACGAGCTGGTTTACCCCACCGTTGTTGATGATTGTCGCCGTAACGCCGGCATTGGCGTTATTGATCTGGTCGCGCAACTGCTGCAGCGTGGTGCCGCTTGCCACATTGAGCGAGACGGTAGTGCTGCCCACGGTGATACCCAGCGTACCCCCGGCCGAGGGGTCGAATTGGGTCGTGGCGCTCGTTGCCACCCGCTGTTGGGTAGCAAGCTGCTGCACGGAGATATCGTAGGTGCCCACCGCAGCGCCGGCTTTCGCTACCGCAGTAAAATCGGCGTTTGCAGGAACTGCGGCTTTGGCTGCGCCAAAGGTTTCGCTTTTCCCAAGCGCTTCCAGCGCGGTTTTGAGTTCGGCGATTGCCGATTTGACCTGGCCAAACGCCGAAATCTGACTTTCCAATTGGGTTTTGCGGTTTTCCAGTCGGGTAAGCGGCTGCCGCTCGATCTGCATCATTTGGGCAACAAGCCCCTTGATGTCGAGCCCAGAGCCGATTCCGGTTGCTGTGATGGCCATCGTACACCTCCTTTGCCGTGCGGCAACTTGTGGCTACGCCTTTTCGCGCACCAGCAATCCTTGCAGTTTGTCCAGAGCCTTGGCGATATCCAAGACCTCTTGGGGCGGGATCTGTTTGATTACCTCTTTCGTGTTGGTATCGACGATCTTGATCACCAGCTTTTCCGTATCCTCGTCGATCTGAAATTGCAGCGCGCTGTTGAATGCCGCAACCGTTTTCTGCACTTTCTGAACAGCCTCTTCCACGGTTCGCCGATCGAGTGGCGCGCTGGACTGCGCTGCAGCTGTCGGCTGCGCCGCGGTGTTGCTGATTGTCCCCTGCTGCGGCGTCATTCGCTCGGTACCAGAAACGGTGCCGCTTTGCTGCGGCGAAGCCAAGGCTCTTTCCGTTCCCCGTACGACAGGCGGCGGAGTAACCTCGCGAACCATCTGCGTGGCGCTCTGTTGCGGTAGCGCTACAGCGGGCGTCGTGCTCATCGTTGCCTCCTCATGGTCGAAAGGCGGCGTGCGCCAAGATTTCTGCGCGCCGCCGCCTGAGCCTAGGCCGGAATGTTACGCGGTTGCTTAGCGCAACAGACTCAACACGCTTTGTGGGGCGGCGTTCGCCTGCGCGAGCATCGCGACACCCGCCTGCTGCAGGATCTGCGCGCGCGACAGCGCCGCGGTCTCTTGCGCAAAGTCGGCGTCACGGATGCGGCTACGCGAAGCCGAAAGGTTTTCAATCGACACTTGCAGGTTGTTGATCGTCGCCTGGAAGCGCGACTGCACCGCACCGAGCGTCGCGCGGATGTCGTTTACCGTTTTGAGCGCCGCATCGATTGCACTGATTGCGGAAAGCGCTTCGGAAACACCGGAGATGGTGACTTGCGAGTTGGTCGCACCGCTTGGTGACGCAATCGCGGAACCGACGTTGCCCGAAGAGAAGATACTGAGGGCGTCGAAACCGATCTTATCAGAAGCGGTGATTGTGCTGGCACCGCCAGCGGAATAGACGCCATTCGAATCAAAGCCGCTAGCCGTGGTGGTCCCAGAGAAATTGGCCCCCACTTGGAAGACGAACGCCGCGTTACCGGTAGCCGCCGAGAGGACCTTCACCCCGTTGAATTCGGTATCGCGGCCGATCCGTTCGATTTCAAGCTGCAACTGCCGAAACTCTTTTTGCAGCGCGTCGCGGTCTGCCGCGGAGTTCGTCGCATTCGCCGATTGCACTGCAAGGTCCCGCATCCGCTGCAGGATGTCACCGATTTGCCCAAGCGCCCCTTCGGTGACCTGCGCCATCGAGATCGCGTCGTTTGCGTTGCGCACCGCGACGGTCATGCCGCGAATCACTGAGGTCATCCGTTCGGAGATTGCAAGCCCCGCAGCGTCGTCTTTCGCGCTGTTGATACGCAGCCCCGAGCTCAACCGCTGCATCGCAGTCTGCATGTCGAGTCCCGTTTTGTAAAGGTTGCGCTGCGCATTGAGGCTCATGACGTTGGTGTTGATTACGCTCATGGTTGGCTCCTTTCACTTTTTTAACCCGTTGATCGAAAGCGGTCAGGCTTTGTTTGTGTTTACGGCACGTTACGAAAAAGCTTTAGGGATTTTTGACGGCGACACGGTTCTTGCCGCTGCGTTTGGCTTCGTACATTGCGGCGTCGGCGCGCGCAAGCGCCGTCTCCAACGCTTCACCCGGCAAAACGGGGGTGACGCCTGCGCTGAAGGTGATCACGCGGTGGCTCTCGCCGTAGAAAAAGAGTTCGCGGGTGAGCATGCGCTGCAGCCGTCGGATGACCTCTGCGGCTTGGGCAACCGGGGTATCGGGAAGAAGCAACACGAACTCTTCGCCGCCATACCGGCCGACGATATCCTGAGCACGCAGATGGGTGCGCGCCATTCGGGCCAGATAGACGAGCGCTTCGTCGCCAGCCTGGTGACCCAACGTGTCGTTGAGCTGCTTGAAATTGTCGATGTCTAAGAGCGCTGCACAAAGTGGTGAACCCAAGCGTTGGGCGCGATTGGCCTCTCGCGCAAAACCCTCCTCTAACCCCCGCCGGTTCAGAAGCCCTGTGAGTGGGTCGCGGGCCACTTGCGCGCTCAGGGTGGCGATTTGCGCTTCCAGCGCTTTGACCCGCGCATCCGCTTCTTCAGCTTGAGCTTTTGCTGCGGCCAATTCTCGATGCGAGCGGCGCATCTCTTCGTGCATGGCGCGGGTCTCTTGCAAGAGCCGGTGCAGCAACGGCGAGACTTCGGCAAGGTCGGAAGCCTTTTCGATGACATCGGCAGCGGCCTCTAGCTCTTTCTGGTAATCGGCGGAGAGGTTCGTTACGCCAGCAATTTCGTCAAGAAAGTGGGCGATCAGGGATTTGAGTTCCGCCTCGGCGGCGCGCCGCGCGGCAATGATCTCAGCCTGACGGTTGAGCGTCTCTTCCAGGCGAAATTCGGCTTCGCGAAGTGGCCCCAAATCGGTTTGAGTTTGCGGGTTTTCAGGAAGCGCCTGGCGAAGGATTTCGATCTGTCCGGTGAGCCACTCCGGATGGGGGGTGAAGAGCGCGATATTGCGCAGAATCACGTCAAGGAGATGCGCAAGTTCAGCGATCAAAAGAGCGGCGTCGTCACGGGGTGCATCGGTAGTGCCCAGCTGGTCCACTCTTTCGCGCGCAGGGGTTTCGCACTCAGCAGGTTGCTTGATTTCTGAAAGCGGAGCGGGTGCGTGCAGAGCGGTTTCCGGCGCGTTTGCTTCGGATTCGTTGTCACCGAACGCATCCAGATCGCGGGTGGGGGCCCGTTTCCACGCGTCGACAAGGTTGCTGAGCCGCTCGAACAGGCGTTCGGGGTTTTTGGTAGCCAGGACCCGTTCGAGCGAACGGCGCTTCATCTCTGTGGTCCATTCGCGGTGGGGCAGCTCCCAGGCTGCAATCAGGCGGCGGATGAGGTCGTGCCAAGGCAGATCCAAGAGCTTTTGGAACCGCTCGGGGATGGGCTCGGGAATGCCAGCAAGCGCACAGTACATCCGGGTGAAGTGCTCAGGGGTAGGGGGGAGCCGCTTTTCGGCTAGCCTGAGGAGCGTTTCTTTGGCGAGTTCAGCGGGGGAGGCAGAGCGAGGTACCATACTCATATTACGCCGAAAATTTTTCTAATAATAACTCAAGCTGAATCAAATCTAGGTGCGGCCCTATGGGTAAGCTTAACACTTCGCGAGCCAATTGTTCAGAAATGGGGAACGAACCTGCTTGAAATTCTAAGTTTACGTAAGCTGGCTGAAGGTGAGGTGGGATTGGGTAATGAATCAGGGTTTGAATACCTATGCGCGCAAGACGCTTCTGAAGATCGTCGCGGCGCGAACACCGCACAACAAAGAGGTGCCAAGCTGGTTGCACCCATTCTAGAATGGTAGGTAATATAATTTCTTGATTGCCTGAAAAAAAACAATAATAGAAATTGGCGATTGCTGCTCTTCTTAAATTCCATTCATCCAAATATTTCAACTTGACCCGAAGAATAGAAGCTTGAATGGGGTCCAAACGACTGTTCCATCCCATGATTTCGTTTTGATATTTCATGCGCGAGCCGTAGTTGCGCAACACGCGTACGCAATCGGCAAGTTCCGGGTCATTGGTCGTTACAGCACCTGCATCGCCCATAGCTCCGAGATTCTTACCAGGATAAAAACTCCAAGCCACGGCATCGCTGTGTGCGCCGATCCGTTTCCCCTTGTAGCGAGCCCCGTGCGCCTGTGCTGCGTCCTCTAGCACGCGCAGGCCATGACGGCGGGCAAGAGCAAGAATGGGGTCAAGGTCCGCTGGTTGGCCGTACAAATGCACCGGCAGAATGACCTTGGTGCGCGGAGTGATCGCCGCTTCGATCCGTTGCGGGTCGATGTTGTAAGTGGCGGGATCGGGCTCAACTGGCACCGGTGTTGCGCCGCATTGGCTTACCGCAAGCCAGGTCGCAATATAGGTGTTCGAAGGAACAATGACTTCATCCCCAGGGCCGACGTCCATCGCCAATAAGGCAAGGCGTAGTGCGTCTAGCCCATTGCCAACACCCACGGCGTATTGGGCTTCGCAATAAGCGGCGTATTCGGCTTCAAAAGCTTCGACCTCTTCCCCCAAGATATACCAGCCGTTGTCCATGACACGAGCAACAGCGGCATCGATTTCCTCTTTCAGTTCCAGATAAGCAGCGCGAAGATCAAGAAATGGGATCGAGCTCATTTTAATCCCAAAGTGGCAAGATAAGCGTTGTAATCGCGTAAATAGTCGCTTTCATCATAAAACTCTGAAGCCAAAACCATACAGACAGCTCCGGAGGAGAAGTTGTCCAGTTCTCGCCAGATCATGGGGCAGATATACAGACCATAATAAGAGCGATTAAGATGAAAACGCTTTTTTTGAATGCCATCATCCAATACCACATCGAAGCTACCTGACATCGCAACAATGAACTGGTGAAGCGCCTTATGGGCATGGCCACCCCGCTCCGCACCACCGGGTACATCGTAGAGATAGTATACCCGTCGAATTTTAAACGGGATATGCCGGTTTGCTTCGATGAAAGTCAAGCAACCACGTGGGTCAGTGACCCTGGGTAGCTCAATGATACAGCAGTGATCAATCCGGCTCATCGTTTTATTGTTAAAACCAGTGACATTATTTGTCAAGACCAGCGACATTATCTACCATTGAAACAAAGAGGTCTGGTCGCTCGGTTTGCCACCATCGGAGTTTCTCAATAGGAGTCATGTGACCCAAAGCGCGTTGAGGAATACGGTGATTGTACGCCCAAAGGTATCGC
>NZ_JAHLSY010000037.1 GCF_019049855.1 Hydrogenophilus thiooxidans | reverse complement strand
GACAAGCCGCCAGGCGTACGCCGTTTTGTCGACGTAGTAGTAGCCCTCTTCGCGGATTTCGCGAAAGGTTTGGATCCCGATCGGGAGTTTGCGACGCACGGCCTTTGCCGTGCTACTGGTCATGGTCGTTTCCTGCAAGCCGCCTGTTGCGACCATTTTCGCACAAATAGAAAACTTTCTTCATGCGCCAGAGTCGCCGACTCCATTCCGATACTTTGCCGCTCCACGTAACCAATGCGTACATGATCCCCCAGACACGCGCGTACGCTGCGTGCAAGTCATGATCTTCGACACTGTTTTTGAAATTGTCGTAGTCGATGGCAAGGATGCGGTTGGCGATCGTATCGGCTACGACGTAACGCGGTACCGTCGTGCGGTAGCGGTAATCGGTGTGGCGGGTTTCTTTGATGGGGTGGCCCGGAAAGACCTGCTTGATGTCGCTTTTGCGCCGTGCACGCACCAACAACTGCGCGGCAGCGCTTACCAAGCGAAGTCCAACGGTGATCGGGCTTTTGGCTTGGTGTCGTCGTCCCGCACGTGCGCGACTCACTCCACCGGCTTCGCGCGTTCCTCGATGCCAAGCAGTACCTTGACTGCGTAGCGGATGAACGGACGCAAAAACTCAGTCCGCATGTGCTGCATGTCGTCCGTCGGCCAACGCTTGTAGGCGTCGGCGATCAACGCCCCCAGCCACAGGAAAAAGACGCGGTGCGGGTCATCGTCCGCGATATGCCTGACTTTCGGCCAGAAATCGCGAAGATCCGCGCGAAACTTCCCTTTGATCGTCACGTCGTGGTACCCCGGAACGATCTGCCAATCCTTGTCCCGGCCAGAGATGATATCGGCGTACCGCTTCGCGCGCTCCATGTAGCGATCTTCCGACTCTCGCGGCGTCAGCTCGCCCCGGATCACTTGACGCAGGTCGGTTTCGACCTCGGAGCAGTAACCGGCGATCAAGCGATTGACGACGTCCGGATCACCCAGATATCGGTCGCCAGCCCCGACACCAACGAACTGGCCTTCACGTAATTGCGCTTCGACAACCCGAGGATCTCCCATGACCAATCTCCAAAAGTCGGCTCAACGATGAAATATTCGCACATTGCTAAGTGCGACACTATACCGATGCCGTTCTGGAGTTGGCTCCGAGCACGCGGCATCATTTATACGGTTGTTTTACCGAGTAGCCTATTTTTAGGAACGACAGTTCGTTGCGATAGGAATTTTCTACCCAGCGGCGCGCTTGCGCCGCTGAGGGGCTGTGTAGAAAAGAGCGAAGTTATCCACAGGCGCTTCCTAGTAGAAATAAGTAGAAATATAGTAGACGGTCAAAAACCGCTTGTAACTTATTGAATAATAATAGCTTTTTTGACAACCGCGCGACGCTATACCGATGCAGGCGCGACGCTATACCGAAAAAGCGCGACGCTATACCGATGCAGGCGCGACGCTATACCGATGCCGAACGACTGTTCAAGAGGTGGAGAAAGCGCGACGCTATACCGATGGCCAGACACCGTCGGTCGTCTCGGGTGCGCGACGCTATACCGATGCCAATTCGTTGTTTTTCAACAAAAAACGGTGTTTGAGTAACTGAAAATACTTTCTGATCGTGCAGTGTCGCACCGCTTTTATGCCGTGATCGCTTTGGGGATCCAGAGCTTCAACAGCTCCCGTTGCTTCTTTTTGTCCAGAGTGATCTTGTATTCACTGACGATGTGCAACCGTTTCAGCTCATTGCATGCCTTGGAGAGCGACTCTTTGAAATCGCGCATTCTTCCGGTGTATTCCATTTTGCTCTTGAGCCATTCGAGTTCGTAAGACTGGATGGGGTCGGAAGAAGTAGCAACGAGGCGTTGCAGGGTTTTCGCCATGTCCTGACCCCGTTTGATCTGCAATCGCAAGTCGAAGTTGATCAGGCTGTATTCGCGGTTGCTGAAGAGCTGTACCCAGCGGGGATCGAGTTGGTAGCAGTACTCGTCGCTTTTCTCATCGAACGCAAAGCCGCTGATGAGGTGAAACGCCTCGGCGTAGCCGATCTTGTAGCGTGTGCTGCCGTCGGATTTGCGCACTTCGATGTAGAGTGTCGCTTCGGTCATCGCCCGCATTCTGCGATGGAGCCACTCGTAGTTCTGCTTGCCCGTCGCGCGCCCGATCCGCCGCAACAGCTGCGCTCGGTTCAATGTCACCCACTCCCCTAACGGTTTTTTCTGGGCAAACCAGATGAGCGCCATCATGAGGTCGCAGTCGGCTTCGTCGAGCTGCTCTCCAGTGTATTCGATCACAGCATCCGAGCGGCTGACCATCTTCGTTTGTCGATGAAATTTGCGGCGGCCGCGCGCAATAGGAGCAAAGAGCGAGGAGCGGTTCACATGGTTGGGAAAGGCCCCTAGATCGAACCCCGGTAGGTACATCTGCACGGGCTGAGAGGCCATCTTTTGATCTAGGCGTTGCAACGCCTCGGCTGCTTTCTGTTGGACCCAGGCAATGGGGTCTTCTTTGGCTCTCAAAGCACCGGTTTCGATCACCACCCGCCCTCCTTCTTGTTGTGGCAAGACGAAAGAGTAGCACTTTCCGCTCCGTTTGGGGTGATGGTTTTGGGCGTGGTCGACAACGAGTGGTCACAACGCACCGACGGGCTCAGTTGGCGCAACATACGCAATCACGCTTTTCTCGAGTACGTCGAGGGCGCGTAAGCGATGCGCGCGATCGGTAGCCAGAAATCGCCGTCGAGAGCGATGCCAACGGCAATGTACGTCTCGATGGACGTTTGCGCGAACTTCACAGGTAGACCGGGCAGCGTCGATCCATTTTCGCCAGCGCGTTCAGACTGCTTTCTTGTCGCAAAGTGGCGAAGCGGTCGGCGTGATGCACGGTGATGGGTAAGCGGGGGTGGCGAAAAAGTGAGGCACCGTGAAGGTAGCTCAGCAGGTAGGCCTGCTCTACGAGCACAGGGAATTCGGTCTCTCCGTAGCGTTTGCGGAGCTTGAACGGTCGCACCGATCCCTCATTGAATTCGTCGTGCCCGTAGGTGACCAGAATTGCCGTATCGCTGTCGGGCAACCAGACGACGTCTCCTGCCTTGGGGTTGGTGTAGGCAAACTTGCCTTGCTCTTCGCCAGGATGTCGCCGATACAGACGAGGGGAACCACTTTTGATTACTTCCAGGATGTCGATCGCAATGCCATGGTGCGATTCAAAGCGTGTGATGACGTCGAACGATTCGTGCCATTTTCCATCGCGGTGGAGGACAATCCGCTGCGGCTTGTCGGCGAACACATTGCGGTAGGTTTCGATGCTCTGTTCGAGCAGTTGTTCGAGTGAGGCGTCCTGGAGCCGTTCGCCGCGTTGCCGTTCGCAGAGTGTCCAGCCGAGTTGGGCGCCGTCGCGCGCAAAGAGGAACGCCGCTGCTGGTGCGCGCTCTCGTTGCCCTCCAAGATCGATGCCAAGAAAAAGGTCTGCTTCACCCGGCAAGTTGTCGAGAGTGCAGAGCACGCCGCCCGCTTTGGTGTAGAGCCCGGCAGCGACGTTGCTGAAGTAGTAGTCGTTGTAAATGGCCGGGTGATGGTCGAGCAGAACGAATTGGCTGGCTGCGCTGTGGTCGAAGCAGAGATCGCGGAGCTTGGCCTTCGGCGTCTGCTGGGTGATGCCAATGAGCAGAATGGTTTCATCGGTACGGTCGAGGCGATCGAGAAATTGCCGGAACGCTTCGATCGTCGGATAGTGACCTTTTTCGGTGGTCCAGGTGGGCCGTTTTTCTGGATGCGGACTGGTGAGTTTTTTGAGTTTTTCGCGTGTGGCTTGGTCGATCGCGTCAAAGCAGGCGCTTTGCTGGGAAGTGATGCTGCCCACGGTGACCGAGACGATCCGCCGCCGGGTCATAGGACGGAAGGCACCACAGCGAAACGCCTGGCGCTCTTTGGTGCCATTCTGGTCAGCGTGGAAACGGAGCACGGGAGTACGGTCGATTCTGCCCCCCAACGGCGGGTCGAGCTGAATACGGTTGAGCTTGACCCGTTCTCCGTCGATGGGCAGGGTGGTCGTTTGCTGGATGATTTCCAGGAGTGCACCGATCCGTTTCTGCATCGGCAACCGCATTTTTGGCGACATCTCGGCCAGCAGTTCAGGGTCGATGGTCTCGAGTGACTCAAAGGTAAAGACCGGTTGCAAGAGCTGGGCCAGGTGGGCAAGACGCTTTCCGTTCGGGTAGATCACCCAAACCACTTGGGAGCACCGCGCTGCGTCGAGCTCCGCCTCTTTGATGTGGCCACGTTCCCGATGGTATTCCAGATAGGCATAGGTCTTTCCCGACTGGTTGTCGCAGAAGGTGCTTTGCGGTGTGAGCGTCTCGGCAATGCCATCAAAGGTGCATGTCCTGATCTTGCCGTCGGCAGTGGTGTAGCGGTGACGAAGCTTTTCGATACGCCAGTTGGGGCGCTGCGCAAGCATCCATTGCAGGGTGACATGATCAGCCGCATTGATGGTGTGGCGCAGATCCAGTTGTAGCCAAGCGTCACCATCGGGAAGCACCAGAGGATCGAACTTCAGAGTGCGAAAGATTTTGAGGTAGTCGGCTCTGCATGGCTGCGCTGTTCGTTCGATGAGGGTGGGAACGTTGGCGCCGTTTTCAGGCCGCCAGCGGTTGCCGAGCTGGCGGGACCAGACAGGAAGGGCGTTTTTGACGATCTGGGTGAGCAGCTCTTGGATCGCGCGGCGTTCGCTCTCTTTTTGCGCTTCGAGCACGACCCGACGCGGGTTGGCGATCACGAACGGATATTGACGCCAAAGTCGGCCTTCGCATGTCGCTAGCGGCGCAAAGGTAAAGATGTTCCAGGTGCTGGCCCCGCATACGCCGACGACCGGAACGTAATCGTTGCTGTGACGCAACACGGCCGCACAGCCTCTGACGATCCTTGCGGGCGCCACGTCCTCCTCGGTCACTGGGCTGAGGAGTTGCAGGTCATAGCAATAGAGGGACAACTGGGCAAATGAACGATCGACGCGCAGCGCCAAGATGCCCAGTTCAGAACCGTTCTTCATGCCGCTCATTGCAAAGTCCCTTGTCCGTCATGGGAAGTTCTTGTGCCGATCGTTATTTTGCCGGAACCAAGATGGTTGTTCTGCCTGTTCAACCACCGCACGCAGTACATGACGATGAAAAAAGTTTCCGTCACCGTCGTTATAGGAGTGTCAGGGTCAATTGCATAAAGGAACGAAACCATGATGCGTCGTGTTGGTGTCGTGTTTTCTGCAGCTGCTGTTCTGCTGGTCTCCGGTTGTGCGTCCACGATGTCTGCCAACGACTACGCGCGCAGCGCAGCCATGCAGGAGATGGAGGTCAAACTGGCCACCGTGCTGTCGGTTCGCCCGGTTCGCATCGAGGCACCTGAACACGCTGGCGGCGCAGGGGGAGCCACGGGCGCCTCTTTGGGCGCGATCGCTGGTTCCAATGTCGGCAGTGGCCGCGGAAGCTTAGCCGGGGCAATCGCAGGTGCGCTGATCGGTGGCGTCATCGGCGTGGTCGCCGACAAAGCGGCAAATACCCGTGAAGGAATCGAGATCGTCTACCGTCTGGACGACACGGGGGAGACCAAGGCGCTGGTCCAGGGGCGTGACGAATCGGCGGAAATCAAGCCGGGCGATCGCGTGCGGATCATGAAAATGGGTTCGCGCGTTCGGGCCGTGAAGCTTTGAGGTCGGGAAGCGGGCTGGGTTCGTGGCAACAGACGAAGAGAGGAGAAAAAGGATGTCGTTTTTTGGCAAGGTCTTCGCGAAGAAAGCAATCGCTTCTACCGACGAGCGGCACGAGCCGAAAGAGCCGATCAAGCCCGTGGTCGTGTCACCCAGCGAAGCCGAAAAGGTGGCGAACGACCACGATTTTGTCGATACCCAGTTGGCGCAGGCAATCGAGGCAGTGGCCCGGGAAGAGATGCGCCAAAAGGTCGCGGTTCGTCTGCCCCACGCCCAAATGACCGACGAGCAGCGCGACGTGGTCGAATCCACTGCGCCGTTCCTGGCGGTAAACGCTTACGCCGGTGCGGGCAAAACCCACACGCTCAAAAATTTCGCGCTCGCGCGCAGCGACGAAAAGCTGCTCTACGTGTGCTTCAACCGGAGCCTTGCTGAGGAAGCCAAGCGCAAGATGCCCAACAACGTGCGTGTCGGCACGATCCATGCCATTTGTTTCAACGAGTTCGCCAGGCATGTCTACAAAGACATCAACGGGAAGTTTTCCGGCAAACCGACGTCTGCCGACATCTATGAGGCGAGCGATTTCATCCGCCTGAAGTTGGGGCTTACTGAAGAGGGCTGGAAGCGGTTCTATTTTCCCAAGATCATCCGGCTGCTGGAGCAATTCACCAACAGCGACGCGCTTGACCTTCGCCAGTTTTTGGAAAAGGCGTTCGCCGAAGAGATCGCGCACAAGCGCTTGGAGCCGTTCGTCGTCGATGCCGCGATCGAGACTTGGAATCTCATCGCCGACCCCCGTTCCAAGATCACCGCGTGGCACGACGTCTATGTGAAGATGTGGCATCTCAGCAACCCGTCGATCTCGGGCGGCTACCAGTACATCTTGCTCGACGAGGCGCAAGACGTCAGCCCGGTGATGTATGACATCTTCTTGCGCCAAGAGCATCTCACCCGGGTGCTGGTAGGCGATCGCCACCAATGCATCTACGGTTTCCGCGGTGCGATGAACGCGATGCAGCACGCGGTCGATCACGGCAACGCAACGGAAAAATACATGACGCAAAGCTTTCGCTTCGGCAACGAGGTGGCGCTTTTGGCTTCGCTCATCCTCCAATCGTGGAAAAAAGAGACGCGTCCGGTGCGTGGCAATCCGGCAATCCAGGACGAAGTGCGCAAAGCCACGACCGTGTTCGACCTTGCCCCCAGCGAACAGAGCGCGTACCTGGCCCGAACCAACGGCAAGCTCATCGACACGGCCATCTCGCTCATGGAGAAGAAGATCCCCTTCCAGTTTCTTGGCGAAGTGAAAGATTACCGTCTGCTGATGGCAAAAGAAGTGGCGTTTTTGAAAGCGAACAAAAGGGACAAACTGGGTACGTACCTGCGCAAATTCAAATCCTACTCTGACTACAAAGAGCAGGCCGAACGCGAAGACGACCAAGAAAAGCAGGCGATCTGCCGCCTGGTGGAAAAGTACGGCAAGGATCTCCCGCAGCTGGTGGAGTCGCTCGAACGCACGGTCTCCAAACAAGGGGTAGTGCTTACCACCGCACACAAGAGCAAAGGCGCCGAGTGGGCAGAGGTAATGCTGGCCGATGATTTCCCAAGCCTGATCAATCTCAGGAGCACAAGCAAGTTGAACGCAATCTCCGATCAGGAAGCCAATCTCTACTACGTGGCAGTGACGCGCGCACAGCGCACACTCTACGTACCCAACGACTGTTACCAGTTCTATCGGGCAGGCAAGCGGGTGCAGGGAGGATAGTGGCGTGCTCGCTCCGTTCGTCCTGCCGAGGCCTGCGACCGGTTTTGGTCACGAGCAAGGAATGATTTCAACCATCGATGAAAGGAAAAGCGATGCATATGCGGCAATATCTGGTGCGTGTGCGCGACGGTGTGGCAAAGATCGACCGCAGCGATGAAATAGTGGCCCGCCACGGGGTGATCTTCGTATTCCACCGGATTCCCGTCTGGATGGCGTGGCTGTTTCAGATCGGTTTTCGGTTCGACATACTGTTCCTCACGCTGCGGTTCGACAAAGTATTGGTGCGCCTCGAAGCGTTGCCCGATGGCCGCTTCGCGGTACAGACCCCAACCGGCGTCTCCGTTGCCGGTTACGGGGTCCTGGTTCCGGGCTACTTCCAGGGCCGCAGCAATGTGCGGCAGGGTGAACTGCTGGTGCGCGAATCCCGACCCATTTTCGGCTGGATTCCGCGCACGCTGCGCAACGACGAACATCGGATTTAATTCTCGAGTGAAAGGAGCCAATCATGCGGTATCTGCTCATCGCGCTTTTTTGTCTGACCACGTTCGCATCTGCCGGGGCGTTTGCCGAAAACGCCGCTCCGCTTGGCCTGGAAGTGGGGGTTGCCGATCTCAACACCGTGAAAAAGCAACTGGGCGGCAAAACTCCGTTGCAGCAGGCGGGGGTAAACGAGGTGAGCGGTGGCCCGATCCTCAAAAGCAACGGCGCAGGCTTGGGAATCGACGGGATCGAAGAGCTCTCGTTCGTCTTCGACAAAACAGGCAAGCTCGTGGCAGTAATGATGCAAATGGGCAAACACCGGCTGCGTGAAGTAACAGCCGCGTTGCGCAAAAAATACAAAGTGCAGCAAGAAAATATCCCGTTTGTCGGAGACGCTTCGGCCATCTACGAGCAAGGGGACAGCCTGGTGATCCTCAACGCTCCGCACCTCTCCTTTTCGATGACGGTACTCTACGGAACCCGAGCGTTTCTGCAACAGACCTTGGAAAAGTACTCCCAAGAGCAAGAGGCGCATCAACGGCGGCAAGAGTCGCTGCTCTGACCTGCTGACCGCACGTCCCGCAGCAAAAGGGCCGCTTCCGGTTACCGGGAGCGGCCTCGGCGGTTTTGCACACCCTGAGACGTTCGCGTAACCTGACGTTTCCGTCTTCCCCACCCATACAACGACAAAACGCCCACGCCGCTTCATCGCAAGCCGTCGCTGCGCCCATCACAGCATCCTTCCATCCCCATCGCGCTCAAGGCCTGACGCTGCAGCTTTCCGGTACGGAAAGGGGATTTACCGAAACAAAGAAAAGCAGGTTTCTGTAAAAAAGCAAAAAATGCAGCCGACCAGCGCGCCGGTCGGCTGCAGCACTCCATGAACACGGTGACAAGCCCAACCGGTTGGGATAAGGGTGTCGACTGTTGTTGGGTCGCGGAATATGGCCGCAATGTCACAAGCCCAACCGGTTGGGATAAGGGTGTCGACTTCTTACCTGGAGATCATGCACGGACGCTGCTGTCACAAGCCCAACCGGTTGGGATAAGGGTGTCGACATCGAACAGATGAAGATGAGATCGAATTCTGTGTCACAAGCCCAACCGGTTGGGATAAGGGTGTCGACTCTCGTCGACACCTATCTGCGCCCGCAGTTTGTCACAAGCCCAACCGGTTGGGATAAGGGTGTCGACCTACCCTTTCAGATCCCTTGTGGCGCAAGGCTTTCCGCCCCGTTCCATTCGGGACCTCCCCAATTTTGGCACGAAATCGGCCCGTTTCACAAGAGGTCCCGAATTTTGGTAAAAAGTTTGTGTTTTTTCGTCATGCTGCGCCCTCACGCACGCACCGCATCGACCGCCACGACGTTACGCGCGCGCTTGCTGAATTCGATGCCGACGAGATGTACCGGTAGCTGCTCCCCACGGTACTTCTCGGCGTACCCTTTGGCCAGGAGTTGCGCAAGCGCCGCTCCTTCGGGTTCGTCTGGAACGACCTTGAATTCGAAGAGGTAAATGCGCTCCGGAAGCTTCACGGTAAGGTCGATGCAGCCGTGGTGGGTGACGTCTTCGGCGATGAGCTCCAGCCCCAACGCCGCGAGGTGGCTATAGAAGACGCTGGCCCAGTACCCTTCGTAGTGGGTGATGGGGTTTTTGCGGTACCAGTCGTGCGGGATGCTGGCGTAGAGGCGTTCGAGGTGGTGGCGCAGTCCGTCGATCTCGCCACGCACCAGCGCCTCATAGGCGCTCAGGGTTACCCGTTCAGCGAGCGAAAGGTCGCCCATCAGCCCTTTGAGCAGCGCATCGTTGAGGCTATAGGCGACTTCCAGGTTGGGGTAGCTCAGTTCGTATTCGATGCGTGCACCGATACGCCGCTGTCCGTGAAAGGTCAGGTACCCGGTCTGCCACAGGAGCGCCTCTGGGGCCATCGTGTCGACGTCGAACGCCGACAAGAGCTCCTCGGTGGCATAGAGCCGTTCCAATTGTGGGGTGAAAAAG
>NZ_JAHLSY010000036.1 GCF_019049855.1 Hydrogenophilus thiooxidans | reverse complement strand
ATGCTTTCCGGCCTTGGAACAAGCGCTCAAGGAGTCGGTACGCTTCGAAGAGTTTAGCACGACTTCGGGGAATATAATGATATGGGACCTGACAAGTAGTCAGCTTAATTCCCTTGGTGCTTGGAGTATTGGATGTGATGACTGGAGCTGCTTACAGCATTGCCGCGCTGGTTTTCATTCTTGCGGCTTCTTCGGCATTGCTTCCGGCGAAATACGACAACGCTTTGGATTTCGTCACCAAGATTATCAACGATGATATGTTCGATCGTAATGCAAATCGCGCAACGCATCAAGACGAGAATGAGATGAAAAAGCATACGGAAAAAGATGATGAACCGATCAAGAACAGGTGATTTTATCCACCTCTACCGGCTTCTCTTTCGATCACCAACCTTGGCGGTTACAGCTGCGCTGATCGTGAGTGGCTGCTCCACTTTCCCCGCCTGGCTGCCGTCGTCCGGCCCCAGCGCAGCGCAAGTGGTCAGGGAGGATAAGATAGATTCGCCGATCCCCGTAGTCGAAGTCAACGACGCGGTTGCACGCCGTTTATTGGCTGCGCAGCGTGCCGAGTCCTTTGCCGATACCTTGGCAAGAAAGGCGCCGCCAAGCTATGTTGTGGGTCCTGGGGATGCGCTCGAAGTTTCGGTTTGGGAAGCCCCCCCAGCCGCGCTCTTTGGTGCAGCAGTGGTCGATCCGCGCGCTGGATTGACGTCCACGCGCCAAACGACCTTACCCGAGCAGATCGTCAATAGCGACGGGGTGATCAATGTGCCCTTTGCCGGGGCGGTACCGGTGGCGGGTAAGACACCCCAGCAGATCGAGATGGAAATCGTCCGCCGTCTTGCGGGTAAGGCGAATCAGCCCCAGGTGCTGGTGCGGGTAACGCGCAATGCAACGCAAAACGTGACGGTGGTGGGCGAGGTAGCCCAAGCCATACGCATGCCGCTCACGGCCAAAGGGGAGCGCTTGCTCGATGCCATTGCTGCGGCGGGGGGCGTGCGGCAGCCGGTCGGCAAGATGACCATCCAGCTTGCCCGCGGCGGCAAGGTGGTAACGATGCCACTCGAGCGGGTAATTGCCGATCCCAACCAGAATGTTTACCTGCAGCCGGGTGATGTGGTGACGGCTCTCTACCAACCGTTGAGCTTTACCGCGCTGGGTGCTACGGGCAAGAACGAGGAAATCAACTTCGAAGCGACCGGGCTCACATTGGCGCAGGCGCTGGGCCGCATGTCCGGTCTGCGTGATGCGCAGGCGGATGCGCAGGGGGTGTTCATCTTCCGCTTCGAAGAGCCAGAGGTATTGAAAGGCGAGGGAAAACAACCCTTGCCACAAACGCCGGAAGGGAAGGTGCCGGTGGTGTATCGGGTGGATTTGAAGGATCCGCGCGCCTTCCTGGTGGCGCAAAACTTTCCGATGAGGAATAAGGATGTGGTGTATGTAGCCAATGCGCCGGCGGCCGAACTGCAGAAGTTCCTCAATATTCTAACTTCGTCGTTGTTCTCGGTGAATAGCTTGGTGAATCTTGGCCGGTAAGCTGCCTGTTGGTGCAATCCGGCTCAAAGTGAGCTATGGTTGGACGGCATGATGTTGTTGGACATCACCCGCTTGCTCGACCGGGCGCTGCGTGGCTTGCGCCCGACAGGCGTGGATCGGGTCGGTTTGGCTTACGTCCGGCATTTTGGATCGAGGGCGGCGGCGCTGGTACGATTCGGCGGACGTTGGCTGGTGATGGATGAACGTGATTCGGACCAGCTGTATTCAGGTTTGCTTTCTCCCGATGAGACCTTTTCGGCGCGCGTGCGTTGGCTGGTCGGCCGATCCTACTGTTTTTCCTGGCGAAGCCCGACAAAGGGCGCAGTATTATTGAATGTTACGCATAGCGGCCTTGATGATGGGGATTACGCAGCGCAGGTGCGCCGCTATGGTTTGAGGCCGGTCTACTTTCTGCATGACCTGATTCCGATCGAGTTCCCGGAGTATGCCCGCCCCGGAGAGCCAGAGCGTCACCGCCGCCGGGTCGACACGATGGTGAATACGGGGGCTGGCCTGATTGTGAATTCCGCCTGCACAAGGCAGGCGTTTGAGGCGTATGCCGGGTCACTTGGCATGAAAGTGCCGCCCAGGGTGGTTGCCCTCCTCGGCACGCCAGAATTTCCGGCGCGTCACCACACATCCCCGCTCGAAGCGCCCTATTTCGTCGCTTTGGGCACCATCGAACCGCGCAAAAATCATCTGTTGCTCCTCCATGTGTGGCGTGACTTGGTTCATAGACTGGGCGCGCAAGTACCTCGCCTGGTGATAATTGGGCGGCGGGGCTGGGAGTGCGAGCAGGTGGTCGATTTGCTCGAGCGCTGTGAAGTGTTGAGGGGCGTGGTGATCGAGATTCCAGAATGTGACGACTCAATGTTGTCGGCTTGGCTCGCTCACGCCCAAGCGCTGCTGTTCCCCTCGTTTGCCGAAGGTTACGGCATTCCGCTTGTTGAGGCCCTTTCGTTGGGCACACCCGTGATCGCGAGCGATTTGCCGGTGTTTCGGGAACTTGCGGGAGATATTCCGGAATACTTGGATCCCTTGGATGGATCTGGATGGCGTCAAGCGATCATCGATTATGCTTCGCTATCGAATGAACGGCGGGCCGCGCAACTGGCCCGTCTCAATGGCTGGCGCAGCCCAACCTGGAAGGCGCATTTCCAGAAGGTAGAGGCATTCCTAAAGGAGTTAGGTGCTTGACGATGTCACCCCCCAATGTCTCTAAAGAGATTGTCTATGCTGTGGGTTTTTCAGCGTGGAAGCGAAAGGCGCTTGCACTGTGTTTGGCAGAATATCGGGTGCGTTTTGTTTCCAATGTGGGCAAGGTGCCAGATGGAGGATTGCTTGCTGTCTGGGGCGCGCGCGATGTGCCTTTTGCCAAACAGCGTGAATTTCGCTTGTTGCGAGTCGAGGATGGTTTTCTGCGTTCAGTTGGCTTGGGCGCGGACTTGATTCGCCCTGTTTCGTGGGTAGTAGATACACGTGGAATCTATTTCGATGCCACCCAGCCTTCAGATCTTGAGGTTCTGTTACAAACAGGTTCGTTCGATGCAGCGCTGCTCGCCCGCGCGCGGGCGCTGCGTGCGCGAATTGTCGCGCTGGGGTTGACCAAATATAACGTTGGCACAGCGATATGGCGCAGACCGCGCCATGCCGCGCGAGTGATTCTGGTTCCTGGACAAGTGGAGAGCGATGCTTCGATTGCCTTGGGTGCGCCTGGAATCAAGACCAACCTGGGACTTTTGCAGGCAGTGCGCAAGGCGAATCCCGATGCACACATCGTTTACAAGCCGCATCCTGATGTCGTAGCCGGGCTAAGGCGGAAAGGCGCAGGAGAGGAGGATGCGCAGCGCTGGTGCAACGAGATCGTGGTCGATGCGCCCATGGGGCAATTGCTGAACGAAGTAGACGAGGTTCATTGCATGACCTCATTGGCGGGGTTCGAGGCCCTGCTACGCGGCAAGGCGGTCACCTGCTACGGTCAACCATTTTATGCAGGTTGGGGCCTGACGACGGACATCGTGCCGATGGCGCGACGCAGACGGCGTCTGTCCTTGGATGAGCTGGTGGCAGGCGCCTTGATTCGTTATCCGCGCTATATGAGCCGCAAGAAGGATGCGCTGATTGCTCCGGAAGAGGCGCTGGAAGAACTGATCGAATGGCGTGCAGCCTCGACGGGCACTGCCACTTGGTTAAGAAAGGCTTTTCGCGTCGTTTTGCGTCGGGTGGTTGGGGTAAGATAGGACTATCCCGATGCGTCGTGTTTTCCTATTTCTGCAGGGACCGGCAACGCCATTTTTCGTCCGCCTTGCCGACCGGCTGCGGGCGGAGGGTCATCGCGTGCATCGCATTCATTTCTGCGCCGGGGATGTGGCGTATTGGGTGGGGCGGCCGGCCTGGTGGTACCGCGGTAGGCCGGAAGAGCTGCGGGGTTTTCTCGATGAGAAATATCGCCGACATGGCATCACCGACCAGATTCTCTTTGGTGACCGCCGACCGGTGCATCGGCCGGCCGTGGAGCATGGCGAGGCTTGTGGCGTGCGCACGCATGTGTTCGAGGAGGGGTACTTCCGCCCCTACTGGGTCACGCTGGAGCGCGAAGGGGTGAACGGTCATTCGCTACTGCCGCGCGATCCCGCCTGGTTCTGGAAAGTTGGCGCAAAGCTGAGCGAACCCGAGGGTGTCGTCCCCTTCGCTTCGCCCTTCTGGAAGCGAGCCGCGCATGACGTGGCTTATCATCTGAGCAATGCACTCAACCCGGTGCTGTTTCCCCGCTATCAGACGCACGCCATCTACGCGCCACTGGAGTATGCAGGCTATGTGAAGCGCTTTGCCTGGTTGCGGCTCTATGGGCGGCGGGAAGAGGAAAAGGTGCGCTCATTCATTTCCACCGGCCGGCCCTATTTCGTGCTGCCGCTGCAGCTCAATTCGGATGCGCAGATTCGAGATCATTCCCGGTTTTCCCACATGGGTGAGGTGATCGAATACGTGGCGGAATCCTTTGCCCGTCATGCGCCAGCGGACTGCCACCTGGCGATCAAGAACCACCCGCTGGACATGGGGCTGATGCCCTATCGCCGCATCGTCAGCGAAGTCGCCCAACGCTTCGCTCTTTCAGGGCGTCTGCATTTTTTCGAGACAGGCGATTTGGTGGCGCTCTTAAAGCATGCGCGTGGGGTCGTAACGGTCAACAGCACGGCAGGTATCGTGGCTCTGGAACAAGGCGTGCCTACTTTGACGTTGAGCGACCCGATCTACAACCTGCCGGGGCTGACCAGTCGGCTGCCCTTGGATGACTTTTGGCAGACGCCGGAGCCGCCAGATGTCGAAAAGTTCCGCCGTTTCCGGCGGGTGGTGCTCCATGCCACGCAAATCAATGGTGGTTTCTATTGTGGCCAGGGGATTGCGCTGGCGGTAGAGAACGCTTGTCGCGAGCTGACCGCAGAACGATCGGCGCTGGAACGGTTGTTGTGAAGCAGCGCATTTTGATTACCGGAGCAACTGGCGCCATTGGCGCGGCATTGGCGCGGGAATACGCCGCACCGGGTGTGACATTGTTTCTGCACGGCCGTAATGCCCAGCGCTTGGAGGAAGTTGCGGCAGATTGTCAGGCAAAAGGTTCGCTGGTGGTCACAACCCAGCTCGATGTGCGGGACTTTACGGCGCTGCGGGCGTGGTTGGAGGCATTGGGGCCGCTCGATCTGGTGATCGTCAATGCCGGGATAAATACCAACATCGGCCCCAACGGGGAGCCAGAGCCGTGGGACGAGGTAGAGGCGCTGCTCGACGTGAACCTGAAGGCCGCGATGGTGATCGTCCAGGCTGTGCTGCCGGCGATGCGGGCGCGCGGCCATGGGCAGATTGCGCTCATTAGTTCGCTGGCGGGCTATTTCGGCCTGCCGGTAACGCCCACTTACTGTGCGACCAAGGCGGGCCTCAAGGCTTATGGTGAGGCATTGCGCGGCTGGCTGGCACCTGAGGGCATACGGGTTAATGTGGTGATGCCCGGCTACGTGAAGTCACCCATGTGCGACGACATGCCCGGGCCAAAGCCGTTTCTGTGGTCGCCGGAGCGCGCGGCCAAAAGAATCCGGCGAGGGCTGGAGCGCAATCAGGCGCGCATCAGCTTCCCGTTTCCGCTGAACTGGGGCACGTGGTGGCTGGCGGTGCTGCCTGCCGACCTTTCGCTCTGGATCCTGCGTTGGCTCGGGCTTTCTCGTCATGCTAATTGACGCGGCTTTTGTGGCAGTACTTGCCGCAGCACTCGCCGGGTTGGCGTTGTCGGTCTTGATCGAGCGTCAGATGACGCCGCGCCCGCCGGTGGTGCGCCCATCGGCGGCTTGGGCGTTGCACGTGGGGCTGTGGCTGTTGGCCCATGCGGTGTTGACCCTGGTGCTAGGACGGCCCTGGTTCGCCGCCGCCGCCGTGTCGGCCTTTTTGCTGGTGCTGGTGCTGGTAAACAACGCCAAGTTCAAGGCGTTGCGTGAGCCCTTCGTGTTCCAGGACTTCGAGTATTTCACGGATGCGATCCGGCACCCGCGCCTTTATCTCCCTTTTCTTGGATGGGACCGTTTTCTTGGGGCAACGCTCGGTGTCGCCGGGGCGGTAGCGATTGGCTTGTATCTTGAGCCGGTTCCCGTGAATCGGTTGAGTCCTACGAGCCAGCTTGGGGCCTCCCTGATGCTCCTTGCGTTCGGGAGTGCGGCATTATGGCTGGGTCATCGCTACCAATTACGGATTACCTTTTCACCGGAAAAGGATGTGTCCGCTTTGGGGTTCCTGCCGACATTATGGCGCTACGGCCAGGAAGCGCGTCAGATCCCCTCAGCGGCTTCACCGTTCCAGTCACTGCCCGCAGTGATCCCGCCCGACCCGTTGCCGCACTTCGTGGTGGTGCAAAGTGAATCGTTTTTTGATCCACGTCCGCTCTTTGCAGGCATCCGGCCGGAGTTGCTGGCTGAGTTCGACCGGCTTAAAGCGGATGCGGTAGCCTACGGAAAGTTGTCCGTGCCGGCTTTTGGGGCCAACACAGTCCGTACCGAGTTTGCTTTTCTGACAGGGATCCCCGAAGAGTGCCTGGGCGCTCACCGCTTCAATCCCTATCGCGCCATCGCTGCCGGCTGGCAGCCTGGCTCAGTCGCTTCTTGGTTGAAGCGCCTCGGTTATCGGACGGTCTGCATCCACCCTTATCCGGCGAGTTTCTACCAGCGCGACCGGGTTTATCCGTGCCTGGGCTTCGATCACTTCATCGACATCCGGGCCTTCGATCCTGGCGAGCGTTCGGGGCCTTACATCGGCGATCTACTCGTGGCGGAAAAGGTCACGGCGATGCTGCGCGAGGCGCGCGAACCGCTGTTCCTTTTCGTCATCACCATGGAAAACCATGGGCCGTTGCATCTGGAACAGGTGGCGCAGGGAGATATCGAGAGGCTCTACGCCTCGCCTCCGCCCAATGGCTGCGATGATCTGACCATCTATCTTCGCCATCTGCGTAACGCAGACCGGATGATTGCCTGCTTGCGTCAGGCGCTGGAACAACTGGACCACTCTGCCTGCCTGTGCTGGTTCGGCGACCATGTGCCCATCATGCCCACGGTTTATGAGCAGTTGGGTATCCCAGGCGGGGAAACGGACTACGTCGTTTGGAGTAACCGCTATCGCTATCCTCCGGTCGTTCGGACGCTTCCTATCCATGCTTTGGCGATCGAGTGTCTGCGTCATGCGGGATGGCGGGACTTTGCAAAGTAATCCTTATTCCTTTTATAGTTCCACCACGGCTCTTTGCTAGCGCAAGCGTGGAATGCTATCGACCGGGTTCTGCCGCAAGCTGAAAAAGCTCAGTTGCGCAACAAGTCCAATTTGAAGTGCATGCGGATGAACGCTTGAAAGCGCTCGACCGTACGCAGCGCGGCGATGAGTTCGGCCCGCTCCAACCGCGTCAGCGCTTTGATATCGATCACATTGCTGGGGGTTTCGCCCGCGTCGATCGCGTCGAGCTGCGCACGCAGCCGCAGCTCGAGAAGGAACGCGAGTGCCGAGTAGAGTTCCCTGCCTTCGTGTTCGGGAAATACTCCTTTTTCCGTGAGTTTTTCGATTCGACCAAAGGTATTGCCCGTTAACGCTTGATGACGCAGGGCAAGTGTCCGAATGCCATCGGTGATCGCGAAAATCCCCGCTTTTTTGAGGTCGACCCCCGCCTTGATCGCACCGGAGGGTTTGGTCTTGATCCGCCCCAACCAGCCGAGTGGTACCGCGAAGCGCACCGTGTTCTGAGCCATCCGCGCAAAGAAGAGGTTGTCGCGCGCCGCTTCCGTGTAAAACGTCTGCACGAGTTGCTGTGTGAGCGTATCGTTGCCTGCAAGCGTCCGAATATCGGCGAACATCGCCGCGTTGAGCACGTGCTCGGGTGTGGGCCGCTCAACCCACGCTGCGATCTGCTCTTGCCACGCTTGCGCGCTGCGCCGCCAGAAGGGGTTCCGGGTCATGATGTTTCCCGGGCACGGGGGAAAACCGATCGCAAGTAACCCTTCGGAGATGCGTTCTCCGAGCGTTTGGGCCAACGCCACTTCCGTTTCGTCGAGATCGTTGGCCAAAACGAGGGCATTGTCCTGGTCGGTTGCAAGCGTCTGTTCCCCCCGTCCTTGACTCCCCAGGACGACGAACGCGAAGCGGTCTAACCCCAACCCTACCGATTCCGCGGTGATTTCCACCACCCGACGCGCCAACGCGTCGTTGAGATAGGCAATGAGCGCCACGGTCTCCTGAATGGGCGTATGGGTTCGAACCAGGATCGCAACCAACTCTTGCAGCGTCTGTTGGAGTTCCTTGAGCGTCTCCAAAGCGGTGGCTTTCTCGATTTCGAGCGCCATCAAATGGGGGGAATGGCGTTGGGTTTTGAGCACATCGCTCTGCGACAGGATTCCGATGGGGTTGTCTGCCTCATCACAAACCACCAGGCGGTGAATGCCGCGGCGCGCCATCTCCAAGAGAGCGGCGTGAAGCGGCGCATGACGGGGTAAACTCACCAGCGGCGCCCCCATGATCGACTCAGCGGTAACCGATTCCGGCGCAAGCCCACGCGCAACCACTTTGTTGCGTAGGTCGCGGTCGGTGACGATACCCACGGCTTTTCCCGCCTTTTCGACGATCAGACTCGAGACCCCTTGGGCTTCCATCTGCTGTGCGACAGCCATTGCGGTATCGTCTGCCGCACACGTTTTGAGCCCTAGCGTGCACCAGCGCGCCAATGGATCGAACAAAATGTTGTGTTGTTGTGAGGGGGACATAGGTCGAATTCCTTGGGATCGCAGCACTTTGCTATTATAGAGTCAAGGTTGTTGCGGAGCAGCAAATTTGACCCATTCGGCAAATCGCAATCGCCGGGATGCCCTGGTGACCCAGGCATTATGGGATCAGGTGTGGATGCGCTGGGCGATCGCTATGGCGAAACTGTCGGAGCGTTGCGGTGAAGTGCCGGTGGGTGCGGTGGTGGTAGCAGAAGGTGCGTTAGTGGCGTTGGGATGCAATCAGCCCATCGGCACAGACGATCCGACCGCTCATGCCGAGATCGTCGCACTGCGCGCCGCGGCGCGACAGCGGGGCAACTACCGGTTGCCTGGGACGATTCTCTATGTGACGGTCGAACCCTGTGCGATGTGCGCCGGTGCCATTTTTCAAGCCCGGGTCGCAGCCGTGGTTTTCGGCGCACCGGAACCCAAAACCGGGGTGGCGGGCTCACAACTCGACCTTTTTGCCCACCGTGCGCTCAATCCGCATACCGAGGTTCGCGGCGGAGTGCTGCGGGATGCGTGTATCGCGCAATTGCGCCATTTTTTTCAGCTTCGACGCACACAACGGAAAAAACGATCATGAGCGCAGCAAAAGTGGTGATCTGCGTCGCAACCCAACGCCTCTTTCTCTACGATTGGGACGGAGTATGCCAACGCATCTATCCCGTTTCCACAGCACGTGCCGGGGTAGGGCAACGGCTTGGCAGTGGCCAGACACCACTCGGGCGACACCGGATCCGGGCAGTGATTGGTACCGGAATGCCGTTAGGGACGGTCTTCAAAGGGCGGCGTCCGTCCAGTGCTCGCTACTTCCTTCCGCACTGGGAGCGTGACGGGCACAAGAAAGATAGTGACGCCGGGCTCGCGCCTTCAGACGCACACGACTGGATTTTGACGCGGATTCTTTGGTTGTGTGGCGAAGAGGTGGGTTGGAATCGGTTGGGTGAGGTCGATACGCAGCGGCGTTATATATACTTACATGGTACTGCGGAAGAAGAAAAACTGGGGAAACCGTGTTCGCACGGGTGTGTGCGCATGCGCAATCTCGATATCGTCGAACTCACGGCGGTGATGCAACCCGGAACCAAGGTGTGGATCGTCAGCAAGTGGTGCGCACAAGCTGCGGCGCTTTAGGAAGCCAGCGAAGAAACGCTTTTCTGAGAAGAGCGAGTGTGAAAAAAAGGTGGTTAGCATGAGAGCAGGTCTGGTGGACCGGATGGGAGTCGAACCCACGACCTTCGCATTGCGAACGCGACGCTCTACCAACTGAGCTACCGGCCCGTACGTGCTTCACTGGTGGGTGGTAGTGGGATCGAACCACTGACCCCTGCCGTGTGAAGGCAGTGCTCTACCGCTGAGCTAACCACCCGCAACGTGCGAGAGACGCGAATGATACGGTGTTTCGCGCTGTCTGTCAAGAGCTTGTATTCGTCCAATACCTTTGGCACTCTTTATGGTTTTCCAAGAGCCACTGCACCGGCGCCTTGAGGCCAAGGCTGTGGTGCGGCAACACGGTATTGTAGTCAATGAGCCACTGGCCCAACTTCTGGTTGAATAACTCAAGGTCGGTAAAGAGCAACTCTTCGTGCCAATCGACGAACTGCTCTTGGATCGTGCGGTTGAAGCGTTCGCAGTGGGCATTCATGCGCGGTGATTTCGGGTAAGTCCAGTAGTGCGTCAGCCCCATCGATTCGAGCATCGCGTCAAACGCCCCTTGAAATTCCGACCCATTGTCCGATAGCGCTGCAAGCTGAAGCGGTTGCCCATTCCCTTCTTGGCCAGAAGCCAGCGCTTGGAACGCTTCGGCAACCGCTCGGCTGCTCTTTTTGGGAAGCGCCAGCGCAAACGCGATAGCCTCTCACCGGATCGACCAGGGTCAGGATGTAGCGCCGCACGCCGTCACGCACCCGTTCGATCGTGTCCAACGCCCATAGGGTCATCGGGGGCACTTTCAGC
>NZ_JAHLSY010000035.1 GCF_019049855.1 Hydrogenophilus thiooxidans | reverse complement strand
CGCGCGCGCCAGCGGGGGGATTGCGCGGCGCATCAATTTGCTGGCCGACAAAGCGATGTTGTCTGCGTTTGCGCGCGGCGCAAAGCGCGTGACCCCGGCCGATGTCCGGCGGGCGGAACAAGAGCTCCTTTGGGACGAAGTGAGACCTCAGCGCGCCAAACGGCTCCGGCTCGCTGCGCGACTGGCGCTGCTGCTTCTTGTTGCCGTAGCACTCTTCGCCTCTGCCTTCACGCCCCGTCTGTCGAACCTCGGCGCGTGGCTTGCGGCGCGCTGGCCGATCTCAACCGTTACCCCATTCCCATCCGGAACGGCATCAGAAGCTGTCGCACCGGCCGGTGAAAATGCCCCCCCTGCCAGGACGCCGCCTGCTGCTGAAACGGTCCAACCCGCAGCGGTGCCACCTTCGCGCCCTCAAGAAGTGGAAGCGGTTGCAACCACGCCACCCCGCAGCGAAACCCCTCAACCCGCTCCATCCCCCAAGAAACCGCCTGCTTCACCGCCCCCGAAAAAAACAGCCCCCTCAGAAGCGCCCCTTACCCTCTGGCGGCAAAGCGGTTATACCCATGCGATTGAACTTGCGCGCTGGCCGGCGGGTTCCACCACCCCCACTGCCACCCTTGCCCGATGGCAACGGCGGCTAGGCGCACACCAGCCCCTGACACTTTTCACCTCGGGAACGGCTGACGTCCTGCTACTTGGCCCGTACCGCAGCGCCGCTGCAGCGAGCCAGGCGCTTTTGGCGTTACCTGCCGACGTGCTGCTTGAGGAACCCAAAGTGGTCGCATTAGCCCAGTTGCATCCGTAGCCTGTTATATAATGGTTTTTCCCTGGTGAAGCGCAGCCCTATGTTCGACCTTCTTAGGCTCATTCGACGCTCACACCGTTCTGCCCTGCCAATTGCGGCCGCCTGTACCGCGCAATCGCTATGGGCGCTGCAGTGGGCGCTTACCCCAACGCCGCGGCTCCTTCAGAGTGAAACCGTTCCGCTTCCCCAACCCCTCTCAGATCCGGCCATCTGGCGGGAATTGGCCGACCGTTTTTCGGGTAAAAAGATCCCTCTTTCGCTGGTGCTTCCCGCCACCGCTGTGAAACTGCTGCAGCTCAACGCCCCCGATCTTCCTCCGGACGAACGGCGCGCCGCCCTCACATTCCTCGCGGCGCAGGCGGAAGAGCGGCCAAGCGACTCACTGGTCGTGGACTACCTCGACGTCCCGGCGTTGCGCCGCCCCGCGGCTGAACCGTTGGCCTACTGTGCCGTTGCCGAACGGGCGCTCGTTACCGCGCTCATCGACGCGATCCCAAAAGCAGGCTTTGCGCTCGAACGCCTCGACATTCCCGAACAAGCGCTGCGTCGCCTGCTCGCCCACCTAGCCCCTGAAGTTACTGACCCGCAACTCATCCTTTACTGTGACGACGAAGGGGCGTTGATCATCGCGGCGACAACCGTTTTTCTCTACCTCTTTCGCACCAGCCGCATCGGCCGCCGCCTTTTTGCCGCAGACCCAGCCTCTGGCGCCATGGCTCTGGGGCTCGACATTCAGCGCACGCTCGACTTCTTCGAGAGTCAATTCACCGACCCGGTACCGCAAACGCTCTGGGTGATCGATGCCGTTACCGAAAACCGTGCGCTTTGCCAAGCCCTCCAAAACGAGCTGCGCGTTGCCGTAGTTCCCGTCACCGTGCGCGATCTCATCGGGGCGGAGCGCGATGAGAACCTTCCGCCGTTGGGTATCATCGCGCTAACCCTTGGCGCCGCCCTTCCGCACACTGCGCCATGAAGAGCGAACTCAACCTCTACCTCGACGAATTCCGACCCCGGGCGCTCCCATGGTCTGCCACCTGGCTCGCGGGCGCACTGTTTCTCACAGCGCTCATCATCGCCGCGCACGCGCTGCTTCTGTTCAACACCGTGCGCACCACCCGGGCGCTGATCGCTCAGGAAGAGCAGATCCGCAACGAGCTTCAAAGCACCATCGCCCAACTCAAACGGCTCGTTCCGGATGAAGCCGCGCTACGCCGCTTTGAAAACGAACGCGCCACGCTCCTTGCCCAGATCGACGCCCGCGAACGCTACCTGCAATACCTGGGCCACATTGCCGACCCACGCGCAAAGCAGCCCCCTTCCGGCTACGTTGCTGCGATCGCAGCCGCCCACATCGACGGCCTTTGGCTCAGCAAACTGGAACTGAGCTGCTGCAACGCCGCCAACCGTCCGGAGCTGTTGCTGCACGGATATACCCAGTCCGACAAACTGCTGCCCAATTATCTCGACGCGCTGGCGGCGCAACCGCTCCTCAAAGGGTTTGCCTTTCCCACCTTTACCGTAGCGCGCCCCGACAGCCAACAGCACAACGCCACCAAACTTCCTGAGTCGGTGTTGGAATTTACCCTCACCAGCCGACGCAGCGACACAACCCCGGCCGCCTCGGGAGGGAGGCGATGAGCTGGCGCCAACACCCCTGGGTCCAGTGGTTCAACGGCCGAACCCAACGGGAACGGATGCTCCTGATCGCCGCTGTGGTAGCCATCGTTACCGCTCTCTGGAGCGAAACGGGGGCGAGCTATCTGGAGAAACTGCAGCGTGAAACCCAAGAGCGGCTCGAGAATCAGCGGCAGGAAAATGCCCGCCTCACCACCGAGCTGGCGATCCTCGCCCAAAAAGCCCAACCGGACTTTATCGCGCGAACCGAAGCGGAACTGGCGCAATTGCGCCGCGAAATCGCTCAACTCGATGCCCGCTTGCGGGCCACCCAAAAAACCCTCATCACCCCTGAAGAGATGCGCACGCTTCTGCGCACCCTCGTGCAGGGCGCTGCGGTCTCGCTTGAACAACTCGATCAGCGGCCGCCGGAACGGCTGCAACTGCCGGGCATCCCCCCTGAGCACGCCGCCACAATTCCCCTCCTCATCCGCCACCCCTTTCGCCTGGCGGTGCGTGGCCCCTTTCCGGCGCTTCTTGCCTTCTTACGCCACTATGAGGCGCTGCCTAACCCCCCAACCTGGCAGCGGGTCACGGTTCGCCCCCACCAATATCCGGAACTGACCCTCGAAATCGAACTCGAAACGCTGAGCTTGCAGGAGGTTTGGCTTGCGTTCTGACCGCTCCCCTTCTTGGTGCGTCACCTGCGTTGCGCTCTTAGCTACGTCCGCACCCCTTTTTGTTCTCGCCGAAGCTCCGGTTGCTGGCGCACTGCCCGACCCCTTTCGCCCGCCCACCACGCAGCCTGCGGCGGTGAAGGAAGGTCCAGCGGACGCGCAAGCGCCTGTTTCCTTCAAACCCCAAATGATTCTCACCCATGAGGGAAAGCGATGGGCCCGCGTGGGCGGCCAGTGGCTGCAACCCGGTTCCGAATACCATGGCCACCTCCTGGTGGCGATCACCTTGACCCACCTCATCTGGCAAACCCCCACTGGCACCCAGCGCATCGAACCGCTCGCAATGCCCCCTTTTCCTGCGGAGAGAACCGATGGCCTCGCCACTCCGTAAAGCGCGCTTAGGCGAACTGCTCATTGCAGCCGGAGAGATTACTTCGGAGCAGCTTGAAATCGCCCTGGCGGAACAGAAACGGAGTGGGCGCAAACTCGGGTCAATCCTCGTGCACCTGGGGATGACCACCGAAGAGCGGATGCTCAAAGCCCTTGCCCAGCAGCTCAATCTGCCCCTCATCGATCTCAAGCGCTACCCGCTCGACCCGAACGTCGCCAAAAAGCTGCCGGAAAATCTCGCCCGCCGCCACCGCGCGCTCCTTCTTGCCGAAGGACCGCCGCCGCTCATTGCGCTGGCAGACCCAACCAACCTCTTTGCCTACGACGAAATCGCGCTGTCGCTGCGCGCGCAGCCGGACGTTGCGCTTGCGCGGGAAGAGGATCTGCTCTTTGCCCTTGACACGGTCTATCGGCAAACCGACAAGATCGCCCGCATCGCCAAAGACTTAGGCGAAGAGCTCGCGGGAACCGAAACCGACCTCAACCAACTGCTGCGCGCCGAAGATCTGAGCGACGCCCCTGTGGTCAAACTGCTGCAATCGCTCTTTGAAGAGGCGGCGGTCACCCGCGCCAGCGACATCCACATCGAACCGGACGAAAAGGTGCTGCGGCTGCGGCTGCGCATCGATGGAGCGCTCCATGAACAGATCGTTGAGGAAACGCGAATCGCCCCGGCAGTGGTTTCGCGCGTCAAACTGATGTCGGGTTTGGACATCTCAGAGCGGCGCCTACCCCAAGATGGCCGCTTCGCCATCACAGTGCGCAATCGCCGCTTCGACGTGCGCGTCTCGACCATGCCTACCCAATACGGCGAATCGGTGGTAATGCGGCTCCTGGAAAACGACCTTTCACGCTTCGACCTCGAAAAGCTCGGGATGCCGTCCCAGATCCTCAACCGCTTTCGCCAGCAGGTTGCGCGCCCCCACGGCATCGTTCTGGTCACAGGGCCAACCGGTTCCGGTAAAACCACGACGCTCTATGCCGCGCTCAAAGAGCTCAACACCCCGCAACGCAAGATCATCACCGCCGAAGACCCCGTGGAATACCGCCTCGATCGGATCAACCAAGTACAGGTCAAACCTGAAATTGGCCTAACCTTTGCGGAGATCTTGCGCACCGCGCTGCGGCAAGACCCAGATGTGATCCTGGTCGGGGAAATTCGCGACAGCGAAACGGTGGAGATCGCGCTGCGCGCCGCGATCACCGGTCACATGGTTCTTTCGACGCTGCACACCAACGACGCCCCAAGCGCTGTCGAGCGGCTGATCGACATGGGAGCGCCGTCTTTTCTCCTTGCTGCCGCGATCCGTGCGGTGATCGCGCAGCGACTCGTGCGGCGGATCTGCCCAGACTGCATCGAACCCGACCCCCTCGACGACGCCACCCGCAATTGGCTTGCCGCCCAGTCGCTTCCCTCTGGCGCTTTTACCCCAATGCGTGGCCGTGGTTGCGCCCGCTGCAACATGACCGGTTACCGCGGGCGGATCGGCGTCTATGAATACTTCGAACCGAGCTACGCGCAATTGGACGCGCTGCGCCGCAATGACCTCGCCACTTTCAACCGGCTGGTACGCGAAGCGCCCGATTACCACACGCTGCTCGACCATGGCCTGACGCTCGTTGCGCAAGGGGTTACCACCGTAGCCGAAGTGATCGCAATGAGCGGGGAGCTCATCGAATGAACGGGAGCTGCGCCTAAATGGCCCGCTACCGCTACCGTGCGCGCCGCCGTGACGGCAGCAGCGCCGAAGGGGTGCTGGAAGCAGCGAGCCGCGACACCGCAGCGCAGCAGCTTCTGGCCCAAGGCCTCATCCCGTTGGCGCTCAGCGAAGCGCAGGAGCGCCCCAACGCGCGCGCAACCCGCCGTTTGTTCCAGCCACAGCCATCGCTTGCCGATCTCTTACTTTTTACCCGCCAATTCTATAGTCTCACCAAAGCCGGCGTCCCGATTCTCTCCGGCCTGATGCGCATCGCCGAAAACACCCCCAACGCGATCCTTGCCGAGGCGCTGCGTCAAATCGTCCGCGACCTACAAGCCGGCCGCTCGCTGGCGGCGAGCCTTGCCCGCCACCCCAAAATCTTTCCCACCCTCTACATTGCGATGGTTCAGGTGGGCGAAGAGAGTGGCAAACTTGAAGAGGCGCTGCTGCGCCTCAGCGAAAACCTCGAGCGCGACCGCACCACCGTGATGCGCATCAAAAGCGCGTTGCGTTACCCCTTGATTGTCCTGGTCGCCACTGGGGTCGCGATTGGCGTACTCACCACCTTCGTCATCCCAGCCTTTGCCGGGATCTTCGCCAGCATGAAGGCGCAGCTGCCACTTCCCACCCGCATCATCCTGGCCGTCTCCCACTTCATGGCCAACTACTGGTGGTTGGTCGTTGCGCTGATCGCTGCCGGCGTCATCGCCTTTCGCCGCTGGACCGCGAGCGGCCCTGGCCGCTATTGGTGGGACCGCACCAAACTGCGTATCCCCAAAATCGGCGACATCGTGCTGCGCGCCACCCTTGCGCGCTTTGCCCGTTCGTTCGCGATGGCGATCGCAGCGGGCGTTCCCATCACCCAAGCCCTTTTTAGTGTGGCGCGGGCCACCGACAACGACTACCTGGCAGAAAAGATCCTGGCGATGCTCAACGGCATCGAGCGCGGCGAAACGCTGCTGGGCACGGCAACCCGCAGCGGCATCTTCACCCCGATCGTCCTGCAGATGCTCGCCATTGGCGAAGAGACCGGCCGAATTGACGAGATGATGACCGAAGTGGCCGAATTCTACGAACGGGAGGTTGACTACGACATCGAGCACCTCTCAGACCTGATCGAACCGGTGATGATCGTCATCCTGGGCGGGCTGATCCTGGTGCTGGCGTTGGGCATCTTCTTGCCGATGTGGGACATGTTGAGCTTTGCCAAACGGTAAAAAAGAGAGGGGGGAGAACCGATGTCCACCTACGACCTCTTGCCCTATGGGGCCCCTGCGGTGGTTGGGCTGCTCTTTTTGTTCCTCTGGCTTTCCGCCGCCCAACAAAGCGACCGCCTGATGCGCCCGGAGCTGCTTCTTTCGGCGTTTCTCTACCTCATGATCACCACGCTCACCTACTACCTCTTTACCGAACTGGCCACAGGCTACCGCATCCTTGCCGTTGCCAACGCCAGCGCCAGCCTACAACGGCAAGCGGCTTACGTGATGGGCCGCACCTCGCTCTCGAACTTGTTCCATAAAGAGGAGGCGTGCATCAACCTTGCGAACGGGGCGGTGCGCGACCGCTTCAACCACAGCGACTGCGCGGTGGGGCAACTGGGGGTCAATCTCCGCTATGGCACCCCCACGGCTGAAGAGACCAGCATGAACGTCCTCCTGGCGCGCGAAAACTCGGCCCACCGTTTTCGCTACCGCTTCGACGGCGAATACGCGCTTCTTACGCTCGACGGCCGCCCCCAATGTCTGGTGCGCTACGCCCCCGCGCCGCTTCTGGGGCTACCGCCGCTTGTCAGTTACGACGTAGGGGGCTGCTAGCGGCGCGTCAAAGCGCGTATAGGGGGGGAGCTTATCGCCGCGCGCGGCAGCGGCCACCGCAGCGTGCGCAAACGCCGCAAAACGGGCCGCCATCGCCTCGCCGTCGCAAAGAACACTGCCGCGCACCCTATCGCGCAGCGTCCCCCGCAACCCCCAAAGGGGCTGCGGCGCGCGCGCAAACGCCACGGCGCGAGCAATATAGTCGCGCGCCGAAATCGCCGAAAAATCGCCCGCTAGCCCCAGCACTGCGTTCATCGCGTGGGTCTGCCGGCTCACCATCGTCAGCCCTGGAAGCGTCAGACAGGGCACCCCCATCCAAAGCCCCTCGAAGGTGGTCGCACCGCCGGTAAAGGGAAACGGATCGAGCGCCAGATCGACCATCGCAAACTCGGCCAGCATCTCCGCATGGGCCCCACCCGGCGAAAGAACGAGCCGCGCCGGATCGACCCCTTCTGCAGCAAAGCGCGCGCGCACGTCGGCCACCACGCCGCGGTCGCGCAGCGCCCCCGCTTTGAGCCACAGCCGCGTTCCGGGCGCTTGGCGCAAAATCTCCGCCCAAACCGCGACCACCTCGCGGTTCATCTTGTTCAACCGATTGAAACAGCCAAAGGTGAAGGCAAGCCCGCGCGCGCTGGGCGCTACCGCAACGGGCGGCGCATAAGGCGGCGGGAAAAAGGCAAAACGGCTCTCTCCAAGATAGATCGGTGTTTCGGCGAAATGCTGTTGCAGCGCCTCAGGCGACGTCTCCGGATCGGTCAAGAGGTAGTCGATCGCCGCCACCCCTGTCGAATGAAAATAACCCAGCCACGTCACCTGTACCGGCGCCAAGCGCTTGGCAAACGCCGGCAGACGGTGAAATGCCGTATGGCCCGAGAGATCAACGGCCACATCCAACGCCGCCGCACGCGCGCGCGCAACCAGCGGTTCATCCTCCAGGTCGTAGATTTCGTGCCACGCCGCAAAATGGGGTTTGAGGTGGCGGGTTAGGTCATCTTCGCGGAGCGTCGTCGAAAAAGCCAGCGGCTCAACCCCATAGCGGCCAAGCCGCGGCACCACGTCGGCAAGCAGCGCGCCAACCGGATGTTGGCACAAATCGCCCGAAAAAAAACCAACGCGCAACGGCCGCCCCCCCTGGGGCTGCCCCGAAAGGGCGCGCCCCCACCGCGCGTGGCGCTCGCTCGCTTGGCCGCTCTGGTTTGGCGCGGGCAAACTGCTGGCCTCAGCAGAGGGGCCAGCCGCGCTATCCGCCGCTGGTGCAGCAAAGCGCTCTGCCCACGCGCGATGGCGCGCAAAGAGCGCCTCGGCAGTGATCGTGGGCAGATAGTTCCCCTCAAAGCACCAATTTGAGGCCATCCCCCACAAGTGGCCGCTTTCTGCACTGAGCGCTGCGTAAAGGGGGTCGCTCTCCTCAACATGGCCGCTATTGGAGCGCACCGCTGCTAGCGTAAGCCGCGCCCCCAAGTGCGTCGGCGCCTGCGCCAGTAGCTCCTGCGCCAGCGCAGCGGCGCGCGTCAGATTTCCTGCCGCCTGGTGCGCGCCGGCCAAAAGGGCCAGCCGCTCCGTCGAAGGGCCCCGCAGCGCCAGGGTACGCTCCAGATGGTCGACCACGGCGCGCAGTTCGACTAAGTCGCCCACAAGCGCCGCAAGAAAAATCTTCGCCTCCGGAAGGGTGGGCGCACGCGCAAGCGCCGCTTTCGCCAGGCGCACCGCTTTGCGCCCTTCGGCAAGCTGCACGTAGGCGTTGGCAAGGTTCAGAAGCAGCTCTGGAGAGTCGGGATAGCGCTTTTTGAGCCGCTCCCCCTCATCGCGCGCGCGCGCGTAGGCCCCCAGTTCAACCCATGCCGCAAGGCGGTTGATCGCCGCGGGCAGAAAGTCGGGATCTTCTGCGAGCACCGCATCGAGCAGCGCAAGCGCCGCCTGCGCCTGGCCGCGTTGCAGGAGCAGCTCGGCGCAATTGGTGCGCGCTTCCCGCGAACTGGGATCCCGCGCGAGCGCAGCTTCCAGGTGCGTTTGGGCGAGCGCCAGGTCATCACGCCGCCGCGCAATCGCCGCAAGCGTCACATGGGCGCGCGCAGCAACCGTCGGCTCGGGATTGAGCGCCAACACCGCCTCGGCGTGTGCGCGCGCCTCCTCATCAAAGCCCGCCTCCAGCGCCCGCTTCGCCAGCGCTTGCCGCGCCGCGGCGTCGCCCGCGGCTGCCCTCTGCGTTTCAAGCGCTGCCTCAAACACATCGCCGCCAAACGGACGGACCAGGCGAAAGAGCCAGCGAAGCAGCCCACTCCCCAAAAGACGGCTCATTTCCCTACCGCAACGGCTTTTGCCCCAAGCGGCTCGGGCAGGTAGGTGCGCGCAAGCTCCGTTAGTTCCGATTCGGATAAAGGAGCCGACGTTGCTACGACCCAAAGGTCAAACGCCTGTGGACGACGCATCCCGTAACAGGCGACAAAACCCGCTTCGCGAAGCGCCGCAACCAGCGTGGTCAGGGTAAAACCGCACTTGTGGCTCATCGTCAGCGGCCACCGTTCCACAAACGGACGGTAGCTAAAAACGATATCGAACGGGGTAATCGGCCAGGCAGGAGAGTAATAAGCCACATCGTAGAGCCGATCTTCAGCGATCATCGCTGCCGCCTCCTGGAGATCGGGGCAGGTGATCACTGCAAACCCATTGGGTTTGAGCACCCGCCGCGCCTCCGCAAGCGCTTGGGGCACTTCAAACCAGTAGAGATGCTCGATCACGTGGCTTGCGTAGTAGGCGTCGGCAGCGCCGTCCGGCACAGCCGAAAGGTCCGTCACCGACGCGACCAGATCAGGCTCCACCTCCCGATCCAGGTCGACCCGCACCTCGTGCCACTCTGGCGCCTGAAATGCACAGGGGAGGTGCGAGCGGTTGGCCCGCCCACACCCGACGTGCAGCAACACCCGTTTCTCTTCTGGCGCCTGCCACCTGAAGCGCTCGGGCGAAACGTCACCACCCACGAGCCAACGCCAGAGCCAATTGGCGAGCGCCGCCATCACCGCGCAAAGAGGTAGTTGAGGATGATCGCAACCACAAGCGGCCGTAACCGCTCCTTCTCAACGCCAGAGGTCGCTGCAAGCCAGCGCTGAAAGCGGTAGAGCACCTGTAGCCTCCCCCAAAAACCCAGAGGCGCTTTCGTCTCTTCGTTTCGAATGCGGTCAAGAAAATCGACGATCGCTTTTTCCCACTCTTTCGCGGTCACGCGGCTGCGGCGCGGCATCGCAGCCACCCAGGCAGCCTGCCACGCCGCGACCCGATTGGCTACCCTCTCTGCCATCAGCCCGTACAGACCACGGTAACGGTTGCGGTTTTGTTCGTATCATCCATGCTTTTCAAGGTGCAGGTTGTTGTCGAACCCGCAGAATTGGTTGCGCAGTTGGCATCTCCAGACACCGAAAACTTGCTGCTGTCCAGCGCCGGCTGCATGATCGAGGTACTGGCAGCCGCACAGGCATTGGAAGTGCTAAATCGGGTTGCATCGGCGGTATTTATTTGATACTTCGCATAGTTCATCAGGAAAGCCGAAGACATCGCACCGGCCGCCCCTTTGACCGCCGCTTCAGCCGCGTCGGATTTGAAGTTGAAAAACTTTGGCGCCGCTACTGCCGCCAAGATTCCAAGGATAATGATAACCACCAGGAGCTCGATGAGGGTAAAACCCGCTTGCTTGACGTTCATGGCAACCTCCGGACAGGATTATAGGACTGCATTCTAATAGTAACTCGCGTCGATTGCTGTGTCAATGTACTGTATTCGTCCAGTACCTTTGGCACTCTTTATGGTTTTCCATGAGCCACTGCACCGGCGCTGTGAGACCAAGGCTCTGACCTGGCCGAGGGTCGATACCGCTTGGCAACGCAACGCCGTGTTCCGCGCACCGCTTTTGGAGAGAACTGCTCCATTTCGGATTCGCGCCAGGGCAATTGCATGAACGACTCACTGCAAGCCGAGTAGCTGAGCGCGGTAGATATCGGATGTTGCGGCGATGAGGCGTCTGGCCTTGATACCGCCCTTGCGTTTGACGGGATCGAGGCGGATGAGATTCAGGGTGATGTGCTTCAAGACGGCGAGATTGTGA
>NZ_JAHLSY010000034.1 GCF_019049855.1 Hydrogenophilus thiooxidans | reverse complement strand
CAATACGCTCCTTCTCAAAAGCCAGTACAACCACATCAACCACCTCGATCAAAAACTCGATGAGGTGACCGCAAGCGTCGTCGCGCTCGAGGGGAAGTTTCAGGCGCTGGAGCACCGCGTGGAGTCACGCATTGCGGCGCTGGAAGGTAAGTTCCAGGAGCTGGAAGGGAAGTTCCAGACCTTCAAGGCCGAGATGATCGCCGTGTTTGAAAAGGCGCAAGTCAAGATGCAAGAAACCATCATCACCACCATGAAGTGGTACATCGGTGGCGCAGGAATTGTGCTCGTGGTGCTCAAAGCGCTCGATAGCTTCGTCCAGGGCTAAACACGCCGCAGGGCAAGAATTCGCTTTAGGGTTTCGTGAGAAAGGCAAATACGGCTAACGACAGTCCTCTCCCCCGCGCGGTGTGCGCGAAGGGTCGTACCCGATACCGCGAAGGTTCGTGCCCAACTCAGCCAATCCCGCTAATTCATCTGCAGCGTCCCACTCCATTCGCGGACCCGCTCGACGTAAAAGGGGCCGGTTGCGGCGTCGTTGTTTGGGCATGCCCCTGCAGCGGGCTGATTGCAGGCGGTGCTGGTCAATTGGTAGAGGCGAACCTGGCGCGGTGTGCCGGGGGTGATTTCGCCTTCGGTAAAAAGCGACGACGCACAGCGCACGGTCACGGTGAAGCCGTTTTCCAGGGTGAGGCTGGTCTGCGAATTGAAACATGCCTGCCAATCGCCACGAACAATGCGCCCGATTCCGTAGCTGATCCCAGCTCCTGCCGCTTGCCATGCTTCGGCCATCTCGAGGTCAAGCGTTGCAGTGGATTGCTGGGTGGCAGAAAGCCGGGCAACGGCGGCCACCAGCGCCGCGATCACCACCAGCACCACAAGCGCCGTGGTAAAACCGATCCCCATCTGGCGGCTGGACAAAGTAGGCAAAGCGCTCATGGGGCGTTACTCACGTGAACGCCGTAGCCAAGCGTCACCGTTTCGCCACGGCGCGTTAGGGTCAATTCCAGCCAAAGGTAGTCAAACGCTTGGGTGGCGGAAGCAGGCTGGTAGTCGAAGCGGCAAGCAGCAACATCGGTGGCTACCACAACGCTTCCCGAGGTGGTCGAGCACTGACCGCTACCGGTCGTGAAATAGGCGACGGTTCGGTAGAGGGTGTTGCCCACGCAGTGGTAAAAGAGGGACTGCTGGTTGTTGGGAACCACCTGAAAGCGCCCACCGCTATAGCCGCTGGGAAACTGCTTAGGCGCAGTCAAGGCGATGCGGTAGCGGGCAATCGCGCTACTGGGCAAAGTGATTTGGCTAATCTGGGCGCGTGAAGCGCCGCTCGCAAGAAGCGTGGCATCGGTGTTCCCAACCACTACCCAGTCGTGGATCTTGAGACCTGGGGGTAGTGGGGTAAGCGCATCGAACGAACTGTCACCATTGGGATTGTCAAGCTCCAAGGGGTCGCTCATTGAATTGCCCGGGTCTGGCGCGATACGGTAGCGTCCCCCCCCTACGGTGGGGGAAAACTGCACGCAGCTTAAGCTATGGGCGACAATCGAATTGGGCACTGCGTGGCGAAGGTCATCGGCGATGCGCCTTAGCGCAGTATCGGCCATATCGGTGAGAGCGGCGCGGGATCGCACGTCGAAAAAGCTCTCCAGCGCGGGGCGAAAAACCACTGCGACGATTGCCGCAACCACCCCGAGTATCACCATCGCGGCAACCATTTCGATGAGGGTAAACCCCTTGGCAGCGGGCGCGCGCATCAGCTCCCCCCTTTCCAGCCGCTCACACTCAGGCTTTCCCCCCCGTGGGTTACCGTGACGGTCACCTTGACAGCCGCGAGTGAAAACCCACCCACGCTCAAAGTGGTTGGTGTGAGCGTAACGCGCAGTTGATATTTGTCAAGGCCGGAGACCGCACTGCCGTCGAGGTTGCAAATGCCGCTCGTTGCGTAGTTTTGGTAGTGAGCAACTGTTGCAAACCCCGCGCGACTGGCGGCTGAAGAACAGGGCAAAAGCGAAGGGGAAGGGTTTACCGGAGGGTATGTGGCGCTATAGGGCTGGAGCAACACTTCTTCGAGCATCCCTTCGGCAATCGCAAGCATCTGCTTACGCACCAGGGGGTCGCTGCTTCCCCGTACCGCGGTCTGGAGCGCCAGCAGCAGCCCTCCCACCGCAATGGACAAGATGACCACCGCCACCACCGTCTCAACCAGGGTCACCCCCTGCTCTTGCCTACTCCACATAGCCGGTCGCTCCGTAGATGGTGATAGGGGGCTGACCACTGATCCCCACGGTTAGGGTAAGCGGATTGCCTGAGGGGTCGCGCACCGTCCCGTCTGAGCGAAAACGAAAGGGTGAAGGGGGCGAAACGTAAGTGACCCCTGGCGGCGCGATCAGGATGTTGCTGTCGCTACCGGGCAGGGGAAACGGTTGGGTGCACGTGTAGCCGCGGTCGTGGTTGATGGTAAGGGTCAGTTGGGTAGCAGAGAAGGCAACACAGACTTCGCGTCGGTGGCTACGCGCCCCTTTTTCGGCAAAGCGAAGCGCCGCCAACGTCTGCTCGCGCAGTTGCGCCGCACGAAAGGTGGTGAGATCAGCAAAGCGGGGTGCCACCACCACCGCAAGCACCGCCACTACCACGACCACTGCGACGAGTTCCGGGAAGGTGAACCCCTTCGCGGCGCATAGGGACATCAGAAGGACTCCCGCGTATCGATCTGTTGGGTCGTGTCGCTCTCGTAGATGCCGATTGTGGCGCGCGCGCTGGGCATCTGGTCGTAGTTAGCTGATTGGCCGTTTCGCCCCTTCAACCAATCGGGCATAGCGGTAACCCGAATCATCTGGGTACCCGGTACCCCCGTTATCGGCAGCTGCGCGCTCCCTGAGCTGAAGGTGCCAGTGAGCGAGCTTGGCCAGCTCCACCCTTGCTCTGTTGGGTTATTGAAGCGGATCGCATTCAAGTCTGTACATGAGTCGTCGCTGTTTACGACCCAACTTGTTCCGCTCCAATACTCAAGAGTGAGGGGCATCAAAAGGTCAGGGCCAGGATCCCGGTCGCGCCCATAGACCGAATCGAGGCGGAGTCTACCGTAGCGAAGCTTGTAAGGGTTCAGGGTAGCAACCGTATAGGCAGTGTCTATGGTGACCCCGTCGCTGTCTATCGGCTCTATGGTGAGGCTAACTGGACCCGATTGATCCACTGGCCCGTTGCTTGGGCGGGCGAACTTGAATGGGAGGTGGTTCACGGTGATCGAACCTTGACTGATGGTTGCGCTTGGAGGTGTTGCAGAGGATTGCAGCGCCACCCCACTGGGCAGCCCCGATGCGTTGAGCCGGTAGCTATCAAAATTGTTGGCATTGAACTTGGCGTAGGGGCCTTGGTAGTTGGTGAGGGCATTTGCCGCAGCGTCCCTTCCCTGCGCTTCGAATACGATGCCTTGGAGATCAACCCCATCTTCGCCGAAGTAGGTGAAGGCGGTAGCGCCGCTTCCACAGCGATGTTGGATTGTTCCCGGATTCTTCAGGACAAACTTCGCAGGATAGAAGCGCCCATAAACGGCAGGCGAGGTGCCTTCGACGGGCCCTGCACCCAGGTAGTCATTCACTTTCGCGGTGAAGCGGAAGACACCGACGTTATCGACCGCGACGTTGGTAAGCGTTGCCACGCCTGAATTGGCGGCAGCGGTTGGGGATGCATTGCCAACCAGAACCAGATTCGCAGAGTCGCCACTGTTATCGGTACCAGCCCACTGGGTGGCAAATGTCACAGTGCCGACGGAGAAGTTGGGAGCTGGTATGTTACCCGTGCAAAAATCGGCGTCGCTGGTCGACTCCCACCCCACCGCCTGCGCGGTAAGGGTAAATGTTTCACCGGCTTTTAGCGATTTAGCACATGACGCAGTGGGGTTATTCGTACAATCCCCAACACCAGATGCGCGGACACAAAAGCCCACAGGCTTGACAACGAAGGGGTTGGTTTCGCCAGTGAGCGACGCACCGTTATTTGCGGTGGTGGCCGCAGTAATTTTGATTGTTCCGGCGTCGCGGTAGGTAAGCGTGCCAAGCTGAGCAACACCATTCGTGTCAAAGGTTAGGGAGAGGGGCCCGGTAACCGTTGTGTTGTTGCGGTTGAGCGGGTTGGTGGTAGCGCAGGTGTTGGGATTGGAACAGGTGACGTTGAGAGTGACAGAGCGGGTGCCGGACACCGCCGCAGTGCACGCGCCGGTATTGGTGTCCTTACGCACCGCTTTCAAATAGTAGGTGGTGCCCGTACCCACTGCTGGATCGAGCCCGGCGGTTTGCGAGAAGGGTTTATTCGCAATCTGGTTGGGGATGGTCACCGCGTTCACACCCGCGGAGTCGGTGAAGATCAACCCGGTATCAGCAAAATTGATGGTGCAAGGGTAAGCGGTTGTGCCATTACACAATACCGCGGAAGTCCCACTGGGTGCTGGCGAGATTCCGGCGGCAGTGATTTGAGTTGCGCCTGGCGCAGTTTTGCTGAGCGAAAAGGTGGTTGAACCGGTAAAGGTCAAGGTGGTGGGACTGGGCGTCGCGCCGTTCGTTGCGGTAACGGTAAGGGTAACGGGAGTAGTTGCGAGCGCGCTACAGGCAGCGTTTGCACACGCCTTGACCGTCACCGAGTAGGGCTCACAGGTGAGCGGGGTACCGCTATACTCAAAGCGGATGTGGTTGAGCAGCGAACAGTTGGGCGCAGTGCGTGTGGTTCCATCCCAGTTTTTATTGGCTTTAAAGTTTTGATAAATCGCCTCATGGTCGGTTTCGCTTAGCGCATAGCCAAAGAGAAGAAATTCGCTCAACCCCCCTGGCACCGCATCATCGACCGCATGAACGCCAGAAATAAAGGTTGCTGGTGCCCCAATCGTCAGGGTCCAACTCCCTTGTCCATCAAAAATACCGGCACAGTACGGCTGACTCATGGAGTCATTCGGCGTCCAGTTTGAATTGGTCCATCTGGCTTCAGTCCAGGCACGATGGCTGGCTTTTAGTCTGTCATAGCCAGTGTTGGCCATTGAAAACGAAAGGGCACGATACTGCGGGTTATCTCCTGCCACACTCCGATTAAATAAAGGTTCATTAAAACAAATTTGATTGTCGGCATTGAAAACTTTAAAATTTGCTTGGGCCCATGTTGGTGCAAACTCTACTAAAATTCTGGCACCGGTATCTTTGACCAGCTCGAGGACCACACCTGGGTTCGGTTGGTAACCTCCGTTGACACGGGTGTTGACACCGGACCACTCAGTTGACATCACCACCGTAAAGCCGGAGTCGATTGCCGAAGCTGGAATTCCCGTTACAGTAGCGCGTTGCTTCTGCCCTTTAGTAAATTCGGCACGGCGATAGACTCGACCAGCGCTGCTATTTTGGGTGGTCAGACCGTTGAAAGGGGTAGCGTGACGGTTGTTGCCACTAAAATCGATCACCTCATTCGGCGTGTTGGTATAGGTGCATTCATCAAAGCGGTATTCGATTATCGGGGAGCAGAACGTAGGTTCGCGAGCGCTTCCATCCCAGTTCAAACCTGCGTTTTCGCGGGCATAGATCTGTGCGATCTCCGTTTGCGGGAGGGCCCGGAGAAAGATTTTGACCTCATCAATCCCCGCGTGTTTCTGATGCCATCGATTCCCAATGTAAAAGTAGCCGTCGTTGTAAAGTAGATCTTGAGACGCGGTATAGGTGTCCTTCAGTTGGCCGTTGATGTAGAGATCAATCGTACGCCCTGAAACCACCTGCGCCACATGTACCCATTGGTTGTTGACAAGAGAATCTCCACTTTGGTCAATACCTAAATTTGTTTGGCTTACCCCATCGTTCCGCGCGTGTAAGCGCAAACTGTTATCTTTATGTTGCCAGAGCGCCGGCTGTCGAGAATTGCTGGCATAGTCTTGATTATCCGGCGAGAGGTGCCACAACGAAAGCCATGTGTTGGGTACCGAGCCATTTGCTCGAACCCACCCCATCACGGTGATCTCTTGGGCCCCGTTGCGATGGATTAGGTTATCGGTAACAATGTATTGCGACACCGGTGCGTTCAAGTAGTTCACCGCTCTTCCGATCTTTCCGGAACCCTGTGGCACTGCACCATACCGCTTCGCGTGGTTGCCATAGCCGCTGCTGTCTGTCACCCGATCATTCGACAGCCAATCGCACTCATCAAAGCGGTATTCGGCAACTGGCCCCAGGTCGTCGTTTAAGATTTGGGGGCTAATCGTCGAGGTCGATACTGTGAGACCAACTCCATTCATTGTTGCCTGGATGTTTTGGAGCACAACCGTTTCATTGGGTTCAGGCAGTCTGTCACCGCATACCGTAATGGAAATAAAGCCGCTCGTCATCCCTGGAGAAAGGGTAACAGAGGTGATGGTGTTAAGGTAATCGACTCCCGTAGTGCAACTTCCTCCTCCCGTTGCGGTGCCGCTTCCAAAGGTCCAAGTAAGGGTGACAGGGCTTGTGGCCGCTTGGGAGAGTGTCACCGGTATAGCTAGGGTAGTGGTGCCGCTGTTGCCTTCGCTTACATTAGCGTTTCCGATCGAGACGGTGGGAAGACTTTCCCCTCGATACCAAACAACCATCCAGTGGCTATCGACGTAGACGGTAGTCCCACCCCCCAATTGTCTGGTGGTCGATGTCACGGAGACGAACGACTGAGGTGAGCTCGAAAACATTGCGGGCGTAAGCGAAGAGTACCCCCAAGTGGCCGTGGGCCCGCCAAAGGACTGCACCTCTTCGCGATTAGGCAAACTGCCCGCAATCAAACGGCTGGGTGAGGGGGTGTTATTGAGTAAGAGATAATTATAGCTCTGCGCCCATCTGGCATTCCCGTTTTCGTTGGCTCGGTAGGATTCGATATCGAGCTGCACGCCGGTTATCTGTGCATTACTCGGTAGAGCAAAATTTCTGTAGGTGCAAACCAAATATTGGGTATCTCCGGCATCATTGGTAGAAGCATCCAATTGAGCAGAGGCCCTATTGTTGTCACTAATTTTGGCATTCCCTGGATTATTCCACCCTGCGTTGTTGTTTCCCGTGGTTTTTGCGCCTTGGCTGCAAGAGGTTGCCTCCCTTCGAATGCCATAGTAAGTTGCTGATAAGAGCGCGTTATTAAATGATGATACACTATAAAAACTAACTTGGTTGGCACTTAGATTGGAGTCACCATAAATTTCTATGTCTTCAAAAACGTCAATTTGAGAAGCATTTATTCGCGAACTATTATATAATTTTAAATCACGCACCACGCTGATTTGGGTAGCGTAAAGACGGGAGGTACTATACGACACTAAGTTTCCCAAAACCTCTATTTTGGCACCATTAATTTGCGAATTATCAAACAAATTTAAATTATTTTTCACATGGATATTCGCATCAACAAGAGAATTACTATACAAATTTAGGTTGTTATAAACATCAATTTGATCCGCTTTGACCCCCGCATTGTTATACACATTAAAATTATATTTTCCAACGATTTTATTGATTTCAATTCGTGCGGCACCAGACAGATTGATATGGTTATTAACTTCCAGGGTCACGTTGCTCACACCGTTGGCTTTCTGAATCACACCATCCGATAGGTTGAGGAAGTTGCCCACCCAAATGGTAACGTTACTTTGCGTGACAGTGAGCGTGTCACCTTGATTCAGATTCAAATCACCACTGCAAGTCAGCACGCTACCGGACGCCGTACACGCCGGTGGCAATGGTCCACCGGGAAATTGGTAATTCGCCGTCCATGCAGAGAGGGGAAAAGCAACGAGGAGCAACAGAGAGAAGCGCAGCAGCAGCGTCATGGTTGTTCTCCCTGAAAACGGTGAGGAGAGGAAGCATCAGGTTGGGCAAGGCGAGCGTGGATTGCAGCGGCTGCTTCGGTTTTTCCCTGAAGGGTGAGTGCAGCGGCTAGGCCGAGCCACCAGCGTACGACGTGCGGTTCTTCACGCACCAGGTGGGTGTAGGCCTGCTCGGCAGTAGGGCCTTCCTGTTCAGCCAGCGCCACCACGCCTAGGAGCGGCCAAAGCGGGGTGGCAGTGGGGTAACGGGCAAGCGCTTCACTAAGAAGGGCTTTTGCTTCGGCGCTTTTGCCGTTGGCCAAGAGGAGCCGCGCATGGGTTTCGACCAAGAGCGGTTCGTACGGGTCTGTTGCGGCGGCACGCAGCGTTTCGAGCATCGCGTGCGCCTGCTGCGTCTCCCCTAAGGCGTTTCGAACGAGAATGAGCAGAAGCTGCGCAGGGCGATAATTAGGGTGCTCGGCTAGGAGGGTTTCGAGTTCTTTGCGCGCAAGGTTGAGCTCACCAGCCTGCCACGCCTGCCAGGCGCGCAGGTAACTGGGCGGTTGGGTGGGGGTGATTTGCAGGGTGGACAGGGGAAGTTGCGCCGATTGCGCCCCGGCGCGAGCAAGCGCGGGTTCGCGTTGTTGTGAAGGGAGCGCTTCGGCAACGGGCACCTGACGCGCTGGCGCAACGGAAGAATCTACCGGAGCGTAATCCGCTACGGGGTTCGTGTGGGGCTGGGTGGAGGGCTTGGGCGGCTCTTCTGGCAGCGCAGCGGGTTGCCGGGCGGGCTGCGCGATGGGTTGCGCCGGTACTTGTTGCTGGGAAGAGGAGGCAGAGGCGGTGGGTGGCGGGGCTGCTGGGGCGTCCGGTTCGGCGAAGGGGGCTGCGCGCACTTCCGGTTGCGGCACCGGTTGGGGATTACGAAGTGCGTGCCAGCCGGTTATCCCCGCAAGCGTTAGGCCGACCGCAAGCGCTCCCCATCCCAGGTAGCGTCCCCATGGGAGAGCGTTTGGGGCGGTGGGCGCTTTCCCTGGCACGGCGGCGCGCAGCGTCTGCACGGCGTTGCGGCTTGCCGCGCTTTGGGCGCGCTCTGCATGGTTCAATGCGTCCAGCAGGATGCTCACTTTTCCCCTACCAACGCCAGCGAAAACGATCCGGTCGTTCCTCTACCGGCAGCGCGCCGATGCGCTCCTCAGTTGCCGAAAGGTCATCGCGCCAGGTGCGCTCACCTTCTACAACCGTGGGGCGAATAAGGATCACCAATTCCGACTTCTTCGAAACATTATAGCGATGTTTGAAGAGTTCGCCCACCACCGGGATATCCCCCAAAACGGGTACCTGGGCGCGGCGGTTTTCGCCACGGTCTTGCATCAGGCCGCCAATCACGATGATTTGACCGTTTCTGGCGCGCACAACCGTATCGGTCTCCCGCACGCGGGCTTGCGCGGTGGGGATGAGTTGATTTTGGCCAAACGCTTGCACCGAGAGTTGCCGCTCGGTGACTTCAGTGACCATGGGACGGACGTGCATCACGATCTCGTTGCCGTCGATGCGCGGCGTGACGTCCAGCGCGATCCCTGAAAAGAACGGTGTGAGTTCCAGCTGCGGATACTGGTTGGTGGTGGTTGTGGTGGAGGTCATTTGGCTAGAAACACCAGTGACGAAGTATTCGTCCAGCCCCACTTTGATCACCGCTTTCTGGTTGTTGAGGGTGGCAATGCGGGGGCTGGAGAGCACTTGGACGTTGCCTTGGGTGCGCAGCAGTTCAAGAAAGAGGGAGAAGTCTTTGAGCGCAAGGGTGGCGGTGAAGACCCCACCAAAGGCCGAGGTGGCGGTGGTGTCGGAAAGGAGGTTGCCCTGGGCGTCACGTTGCCCTACTTGAGCAAAGTTCCAAGGGTTGAGGTTACCGCGGGCGCCGGCAATCTCTGAGCGGTTGTTGGTAAAGATCTGCCCTCCCCCGGTCTGCCCGATGAGGACACCATCTTGCCCCCCGTTCCACGAGGAGATTTTCGCCCAGTTGATGCCGCTTTGGAACTGGTCGTTGAGTTCCACTTCGATGATTTTCGCTTCCAGGATCACCTGCTGCTGGACGTTTTCCTGCGCGCGCTTGAGGTAGCGCTCCAGCGCGGCGATCTCGTTCGGGTAGGCCCGAATGAGGAGCAGCCCAGAGAAAGGAGAGACGACAATGCCGCGCCCCATGAGTTCGCCGGCCCCCGCCTGCAGCGCTCCTCCACCGCCAGAGGTTGCCGGGTTGGGCGCAGCGGCTGTCTGGCTTCTTGCCGCCGTCTGCTCGGTGCAACCGTAGCTGCGCGCCGCGGTGACATCTCTGCTGACCATTTCGGTAGGGGTAAGACCGATCATCAGGCAGAGGGAGAAGGCGAGCTCTTGCCAGTAGTCGGTTTCGGTGGTGGCCTCGACTCGGGTTCCACTAGGGGCGTCGAACCCCTCGCGCACGCCCCCACCACTGACACCGCTTCCAGTCCCACCGGTTGGTGCTCCTGTTTGGGGGACCGAGGTTGTCAACTGCCCCCCCGAACGCACCGTAGGCATCCGACCGCTGGAGATGGTAAGCGCGCTACGCCCAGCGCGCTGGACGTTGAGGTAAGCCAATGGATAGGTGCGGGTCTCAAGGCGCGGTGGGAAGACATAGTAGGCACTCCCCTGCTTTTCGATGGCGTAACCGTAGAGCTTTTGCAGCGCGTTGAAAACCTCTTCCAGCGTGGTCTGCTTGAGGGTGAGGTCGATGGTGCCCTGAAGCTCAGGGTGGATCACGATGTTTTGCCCGGTGCCCTGCGCAAGCCCCAGCAGAAATTCGCGCACCGGGGTTCCCGACACTGCGACATCAAAGCGCTCAGCCGCTGGAGCCGGAGCCAGGGTGCTCATTCCTTGCGCGGGTTGGGCAAGAAGCTGGAGAATTTCCGGCGAAACCGATGCCGAACCGCCCCCTTTGACCGGTTCTCCGATCCCGGATTCGGGTTGCAGCGCCTGGCGAATTGCCGCAGCTTGTTGCGCGGGGTCGTTAGCAATCGTGGCGCACCCAGTCAATATAACCGCAAATAAAGGCGCAAGGAAACGAAACATGGTCGAGTTTTCCGCTCAGAGTTAGCGATCAGAAAATCTTGAGTTTATCCTGTTGCTCTGCTCATGGCCAAACATCATGCCCAAACAAATAGCCGCGCCGTGCGCATAGGTCGCCACATCCTTATTGCGTCTCGCTTTCCACCGCCACGACGGTGCGCTGGCGTTTGCTGAACTCAATCCCCACCAAGTGCACCGGCACCCCTTGGCCGCGGTACTTTTCGGCGTAACCTTTGGCGCGAAGTTGCGCAAGCGCTGCTCCTTCGGGTTTGTCCGCAACCACTTTGAATTCGAACAGATAGATCCGCTCCGGGAGCTTCACCGTAAGA
>NZ_JAHLSY010000033.1 GCF_019049855.1 Hydrogenophilus thiooxidans | reverse complement strand
AATGGTATCCATTAGAACCGTCCTTGCCCCAGCACCGGGGGGCTCGGCCTACCGCTTGCTCCATTTTCGCGTAAAACTGGCTAATGGAAAATCTGGGATAACGGCAACGCGCAAAAAAATTTGAGTCTAGTCCCAAAGCGCTTCAGTTAGGAGAGATCGCGCCGCCGTTGCCAGGGGCGGCGCCAACTCGCCCCCTTCTCGTCATGCCAACGCGCGAAACGGGCAAGCGCATCGGCAACGCGCGCAGGCAAGCTTTGGGTGCCACGAATCGGGCAACCAGTAAGTGCCGCTGCCGCTTCATCGACGGAGCGCACCGGCCAAAGGTGAAAGCGCCCCGCGCGCACTGCGGCGATCACCGCCTCATCCAGCATCAAATGGCGGCGGTTCGCTGCAGGAAAAATTACCCCGTGGCTGCCGTCGAGCCCAGCCGCATCACAAACCGCAAACCACCCTTCGATCTTTTCGTTGATCGCACCAACCGCCTGCACCTCACCGAACTGGTTGATCGACCCGGTCACCGCAATCGACTGCTGCAGCGGCGTTTCCGCAATCGCCGAAAGGAGCGCGAGCGCTTCGGCCAACGACGCCGAGTCCCCTTCGACGAAGCCGTAGGACTGCTCCATCACTAGGGTTGCGGAAAGGGCAAGGGGCCGCCTACGTCCAAAGCGACCACTCAAGAACGCAGCAAGGATCATCACCCCTTTGCTGTGAAGGGAACCCCCGAGTTCGCTTTCGCGCTCGATGTCAAGTACCTCCCCTTCGCCCCCCATCCGAACCGACGCGGTGATTCGGATGGGGTGGCCATACGCTTCTTCGCCGCTTTCGAAGACGACCAAGCCATTGACCTGCCCGACACGGCTTCCACCAGTCGCGATGAGGCGCGTCCCGTCGGCGATCGCCGCAAGCGTTTCGCGCCACGCGGAACCGGTTCGCGCAAAACGGGCACGGAGCGCCGCCTCGACCTCTTGCCGCGCCACCACCGGACGTCCTTGCCTCTCTGCCCATGCCGCAGCTTCGCGCAGCAACCCGGCGAAGCGCCCTACGGTCAATGCCAGCCGCGACTGATCCTCCGCGGCACGCGCCGCCGCTTCGAGCGCGCGCGCGATCGCCTCGTCACTGACCGTCGGCCCGCCGCCCCCCTCATCCGCTAGAAGCTGCCGCAACACCGCCGCGTATCGAGCTTCATTTTCGCGCGTTCGGGGTGCGGTCCGCTCGAGTTCAATAACCCAGGGAAATAGTGTTGCGAACGTCTCATCGAGATCACGCAATGCTTCATAAATGTCTGGGGTGACGATGAGCACCACTTGCCCGGAAAAAGGGATCGGATCGGGGGTCATGAGCGGCAACGCCCCCCAACGGGGGTGCGCAGGGGGTGGCGCGATCTGCAGCGACCCTACGGCAAGAGTGCGTTTGAGCGCTTGCCAGGCGTCGCTGTCGGCGAGCAACGCCGTTGCGTCGATGAGCAGAAACCCTTCGGCAACCTGGGCCAAGAGCCCGGCCCGGATATGACGATGGTCGGAGACCCGTTCGTCGTCGACCACTTCGCTTTCCACCCATCCGACGAGTGTTGCATGGGAAATGTTCTCACCCAAACAGACTGGGGCATGCGCCTGAGCCTCATGGACGACGAAGGGATTGACGAGATAATGCGCGAGAACCGCTTCGTCGATCAGGACCTCGGTACCGTTGCGCGCCAACCAGGGCCGCAACCCCGCAACGAGTTCCGCTTCGAATCCTTCAAGGTAGGCAACCACCTCGGGAAAATCGGCAAACGCTTCCCGAAGGGGGTGCAGCAGGTGACGGGCCACGGGCGCGAGCGCCTCGTCCCATTCGGGGAAACGGGCCAACACCGCTGCCAGACGATCGCGCCAGCGCGCCACCCGCTTTTCCCAACGTTTTCGGTCCGTTTCGGGCAATGCGGCATAGGCCTCCGGGGTAAAGGGTTCGCCGTGCGCATCGGTGGGAACGAGCGCCCAGCCCTCCTCGGTTTGCAAGAGCTTGAGGCGATCATTCGCGCATCCGTCACGAATCTCGGCAAGCGCCTGCTGCTGTCGCTCTTGGTGCCGCTTCATCAGCGCTTCGATCCGCGTCCGATGTGGATCGGCGGTGAGCGCGCCGCGCACCAGTTCCGGCAACCGCTGCACCAGTCGTTCGACGGCTGCCGCCAATTCCCGCCCTTTACCAGCAGGCAAACGCAGCAATTGCGGACGCAAGGAATCATGGAAACGGGGAACGTACAGGAGATCGTGCGGCGGCAATCGTTTGCGTGCCGCCTGTTCTAAAGCCCAACGCGCGATTGCGTGGCGCCCGTAACCCGGCGGTGCCATGAGCACGACGTGGCCGCGCTTGGGATCTGCCAATGCCAAAGCGAGCGTTTCCAGAGCCGCGTCCTGTCCCACGAACGGAGGGCGATGGGTCGAATCGCAAACCGGTTGTGCGTCGAGCTGGGTACGACGGTACAACGATTGCGCGTCCAGCGGGGCGATTTGGCTCATGTGTCTTGTCGGTTTGGTGTCCGTCGCGCTACGATCGCGATATCATCACAGAAAAACGCGTTGCGCGATTGTAACAACAGCGACCCTGAAACCAACGGAGGAGCCCCCATGGCCGAAGCGCTCCGCTACGACCCCCTTTCGGAAATAGGCACGCTAGTGCCGCTTCCGCCACTTGCTGATTCGGCAACTGGCCCGGTTCATGACCAACGCAACCGCCCGTTGGCCGACCTGCGCATTTCGGTCACCGACCGTTGCAATTTCCGCTGCACCTACTGCATGCCACGTGAGGCGTTTGAGGGGTACCACTTCTTGCCGCGTGCCGAAATCCTCACGTTCGAAGAGATCGAACGGGTGGCGCGTGCGTTTGTCGTGCTAGGGGTGCGCAAAATTCGCATCACCGGGGGAGAGCCGCTGCTGCGGCGCGATCTGCCCAAACTGATCGAACGGTTGGCCCAGCTACCGGTGGAACTCACGCTCACCACCAACGGTGTGCTGTTACCGAAATTCGCCGCAGCGCTCAAAGACGCCGGCCTAGCGCGCGTCACGGTGAGCCTCGACGCCCTCAGCCAGGAAACTTTCGAAGCGATTGCCGACGTCAAAGTCCCAGTTTTGCGCGTCCTCGATGGAATCGCCGCAGCGTTGGCAGCAGGACTCGTCCCGCTCAAGGTCAATATGGTGGTCAAACGCAACGTCAATGACCACGAAATCACCACGATGGCAGAACACTTTCGCGGCACGGGGGTGATTGTGCGCTTCATCGAATTCATGGATGTCGGCGCAACCAATGGCTGGCAGATGGCGCACGTTGTGCCTGCCAAAGCGATTTTGGAACGAATCGCCGCGCGCTGGCCGATCGAGCCGCTCGAACCCAACTATTTCGGGGAGGTGGCCGAACGGTGGCGCTATCGTGACGGGGCGGGCGAAATTGGCGTGATCGCCTCGGTCACGCAACCGTTCTGCCGCGGGTGTACGCGTCTGCGTCTTTCTACAGACGGCAAGCTCTTCACCTGTCTTTTCGCCGACCGGGGGTACGACTTGCGGCTACTGGTGCGCGACGGCGCCGACGAAACGACGCTGGCGCGTGCGATCGCGGCGATCTGGAAAATTCGTGGCGACCGTTATTCGGAGCTCCGCACGCAAGCCACGGCGCCGCGCAAGCGCATCGAAATGTCCTATATTGGAGGGTGATGGCTGGGGAGCCACCCTCGTCTGCTCACCTCTCCGATTAGGGCATTGGCGGTTGCAATCAGCGCCGGCACGAAGCGATGGGCCGCGAGCAGCGCTTCAACCGCTGCGTGGGGTTCCAGAAGATACTCATGGACCATTTGGTTGCGCAATTCGCGGAGCACCAACCACTCATCGCTTGAGGCTACCCAGCCCATCCGCTCCGCAAAGTCGAGACGATCGCGCATCGCTCGGGGCGGTTCTGCAAGTAACCTTAAGACTGCTGGTAAGAGTTTATCTCCCAGCGCATCTTGGAGCCGGGCAAAACGCAAAAGAAAGGCGTCGATTCGTTCGGTAAGCGGGCTCTCTGCGGTCAGAGCCCAAAATTCGGACAGCCACTCCAAATTGGCAAAAAGCGCGCGGTCAGAGACCTCTAGAGCAGCGACCTCACGTTGGACGATCGCAACCAGGTGGGCGAGCCGTTCCCTTTCACTTTCAGAGATCAAGGCGCACCCCTGTATTGCGGGCAATACGGTGGATCGGAAGTTTTGGCCCCGCGGGGGTTTGGATCACCACGTCGATTTTTCGCTCCCCTAAAGCGCGCTGTAGCGCCACGAGAAAACGGGCGCGTGCCAGCGCGAGATTGTCCACCGCCTCGGGGGTCTCGATGTACAAGTCGATGTCTCCGCCGCGCGCGGCATCATCGACCCGCGAGCCAAAGAGCCAAACTCGGGCATCTGGCCCAAAGTAGCTGCGGACCAGTTCAGCAATCACATTCCGCTCTTTGGGCAGAAGCCGCATCGGCCGAAACTCCGTCGCGCATCTTCCCTCAGGTCAAATGCTCGACCCGTAATTTCGTCACCGACCCCACGACGAACGGCAGTGCAGTAATACCGGCAATTGCGGCGTCTACTGCCTGTTCTTCGGTTTCATGGGTCAGGAGCACCAGTTCGGCCTGTTCGGCAATGGGTTCCTTTTGCACCAGTGCGGCGATCGACACCGACTCTTTCGCCAACACATGCGCGATTTCCGCAAGCACCCCAGGTCGATCGGCTACGTTTAGCCGCAAATAGTAACAAGAACGGCATTGTGCGATGGGTAGCGCAGCCACATCCTGCACCTGATCCGGTTGGAACGCTAGGTGCGGGACACGGTTTTCCGGATCGGCGGTATGCAGCCGCGTCACATCGACCAGATCGGCGATCACGGCGCTTGCGGTCGGTTCCGAACCGGCGCCGGCGCCGTAATAGAGGGTTTGCCCCACCGCGTCTCCTTTGACCAATACCGCGTTCATCGCGCCAGAGACACTGGCCAAGAGGTGGTCTTTCGGAATGAGCGTGGGATGGACCCGAAGTTCGAACCCCTGTTCACGCCGCTTCGCGATTCCCAACAATTTGATACGGTAGCCCAACGCTTCAGCGTGGGCGACATCACGCGCGTCGATTCTTGTGATCCCTTCGACGTAGGCTTTGTCGAATTGGATCGGCACTCCGAACGCAAGCGAAGCAAGGAGCGTTGCTTTGTGCGCGGCGTCGATGCCTTCGATGTCGAACGTGGGGTCGGCCTCGGCGTAGCCGAGCGCTTGCGCTTCTTGCAGCGCCCCGTCAAAGCTCAGGCCCCGCTGATCCATCTGCGTGAGGATGTAATTGGTGGTCCCGTTGATGATTCCCGCCACCCATTCGATGCGGTTTGCGGCTAACCCTTCGCGCAGCGCTTTGATGATCGGAATCCCACCAGCCACCGCGGCTTCGAACGCTACCATCACCCCTTTTTCCTGCGCCGCGGCGAAGATTTCCGCACCATGCACGGCCAAAAGCGCCTTGTTCGCGGTCACCACGTGCTTACCCGCAGCAATCGCTGCCAACACAAGCTCTTTCGCAACCGTGTAACCACCGATCAGCTCGACGACGATATCGATCGTTGGGTCATTGACCACCGAGAAGGCATCCTCGGTGAGGCGTACGCCATCGGCGAGCGCCTGTTCGCCCACCACCGCGCGCGCACGCTCGAGGTTACGGTCCGCCACCGCCACGATCGCGATGGGACGCCCCGCACGCCGAGCGATTTCGCCCGCGTTGCGCGTCAATACACTCCAAACCCCCCCACCTACGGTTCCAATTCCCAACAATCCGACACGTATCGCTTTCATTCCGTCCCTTCCTTTTGCGTCACAATCACTTGATGCCGCCGGCGATAGCGGTCGCAGAAACGGGCGATCCGTTCGATCGCGTCACGCAAATCGTCTTCGTGCGGCAAGAAAACCATCCGGAAATGGTCCGGATTGGGCCAGTTGAACCCGGTCCCTTGCACGACCAACACCCGCTCCTCTTCCAAAAGCTCCAAGACGAACTGCTGGTCGTCGACAATCGGATAAACCTTCGGGTCGAGCCGTGGGAACATATAGAGCGTTGCTTGCGCCTTCACCGCCGAAACCCCGGGAATCTCGTTCAACATCTGGTAGGCGATGTTGCGTTGGCGCGTCAGACGCCCGTTCGGTGCGACCAGCTCTTGAATGCTTTGGTAGCCGCCAAGCGCGGTTTGGATCGCCATCTGACCAGGCACGTTGGAACAGAGGCGCATCGACGCCAAGATATTGAGCCCTTCGATGTAATCGCGCGCGTGGCGCCGTTCACCAGAAAGGACCATCCATCCGGCGCGATAGCCACACGAGCGGTAATTTTTCGACAACCCGTTGATCGTGATGAAAAAAACATCATCGGCAAGCGACGCAATCGAGACATGCTCTCGCCCATCATAGAGCATCTTGTCGTAGATCTCGTCGGCGAACACGATGAGCTGATGTTCCCGCGCGATCTGAACGATTCCTTCCAGGATTTCGCGCGGATAGAGCGCGCCGGTAGGGTTGTTCGGGTTGATCACGACGATCGCACGAGTTCGGTCGGTCACCTTTTTGCGGATGTCGGCGAGATCCGGGTACCAATCGGACGCTTCGTCGCACAGGTAGTGGCGGGGTTTGCCGCCAGCCAGCGAAACCGCCGCGGTCCATAGGGGATAATCGGGTGCAGGGACGAGCACCTCGTCACCAGACTCCAAAAGCCCCTGCAGGCTCATCACGATCAATTCCGACGCCCCGTTTCCCAGGTACACATCCTCGACATCGACGCCTGGAACCCCTTTGGTCTGCATGTACTGCACCACCGCCTTGCGTGGCGCGAAGAGTCCTTTCGAGTCGGTGTAACCACTCGCGTCGCGAAAATTGCGAATCACATCGACCACGATCTCTTCCGGCGGTTCGAAACCGAACGGCGCCAAATTGCCGATATTGAGTTTGATGATCTTGTGCCCCTCGGACTCCATCTCCTTGGCGCGTTCGAGCACCGGTCCGCGGATGTCGTAGCAGACGTCGTCGAGTTTCGACGATTTGAGGATTGGCCGCCAGACCCGTTCCGCCTCTGCCGCCACCGGAGCTTCCCCACCCGGCGCAGCTTTCGGCGCATCGAGCCGTTGCGACGAAGACGAAAGCGGAACGTCAGCAGGTTTCATTGCGGCACTCCTCTTGGCGAAAATGGGGCGAGTCGGTAATCTTAGCGAAAAAGCGGCGCAAGGAGAAGCAGCGGTGAAATTGCAACTGGAATTGACAGGCGACGTGCGTCTCATCACCGCGCACGGCGATGGCTGGATTGCGATCGACGGCGAACGGCACGAACAGAATCTCATTTTGACGCCTGACGCCGCCCATCCCGGGTGGCTCGAAACTGGCTGGTCTGCCTTCGACGCGGCAGCCGTCGAACAGCTCTTGGCCCACCAGCCGGAATTGATCCTGCTTGGGTCGGGCCCGACCCTTGTCTGGCCGCCTGCTGCGGCACTGCAACGCCTGACCCAATCCGGCGTCGGATTCGAAGTGATGGCGTTGCCAGCCGCTTGCCGCACGTATAATGTCCTGGCCAGCGAAGGGCGACGTGTCGTCGCTGGACTGGTTTTGCGCTAACGAAAGGAGCACCCCATGACGCTTGAACTCAACCAACCGGCACCCGATTTCACCTTGCCGGCAACCGGAAACCAAACGATCACACTTTCGGCGCTCAAAGGCAAACCGGTCGTCCTCTATTTCTACCCCCGTGACAATACGCCTGGTTGTACCAACGAAGCGATCGCTTTTCGTGACCTTTACGACCAATTCACTGCACTGGGCGCCGTGATCCTGGGGCTTTCGCGCGACTCCGTCGCCTCGCACGAAAAGTTCAAAGCCAAATTCTCCCTACCGTTCGACCTGGTGAGCGACCCTGAAGAGGTCGCGTGCCAAGCGTACGACGTGATGCGCAACAAAACGATGTACGGCAAACCCGTGCGGGGGATCGAGCGCAGTACCTTTTTGATCGACGCGGATGGAAACATCGCCGCAATCTGGCGCAAAGTCAAGGTAGATGGACACGCGGAAGCGGTCTTGGCAAAACTGCGGGAAATCGCCAAGAACGCATGATCGCAGTGCGTATCCTACTCTATTACCCATTTTTGGAGTCGAAATGAACGAGCCCCGGAAGGCCACGCGGCGGTCACGCCCCAAAAAAGCGACAAAAGTGACGCGTAACGCGGAGCGCAAACTCTTCGTACTCGACACCAACGTGCTCATGCACGACCCCACAGCCCTCTTTCGTTTCGCAGAACACGACATTTACCTGCCCCTTGCCACGCTCGAAGAACTCGATCAGCACAAGAAAGGGCTTTCCGAGGTCGCGCGCAACGTCCGGCAGGTGAGTCGGGAACTCGAAGCGATCATCGGAGAAGCCAGCCACGAAATCCGTGACGGGTATGCGCTCACGGAACCTTCCGGAGGAATGGCCACCGGTTGCCTCTATTTCCAAACGGAAGCGATCGCCTCACCGCTTCCACCGGGGTTGCCGCTTTCGCAAAACGACAACGCGATTCTGTCGCTCGTCAAAGCGCTCTCTGAACAGTTTGCCCCGCGTCCGGTGATCCTGGTTTCCAAAGACATCAACCTACGCATCAAGGCGCGGGCGCTTGGTCTGTTGGCGCAAGACTACCGCAACGACAAACTGCTGGAGGACACCGACCTCCTCTACTCCGGCATCTACGAGCTCCCGCCGGGCTTCTGGGAAACCCGTGCACCCGACCTCAAAGCGTGGCGGGCCGACGGGTTCGACTGGTGGCAAACGAAAGCGCTCACCGCTGCAGACTGCTATCCCAACGAATTCGTCGTCTCCGCGGACGACCCCTCCTTCGAAGCGCGGGTGGTCCGTTTCGAGGATGGCGCGGCGGTTTTGAAGAGCGTGCGCGACTTTCGCCATGAAAAAAACGCCGTCTGGGGCATCACGGCGCGAAACCGCGAACAGAATTTCGCGCTCGATCTCCTCATGGATCCAGAAGTCGACCTCGTCACCATCCTGGGCCAAGCAGGTACCGGCAAGACGCTCCTTACCCTGGCCGCGGGTCTGGCGCAAACGCTCGACCAAAAAATCTACAGCGAAGTGATCTTCACCCGCGCCACCGTTCCCATTGGCGAAGACATCGGCTTTCTGCCCGGCACCGAAGAGGAAAAGATGGCCCCGTGGATGGGGGCACTCGAAGACAACCTCGAAGTGTTGGCGGGAAACGGCGAAGGCGGCGTTTGGGGGCGCGGCGCGTCGATCGAGCTCATCCGCGCCAAAGTCAAGATCAAGAGCATCAATTTCATGCGCGGGCGTACCTTCGTGCGCAAATACTTGGTGCTCGATGAAGCGCAAAACCTCACCGCCAAACAGATGAGGACGCTCATCACCCGCGCAGGGCCCGGAACCAAAGTGATCTGTTTGGGTAACCTCGCGCAGATCGACACCCCGTACCTCACCGAAGGGAGCTCTGGCCTCACCTATCTGGTCGAGCGTATGAAAGGATGGGCCCACAGCGGCCACGTCACGCTGGCGCGCGGTGAACGCTCACGCCTTGCCGAAGCAGCAGCAGAACGGCTTTGAGGAGTGCCGATGGGTACCGCTTTTCGTCTTCACGACCTGCGGGAGACACTGCACAATGAACTCCATGCCCGCCCGTCGGTGGTCGTCACCGCCCCCGCTCAGGTCCGCTCCTGGGCGTTTCTCATCGAACCCGACGAACACCCCGCAGCGCGCGCCCACTGGGCGCTTCTGACCAATCGTCCAGACGTCAAACGGCTCAACGACAGCTCTGACCGCCAAGAGCTCGTCGAATACGGTGACCTGCGGGTGAAATGGGAACACCACACCGAGTTCGTCTCTTACACCGTCTATTGCGAAGGAACCCCCGGCACCGAAGCGATCCTGGCGAAACTTCCCCCGCATTGGATCGACCAAGGACCCGGATCGTTGATTGCCGCCGTCGCCGTTGACATCCAAACCATCCGCGAAACCCCGCCGGATCAGTTCATCGACGCCATCGATCCGCTCGGTCCCACCACCGTCGCCTCGAAGATCGCCGACGGCGCCGGGTGGCTCTTCACCGACTTCCACCTCCACGACGGCATGACCCACTTCACCATCATCGACGGTGCCATTTTGCCGCGTCAATTGGGCCGGATCGTGCAGCGGCTGATCGAAATCGAAACCTACCGCATGCTCGCCCTTTTGGCGTTTCCCGCAGCACGAATGGTGAGCGCCGAACTCTCTCTCTGGGAAAAGCGGCTGGCGCAATTGATGCACGACCTGGGCGAAGCCAACACCATCGAAAATGAGCGGGTTCTGCTCCAACGCCTTACCCAACTGGCCGCCGAAGTCGAACGCTCGGTCGCCGACTCCAACTTCCGCTTCGGTGCTGCCGCCGCTTACTACCGCCTGGTTCAGCAACGCTCCGAAGACCTGCGCGAACAGCGCCTTTCTGGCTACTCGACCTTGAAAGGATTCTTGGAACGGCGCCTTGCCCCCGCGATGAACACCTGCGCCGCAGTGCACCGCCGCCAGGAAGAACTCTCTGCCCGGATCGCGCGCAACTCGCAACTCTTGCGCACCCGTGTCGATCTCAAACTCCAAGAGCAAAACCAGCAACTGCTGGACGAAATGAACCGCCGCGCCCGGCTGCAACTGCGGCTGCAAGAGGCGGCAGAACACTTCTCCGTGGTCGCGATCACCTACTACGGCTCGCAACTGGTGCAATACCTGGCCAAGGGCGCGAAAGGGTGGCTACCGGCATCGCCGGAACTGATCACCGCGATCGCCATTCCGGTAATTGCCGCTGCTGCCGCCTACAGCATCCACCGCCTTCGGCAGCGCCTCCACGTCTCTGTGCACTGAACCCTATCAGACTGAAAGAGAGAAACCATGACCCAAGCGCTCTACGAATCGAACCTCAAAAGCCTCCCGCTCATTGGCCGTGGCAAAGTGCGCGACATCTACGCAGTAGGCGACGACAAACTCCTGGTGATCGCCAGTGACCGTCTCTCCGCGTTTGACGTCATCCTGCCCGACCCTATCCCCGAAAAGGGCAAGATCCTCACCCAAATCACCGCGTTCTGGTTCGACACCCTGGAGGGAATCGTCGCCGATCAACGCACGGGCATCGCGCCGGGAAGCGTCGTCGCCCCAGAGGAACGCGACCAGGTGACCGGCCGCGCGATGGTCGTGAAACGGCTCAAGCCCCTGCCCATCGAAGCCGTGGTCCGCGGCTATCTGATTGGCTCTGGCTGGAAAGAATACCAAGCGACCGGTGCCGTGTGTGGTATCCCACTTCCCGAAGGATTGCGCCTGGCCGAAAAACTCCCAGAACCGATCTTCACCCCAGCAACCAAAGCAGACGTGGGCGAACACGACGAAAACATCTCGTTTGCCGAAGCGCAAGCGCGTTGTGCCGAAGCGCTCGCCCCGTTCGACGGCGCCGCGCTCGCTGAGGCCGCACGCAACGCGGCACTGACGCTGTACCAAAAAGCACACGACTATGCGCTCGCCCGCGGCGTGATCATCGCCGACACCAAATTCGAATTCGGCATCGACGAACACGGCACCCTTCACCTCATCGACGAAGTGCTCACACCGGACTCCTCCCGCTTTTGGCCCGCCGACGCCTGGCAACCCGGCACCAATCCGCCCTCCTTTGACAAGCAGTTCGTCCGTGACTACCTCGAATCGCTCGACTGGAACAAACAGCCCCCGGCACCGAAACTTCCGCCCGAAGTGATCGAAAAGACACGACAGAAATACCGGGAAGCGTATGAGCGGCTTACGGGGCGGGTGTTGCCCTAATGCATAGTCTTAGCCATGGATGACATTGCCCCATCCGATCTCAAAACCATTATTCACTCCAAACGCGCCAACCTCTACTATCTGGAGCATTGCCGGGTACTCGTCAACGGCGGGCGCGTTGAATATGTCACCGAGGAAGGACGCAAACAACTCTATTGGAACATCCCCATTGCCAACACTACCGCACTGCTTTTGGGAACCGGCACCTCCATCACCCAAGCAGCGATGCGAGAACTCGCCAAAGCTGGAGTAATGGTTGGTTTTTGTGGTGGCGGAGGCACCCCACTTTTTGCCGGCACCGAAGCGGAAATTGCTGTCGAATGGCTTGTACCTCAGAGCGAGTATCGGCCAACCGAATATCTGCAACGTTGGGTAAGTTTCTGGTTCGACGAAAAAAAGCGGCTGAAAGCCGCCAAGCTTATTCAACTTGCCCGCATCGAACGCATCCGTACTACGTGGAAGCAAGAACGCCTCAGCGAAGCGGGATTCAGAGTGCTGCCCGAAGATCTAAGGACACACTGATTTATTCGCAGATCGATGGGCCGAACTCATCCCTGACATGCGAGAATTGAAGTACTGACATTTGATAGGCACTTGACGATGCAAGCGAGCTTTTCCGAACTTGAATATGCGAGCAAGAAGAAAGTGACGCGGCGTGACCGGTTTCTTGCCGAAATCGACGCGGTAACGCCTTGGTCGGCGCTGGTGGCCGAGATCGAACCGT
>NZ_JAHLSY010000032.1 GCF_019049855.1 Hydrogenophilus thiooxidans | reverse complement strand
TACAACCACATCAACCACCTCGATCAAAAACTCGATGAGGTGACCGCAAGCGTCGTCGCGCTCGAGGGGAAGTTCCAAGAGCTGGAGCACCGCGTGGAAGCCCGCGTAGCGGCTCTTGAAGGCCAGTTCCAGACCTTCAAGGCCGAAATGACCGCCGAGTTTGAAAAGCGAATGGGCGCGTTAGAGTCCAAAATGGAAGCCCGTATGGGTAGCCTCGAGACCAAATTCGAGCAGGCGCAGGTCAAGATGCAAGAAACCATCATCACCACCATGAAGTGGTACATCGGTGGCGCAGGAATCGTGCTCGTGGTCCTCAAAGCGCTCGATCTGTTCGTCCAGGGTTAAAGCACGCCACCGTGTGAGACTTTCAAGCGACATTTGTGAGCACGGCAATGGCGCCATGACCAGCGCACGCAACGACGCAGGGATACGCAGCGCCGACTACGTCGGTTCCCAGCACTCCCCTTGACTGGTGAGATACCCTTCCACCAACGTCCCCGTCCGATGCACACCAGGCAGCCCCGCTTCCCAAATCGCTTCGCGCAGCAGATCGACCGCGCGGTGGCGGGGATAGGTAACGCGCCACGCCAGCGCCACCCGACGATAGGGTTCCGGCGGAGCGAACGGCCGCACCGCAAGCAGCGGCGACAGGCGGCTGGCGTCGTCGGCAGCGGAGGCGGGCAGCACCGTGATCCCCAGGCCGCTTGCGACCATCAGACGGATCGTCTCCAAGGAACTGCCAGCAAACGGTTCGTCGAGCGGCGAACGGCGCGCGCACTGCGGACAGATCTCCAGCACCTGATCGCGAAAGCAGTTACCCGGCCCCAAAAGGAGCACCGCCGCTTCGGCCAACCACGCCGCCGGAATCGCCTCATGCGCCAGCCACGGGTGGTCTGCGGGCAACAGCACGCGAAACGGCTCGTCATAAAGCGGCTGCGTGACGATCCCGGGCTCTTCAAACGGCAGCGACAACACCGCGACGTCCAACGCCCCGCGCTTCAACGACTCCGCCAACTGGGCCGTATACCCTTCTTCCAGAATCAGCGGCATCTGCGGCGCCTTCTCCCGCATTGTGGGAACCAGACGGGGAAAGAGATACGGCCCGATCGTATAGATGGCACCCACCCGCAGCGGCCCTAGCAGCGGATCGCGATGCGCTTGCGCGATCTCCTCGAGGCGCTGCACCTCGAAAAGCACCCGCTCTGCCTGCGCCACGACGTCGCGCCCCACCTCGGTGAGCTGCACCTCGGTGGCGGTCCGCTCAAAGAGCAACGCACCCAGCCGTTTTTCCAACTTCTTGATCGCCAATGAGAGGGTGGGCTGGCTTACGCCGCACTGCTCCGCCGCGCGGCCAAAGTGGCGCGCTTGCGCTAGCGCCACCAAATAGCGCAACTCATTCAACGTGATGCCCGCCATCGCATTCCACTCCCGGAACTCTCCGTATTGAATGGGATTCTAACCGGATGATAAGATGCCACCAGGCTTTTCTGAAAGGACCGAAAATGAAGGAAAAAGAGCCACACCGTAGCGGTGCGAACGTGTCGCGGCGCTTGGCTGCCCTTTCCCTTACCGCCGCCGTGACGCTCTTGCCCCTCTTTGCGCCCGGAGAAGCCACCGCGGCACTCACCCCGGCCTTTTTCGGCAGCGACACCCGGCAAGCGACGCTACCCGATTTTGCCGACCTTGCCGAAGCGGTCAAACCCACCGTCGTCAACATTTCGGTGAAAACCACCGTCGAGCGAACCGGCTTTCCCGGCGCGATGCCGTTCCCGTTCGAAGAGGGGGATCCGTTTTACGAATTTTTCCGCCGCTTTGGAATTCCGATGCCGATCATTCCCAACCCGCATGGCCCGGGGGGCGCCCCTGAAGTGCGGCGCGGCGTCGGTTCCGGCTTCGTCATCAGCAGCGACGGCTATATATTGACCAACGCCCACGTCGTCTCCGACGAAGAGGGGGGCAAGACGGAACTCACCGTGCGCCTTGCCGACGGTCGCGAATTCCCCGCGAAGGTGGTGGGGGTCGACAAACGGACCGACGTCGCGGTGGTCAAAATCGACGCGCAGAATCTCCCCACCGTCCGCTTTGGCGATCCCCAAAAAGCGCGGGTGGGCGAATGGGTGATCGCCGTGGGCGCGCCGTTTGGTCTCGACCAGACGGTCACTGCCGGGATCATCTCGGCAAAATCGCGCCGCTTGCCGGATGAGACCTATGTCCCGTTTCTGCAAACCGACGTCGCGATCAACCCCGGCAACTCCGGCGGGCCGCTCTTCAACCTCAAGGGTGAAGTGATCGGCATCAACAGCATGATCTACTCCCGCTCCGGCGGCTATATGGGGATTTCCTTCGCCATTCCCATCGACGTCGCGCTCAAAGTCAAAGACCAACTGATTCAGTATGGCCGCGTGCAGCGCGGCAAACTCGGCGTGGTCATCCAGGGGCTTGACGAAGAGCTCGCGCAGAGTTTTGGCCTCGACAAACCGCGGGGCGCGCTGGTCGCCCAAGTCGAACCCGAAAGCCCAGCAGCACGCGCCGGGATCGAGGTAGGCGACATCATCGTCTCGGTCGACGGCACCGAGGTAAAAGATTCCGGCGACCTGCCGCGGATGATCGGCGAACGGCGACCCGGCGAAAAGGTGACGATCGGCCTCTTGCACCAAGGCAAACGGTTGGAAAAAACGGTGACGCTTGCCGAACTCGACGAGGGCGCTGCCACGAAGCCTGGCAAGATGCCGTCGAACGACGCCGATTTTGGCTTGAGCGTCCGGCCCCTTAGCCCGCAAGAGCAACGCAACCGGGGGGTGGAGGGGGGCGTCATGGTCACCGCAGCAACCGGCCCCGCAGCGCAAGCCGGAATCCAACCCGGCGATATCATTCTTGCGGTGAACCAAAAACGGATCGAAACCGTGGCCGACCTCAAAGCAGCGCTTGCCCGAACCGGTAAGCGCGCAGCGCTTTTGATCGACCGCGACGGCACGCGGCTTTTCATTGCAGTAAAGCGCTAAGCGCGCCCCCTCTGAGCGTGCCGTCCCCCGCTTTTTGCAGCCGAGGCGGAGCGCTTTTTTACTTACCCCCCGATGGGTAACGCCCACCCTGCGGTGGGCGTTTTTTTGTTGCCCGCACCACACGCTGCGGCAAAAACCCCCTCAACTTTTTTGCTCGCCTGCCGATAACTATAATGACGTTCGGCTCGTCAATCGGAATTTCGCGATGAAACCGCGGATCACCCCAACCCAAACCGAAGTGACCTTCGCACCACACGAAACGATCGTGAGCAAAACCGATCTGAAAGGGCGCATCACCTACGCCAACCGTGTCTTCATGAAGGTCGCCAACTATAGCGAAGAGGAGCTTTTGGGGGCGCAACACAACATCGTGCGCCACCCCGACATGCCCCGCGGCGCGTTCAAACACCTGTGGGACACCATCCAAGAGGGGCGGGAATGGTTCGGCTTCGTCAAAAACATGACCAAAGAGGGCCACTACTACTGGGTCTTCGCAAACGTCACTCCGGACTTCGAAGCGGGCCGCATCGTCGGCTACTTTTCGGTGCGGCGGCAAGCACCGCGCGCCGCAATTCGCGCAATCGAACCCCTCTACACTGAGATGCGCCGCATCGAACAAGAGGCGGGCGCGGCACAAGCCTGCGCGGCGTCCCTTGCGTGGCTGACCGCGAAACTTACGGAACTTCGTACCGACTACGAATCGCTCGTTCTTTCGCTCTTTCACGATTGAAACAGGTTACCGATCCCCTTGGGAGAACCCCAATGAAATGGAAAATCCCCCCAACCCAAACCGAAGTGACCTTTGCGCCAGACGAACTGATCGTGAGCAAAACCGACCCGAAAGGGCGCATCACCTACATCAACCGCGTCTTCATGAAGGTCTCCAATTTCACCGAAGAGGACGCATTGGGCGTACAACACAACCTGGTGCGCCACCCCGACATGCCCCGCGGCGCGTTCAAACACCTGTGGGATACGATCGCACAAGGCAATGAATGGTTTGGCTTCGTCAAAAACATCACCAAAGAGGGCCACTACTACTGGGTCTTCGCAAACGTCACCCCGGACTTCGAAGCTGGCCGCATCGTCGGCTACTTTTCGGTGCGGCGGCAAGCGCCGCGCGCCGCAGTCCGCGCAATCGAACCCCTCTACACTGAGATGCGCCGCATCGAACAAGAGGCGGGCGCGGCACAAGCGTGCGCAGCCTCCCTTGCGTGGCTGACCGCGCACCTTGCGCAACAAGGCGAGACTTATGAGTCCTTTGTGCTCAACCTTTTTCAATCGCACGCGAACACGTAAGGAGCCCCAACCATGAGCGAACTCGATCTCATCGCAAAGCCAACGAGCCACGTCAGCGAACACATCCCGTTTCTGTTGCAGCGCATCAAACTCACGCTAGCACTCCTTGTTCTCTTCATCTGGGCAATGGCTGGGTTGTCGCTCTACCAGAATGGCCCACAGATTCCCAACATCGCTGCTCCGTTGGTCGTCGCGCTCCTTGCGGCGCTTGCTTACCGCAGCATGGTCAAGCCGATCGCTACGCTTGCGCAGATCTTGGTCACGCTCCAAGCAGTGAAAAAAGGGCACTTTAGCCACCGCATCACCCATACCAAAGGGCTCGGGGAAATTGGGAAGGTGGCGTGGGAGCTCAACGAGTTTCTCGACATCGTCGAAGCCTATTTCAAAGAGGTCACCACCTGTTTTCGCCGCGCGCAGCAGGAGGACTTCGCCCGCAAAGCGTTCGTGGCTGGGATGCCGGGCGAATTTGCCGTTTCGATGGCGGCGATCAACGAAGCGCTCGACGCGATGAAAAAAGCCGCGGAGTTTTCGCGCAAAAACCGCCTGATGAGCGAACTTCACCATCTCAACACCGGCAATCTTCTGAAAAACCTCGCCGGCAACCAGAGCGACCTGGTTGCGGTTGGCAATGAGATGGACGCGGTCTTGAAACTTGCGGAACGAAACGAAGCGGGCGCTTCTCAGAGCCAGCAAACGGTCCGTTCTATTGCCGCCACGCTTACCGAGATCACCAAACGGATGACCGAAACGGCAACCACCGCGAAACAGCTCGAAGCCTCCAGCACCCAGATCGACAAAGCGGTGCAATTGATCGCCGATATCACCGAGCAAACGAACCTCTTGGCGTTGAACGCCGCGATCGAAGCCGCGCGCGCCGGCGAACAGGGGCGCGGCTTTGCAGTGGTTGCCGACGAAGTGCGCAAACTCGCGGAACGCACCCGTAAGGCCACGGAAGAGATCGCTCAGGTGATGGGGGGGCTACGAGGCGAAGTCGACGCGATGGTTGCGCAAACGCTGGCGCTCTCGGAAGCGGCGCAGCACGTAGCGGGCGAGGTCACCGGCTTTGAAGCGCAATTCGACGAGGTGGCACATAGCGCTAAAGAGACGATCGCGGCGCTCACCAAAGCGAAAGACCTGGCGTTTGCAAGCCTCGTGAAGCTCGACCACGTGATCTTTATGCAGCGCGGCTACGTCGCGGTGGAAAAAGGGGGCGAAGGAGAGGAAGCGCAGGCGGTTTCCGTCGATCACCACAACTGTCGCCTAGGGAAATGGTACTACGAGGGGCATGGCAAAGCGGCCTTTGCGCATCTGCCTGCCTACCGCGAACTCGAAACACCCCACAGTCAGGTGCATCGCGGCGTTCATCGGGCCATTGCTGAGGCGCGTAAAGACTGGCTCCACCACGACGAGATTCTCCTTGCGATCGTCGATGGGATGAGAGAGGCCGAAGCAGGAAGCCAGAATGTGATCCGACTCATTGGCGAAATGATGGCGCAAAAATATACCTCCGCCCGCGAAGCCGCCGTTTCGCCGACGCGCAGCGCCGCAGCTGTGCGCTCCCGCAGCCGGGGGGTAGTGGCGTAACTGCCTCTTGCCAGCTTGCGACCGAATTTCATTATAATCGGCTGCTGATTCAACCACCCGAAAGGAGTTTGACCATGAAACGACTGCTGTGTGCGCTTCTTACCGTGGCAGCCGCCACCGCTTACGCCGACGGACTCAAACCGGAAGAGAAGGTGAAATTCCGCCAGGCGAGCTACACCGCCATGGCTTGGAACATGGGCAAAATCAAAGCGATGGTCGTTGATGGCACGATGCCGTTCAGCCAGACGCAGGTTTCGGCCGCAGCCAACGTCATTGCTGCAATCGCCAATTCCGGCATGGGCGCCCTCTATTCCCCCGATACGCTCGGTGTCGTGGGTTTCAAGAAGTCGCGCCTCAAAGAAAACTTCTTCAAAGAGCAGGAAGAGGTGAAGAAAATCGCCACCCATTTCGTCGAACAGGCCAATAAGCTTGCCGAAGTGGCGGCGATGGGCAACCCAGCCGAGATCAAAGCGCAGTTTGGCGAAGTCGGCAAAGCCTGCAAAGCCTGCCACGATAAGTTCCGCGAAGAGGAGTAACGCAACAGAAAGCAGCGTTGCGCATCACCATTCGGGAGCGGTCACGGCAACGGGTGGCGGCGGCGCCACCCAAGCGCCGCTTGCCACCACCGCTGCGGCCACCGCAAGCGCGATTGCCGCACCGCCGCGCACCCAGTACCCTTTCGTCCGCCAATTGATCCCATTGGGCAACCTCCCTTGCCCATTCTGCTGATCGCCCCCGAGCCACACCCGGTAACCGGTGATCATCGGCCGCACCAGGTCTTCGCGTTTGACCACGCGGTAAAAGAGGATTGCGGCGAGGTGCAGCGCGACGAGCGCGATCAATACCGGTTCGAGTCGCCGGTGCCAGCCGGTGAGCGTCAATTGCGTCGCTTCGCTCACGAGAAGCGCAAGCGGCCCACGAAACGCAATCTCGTCATAGGAGAAGAGCCCGAGCACCGCTTGGCAACCGAACGCGGCGAGCATCGCCACCACCGAAAGCGCCCCCAACGGGTTGTGGCCAATTCCGTGCCACGCCCCTTGGAAATAGGCGCGAATCGCCGCAGGCCCTTTGACGAACTGGGAAAAACGCGCGGTCTGTGGCCCAATCACCCCCCAAACCAAGCGAAAGGCGAGCAACCCACAGATCGCGACGCCAAACGCCCCGTGCCAAACGATCGCGTTGCCGCCCAACTTCACCGAGACGAACGCGCCGATGACGCACGCAACCAGCGCCCAGTGAAAGAGGCGCAGCAGTGGGTCCCAAACAGGGATCCGGTATCCGTTTTGCGACATATGCAATCCTCCTTAGCCGTTTTTGTGACAAGCAATATCGATGATCTCACGATGAACCCGCCAAAGCCCGCCCGCTCGGGGTCTGCGCCGCGACCACGCCATCGAACGGCCCAGCGTAGAGGAGCCGCCCCCCGTCGCGACCGCCCGTTGGGCCCAGTTCGATGAACCAATCGGCCTCTTGCCAAACGTCGCGATCGTGTTCGATCACCACCACGGTATGACCGGCATCGACCAAGCGGTGGAGCACGGGCAAAAGGAGCGCGACATCGGCAAGGTGTAGCCCCACCGTCGGCTCATCGAAGAGGTAGAGCGTCGGCCGCGCCGCTCGGTTTGCCAATTCCGCAACCAGTTTGAGCCGTTGCGCTTCACCCCCCGAAAGGGTCGCGCTCGTCTGCCCCAGCCGCAAGTAGCCCAACCCCACTTCGGTCATCAAGCGCAACGGTTCGGCGATCGTCGGGTGCGCCGCGAAGAACGCGGCCGCCTCTTCTGCGGTCATCATCAGCACCTCGGCGATCGTCTTGCCGCGATAGCGCACCGCAAGCGCGTCGCTGCGGTAGCGGCTGCCGCCGCACGCATCGCACGGTTCGCGCACCGTGGGCAAAAAGGCCATCTCCGCGGCCACCCAGCCGTTGCCGTTGCACACCGGGCAGCGCCCTTCGCCGCTGTTGAACGAAAAGAATCCGGCGCGAAAGCCCCGCGCTTTCGCTTCGGGCGTTGCGGCAAACAGGGCGCGGATCGGGTCGAAACATTTGAGGTAGGTAGCGGGGCAAGAGCGGCTAGTTTTGCCAATCGGGCTTTGATCGACGACGACGAGTCGTGCCACCGCATCGGCATTCTCCACCGCGCGGCAGCCGATGGGGCGGCGAGCAGTGAGCGAAGCAGCAAGCACCTCATGGATGAGCGTCGATTTGCCCGAGCCGGAAACGCCAGCGACCACCGTGAGGCGATTGAGCGGGAATGCGACGTCAAAGCCGGTGAGGTTGTTTGCGCACGCGCCGTGCACGGTGAGCCACGCTGTTGGCGGATCGCGCGGCGGCGCAAGGCGGTGGGGGATCCCGTCGCGCAGCATTCGGCCGGTGAGCGACTCGGGGTGGTTCCGGATCACTTCCGGCGGGCCGCTTGCCACCACTTCGCCGCCGTGTTCGCCGGCGCCGGGCCCGAGGTCGATCACCCAATCGGCGCTTTCGATCACCCGCGCGTCGTGTTCGACCACCACCACCGTCGCCCCTTGGTCGCGCAGCCGTTTGAGCACGCCGATAAGGCGCGCGTCGTCCTGCGGATGGAGCCCGATCGTCGGCTCGTCGAGAATATAGGCGACGCCATTGAGCTGCACCCCCAGTTGTGCGGCCAGGCGAATCCGTTGCGCTTCGCCACCGGAAAGGGTGGGCGCCGCGCGGTCGAGGGTGAGGTAGGAGACGCCGACGTCGTCGAGCAGCCGCAGCCGCGCGCGTAACCCGGGAAGGAGCTCGGCAACGACTGCGGCGGCGGCCGGGGATTGCTGCCACACCGGCTCTTGGGCGTCGAGCCACGCCGCTACCTCTGCAATCGTCATCCGTTCGAGCGCCTCCCAACGCAGCCCCGCCACCGCAACCGCGCGCGCCGCCGCATTCAAGCAACTGCCGTGGCACGCCGGGCAGGGGTGGTTCGCATCGACGTGTTTCGTCTCCCACTCGACCGCTTCGGCAAAGGAACGGGGCTGGCCGTCGTCGGTCTCGGCGCGTGTTCCCACCACAAGCCGCCCGGTTCCCAGACACTCGGTGCACCAACCAAGCGGCGAATGGTTGGAAAAGAGCCGCGGATCCAGCGGCGGCAGCGCCTCGCCGCACGCGGGGCAGACCGCGTGCGCGCTCACCACCTGCCAGCTTCCGGCAACACGCACCTTCGCCCAGCCGTCGGCCAACCGCCACGCTGCGGCAAGCGCCTCTGCCAGTTCCGGTTCCGTGCGGGGGCGCCGCGCCACCGGCAGGTCGATGTCGTGCTCGCGGTAGCGATCGGGCCGTTGCCATGGGTGGGTGGGTTGTTCAACGCCGTCGACGAACAGGGTTTCGTAGCCGCGCGCCGCGGCCCAATCGGCCAGATCCTGATAGACCCCTTTGCGCCGCCGCACAAGCGCAGCGCAAACCACTTCGGGTGTGGTACCGCTCGCCCACAGCGCTTCCGCCCACGCTTCGGCGGAGCGAACCGCAGCCGGCACGTTGCAGTTCGGGCAGTGGGGCACGCCCAGTTTGGTCCACAACAGGCGCAGGTAGGGGGAGAGTTCGGTGAGGGTCGCAACCGTGCTCTTCCAGCCGCCGCGACTTGTGCGCTGTTCGATCGCCGCCGTAGGGGGGAGGCCGGTGAGCCGATCGACCGCTGGCGGTGGCGGCGGCTGAACGAACTGCCGCGCGTAGGCATCGAGCGCCAACAGGTAGCGCCGCTGTCCTTCGGCGAAGAGGATATCGAACGCGAGCGTCGATTTCCCCGAACCGGAGCGGCCGGTGATCACGGTGAAGCGCCCGTGCGGGATCGTGACGTCGATCCCTTTGAGGTTGTGTTCGCGCGCGCCGATCACCGTGATCGCGCTGGGCAGCGCCGCGGGTGGAGGCGCTGGCGGTAGAGGTAGCGAATCAGTAGGGTTTGCCCCGTCTGCGGGCGTGACTCGTGCCACCGCAACGGCGGAAGAGGGTAGCTCGGCGTGCGCGTACGGAGTAGGCGCTTCGGCAACGCGCAGCCGTTGCGGGTCGTTCGCTGCTTTCCCGTTTGCGCCCGTGTCGCTGCGAGCGGATACGGCGGCAGCGTGTGCCAGCGGGGAAGGGGAATGAACCGCGCCGCGCATTGCGGCAGCGGTTGCGGTCGCTGCGGTCGCAAGCAGCGCTGGCGGCCCCGCGAAGACCAGCCGCCCACCGGCTTCACCCCCTTCGGGGCCCAATTCGATCACCCAGTCGGCCGCAGCGATCACCTCGCGATGGTGTTCGACCACCACCACCGCGTCCCCCTCTGCGGTGCGGGCGCGCAAAAAGGCAAGGAGTTGCGCCACTTCGGCTTCATGAAGCCCTGTGGTTGGCTCGTCGAGTACGATCAGCCGTCGTTTCTGCACGCCAGGCGCGCGCTCCACGGCCCCCTTTTCGGCGGCGAGCGCCGCCGCGAGTTTCAAGCGTTGCGCTTCGCCGCCCGCCAAAGTCGGCGTCGGTTGCCCGAGCCGCAGATACCCCAAACCCAACGCCGCCAGGTGCGCGAGCGGCGGGACGAGCTTATTCCCCACCGGGTCGGTCGCCAAACGCGCGATCGCCTCATCGACGGTCATCGCCAACCATTCGGCGACGTTCGCCCCCAACCAGGTCACCTGCAGCACTTCACTGCGAAAGCGCTTGCCGTCGCACACCGGACATTTGAGGTAGACGTCGGCCAAGAACTGCATCTCGATCCGGGTGTACCCCGCGCCTTGGCACGCCGGGCAGCGACCGGCACCGCTGTTGAACGAGAACGCGGCGGCGTTGAGCCCCTGTTGCCGCGCTGCGTCGCTCTGGGCAAACGCTTTGCGAAAACCGTCCCAAACCCCAAGCACTGTGACCGGAACCGAGCGGGCGCTCTTGGTGAGCGGCGATTGATCGACCCACAGCACCTCGGCAATTGGCAACGAAATGGAGTGGTCGGGTCCGCGTTCGGCCCGTCCGTCCCATTCGGCGGTGAGGCTTACCCCTTCGGGAAGTGGCAACCCAGCCAACGCCGCGGTCACCGCTGGGACCAACGCCTCCTCGACGAGCGTCGATTTACCGGAACCGGAAACCCCGGCGATCACCGTGAGACCCGTCAGAGGCAGGGTCACGGTGAAATCGCGCAGATTGTGCCGTTCGCGAACCGAAAGGGTCAGGGTCGGCGCAGCGGGTTTGGCGCGTCCATTCGGCACGGTTTGGGATTCGACAACGGCAGCAGGGGGTGCGGAAAGCTTGGCGCGCACAGGTGACTCCGCGTCAGGGACGCAGGAAGGCGGTGCGGCGTGTGTTGCGGAGGCAACAGCGTTTCGATCGGCTGCCCACCGTTCGTGCCATCGGCGCAGATAGTGGCCAGTGCGCGAAGTGGGGTGGGCAGCGAGCGCGCTGGGTGGCCCAGCGAAGACGAGCGAACCGCCACGTTCACCCGACCCTGGCCCGAGGTCGATCACCCAATCGGCCGCAGCGATCACCTGCGGGTCGTGTTCGATCACCACCACGGTGTTGCCCAACACGACGAGCCGCCGCATCGCGGCGATCACGCGATCGACGTCGCGTGCGTGCAACCCAGCAGTGGGTTCTTCCAAGACGAACAGGGTTTGCGTCAGTTCCACCCCGAGTGCCGTGGTGAGGCGAATCCGCTGCAGTTCGCCGCCGGAAAGCGTCCGTGCGGCGCGGGCGAGCGTCAGATAGCCCAGCCCCACTTCGTCGAGGTAGCGGAGCCGTTCGCGCGCGGCTTCCCACGCCAGCCGCACGCCGCGGGGCCAGGTGGCGACGGGAAGGGTTTCCCAGAACGCGCGCGCGTCGCGCACCGCCCATTCGCGAAACGCCGCGATCGTCGTGCCAGCCAACCGCCAAGCGAGCGCCGCGGGGGTGAGCCGCGTGCCGTGGCACGCCGGGCAACGGCGGGAGGTGCGGTAACGCGACAGCAACACCCGCATGTGCATCTTATAGCTTCGGCTTTCGAGCCATTCGAAATAGCGGCGCACGCCGTACCAGTGGCGTGGCCAGCTCTGCTCCCAATTGACCCACTCCGGATCCCCTTCGATCACCCAGCGGCGCGCCGCTTCGGGAAGCACCGCCCACGGCACATCCAAGGGAACCCCGCGCGCACGCGCGAATTGTTCTAGTTCCGTTTGGCACTGCTGCGATTCGCCGCTCTGCCACGGGCGGATCGCGCCGTCGGCCAGCGTGCGCGACGGGTCGGGAATCACTTTGTCCCAGTCGATCTCGAGGAGGTCGCCAAATCCGCGGCAGGTGGGACATGCGCCCAGCGGGTTGTTGTAGGAAAAGAGCGCCGGGGTCGCGCGCGGCGCTGCTTCGCCACACCGCGGGCAACAGGGGTCGGTGAGCGAAACGAACCAAACTCCGTCGTGGGGGGGTTCCCAATGGCGGGGCAGTTCCCCTTCGCTTGCGTGCCACGCAGCAACAGCGTCCCAACGAGTGATGAGCACGACGCCCGTGCCGCTGCGCGCCGACGCGGCGGTCACCGCGGCGACGAACCGCTCCCGTTCGTCCGCATGAAAGCGCAACCGGTCGCTCACCACCCACCACACTGCCCCCTTTTCGTGTGGGGTGGCGCCCAATACGCGTGAAAAGCCCTGCGCGGCGAGCCCGCGCCATGCCGCTTCGGGCGACCAATTCGCAGGAACGAGGAGGGGCCAGGCGACAGCAACCCGGACTCTTGCCGCATCCGCGCTTTCGGCGGGGTTGTCTGCGTGCGTTGCCAGCAATCGCTCGGCACACCACGACCAGACCGCGTCCGCATCGGCGAAACGCACCGCGTCGCAATCGCAACGGGGACAGCGCCATGTGGCCGCTTGCGCCCAGATCACTTTCAGAAGGTCGTCGATTTCGGTGAGCGTGCCCACCGTCGCCCGCGAAGTGCGTACCGCGCCCCCCGCTTCGATGCGCACCGCCGGCAGGATCCTTTCCACTGCATCCACGTCCGGCGGGTCGAGCCGTTCGAAAAATTGCCGCGCGTACGGGGAAAAGGTTTCGACGTAGCGCCGCTGCCCTTCGGCGTAGAGGATTTCGAGCGCCAGCGACGATTTACCCGCCCCCGAAACGCCGGTGATCGCGACCAGCCGCCCGGTGGGAACGGTGACGGTAAGCTCTTTGAGGTTGTTCTGTCGCGCCCCGATCACCCGGATCATGCGCACATCCATCCGACGATCCGCCGTGTGGTTTTGCTGAACTCCACCCCGAGTTCGATCACCCGCGTCACACCCGGCGCGGCGCGATACGCAGCGGCGTAGTCGCGCGCACGCAGCTGCGCCAGCGCCGCCCCCGTTGCGCTTTCGCCTGCCACCACCTTGAATTCGACCACCCAGACGGTCGCACCCGCCTGGATCACCAGGTCGACCCGACCATCACGGGTGTGCGCTTCGGCCAGCAACCGCACGCCCGTGCTCGCCAGAAAGCTGTAAAAGAGGCTCGCGTAGTAGGCTTCGAGGTGACCGAGCGGGTACTGCCAGTCATAGGGAATTTGCGCGAAAAGGTGGTCGAACTCGGCCCGCAGCGTCTCGCTGTCGCCTGCACGCAACGCCCGTAGCACCGTGAGCGTAGCTTCCACTTCGTGGCGTTGGGGCAGAAGCGCATCAAGAAGCGCTTCGTTCAATGCCACCCGAACCTCTTGGTTGGGGACGGTCAGCTCGTAAAGGAGGTGCCCCGCCTCCTCCACTTTCCGG
>NZ_JAHLSY010000031.1 GCF_019049855.1 Hydrogenophilus thiooxidans | reverse complement strand
CGCGCGCGCCAGCGGGGGGATTGCGCGGCGCATCAATTTGCTGGCCGACAAAGCGATGTTGTCTGCGTTTGCGCGCGGCGCAAAGCGCGTGACCCCGGCGGATGTGCGACGTGCGGAGCGGGAGTTGGCGTGGGAACTCCCCAAAGGCCGTTTCGTGCCTCCCCGCTTCTGGCGTATCGCATTGGTCCTGGCCGTGGTAGCGGTGCTCGCGGTGGCCATCGTCGCCATCGCGCATCGCGATCCTACCTGGACACACTTCGCTGACGGAGCTGCTTCCCCCGCTTCGATGTCCTTGCCAAAGACGCCGCCTCCTTCCGAACACGAATCGGAACCGAGCCCCGTTCCGCAGCTGACCCTCCAAACGCCTGTTGCACCGTCGCCACAATCGACACCGCCGAAACCAACGGCAGCGCGTGAACACGCCGCGCCGCCAACCGAAACGCCACCCGTACCCGTGACCCCACCCAAGAAACCCGAAATCCTGAAACCTTCTCAGATGGCGGCAAACCTACAGCAAAAACCACAGCGAACCGGCCAAACCCCAGCTGCTAAGGAGAAAAACCGCGAACTCAGCACCACGTCAAACCTCAGCACCGCACGCACACCAAAACCAGCGCCGCAGCAAGCCACGATTACCCAATGGCAAAGGCACGGCTACACCTACGCGATCGTGCTGGACCATTGGCCCACGCTTGCCAATCGGGCACGTGAGCGCCGTATCGACGAACTGCGCAAACAGTTACCCCGTTCGTTTGCTGGCTATTCGCTCGTCGCCCATCAACCCAAAAACCAAAATGAGATTTTGATATTATTAGGGCCATTTCGCCGTGCCGAGGAGGCGGGTATGATGTTGCTCGAGTTGCCTTCCGCACTCCTGTTGAAAGAACCGCGCGTCGTGGCGCTGACCACCTTGAAGGAATAACCCGTGCAACGTGCCTTACTACACGTGCTCTGTTCGGTCGCTCTCCTTACGGGTTGCGCGGCCCCCGCACCGCGGGTCGAGGACACCCATCTGCAGCAAAACGTGCGTCGCCCCGTGATCGATGATGCCGCGATCCCGCCACTGGCGCGCCCCGGTATCCCACCACGTCTTACCCCGCCCTCTTCGCCGCAACCACAAGAGCGCTACACTCTGGTGGTGCGCGACGTACCCGTGAAAGCGCTGCTCTTTGCCCTGGCGCGAGACGCCAAAATCGATGTCGACCTTTATCCCGACCTGTCCGGCGCCGTCACGCTGAACGCGATCGCGCAACCCCTGCCAGCCATTCTCGACCGCATCGCGGAGCAAGTCGATGTTCGCTGGCGGTTCGAGAATGGTGTCCTCAAAGTTGAACCGGATACCCCTTTCGTGCGTACCTACACCATCGACTATCCCAACCTGGCGCGCACCGTGAGCAGTTCGGTCGCGATCGCGACCCAAATCGCCAGTACCGGAAGGGGGGGCGACACCGGTACCGGAAACAACTCCCAAACCCAAATCACCACCGCGGCGAACAACCAGTTCTGGCAAGCGTTGCTCCGTGGCGTTTCGGCAATCGTAGGGGTGCAACAACCAAACGGCGGAGCAACGACCACGACTTCAACACCGAACGCTGCGTCAATCGGTCAAAGTGGCCAAACATCCCCCCCTGGCGACGCGGCAACGCCGCCATCGGAATCCGCCACAGGCGCAGCGCCTGCCGCAGCCGCTACCGGATCGCCCGCACTAGCCAACCCGGTGGTCGCCAACCCGGAGACCGGCACGCTGCTCGTGCTGGCCACCGCGAAACAGCACAAACAGGTGCAAGCGTACCTGGACCGGATTCTTGCCTCGGCGCGGCGCCAAGTGCTGATCGAAGCGAGCGTCGTCGAAGTCGAACTCTCCGATGATTACCAACAGGGCGTTACCTGGGACCTTTTGCACCAGAAAAACAGCACGTTCCGCTTTCGCACGATCCCCAATGGCACGAGCCAATCGCTTCCAGGTGGCGCCCCTGCGTCAGGCATCGTCCCCAGTATGGGAACGATCGAGTTTCTCCGGCCGTTTGGCTCCAATTTGCTCGATTTTTCGGTGCAACTGTTGCAGTCCTTTGGCAAGACCAAAGTGCTCTCAAGCCCGAACTGAGTGTGCTCAACAACCAGACCGCCGTGCTCAAAGTGGTCGAGAGCCGTGTCTATTTCACCCTGACTGCGCAGTACCAACCGGGCAGTTCGGGATCCCCGGGAACCTGGACGATCACGTCGGAGCCCAATACGGTGCCGATCGGGTTCCTGATGGCGATCACCCCCCAGATCAGTGACAGCGGCGAGATCATCCTCAACCTTCGCCCCACCGTTTCACGCCTGATCGGATACGTCGAAGACCCGGCCGTCGCGGTCAACCTTGCGATTGCTCGCGGCGAATTCAGCTCACTGCCCGAAGTGCGCAGCCTCGTTCCCGAAATTCAGACGCGGGAGATCGAATCGGTGATTCGCGTCCGGGATGGTGAAGTCGCAGTCTTGGGCGGCTTGATGCGTGACGAAATCGCCGATGGCACCGATGAAGTCCCTGGCGCTTCGCGGTTGCCGCTCGTTGGCGAACTGTTCCGATACCGCAACAACCAATCGCGCAAGAGTGAACTCGTGATCTTCCTTCGCCCGCGTATCGTCACCGACCCGAGTATCGACACCGACTATCGCGACCTGGCTCGGCATCTGCCGGGCAGTGACTTCTTTGCCCGCGACCTGCCCCAACGTCCGCTGATTCCCTCGGTACCTGAGCGATGAGTCTGCTGCTCGAAGCGTTGGAACGCGATCCCACCCCCCCGCGTCCGCAGCCGAACGACGGTGCGCTCCCACCAGAAGCGGTTGCACCCACAGGCGATTTCTCGCATACGACGGCACACGGGCAAACCGCTACGGCGCTGCATGACCGCGCGGCAGCGGAAACGCTGCATGCCGTTCATGACGCCAATCAACCCACTCAAAAACGCCGGATCGGTTCGGGTGCGCTCGTTGTCCTGAGCCTTGCGGTATTCATTGGGATCGGCGGCTATTTTGCCCTCGAACTACTGCCGTTGCTCACACTCGGCCAGCAGACACCCCTCGCCCAACCTTCAACCAACGTTCCAGCGCAGCAAACCCTGAGTACCGAAACCACCGAAGCGGCAGCTGGAATCGCACGTAACACTGAGGCTGCGACCGATGCGGGATCGCCCTCTGTCGTTGCTGCGGCGCCGACCTTGCCGCCCCGCGGCGACGTCGTCCCCCCCGGGGTGGCTCCTACGACACCGACCAACGCCGAAGCGGACACGGTCGACCAGACGCAAGCCCTGCCACCTTTATCGGAACAACCGGCGTCCGAACAACCGAAACGTCCCCTTCCCAGCGCCTCAACCCCAACGGCAGCATCGCATCCAGAAACCGCACCGAGGCGCGAGCAATCGCCGCAGCCCACTGCGCCGAACCCGGACGAAACGACCACCACGCCGCTTTTGCCCGCTGACGCACGGATCGAAATCGTCCGGTCTCGACCCGCCGCAGGTGAGCGCCGTCTGACCGCAGCTTATGCCGCGCTCGACGAACACCGTTGGGCGGATGCCGAACGCTCGCTGCGCGAACTCTCCCGAACCGATCCCGACAACCCGGCGATCCTGTTGGGTTTGGCTGTTGCGGCAGCAGGGCAAAACCGCCTGGACGAAGCGCGCGCATGGTACCACGCGCTGTTGCGCGTCCAGCCCGATCACCCGGCTGCGCTCGCCGCCCTCGTCGAACTCGAACCAGCAAGCGACCTGGTCGGCCTGGAGAGCCGAATCCGCACGGTGTTGGCCAACCATCCCGACGACGCGGCACTCCACCGCGCGCTCGGGTTGATCCTAGCCCAACAACAGCGCTGGGCGGAAGCCCAAGTCCAATTTTTCGAAGCGTACCGCCTTACGCCCGATGATCCCGTCACGCTCTACAACCTTGCCGTGAGCCTCGACCAACTCGGTGAACGGAAGACCGCGCTCCAATATTACGAACAGGCGCTGGCAAGCCATTCCAGCAGTATGCTACCGATCGACCGTGCGGCTCTCTCCCGCCGCATTCAGGCACTGCGTCTCAATCTGGTGGAATCCCAATGACTGAGCCTTCCGTCGCGCCGCGCAAACGACTTGGCGAAATTCTGATCGAACGCGGTGTCTTGACACCGGATCAGCTTCAAATCGCGCTCTTCGAGCAGCAACGACTCGGAAAACCCATCGGCGAAACGCTACTTGCCCTCGGCTTCGTCACCGAAGACCTCCTGAGTGAAGCCCTTTCGGAAAACTTGGGGCAAGAGGCGATCGACCTCGAAAAGATCGTCCCGGACCCACAAGCGCTCGGTCTGATCCCCAAAGAGATCGCCCGCCGCTACGCCGCGTTTCCGGTAAGTTTCGACACCGCCGCGAAACAGCTCATCGTAGCGATCGCCGACCCCAACGACATCATCGCGACCGACCGCATCCGCACCCAATTGGGCAGCAAAGCCATACCGGTGTGGCGTTTCGCACCCCGCGCCGCGATCGAGCAAGCGATCGACCAATTCTACGGACGGGAACTCTCGCTCGATGGCATTCTGCGCGAACTGGCCGGGGAGAGCGACCTCTCGCAGTTCACTCAGGAGGACGCGCAGTCGTTTGCCCACCCGATCGTCCGACTCGTCGATGCCCTGCTCACCGACGCGGTGCTCCAAGGCGCTTCGGACATCCATTTCGAACCCGAACCCGCTTTCGTGCGCATCCGTTACCGGATCGACGGCGTCTTACAGCAACGTCGCGCATTGCACCGCCGCTATTGGAACGCGATTCTGGTGCGTTTGAAGATCCTGGCCGGAATGAACATCGCGGAAAACCGCGCGCCGCAAGACGGCCGCATTCAGCTCACGCTGGCTGGCCGTGAAATCGACTTTCGGGCCTCTTCGCAACCCACCCTGGCAGGTGAAAATTTCGTCTTGCGCATCCTCGACTCAAAGCGCAGCGTCATGCCACTGGATGCGTTGGGGCTACACAACACACAACTAGCGCTCCTCAAACGCCTGTTGGCGCGCCCAGAAGGGATTTTGCTGGTCACGGGCCCGACCGGGAGCGGGAAAACCACCACGCTCTACTCCATCCTCAACCATTTGAACTCCGAGCAGGTCAACATCATGACCCTGGAAGACCCGGTGGAATACGTGCTGCCGCTGGTTCGCCAGACATCGATCGGCGAAACCAGCCGTATCGATTTTGCCGAAGGCATTCGTTCCCTGCTGCGTCAAGACCCGGACATCATCCTCGTCGGCGAGATCCGCGACCACGACACCGCGATCATGGCGTTTCGCGCTGCGATGACCGGGCATCAGGTCTTTTCGACCTTGCACACCACCTCTGCGCTGCGCTCGATTCCGCGCCTCCTCGATCTGGGCATCTCTCCGGAAATCATGGCCGGAAACGTCATCGGCATCATCGCCCAACGGCTGGTGCGCAAACTTTGCCCCCATTGCAAAGCCCCCGACCCTGACGGGCAACGGCTACGGGAAGCGTTGCATCTAGAAGCGCATGAGGTCCTCTACCGCGCGGTGGGCTGTACCGAATGCGACATGCGCGGCTACAAAGGTCGGTTGGCGCTCATGGAGATCCTGCCATTTGACGCAGGGCTCGACGAACTGATCGCACGCCGCGCCACCTTACGGCAACTCAGCGAATACACCGCCGCGCACGGCTTTATCACGCTGGCACAAGATGGAATTCGCCGCATTCGTGAAGGGATCACCACCGTGGAAGAGGTGGCGCGCATCGTCGATCTCACGGGTTGGTTTGCGGAAGCATGAGATTTGCTTATCGGGCGCTCACCGAAGACGGTCGGACCGTTCGCGGTCAGAGCGAAGCGGAAAACGAACGCGAACTGGAGCGCGAACTGGCCGCAAATCGATTGACGCTTCTTGAGGCGCGTGCAATCCGCTCGCGGCGCCGAACCCGTACAACGTTGCAACCGCGTGACATCATCGATTTTTACTTCCAAATGGAATCGATGCTTCGCGCCGGTGTCCCGCTGCTCGATTTTCTGGCCGATCTGCGTGATACCTCGGCCTCGCCAGCCATTCAAAATCTGGCTGAAGACCTGCATCGCCGCATCGAAGCGGGCGCGTCACTCTCCGAGGCGCTCGCCGCGCACCCCAAAGTGGCGGAACCGATGATCTGCAGCCTCATCAAAACGGGCGAAGCAACTGGGCAACTGCCCGATGTGCTCGCGCAAATCGTCGCTAGCCTCAAATGGCGCGACGAACTCAAAGCGCAGACCAAGAAAGCGCTCACCTATCCCGCATTCGTCTTCGTCGTGATCACCGGGGTCGTGATCTTTTTGATGACCTACCTCGTTCCCCAACTGATTGGTTTCTTGGAAAACATGGGGCAAACGTTACCGTTTGCCACGCGCGCGCTGATTGCGCTCTCCCGCTTTATCACCGAATCGTGGTATCTGCTCTTGATCGTTCCCACAGCGGTGGCGCTGCTCATCGCTTTCGTGGCCAAACACCATGTGCGGTTTCGGCAGTGGCTCCACCGCCAAGTGCTCCAAATCCCGCTCGTCGGAGCGATCATCCACAAAATCATCTTGGCGCGCTTTGCCGACGTCTTCGCGTTGATGTACCGCGCTGGCGTTCCCATCCTCGACGCGCTGCGGCTGGGTGAATCGGTTACCCAAAACTTGGAGGTCCGTACCGCGATCGAACACGCGCGACGTCTTGTCACTCAAGGCGTTCCCATCTCTCAAGCGTTTGCCGGGTCAGGGCTCTTTCCACCGCTCGTGATCCGAATGCTGCGCGTTGGCGAACAAACCGGCGCATTGGACGATGCGCTGACTAACGTTAGTTACTATTACGCGCGTGACGTCAATGAGTCGGTCGCCCGCTTGCAAACTTTGATCGAACCGATCTTGACGGTCGTCCTGGGCTTGATCCTGGGCTGGATCATGTTTGCGGTCCTTGGCCCCGTCTATGACACCATCACCAAGATTCGAATGTAAATGCGCCCGGCACTCTTCTACCTGAGCGAAACCACCGGACTGCTCCCCTTTCCTGCCCAACCGCAGGCTGATGTGCCCATAGTGTGCGTGATCGACCACCCGTCGGAGAGCCTGACACGCGTTACCGTGCCACCGCTCTGGGGGCGCGACCTTCGGCTCTACCTCGAGCGCCGGTTGGCGCAAAACTATCCGGAAACCCCGTACCGCGTCGCGCTCCCCATCTCCTCGGGTACGCCCTTTCGCCCGGCACGGGAATGGTTGTTGCTTGCGGTTACCGAAAGCGAATGGCTCGAACCCCTGCTGACACCCTGGGTAGCGCAAGAGGCGCCCATCGCTGGCGTTTGGACAGCCAGTCAAGTGATCAGCACGTGGCTAGCCCGCTTCCTCAAAATCGGCGAACCGCTGCTTGCGGTAGTGCGCACCCCCGCAGGCATTCGTATCCTCTTTATGGCGAATCAACTCACGCAACTCTCCCGCCTCTTACCTGGTGAGACCAACCCTGCAAGTGTCGCGACCGAACTCGACCGTACCATCCGCTACCTGCATAACCAAAAATTACTCCCTCGAGAGCTACGGCCAGCAACCCTCTTTCTGGGCACGACAGCACCTGAGCCTCAAGAAACAGAGGCTTGGCGAACGCTCCTACTTCCTGCCGCTGTGCAGCGCCGCTTCCCTACCGTCACTGAAAACGGTTTCACCGCGCTCATTCCCTGGTGGTGTCGGCAATGGCGCCGCCCACCTTCCCTTGCGCCGCGCGCGCTCATCGCTGCGTATCGTTGGCAACAAGCGCGCCTGGCGCTCGTGGGAGGCGGGTCGATTCTCAGCGCCGCGGTGCTCCTCTATTCTGGGGCGATCGCATTGGAGGGGTTGGGCGTACGTATGAGCCGCTTGAACGCCGAACAGCTCAACGTGCAACTTCAGCAACGATTGGCGCGCACCTCAGCCGAGATCAGCGCGTTTGGCGTTGCCGCAGACCAACTCCTAGCGACCATCCACATGCACGAGCGGCTTTTTGCCTCAGTAGGCACCTTTCCCGCGCTCCTGACACCACTGAGCAATGCGCTCACCGCAACGCCAGAATATCGTCTGGAGCGCCTTATCCTTTCTCGCCCCGATCCCGCGCCCGTACCGGCTTCAAGCGCCACCCCGGAGGCGAACGCACCGCACCAACAGCCCACCGCTGCCACTGACACACCCGAAAACTGTCCACCGCCAACCGATGGTACCCCCCCCTCTTCAGATGTGACGCTTTGGCTTTTTGCAGAAGGGAAGGCAACTGAGACGTTCCCCTTGAAGCAACTTTTGGACGCGGAGGCCCGCTTCCGTGCGCAACTTTCCGCACCCGGTTGGCGGATCGTATCCTTTCAACCCCCTGTGGCTACCGATCGCGACACGACGTTGAGCGGAGAAAATGCGTCCCTGAAACTTCAGCCCTTTCGCCTCTGCCTGGCTTGGAGTCCGGAACCATGACCACTGCATCCCCCCCCACGCAGCGCACTCGCAACCAATTGCTACGCAGTGCGATTCGCGTTGGCGTCGCTTTCCTGCAGACAGTCGTCGTGCTGGCCGGCGCACTGCAGTGGCAAATGTATGAAATGCAGCAACAGTCCACCATGCAAGCACAGCTTACCCAAACCCAGGAACAATTGCGCCAGACCCAACGGGCGCGTGACAACGTCGAACGCCACCTCGACCGCTACCGATCGATCGAAGCAAGCGGTTTTACGGCGCCGCCTGATCGTGTTGCGCTTATCGAAGCGCTTTTGGCCGCGCAAACCCGCTTAGCGCTTCCGACCATCCGTTACACACTGGGGCCAACGGTAGAAACCCTTTTCTTGCTTCCACCACAAGCCACACCCTGGAGCGATCCGGATCGCGTCGCGCCAGCCCAAATCGCCTACCAGCCGCTTGAACTCAAACTCGTCGAAGTCCATGAAGGCGAATGGCTCGCTTTTCTGGCCGACGTGCAACAGCACGCGCCAGGTTGGAGCCGGATCGAGCGGTGCGCGTTGCGACGAAGCAGTGCCCTTGGGCTTGACGTCGATTGCACGCTGCGGTGGTGGTTTTCTCCACCGACGTCTGGAGCAGCAGGGCAATGAGCACGCCCCAACGGTTGCGGATCCGAAGCTGGGCGCGCGTTTGGCGCACGGCAATCGCATTCGGCCTACTCGGAAGTGTCACAGGTGCGCTTTTTGCCCAAACCGCCGCACCGCTGCGGCCATCTGCCGAATGGCTCGGCCCCCTTTTCTTCACTCCAGAGATGCGCTTTGCGATCGAACAGAAACGCAGGCATGCCGACCAAGCAGCAGAGCCCTCCGATCTGACACCGCAACCGCGTCTCGAAGGCGTGGTTCTTGAGCCGCGCGAGCGGCGTGGTGCGTGGATTGGCGGGCGTTTCGTTGCCGATCAAAGCGAATTGAGCGGCTGGAAGCTCAACGTCTATCGCAACGGAATCGTGCTCACCAACGCGCAAGGGGAATCGTTTACGGTACCAGTGGGCACCCAGTTGCCCATCGTACCGTAAGCGATAACACCAACAGCTTTCAACCCCAAGACCCTGCGCACCACAGATCGACCAAGGCACTCCGCACAATCGGCAAACGCTTCGGTTTTGCAGGATTGCTTCGCCGAGCCCATACCTACTGTCGAAAAATTGGACTTTTCAAACTGCTTACGGCTTATATGATATCCGCGCTAATGCTGCTTGACCCTTGATCAAGGTCAAGGGCACGCCAGCGCGCGTTCCCATCAACCGCAACAAGGAGTCACGAGATGAAACGTTTCGTTTCCCGACAATCCGGCTTCACGCTCGTCGAAATCGCCATCGTCTTGGTCATCATCGGCCTGCTCTTGGGCGGCGTGCTCAAGGGGCAGGAGCTGATCGAAAACGCCAAGATCAAACAGGTCAGGAATGATTTCAATGGCATTGCGGCGGCCCATTACGCCTACAAAGACCGTTACAACGCAATTCCCGGCGACGACGCCAACGCCGCTACGCGCGGCTGGACTGGCGCGACGGCTGGCGATGGTAACGGCGTCGTTGGTGGAGCGAACGCTTGGGTAGCTTGCGGTGCCGCAGTAGGCGGTGAAAATTGTCAATACTGGCGACAATTGCGCCACGCCGGTTTGATCACAGGCCAAATCAACAACGCCGACCCAACCAATGCCTATGGCGGTGCCTTCCGGGTCACCCAATCAGCCGGCGCGACCACCGGCGCCCCGGCAGGCTTTCTGGTCTGCACCGGAAACCTGCCTGGCAAGGCAGCGGCAGCCATTGATGCGGCCTTCGATGACGGCGTTCCCAGCAGCGGCAACGTGCGCGCGGTTCAGGGCGCCAATAATGCGACGCCCTATGCAACCGCAGCGACCGGATACAACGAAACGCAAATTTATACAGTCTGCAAGCTGTTGTAAAATGAGCTAAACTGCCTATCCAAATACCGGTGCGTGGGCAACGCGTTGTTCGCGCACCGGGGATTTGCGCGGACGCGCGCGAACTTTACCCAGTCATCATCTTGCTACCGCAGTCGCACGATGAAGCGCGCTGGCTGCTCACCTGTGGCGAGCTCGCCTTGGGCCTGACGAGCGGCGCGGCGGGCGAGATACAGCCCCAGCCCCAAACCCGCATCGCTGCCAGGGTGAAACGGCGCGAACAGTGCATCGGTACCGGCACCGAAACGGTCGAAGGGAAAGATCAGCTCGAAGCACACGCCATCGTTCGTTGGCGCCAGGCGGCCAGAGAGTTCGACGCCCGCCTGGTGCTGGCGGGCGTTGAGAAAGAGATTGTCGAGAATGGTCAGCCACAACCCGCGCGGACTACGGCTGTGCGCTTGGCCCGTCAGAGCGAGTGCCACACCGTTCATGCGCGCGCAGGCGCGAATCAGCGCGGCCAGATCCTCCGGCGGCGCGGCATCCTGCGCGCCTTCGCCGCGGCTGGCGGCCAGCAACCGTTGCGCCCGCTGCCGGATCAGCGGCGCGGCCTCCGCGAGCCGTCTGCCTGCGGTCAGCAGCGCGGCATCGTCGGCGGCCGCCGCAAACTCATCCGCCACGAACTGCGCCCACTGGCCCAGGTTGCGCGCCGCGTGCAGCGTATCGAGCGCAAAGAGGGCGTGCTGGCGCAGAGCCCCTTCGAGCCGCGCGGCGTCCGACGCAGCCTGCGCGCGCCAGCGCAATAGCAGCAGCTCGCAGGCGGCGCTCGCCAGCCAATGGCGCTCTCCGCGCGCTACTGCCGTGCGCGCCTCGAGGGTCAAGTCAATATCCTCTCCGCAGTTGATCCGCCCCTGCCAATGGCCGCGCCCTTGTTGAGGCGCGGCAACCTCGCCCGCAAGCGGCACACCCAGCCATTCGCCGCGCCAGACCAGGCGCGTGACGCCACAGCGCGCCAGCGCCGGGAAGGCACGCGCCGGGACCCCTTGTGGATGTTCATAACGCACTGCTTCCAGCTCGCGATGCACGCGCGCCAAACGCTGGGCCAATCGCGCCTGATAGAGGCCAGCGCCACCCAGCCCGCAGCCCAATGCGGCGATCAGCCAGGCCAGCTCAACGGGGAGCATGACGCGCCCCACCGCGTTGCACGACGCCTAACTCCACACCTTCCACACCAGCGCGGCGATCGCCGCAAACTGCGTCAGCCAGAATACAAAGCTCCACTGCAGCACATTCGCCCGGCTCTTCTCGATCTCGCCACGCAGGGCAGTCGTCTCCAGCCGCACCGCTTCGATCTCTTTGGTGAGCTTGAGCTCCACCGCCTTGATCTCGCCGCGCACATCCTCGATCTCCTTGGTGAGCTTGAGCTCCACCGCCTTGATCTCGCCGCGCACCAGTTCGATTTCTTTGAGCAAGCGCAGCTCGGCCTCTGACAGTTGCCGCGTCGTCACCAGATCCGGCAAGTGCGGGTAGCGCGATTCCAGCGCCTCGAACGCTTCGGCAATCAACCGCGCCCGCGCCTTGTCCTCTCCAGCATCCGTCAACTGCTCATAAAGCTGCAATGCCACGCCCATCTGAAACTCTCCGTGCATCTGTGCATCTGGGTCTCGTCATGCTACCGGATCACCTTGCGTATGTCTTTTGGAGGGAAAAATGCCAAATTTGTCAAGATAGTAATAGAGACGAGTGCGCTCAATTCCAAGCCGCCGCGCTGCTTCGGCGACATTACCACCTGAGGCGGCCAATATCTGGCGCAGGAGTTTTTCCTGAGCAAGGTCGGAAACCTCACGAAGGCCCTGCCGACTTTCGTATGCTGAAATGACTACCGGCAAATCACCATGCATGGCCAGCTCACGCAGCACGCGCGCCTGCCGCTGCACTCGGGTGATCGCTAGATCGAACGCTGTACCAGAGACCGGTTTAGTGAGAAAATCGAAAGCACCACGGGCAATTGCTTCGCGCGCGGCAACCGCTTCATCTTGTCCGGTGAGAACGACAATGGGCATTAGAGGAAAACGCTGCGCCATCAGCGCAATCAACAGTAAACCCTCGTCAGGTGCCGCGGGGCATGGTGGAAGCCCTAGATCGACAAGCGCGAAACTGCAATTTTCGGCATGGGAAAGGGCTGAGTTTCGGTCGGCTGCATGCTGCACGAGCACCCCTGCTTGCGCCAACCGATCCGCCAGCGCCATCGCCAGTAGCGCGTCATCCTCAACAAGCAGCGCGCAATCGGACATCTTGTGCCACAGCGGAAAATCAGTCGAGTTACCACCAAAAAGCCGCAGATCGGAATGTCTCAAGGCAGCTGACCAGCAGCAATCATTCTGCTAGCCAGTAGAGCGGGTGGGATGAAGTCTACCAGATCGTCGAATTCGCCACCACTCCCCCCCGGACCACGCTTTTCGTGCGCGACGAAATCGCGGTCGTTATCGACATTTTCCTGTTCATCAACGCCAGTTGTAGACATGTTGGCAGCATTTGCACCTGGCACGATTAGCACAGCGACAGCGTTTTGGGTGCTGCCTATACAGCTTGCCTGCGCACAGATACGCAAGAAGGTCCCGGAAGAAAAAAAAGTGGAGTAATTACTTTTGATGCCATTTACGGTCGTTGCCGCATTGGCGTTTTTTCTTGTCACCGCATAACGCAAGCGCGAAGCAGCACCAAGCTTCCACGGGTCAAGCAAATAGCCGCCGGGCTCATTGGCAATTCCCAGCGTTGCGGCAGGCAGAAAGCCGTAATAGCCGTTGGCGTCAGATGGCGCAGCACATACTCCCCCACCCAAAGGGGCTTCCTGACCATTACTCGAAGCCGTAGCCGGACAGGGCAACCGACCATTGACCTGCGCAAAGCCAATGAGCGCTTCCTTAGCGGCAACAAGCAATGCTCTAGCATCTTTTTCGCGCTGTGTCTCCATCTGGGCAGTAAGTGCCATCAACCCACCACCAAGCAATAACCCTATAACCGTCATAACAATTGCCAACTCGACCAGATTCATGCCACGTTGACGGGTTGTGTTCATCGCTTTTCTCCTTTCTTGCGTCTGGGCGCGAAAAGCTTTCCGACATCAGCACAAAGGAGCTTTTCTGAGAGCAAAGCATATCATGATGCGACTACTGCATTTTACAATACCACATTTCGCACCGATCATATTGCCGATTCTGTGGTCAAGTTGAGGAAATACTGGTTACGGTTGAGTTGATATCAGTCAAGTATCAAGGTGTCCCTACCAGATTGGAGGAAACAGCGAAATGCTCTCAGATTTCTGGCGCGGGTCAAAGGCAAGTTGCTCCCAGGTTTCAGGCGATGACATTTATGGCACGCATCTGTGCCATCGTGATTGATCGCGTTATCAAAGCCACGATCCCGCCACCTGAGGGGCGATGCCGTGGGGGTAAAGGTCTTTACAAGATGCGATCCTTGAACATATCACCGCATACACTTACACCCCATACCGCGCCCGATACGCTTCCACCGCGGGCCAATGGGCACTGAGCGCGGGATCGTCTTGGAGCAGTTGCAGGAGGTCGCGCAAGCGCGCCACCGCAATCACCGGAATGCCGAATTCGGCCTCGACC
>NZ_JAHLSY010000004.1 GCF_019049855.1 Hydrogenophilus thiooxidans | reverse complement strand
GTTCAATGCTTTCCGGCCTTGGAACAAGCGCTCAAGGAGTCGGTACGCTTCGAAGAGTTTAGCACGACTTCGGGGAATATAATGATATGGGACCTGACACAGTAAAAAAGTTTTTATTTACAACCCTTGACGCGTGAGACCGCGTCGAGGAAAGCCTGACCGTGTTGCCGCGTTTTCTCAGCATTGCCCGACTCACTGTTCTTGTGCATCTCTTCTAGATCGTTCGCGATCTGCTCCCACTCGGAGCGCAAGCGATGAACAGCAACCTCCAAGGTGTAGGAAAGCATGTGGATCTCATGGAGATCCATCGGGGTCAACGTTTTCTTCTCAAGATATTGTTTCAGCGCAGCTCCGTCTTGGCGCAAAATTTTCCACGCCGCTGAGGCCGTAGTCGGAATCGACACTTCACGGTGCGCGGGACGCCCTTCTGGCTCGGCTGCTGTCAGCGCAAAACTCCCCAAAGCCAAACTCACGCCAAGTACCGTGGCAAAAATGCGGTTTTTCATGTTAGCTCCTCTTTTCCAGCACCGATCAAACACATAACAATAACTATATTTTCAAAATAAATTATTTATGCCAATTAGGAATCAATTTTCCCCATCGCACTTTGCAAGTAGTTTTGCAAGCCGAGCGCTTCGATCAATTCCAACTGGGTATCCGCCCAATCATAATGTTCTTCCGAATCATCGAGCAGATCACTCAGCAGATCACGCGAAACGAAATCACGAACCGATTCACAGTAGGCGATTGCGCTGCGCAATTGTGCTATCGCAGCTTCTTCTAACGCCCGATCTGCTTTGAGACACTCCGGCACGTTCTCCCCGATCCTCAGCCGCCCCAGATCTTGCAAATTGGGCAACCCTTCTAAAAAGAGGATACGTTGAATCAAACGATCCGCGTGTTTCATCTCTTCAATGGACTCGCGATACTCTACCTCTGCGAGCGCATGATAGCCCCAGTTCTGATACATCCGCGCATGAAGAAAATACTGATTGACCGCCGTCAATTCGTTTTTCAACGCGTCATTGAGAAGCTGGAGTACTTTCGGATCACCTTTCATAAATCCATTCCTTGTGCGATTTCACTTCGTTTAGCGTAGCAAAACCACATCCTTTCTGCAAGAATCTATCATCGATCGCTTTTTCGCAATCATCAATCGTAATCTCCTTTATTACCTTAGTTTCTTCGCGGACAATTTCGCGGAGCGCACAAACGCAACGCCCACACCTCGTTCCAATACCGAGCTTGGCGCACAAATCGCTCATGCGCACCACACCCTTCGATACCGCTTCGCGTACCTCACGCTCTTTCACTGCGAAACAGATGCAAGCGTACACAGTGATCTCCTCAGTTCGTCAGTCTTTTGACCGCAGGCAACCCCTGGGATGCAAGCTCAACTTCCCCCTGCATCAAGGACTGGATCGCAACGGCGAATCCTCCCATACTGGCATTTCGGATCAACAGGCATGGCTTTCCCGATTGTTTGCAGAAATGCTTGACACGGTAGTAAGCTTGGTGAGATACCGCTCCAACCGTAACGACGACGGCATCGACGCCCTTGAGCTGCTCTGGTAAGCGCTGGAGCGCGTCTTCCAATCCGCCGTCGTGAAAACGCACTTCCAGCCCGAAACGTTTCGCAAAATCGCGAAGATGTGGCGCCAAATTCGTACGTCCGCCAACGCACAAAACGCATCGGTACCGATATTGGCATGCGCCACAATCCGCTTCGTTCTCGCAAGACGCCGTTAAAACCGATTCGGTTTGTTGCGACACCAGCAGCTGTTCGAGCGCCGCGTGTTCCTTACGTATCGCCTCCAACTCTTCGCGCCAAAAATCTCGATCACGCAACGCCGCCACCAGTTCGGACTCCAGGGTCTCGACACGAGCTTTGAGCGATTCGATTCGCGCCAGTGCCTTACCACCTTCTTCTGCCGCGTCACGAAGCATTTCACATTCGGCACGCCACTTTTGCACCAACCGTTCTCGTGCTTCTTCTGCGCGGTCGACCTGTGCCTTGAGATTCAGCATGGCTTGAGTCCGCTCGCCCAGCTGTTGGGAAAGATCATGGACACGCGCCTGCAGTTTTTGGTTTTCTTGCAAAAGACGGGTCCGTTCCTCGTCAAGCCATTTGAGTCTGCGCACATCTGCAGCCAGGCCAGCGCCGATTTGATGAGAAAGCATATGAAGATCTTCGTAACAGCTATGGGCCAATTCTGACGTCACCAATGGGTGCGTCACGACGGCCCAAAAGGCGCCCGCCACTTCTCCGCGCGCAAACGATTCTGTCCAGTACGCACGCAACGCTTCGCTACTTTTGATTTGGGCAACCAGAGTCAGCGCGACACGCCATTTTTCGTCCAGTCGCTTGTGCAATCGTTCGCTGACCTCGTTGCGGGTCTTCGCAAGACCTACTGCCGTCACATGCACTTCGAACGAACGCGCTTTATCATTGACATAGCCAAAACGCTTCAGGAGCTTTGCCACCTCAGCCACGGTCAGACAGGAACCGATGATGGGACAGTGGAGCTTTTCCTCCAATTCCCAGAGTCGCTTGCGCCCTTTTCGTACCCCAGAGACGACGGTCATTGGTAACGACCCAGCGGATTTATTCATGAATTACCTCCTCACGATGTGCACCACACGCGATTTGACAACCCATGCAGGCACGGCGCTCGCGCCACAACCTCCGCCAGAGCTGTGTCGTTCCTTGTCTTCTAATGATTCGGTCGGCGAAATAGAACCCTTGGACACAATCGAAACCGAGCGCCGCCGCAAACGAAAGATCTTCCGCCCGTTCGACACCTTCCAACACCAATGTGGCACCACTCTCTTTCGCCGCAGCGAAAAGATGTTCGAAAAAAGGATTGCGTTTGCTCCCCTCTTGCAGAAAGGCACGATCGAATTTGAGAAATGCCGCGTATTGGTAAAGCGATCGCAAGGCAATACCGTGCGTTGGGGTCAAATCGTCGATAGCAACCGCAATGCCCCGTTCAGCCAACCGTTCGGCAAGGGTTCCGGATATGGTTGCAGCATGAAGATGACAACTTTCGTCGATTTCGACGACCAACCGTTCGCGAGCCGCAGCAAACAATTCGAGATAGGGATCCACCCAGTTGCCGCATTGACCTTGATGCCACGCGTCGGGCTCCAAATTGAGAAACAAAAGCCCTTTCTTAGGTGCCAGAGCCAACTGAATCGCCTTGCACTTCCATTCGGCGTAGTGAAGTAGCATCGTGTTGCTATGAAGCGCTGCAAAAAGCTGATCCGGTGGAATCGCCCGCCCCCATGCCGAAAACCGAGCCAAAGCTTCGTACCCAATGATTGCGCCATCTTCCAAACGGACAATGGGCTGATATTCGACCGCAGGTACTCCTTCGATCACCGCAGCAAAAAGAACCTCAGGTGCAAAATGGGGTTCAAGCGACGCTGCGGTTTGCACCATCCGCTCCGTAATCGCTCTTTTTACGCACCCGCTCTCGGCCATTAGCGCCCCCAGTAGAGCCAATCCAAAACAGACAGCGTTACCGCAACCACCGCTGAGATAAGGGTGAGCCATTGCGAAACCCGTTCGGCACCCGTCCGTGCTTGATTTGCCACTGCGCTCATTCCCTCATGCTTGTTTCAAGAACATTATAGATAATGAGAATCATTATTGTCAATAGTAAAAGAGAAGGCCGTCACGCGACGGCCATGGAATGACGCAGCGCAAAGGAGGACGCGACGCCTTAAACCCTGTCGAAGCGGCGCCGCACTACTTCGTAGAGAGCAACCCCTGCAGCAACGGAAACGTTAAGACTTTCGACGACACCAAGCATCGGCAGCCGCGCTAAGAAATCGCAATGCGCGCGTGTGAGCGGTCGCAGCCCCTCGCCTTCGGCACCCAATACGAGCGCCAAGGGACCGGAAAGATCGCAGGTTGCGAGCCACTGGTCACCCTCGCCCGCCAATCCGACGACCCAAACGCCCGAGGCTTTGAGCTGCTCGAGCGCTCGCGCCAGATTGGTCACGAAAACGACCGGCACGGTTTCGGCAGCGCCGCTCGCGACTTTGCGCACCACAGGCGTGATCCCCACCGAACGATCTTTGGGAACGATCACCGCGCGCACGCCCGTCGCGTCGGCGGTGCGCAGGCAGGCCCCCAGGTTGTGCGGGTCGGTCACACCATCGAGCACCAGGTAGAGCGGCGGCATCAGCAGCTGGCGCGCCGCCGGATTGGGGTACTCCATGCTGTTGGGCAGCACCGCTTCGAGCGTGACCGTCCGAGCATCTGGGTTGAGGGTTGCCACCACGCCTTGATGGCGGCCGTGTCCGATCCACTTCGTCAGAAACGACCGCTCGACCCACACCACCGGGACAGAAGCCGCCTCGGCTTTCTGGATCAGGCCTTGCACACGCGCATCGCTTTTGCGCTCCACTGCCACATGGAGTTGCACGATGCGTTGCGGCGCGACACGCAGCATCGTCGTCACGCTGTGCCAGCCGTACGCCAGAGCAGTTTCCCGATCGCTGCGCGCCTTCACGCGTCGCCCTCCAGTCGCTCGATGAGGTGAAAATCGATTTTGCTCGTCGCCAGATCGGCACGCGCCACCTGCACTTTGACGCGATCGGCCAAACGGTAGCGAACCTTCGTCCTTTCGCCAACGAGCGCGTGCCCCACTTCGTCGTATTGGAAGTAGTCGGCGCCAAGATCGGAAATATGGACCAACCCTTCGACGAAGACTTCGTCCAGTGTGACGAAGAGCCCGAACGGAACGACAGCCGAAACGGTACCGGTATAAACCTCCCCGATATGCTCCTGCATGTAGTAGCACTTGAGCCAGTTCATCACCTCGCGCGTTGCCTCGTCCGCACGCCGTTCGGTCATCGAGCAATGCGCACCGATCTCTTCCCACGGTCGACTTGGGGTGTATTGGCTGCCCGCAAGCACTGCTTTGATCGCGCGGTGCACGAGCAGATCGGGGTAACGGCGAATCGGCGAGGTGAAGTGGGTGTAGCAGGGATAAGCCAAGCCGAAATGGCCGGCATTGTCCGGTGTATAACGCGCCTGTTTGAGTGAGCGCAGCATCACCATCTGCAGGAGGGGCGCATCCGGCCGCCCTTCGATCTTTTCCAGTACCCGGGTAAAGTCTTTCGGTGACGGCTCGTCCCCGCCCGGAAGCTCGATGCCAAATCCCGCCAGAAATTCACGCAGTTTGGCAATTTTTTCCGGGTCAGGCGGTTCATGGACGCGATAGAGCGTGGGGTGTTCGTGCTCGGCCAAGAATTGCGACGCACAGACGTTCGCTGCGAGCATACACTCTTCGATGAGCCGGTGCGCGTCGTTACGCACCACCGGTTTGACGCCACGAATCTTGCCGTTTTCGTCGAAGAGAAACTCCACTTCGGTGGTTTCGAATTCGATCGCACCGCGCCGCTTGCGCGCTGCAAGGAGCACCCGAAAGACCGCATCGAGCGTTTCCAAATGGGGCAGCAAATCGGCAACCATTTCGCGCGCCGTTTTGTCTCCCTCGTAAAGCGCTCGGGCAACGATCGTGTAGGTCAAGCGGGCATGCGAATGGATCACCGCAGGGAAGAAGCGGTAGCGCTGCACCTTGCCACGTGGCGACACGAACATCTCGCAGACCATTGCCAATCGGTCTTCGCGCGGCACCAACGAACAGAGCCCATTGCTGAGCTTTTCTGGCAACATCGGAATCACGCGACGAGGAAAATAGACCGAATTCCCCCGCTCGTAAGCCTCTTGGTCAAGGGGCGTTTCCGGTTTCACATAGTGCGCGACGTCGGCGATCGCAACCAGGAGCCGAAACCCTCTCCCCACCCGTTCGCAGAAGACCGCGTCGTCGAAGTCTTTGGCGTTTTCGCCGTCGATCGTGACGAACGGCAGATGGCGCAAATCCTCGCGGCCTTTCTGGTCATGGGGACGAACCGCATCGGGCAATCGCCGCGTCTGCGCCTTGGCCGCCGAACTCCAGACGAAAGGCAGATCGAATTTGCGCAATGCGATCTCGATCTCCATTCCCGGATCGTCGTATCGCCCCAACACCTCGACGATCTTGCCGATTGGTTGCGCGTATTTGCTGGGGGGTTCGACAATCTCGACAACAACGACCTCTCCCGGTGCTGCTTTCGGTTTGCGCGATCGCCGACCGGCTTCGGGCGCGATCAAAATATCTTGCGCGATGCGCTTATCCTCTGGCGCTACCAGCATCACGCCGTGCTCGACGATCACGCGCCCCACGACCCGCGTGGTTCGCCGTTCAAGCACCTCGACGATTTTGCCTTCGGGCCGCCCCCGTGGGTCACGACCCGTGACCCGCACCATGACACGATCGCCGTGCAAGACCTCACGCATCTCCTTGGGCCCCAAGAAGATGTCGGGACCACCGTCATCCGGGATCACGAAACCGAATCCGTCGGGATGGCCCTGGACACGGCCGCGGATGAGCGCCGCTTTCTCCGGCAAAATCAGTGCACCACAGCGGTTGGTCAAGATTTGGCCGTCGCGTTCCATCGCCGTCAAACGGCGTTCGAAGAGCGCGAGTTCAAACGGACGGATTTCGAGTTCGTTCGCTAACTCAGCCATTTTGAGCGGCCGTCCAGCGCGCTCCAACGTCTCGATGATGTATTCACGGCTGGGAAGTGGATTGTCGCCGTAGCGCAACACTTCGCGTGCCAAATAGGGGTCTGCACGCCGTTTGGGGGGAAGTGCTGCGGCAATCTCGGCCAAACGGTCGACGTCAAGCGGTGCCGCGCGCGCCGCTTCTTGGGTTGCCGCAAGCCGTTTCGCTTTGTGACCGGGTTGGGGAGGGTTATCTTGGCGACGCGCTTCTTTTCGCGACGGTCTTTGCGTGTTGTCACCGGTTTTTTGGTTACGGGATCGCCCTGTGGCTTCCGTTTTTTTTCGTCTCTCGGTCATCATGTACGCTTTCGTTATCAATCAATTGACGTGCGCCGCGTATGCGGACAGCTCGGCATTCCGTTTTTCGCCGTCAATTTTGAACGGGAATACGCGGAAAAAGTGTTCGCCCGCTTTCGCGACGAATACCGCAAGGGACGGACGCCGAACCCCGACGTGCTGTGCAACCGCGAGATCAAGTTCGGCGACTTTCTGCAAAAGGCGCTCGACCTCGGCGCGGACCGTATCGCGACCGGCCATTACGCTCGCATCGACAGGACTCCAGACGGAACATACCGCCTGCTCCGGTCGGCCGATCCGCAGAAAGACCAGACCTATTTTCTCATGATGCTCGATCAGGTCAAGGAATTTTTGAGCCGATATTTGCCCGCGCAACCCGGCGACATCGTCGATCTGAGCGGCCGCGTGCTCGGACGCCACGACGGCCTGATGTATTATACGATCGGACAGCGCCACGGTCTCGGCATCGGCGGAAGCAGAAGCGGCAAACCGTGGTTCGTGGCGGGAAAAGATTTGGAAAAAAACGTGCTGTACGTCGTCCAGGGCGACCGCCATCCCGCCCTGTATGCGGACGGGCTGGCCGCCTCGGACGTCAACTGGATCGCCGGCGCTCCGCCGGCCGAAACGTTCCGCTGCACGGTTAAATGCCGCTATCGGCAGCCCAACCGGCCGGCGACCGTCCGCGTCACCGGACCGGCGAGCTGCGAGGTCCGCTTCGACGAACCGCAGCGGGCGGTGACGCCGGGCCAAGCCGTCGTGTTTTACGACGGCCCGGTATGTCTCGGAGGCGGCATCATCGACCGGCCGTTCGGCGGCCCAGAGGCGTTCCTGCCGTGGTGACCGCGCAGACGGTACGACCGGTGATGCCCGCGCGTTCACTCGATTTCCGCGAAAAACCGCTCCAGCCTGTCCATCGCCTCGCGCAGCCGTTCCAGGCGGACTGCGTAAGAAATCCGAATGTTGCGCGGCGCCCCGAAGCCTGTTCCCGCCACGACGCCGACCCGGCAATGTTCGAGAATCAGCTCGCACAGGTGGTCGGCGTCGCAGATGACGGCGCCGCGGAACGTTTTGCCGAAACAGTCGCCGACGTTGGGAAACACGTAGAACGCGCCCTGCGGCTTAACGCAGCGGACGTGTTTCATCGCGGCGACGCGGCCGTAGACGTATTCGAGCCGTTCGCGGAACATTTCGCGCTGCGCCGGGTCGTAGTCGTCCAGCGCGCCGAGCGCGGCGAGCTGGGCGATCGACGTTACGTTGGACGTGACGTGGCTCTGGAAGTCGGCGACGGCCTTCATGACGTCTTTCGGCCCCGCCATGTAGCCGAGCCGCCAGCCGGTCATGCCGAACGCCTTGGAAAAACCGTTGACGACGAGCGTGCGCTCTTTCAGCGCGGGCCCCAGCGCGGCGATGCTGACGTGTTCGCCCGTATACAGCAGCTTTTCGTAAATTTCGTCGCTGACGACGTACATGTCGCGCTCGGCAACGACGCAAGCGAGCGCCTGCAGTTCTTCCCGGGTATACGCCGCGCCGGTCGGATTGCTCGGACTGTTCAGCACGAGCGCTTTCGTCCGCGGCGTGATCGCCGACGCCAGCTTTTCCGGCGTCAGCTTGAACCCCGTCGATTCGTCCGTCGGCACGACGACGGGGACGGCGTCGGCGAGCTTGATCTGCTCGATGTAGCTGACCCAGTACGGCGCGGGCAATACGACTTCGTCGCCGGGGTTGCAGATCGCCATGAAGGCGTTGTACAGCGAATGTTTGCCGCCGACCGACACGACGATCTGCTCGGGGTCGTATTCCAGACCGTTTTCCTCGGCCAGCTTGCGCGCCAGGCGTTTTCTCAGCTCGACGATCCCCGACGAGTTCGTGTATTTCGTAAACCCGTTCACGATGCCCTCGATCGCCCGGTAGGACGCCCTAAGCGGCGTCGGCGTGTCGGGTTCGCCGACGCTCAGGTTGATGACGTCCTCGCCTTTTTGGATCATTTCCTTGACGCGCGTGTCGATCGCGAGCGTCGCGGACGGGGAGATGGCTTTCACCCGGCTGGACAGTCCCAGCATGATACGCGGTCCCCTTCACCTATGATTTCTGGCATTAATCGTACCCCGTTTCCGGGCCGGGCGTCAAGCCGTTCCCGTCAGGCGGTCAGACCGTTTTCGAAACACGCGTTTCCGGTTTGCCCCTCCAGAAAAGCTGGCAGAGCGACAGCGCCGCCACCGCCGCCATCACCGCGGCGAGACCGCCGCGGACGCTCCAGTCGAAGAGCGCCGCCAGCGCCAGCACGAAGCCGGCGTTAAACAAGGCGAACCAAAATTCCGCCGACGCGATCGCAGCCTTGCGGACCGGCTCGGCCTCTTTCTGAAAAAATCCGTAAGCCAGCGGCCGCACGACGCCCGCCGCAAACCCGAGCAGGACGGGCGCCGGCCAATACGCCCACGGCCGGTCGGACATCAAAAGGAGGGATGAAGCCAGAATACAGCAGGGCACCGCCGCCCAAAGCACCCCTTCGCCGAACCCGGCCGCCAGACGGTTCAGCCATTGCCCGGCCAGAAACGCCGTCAGCGAGAACAGCCCGAGAAAAACGCCGAAATAGCCGACCGACACGTCCGCCTGCACGAACAGAAGCAGCGGCAGCGCAAGCACGTAGTACGCCATGATCGTCGCGCGGTTGACGGCGTAGAACGAGACGACGTGAGCCGTCTTCCGGAGAATTCCGGCGGATCCGGCTTCTCCGCGCCGCCGGAAGCGGAATTGCGGCAGCCGCGGGCGGAATTCCTCGCGGAAACCGAGCGCAAGAAACGCCGCGACGAAATTGAACGGAACCGTCAGGTAAAACGGCATCCGGATGTCGATCTCGGCCAGAAGCGCTCCCGCCACGCCGGAGACGAGAACAGCGATGAAAATGTAGCTTTGCGACTTCGACTCGATCTTCCGGTACGCCGAGGAATCGCCGCTTTTTTCCGTCCATTGCGAAAGCAGCATCGAGTCCGTCCCCTGCGTGCAGGAAAAACCGAATCCGATCACCGCCTGCGCCACGATCAGCTTGGCGACCGAGTTGCCGTCCCAGGCGAGGCCGGCGACGCCGAGGCATTTCATCCATTCCCCCGCAAACAGAACGGCTTTTTTCGGCCATATGTCGAGCGCGATTCCGACCAGCGGCTTGGAGACCATCACCGCGAAACCGTATGCGGCGAGCACGAGACCGACTTCCGGGTATGAAAGATTTTGCCCGAGCAGAAAAACGACCATCACGGGCAAATAGAGATAAAACCGCGAGACGACACGATAGGCGTAAAACAACGGGATCATCTTGCCGATCGTTTTACTTTCCAACTCGGGATACCTCCGTTTTCAAGCGTCTTGCTTCCGGATCGTAAAACGGCACGGCCGCCGCGCGGGCGATTCCGCGCCCGCCTTCGAGTTCGAACGCTGACGTTCCGGCGAACGAAACGTCGACATATCCCATCGCGATGACGCATCCGAGCGTCGGGCTCGGCGAAACGGTCGTCAGCCGGCCGGCATTCGCCCCGCCGACGAACAGGGCGGTTCCTTTGCCGGGCAGCGCGTCCGTTTCCACGTCCAGCCGAAAGCCGGTCAGTTTTCGCGTCACGCCGCGCCGCCGAATCTCGTCGAGCGCGCTACGGCCGGCGAATTCCCCTTTGTCCAGGCGGACCGTCCAGCCGAGACCGGCCTCGTACGGATTGTTGCTTTCGTCCATGTCGGTGCCGTACGCGCGATAGCCCTTCTCCGCGCGCAGCATTTGGATCGCGTATCCGCCGACCGGCCGGATGTCGGACGGGCGCCCGGCTTCCATGACGCATTCCCACATCCGATACGCGTATTCCGACGGAAAATGCAGCTCGTAGCCGAGTTCCCCGGTGTAACCCGTCCGCGTCACCAGCACGTCGACGCCGGAAAACCGGAACCAGGCCATTTCGAAATAGCGCAATCCGCATATCCCGTCGCCGAACAGAGCCGCCGTCACTTCGGCGGACTTCGGCCCCTGCACGGCCAGATACGCCGTCGCGTTCGTCACGTCGACGACCCAGGCGTCTGCGGACAGTCGGTCGCGAAGCTCGGTCAGCCGCCGGCCGACTTTTTCCCGCGACAGCGTGTTCGTGATCAGGTAAAACCGTTCGTCGTCCAGGTAGTAGACGATGACGTCGTCGACGATGCCGCCTTGGTCGTTGCACAGGCACGTATAGATGCCCTGGCGGCCCTTTTCGATGCGGCGCAAGTCGTTCGTCATCGCATACTGCATGAGGCGGAACGCCTCGCGGCCGACGACCTCGAATTTACCCATCGAATGAACGTCGAAGATGCCGACCGCCGTCCGCGTGTGCAGCACTTCCTCCGCCGGCGACGTATAGAAGGCGGGGCGGAGCCATCCGCCCTTTTCCATCATTTCGGCCCCCAGTGCGAGGTGATGTGGATAATACGGCGTCGTCCGCACCAGCATCGCGGTCAAGCCAACCGCCTCCCCAGATCGATCTCCAGTTCGGGAACGACCTCTTTGAGCTCTTCGTACGACAGCGACGACAAACGCGCGATTTTCGGCGGCCAGACGGTGCAGTCGATCATCGTCGACGGCCGGTTGTAGACCGGGATGGCGTCGTCGGCGATCATCATGTCCACGTCGTCGATGAAACGGAACACTTCTTCGGCTTTCTTCAGTTCCGGCTCTCCGGAAAGGTTGCACGTCGTTCCGAGGATCGGCTCATCGACTTCGGCGATGACGCGGGCGACGACCCGGTTTTGCGCGGTCATGACGGCTACCGTCGGCTGACCGTTCGTAAACCAGTCGGGCACGGCCGGCTTCTTGGGCAAAATGAGCGACAGCGCCTTCGGCCAGACGCGTTCGATCAGCCGCTCGGCCGTCTCGTTCAGCTCGACGACGCCGGAAACTTTTTCACGGTTCGTGTAAATGACGAACGGTTTGCGTTTTTCCCGGCGTTTGATGCTGTATACGCGCTCCACCGACTCGCGCCGGACGGCGCTGGCGAAAAAGCCGTATACCGTGTCGGCCGGCAAAATCGCCACCCCGCCCGCCGACAGCACTTCGACGGCTTTGGCGATCCCTCTTTCGTCCGAAGCGTACACTTTGGGATGGTAGAACAAAGTATCAGAGCACATAAGAAATTTTCCCCCGTCCAGCGACACATGATGCGGAGACCGGATGCTGTAGCGGACGGACGCGAGAATGTGACCCTTGTGGTGCTGGTCCGACCATTCCGCCGTGTCCGGCATTTCGGGCGGGAAATAGAAATGCCGGTCGGGCGGAACGGTTTCGGCCGGAAAGTTGCCGGGAAGATAATGCCAGCTGTTGTACTGCATCCGCATCGCGATCGCTTTCAGCACGCCGGCCAGCGTCTCCGACCGGTCCTGCATCATCGCGCACGCCATGTTCGGGCTCGGGACGACGCAGCAAAAATAGTCCGCCTGCTTCAGCGCACACAGATCGCGGAAGCGGCCTTCCCGCACCGCGCGCACAAATGCGGCGTAATCGCGCATCGACCGCGACATGCCGATGTCGGAATCGAGGTCGAGCACGGCGGTGCGAACGATCGCGTACACGAGTTCTTCAAGGGGACGAAAACGACGTCGTCTCCGGTATCGGGCCGATTTTGCGCAACCGAATGCGAGATCCATTCCCGCACGGCGGTGTGAAATTCGCCGAAATCCGCAACGTCAAGGCCATACCGCGCGGACAGGCACCGCCTCAGCTCGCCGGGCAGCGCGTCGGAATTGTCGACGCATACGGCGTTTTTCGGCACCGATGCTTCTTTCTTCAACAGGTTCAGGCCGTTGATGTCGCGGAAAAACAACCGTCTGTCGGCGACGCGGGCGCGGAAACGGCGCAACATCTCCGCCTGTTCCGGAATGTCAGCCACATAAAACGCTTCTGCTTCCGCGGCGACCTCCGGCGAACCGTCGCCGTATTCCGCGAATTTCCGCAAAAAAATTCGCGCAAAGCGGCCGGATTGAGCTGACAGCCGTTGAACTCTTCCCCGCGCGCCGGCGGACCGGATTTCAGCAGATAGTACAGGCTGTAAACGAACCACATTTCGCGCTGCGTCCAATCCTCCGGCTGCTTTCCGGCCAGCCTCGGAAACAGAGCGTTTCGCGAATTCCCTCCTTGTCCCAACAAGTTGTCGTACTCGTAAAAGTTCGTATAGGTTTCTTCCTCCGCGTACAAAAGCACCGGCGCCATATGATCGCAGACGAACGAGCAATACTGGACCATTTCGACCAGTTCCTGTCTACTTCGCTCCCGCATGTGACGGACAGCCGCTTCGTAGAAAGGTGCGTCTTTAGCCCGTTGCAACAGATAGGTGAGCCACGCCTTTTCCCATATCCGTTCGGAAACGAACACGTAACCGAACAGGACGTCTCCGCCTTTCGGCGGGTCTCCACGGGGCATCCGCCCCTCGGCGCTCGGGTCGAACCACATGATCCGCCCGTACCCGCGCATACCGACCGCAAGCGGCCGCATGCCCAGACGTGCGGAGGGGACGTCGTCCCACACTGCCTCGACCGCTTCATCGTCTAAAACGTCGTAGAGCGCCGCCTGAAACCCCGTCAAGCTTCTCCGTGCATCTTCCCATTTGATGCGACCGCCGACGGTCACGATCTGCCGAATCGCGGCCGATAAGAAAATTTCCGCGCGGGCAAGCCCGCACGTCTCCTCGATGAGTCTCGAAAATCCCTGCTCCGGCACGGACAACCCCACCTCCCTGCTCTTGTAGGTTAATTTCATTATTCCGCAGGGAGGGGGATTTTGTCAATCGGGTTCGTACTGTTGTTCTACAAAATGGCCGGGATAATCGTGCGGATATTTGTAGCCGACGTGACCGAGCCGTTTGGCGCCGGCGTAATGGGTGTCGCGCAAATGGAGCGGTACTTCGACGGAAGGGCGGCGGGCGATCGCTTCGTATTGCCGTTCGAGCGCAAGCGCCACGTCGTTCGATTTCGGGGCGCGGACGGCATAGAGAATCGCCTGAGCGGCGGCATATTTCGCTTCCGGCCAGCCGATCCGGTCGTAAACGGCCGCCGCCGTCGCCGCCTGCACCATCGCCTGCGGGTCCGCCAGTCCGATGTCTTCGCTCGCCGCCGCCATCAATCTTCGCAGAAAAACGCGCGGATCCATGCCGAGCCGCTCGACGCCGTACAGAAACCAGAACAGCGCCGCATCGCTGGAGCCGCGCACGCTTTTGTGGAAAGCAGACAGAACGTCGTACTGGGTCGATTTGTCGGCTTTCGGGTTCGGTTCGCGGATCGCTTCGCACGCGACGTCCCGCGTGATGCGCGGGGAAGTCGCCGCCGCCAGTTCGAGCGCGTTGAGCGCCCGGCGGATGTCGCCGCCGGACGCCGTCGCCAGCGCGTCGAGCGCCTCTTCGTCGACTTCCAGGTTGAGGGCGCCGAGCCCGCGCTCGCGGTCTTCGAGCGCCCGCTTCAGCGCCGTAAGCACGTGGCGTTTTTCAAGGCGTTCCATCTTGAGTGGCTAGAAGCGCATCTGCAGGCGCTCGTGGGGTTGCATGCCTGGCGGGCGTGGGTCCAGGATGGGTTGCGGGAGATCGTTCGGAGTCCTGTGACGATGGCCTAAATGGGATGCTAAGGTCTCTCCTCCTACCAAGTCGTGACACGGACCTCACCACACCCACGCCTTGACAGAGGGCAGGCACTTCGTATAATAGCGCAATTCACTGCCTGCCCAGGTGGCGGAATTGGTAGACGCGCTAGATTCAGGTTCTAGTGCCGCAAGGCGTGGAGGTTCGAGTCCTCTCCTGGGCACCAGGGCTTTTATGATAACCTCCCAACCAGATCGGTTCCGGAGGTTTTTTTCATGTCCGCAAAGCGCCTCCTTCTCTTCGCATGCGTTACCTTCTTGACTGGCTGCGACGCATTTTACGACACGCTGGAAATCCCTAACCCCAACAAAGCCAAAGCCGAGGCGAAAGCCATTGGCGCGGCATGCCGTCATTCCGGACGTTCGCTCGAAGATTGCTACTACCTGCACCCCGACTTGGAGAAAGCCGCGATCTACGAGGGATGGCGGGAGATGAACGAATATATGCTGGAAAAAGAGCTCCCTACCGTTCCGGCACAACTCGTCCCGAACGAGCCGCAAGTCACCGCCAAGCCTTTGGAACGCAACGAGCCATTGATCCCATCGCTTGCGCGCCCTGCAAACGGACAGAACGCGTCTGCACCCGCCCCTGCCGCTGCAGGCGGCGGGCATTGACGACGTCCGCTTACGGCGCGGGGTTGGTGTAACGCAAATGCACCGCGTCGATCGCGCTCAGCTGTTCGTCCGTGAGTTTGGTCTCCCAAGCGCGGACGTTCGCTTCCAGTTGCGCAAGCGACGTGGCGCCGATGATCGTGCTGGTGACGAGCGGATGGTGGTAACACCAACTGAGCGCAAGCGTTGCCAGGCTCATCCCCCACGCTTCGGCAAGCGCAGCGTACGCCTCCACCGCCGGGCGGACGTTGGGTTTGGTGTAGCGTTGTCCAAAATTGGGGAAACGGGTCAGCCGCCCGGACGCATTGGGATCTTTGAGGTACTTCCCAGTGAGGTGGCCAAAAGCGAGCGGCGAATAGGCAAGCAGCGACACCGATTCGCGCCAACACACCTCCGCTAAGCCCCCTTCGAAGGTGCGGTTGAGCAGGCTAAACGCATTTTGGATCGAGACGATCCGCGGCAACCCGAACTGTTGTGCCAGCTGAACGAACGTCATCACCCCCCACGGGTGCTCGTTCGAAACGCCGACATAGCGCACCTTTCCGGCTTCGACCAATTTGGCGAGCGCTTCCAGTTGCTTCATGAGCGGCGTGAAAGGCCGCTCCTTCTTCGGGTCGAACCGCCATTCGCCAAACATCGGTTGGTTGCGTTCGGGCCAATGCAACTGGTAGAGATCGACATAGTCGGTTTGCAACCGTTTGAGACTACCGTCGATCGCCGCCTGAAGATTCGCTTCGTCGAACGCCTTGGGACCTCCGCGAATCCAGTTGAGGCTTCGCGCAGGCCCGGCGGCTTTGGTCGCGAGCACCACTTTGCTGCGATCTTGCCGTTTCAACCAGTTGCCGATGATTCGCTCCGTCTCTCCGTACGTTTCAGCCCGCGGCGGCACGGGGTACATCTCCGCGGTATCGATGAAGTTGATCCCGTGCGCGAGCGCCCAATCGAGCTGCGCGTGCGCTTCTTTTTCGTCGTTTTGCTCGCCAAAGGTCATCGTCCCGAGACAAATGGCCGAAACGGTGAGGTCGCTGTTGCCCAACTGGCGGTATTCCATCTTGAATCCCTCTTTTCGTTACCGTATTGTCATGAACGATTGTACCTTATCGGTATAATGGCAACTGGACATTGGCTCGCTGCGAAGGAGCGGCTGCTTGCATGCGTTTTGCTGACTTGGGGCTGAGACCCGAACTGCTGCGCGCAGTTGAAGAATTGGGCTACGAAGAACCCACGCCAATCCAAGCGAAAGCGATCCCGGTGTTGCTCGCGGGGCGCGACTTGCTGGGCGCCGCCCAAACGGGAACGGGCAAAACAGCAAGCTTCACACTGCCCATTTTGGAGCGCCTTGCACCCTTCGCCAACCGCTCACCCAGCCCGGCGCGCCACCCGACCCGCGCGCTCATACTGGCGCCCACGCGAGAGCTGGTCCTTCAGGTTGCCGAAGCGGTTGCCCAGTACGGAAAATACCTGCCGCTCAGAAGCACCGCGATTTTCGGCGGGGTTGACTTCACGGCGCAAGCGGAAGCGCTGCGTCAGGGGGTTGAGATCGTGATCGCTACCCCCGGGCGCCTTCTTGACCACCTGGAACAGAAAACGGTTCGCCTCAATCAGGTCGCGTTCCTGGTGTTCGACGAAGCAGACCGCATGCTCGACATGGGGTTTCTTCCCGATATCCGCCGCATCGTCGAGCATTTGCCCGCCGCCCGCCAGACGGCGCTCTTTTCCGCGACTTTTTCCCCTCAGATCCGCAAATTGGCGGAACAGTGGCTCCACGACCCTGTGACCGTCGAGGTCGCCCGCCGCAATACGGTGAGCGAAACCATCGAACACAAGGTCTTCTGGGTCGCCCAAGAGCAAAAACGCCACGCGCTCCTGCAGCTGTTGCACGACCGGGAGGGCCAAGTACTGGTTTTCGTCGACACCAAAGTGGCGTGCGGCAGACTCACGGCATTCTTACAGCGCAACAAAGTCAACGCCCAAGCGATCCACGGCGACAAGAGCCAGCAGCAACGTCTGGAAACCCTCGAAGCGTTTCGTCAGGGCAAACTGCGCGTCCTGGTCGCGACCGATGTCGCCGCGCGCGGGCTCGACATCGAAGGGCTGCCGTTCGTCGTCAATTTTGCGCTTCCGCCCAATCCAGAAGATTACATCCACCGGGTTGGCCGAACCGGCCGTGCTGGTCACACGGGAATCGCGATCTCGCTGGTCGACCCCAGCGAAGAGGAGCGATTGGAAGCGATCGAAAAGCTTCTGAAACAGAAAATCCCAGGAGAGAAATGGGAGTCCCCTGCAGCCCCGGCACGTCCCGAAAAACGGGAACGGGTGCGAGACCGCCGTTCCCCGAAGGCCCAAATGGCGGTGGAAAGCGACGCGATGCCAACGGTGGTCCGCGACGAAATTCCAGCAACGTGGCGAGGGGCTCAACAACGAACGGATGCAGGAGACCCTACGCAACCTTTCGACTGGCAGACGATGGAAGCGCTCTGGGGGGGACGCCGCCGCGACCCCGTCCCGGTTTTGCTCGGGGGCTCTGGTCGCCGTGAGTCGGCCGAAGCTTGAGTCGCTGCAAAAATCGCCTGAGAAAAACCCGTTTTTCTTCGTTTCGATTTCCGGCTCTGTCGGGTATGCTGTCCGTGTCGTTCCTGGACCTTTCCCCGATGGTGTCGCTGCCCGAAACGAACGAACCGTTCCGCCCCGATTTTTCCGAAGGGGTCGAAATCGGCGTCTATTTGGCGCTCCTGGAACTCATCGACGAAGGTTTGTTGATCGTCAGCGATGAGCGTATCTTGGAAGTCAACAGCGCCGCGTGCCGGTGGCTCGAACGCAATTACCGTGAATTGATTCAAGCGCCTCTGGAATCCCTGTTTCCCTCCCCCCAAGCTTTTTTGCACGCCCGGGCACGTTGGTTCATTCAAAATGAAACCAAAGGAAGCATCACGTTGGCGTTGCCGCACGGACGCAGAAAGGTGTTTCGCTTCACCGCAGCGGCACGCATCCGTCCTGGTATGCACGCGATCCTCATCGCACCCGACCTGCTTCACGAGCAGTACCGCACCACATCGCTTGCCGAAACGTTTTGGATCCAACTCGCCGCTGCGAGCACCGAACCGATCTGGGTCCTCGACGATGCCGAGCGGCTGGTCGCGGTCAATGCCGCGGCACGTACACGCTGGGCAACACCGCCGCTTCCGTTGCACCAACCGATCACCGAAGCGGCGACGGTGCATTGGCCGAAAGCGGACGAACCGCCAGTGGCTCTGATCGAAGGCATCGAACCCCACCCGTTGCGGGCACGTATCCTGCACGGCCCCACCCCAGGTTGGCGCGTGCTGCTGTTTACCACACATCGGAACCCCTCACGGCGCCGTACAACCGACACCGTTTCCGCACCCGAAAAAAACACACCAGATTCCCATTCGCTGACGGAACAACTGGCTGCTGCGACACCGGAGGACTTCACCCTGTGGCTTTCCCCGTGCGTCGACGTCGCCACCGGCATGCTCAATGGCGCCGAAGGGGTCTTACGATGGCACGTCCCGCATCGCGGTACGCTCGACGCGGAAACCGTCGCTCCACTCCTTCTTGATACAGCCGCAAACCGTGCCTGGCTGACCGCATGGCTCACACACGCGATTTCCTGGGTGCGGCAATGGCAGACCCCATTGGCACTCAACCTCGACGCGCGGCAATTGCAACAGCCCGAAACCCTCACCCAGATCAAAACCGTATGGCGGACCGCGTCGCTCCCTTGGTCGCTGCTCATGTTGGAAATCGACGAAACCGCGTTTGCTGCACTCGACACGCGCCAGTGCGCGCACCTGCTCGAAATGGGGGAAAAAGGGGTACGGATCGTCGTCGATCACGTGGGACAAGGGGCTTGCGCCTTTGGGCTCCTTGCCCACCTGCCTGTTCATGCGCTCAAGCTTGCGGGAACGTGGGTCACGCAGATCGGTCGCGACGAACGGGTAGAAAAATTGCTCGACGGGTTACTGCAATTCGGTAACGCGATGGGCTTTACGGTTATCGCCGAAGGCGTTGCAACCGCGGCACAACGCGATTTTCTGGCCGCGCTCGGCTGCCGTTTCCAACAAGGCCCGATATTTGGTCCCTGGCAAGAGAGTACGAAGCCGCTGACCCTCAGGCAAACCGCGAGTCCGCAAGCATCCCATAATCGCCCGTAGGCCCCATCAGCTTCAGCCACCCACACCCCAAAGACACGACGGGCCTTCTGTGCGCACAGCAATCAGCGCTGCGTGCCCCGATGCTGAAGATACCCCAGCCGTATCATCACCGCCGTACAGGTCGGTTCATCCCCGGTCAACCGAGCTGCTTCCGCCAAAAGAGGGGCCAATGCGTCGTCACTGAGCAACGGATTCTGGCAATAATCGAAAAGCTGCATGTCCAGCGCAAGCCGTTGGAGTGCCGCGCTCGTTTGCGCGACACCCTGAAACGGCGCGTTACGCATCGCCTGGGCCCGTTCGCCGCCGATGAACGGCGCCTTCTCACTGCTTCGGTCGCTTTGCGCGTGTACCGACGCAGCAAGCAGCAACCCCGCAAGCGCCGTCCCGAACCACCGGAAGAGCTTGCCCACCCAAGCCCTCATCCCATCGTTTTCAACTCCGCGATGATATCGGCAACCACCTCGTGCGCGTTGCCATAGACCAAATGGCAATGGTCACGGTAGAAGAGTTCGTTTTCGATTCCGGAATACCCCCGTCCCTGTCCGCGTTTGATCACGATCACTTCGCGCGCCCGATCGACATCGAGGATCGGCATCCCGTAGATCGGACTCGACGGGTTGGTGCGCGCGGCTGGATTCACGACGTCGTTGGCGCCGATCACAAGCACGACGTCGGTTTGCGGAAACTCCCCGTTGATCTCGTCCAAATCGAAAATCTTTTCGTAGGGCACCCCGGCTTCGGCAAGCAATACATTCATATGGCCCGGCATGCGGCCGGCAACCGGGTGGATCGCAAACTTCACCGTAACCCCCGCTTCTTCGAGAAGTTGTGCCATCTCCCAGACTTTGTGTTGCGCACCGGCAACCGCCATACCGTAACCCGGCACGATCACCACCTGTTGCGCGTAACGCAGCGCCGCAGCGGCGTCGGTGGGGGCGTACGTCTTCAACCGTCCCGTGACGCTACCAGGCTCGTGCTCCGCAGCTTCGCCGGTGATCGGGGCAAAGAGGACGTTGCGGATCGGGCGATTCATCGCTTTGGCCATCAAGAGCGTCAAGAGGGTTCCCGACGCCCCGACGACGATGCCGGCAACGATCAACATCGGGTTCGCGAGCACGTACCCTTCGAAGCCGACCGCCAGCCCGGTAAAGGCGTTGAGCAACGAGATCACCACTGGCATATCGGCACCACCGATCGGCAATGTCACGAGCACACCGAGCGCGAGCGCCAGAACGAAGAAGAGCAGCAATCCGCCAGCGCTGGGCGCACCACTGACCCCCAAAGTCAAACCGATCCCCAGAGTCAGGATCGCCAAGAGCAGCACGACGTCGTTGTGGCCACGCTTGAGGCGCCAAACCTTGCGGACGCGGCCGTCGAGTTTCGCCCACGCAACGAGGCTGCCGGAAAACGCGACCGCACCGATCACCGCGCCCAGAATAGCGAGAACGCCCACCGAAGTCAGGAGACCAGTCTGAGCACCGAGCAATTCCACCGCCGCGATCGCCGCAGCAGCGCCCCCGCCCAGGCCATTATAGATCGCCACCATCTGGGGCATTTCGGTCATCGCCACCCGACGCGCCCAGATCCAAGCCAAACCACCCCCGACAGCGATCGCTGCGACCATCCAACCCAGGTTATGCAACCCCGGGGTGAAAAAGGTTGCCCCCACCGCGACCACCATCGCGATACCAGCAAGGCGCATCCCCTGCACCGCTGTCGCGGGGGCGCTCATCGCCCGCAACCCCATGATGAACGCGAACGTCGCCAGGAAATAGATCATTTCGATCACTGCTTGTCCCCCTTTTTCTGGAACATCGCAAGCATGCGATCGGTCACGACATACCCCCCGACGGCGTTCGCCGCACCCAGCGCTACCGCGAGTACGCCGATCGCGGTCTCGAGCGCCCCTTCGGCGTGGCCCAACACCACCATCGCTCCGACGAGGACGATGCCGTGGACGAAGTTCGAACCGGACATCAACGGCGTGTGGAGGATCACCGGCACGCGGGCAATGATTTCGTACCCAGCGACAGCTGCCAGCATGAAAATAAAGAGCGCAGAGATGCCATCCATTCGCTGCTACCTCCCCAACCATTCCCGGACGCGCTCATTGACGAGCACGCCATCGCGGGTGATACACGTCGCAGTCACGATCTCGTCTTCCCACTGCCACGCGAGCGCACCATCCTGAACGTGCGGGGCAAGAAAATGCCAGACGTTTTTGGCGAACATTTCGGAGGCGTGCACCGGCATGCGGCTCTGGATGAAGGCCGGTCCAATCACCAGCACGTCACCGATCCACCGTTTTTCTCCCAACACCGTCCCTGCGACGTTCCCGCCCTGTTCGGCGGCAAGGTCAACGACGACCGCACCCGGTCGCATCGCTGCCAGCATCTCCTGCGTGACGATTTTGGGCGCGGGACGCCCCGGAACCGAAGCCGTGGTGATCACCACGTCGGCAGCAGCAACCGCTTTGCTCAGAGCCGCGGCCTGTTGCGCTTGCTCCGCTTCGGTCAGTTCGCGCGCGTAACCGCCCGCGCCAACCGCAACGACCCCGGTATCGACGAACTTCGCGCCCAGAGACTGCACTTGTTCGCGCGTTTCGGGACGGACGTCGTACGCTTCGACCATCGCCCCCAAGCGGCGGGCCGTAGCGATCGCTTGCAACCCCGCAACACCGCAACCGATCACGAAGACCTTGGCGGGACGGATCGTCCCTGCGGCATAGGTGAGCATCGGAAAGAATTTCGGCGCATGGTCGGCAGCGATCAACGCCGCTTCATACCCCGCGACGGTGGCTTGCGACGACAGGATATCCATTGGCTGCGCACGGGTGATCCGCGGCAGCAATTCGAGCGCGAATGCGGTGACCCGCTGCGCACATAGCGCGTCGATCTGCTGCGCTGACGCCCAAGGCCGTAACGCCCCCACCAACACCGAACCGGGACGCATCGCTGCGATTTCGTCGAGTGTCGGCGGCATCACGCACGCCACGACATCGGCGCGAGCGAAAACCGCCTGTGGAGAATCGACCCACGTGACACCTTCAAAGGCCGCATCGGGCCAGTGGGCGCGAAGCCCCGCCCCTTTCGCGAGCACAATGCTGGCGCCCAACTGCTCATACTTCGCGACCAGCTCCGGGGTGAGCGCAAGTCGCCGTTCTTCGGGAACGGGCGCGGTGGCGATGCCCAGCGTCCATACCATGCATGACTCCTTTCTGGGAAGCCAAACCTCGCCGACCGCGCCGCGCTTTTTGCGTCACCGGCGCGCGCGAGGCTCCAATACCTCTTGCCCACCCATCCACGGGCGCAACGCTTCGGGAACCACCACACTGCCGTCGGCTTGCTGGTAGTTTTCCAGCACCGCGACCAACGTGCGTCCTACCGCCAAACCCGAACCATTGAGCGTATGCACCGGTTGCGGTTTCCCGCCCCCTGCGGGCCGAAAGCGCGCCTGCATCCGCCGTGCTTGGAAGGCTTCGGTATTCGAGCAGGAGGAGATCTCCCGGTAGGTGTTTTGAGCGGGCAACCAGACTTCCAAATCATACGTCATCGCGGCACTGAAGCCCAAGTCCCCAGCGCATAATTTCACTTTACGATAAGGTAAGCCCAATTTAATCAAAATCGCTTCGGCATGGGCGGTGAGCGTCTCCAGCGCGTCATACGAGCAGTCCGGATGTTCGATCCGAACCAGCTCGACCTTTTCGAATTGGTGCTGCCGGATCAGACCGCGTACGTCACGGCCGTGCGAACCCGCCTCAGCACGAAAACAGGGTGTCCAGGCAACGAATTTGAGCGGAAGGTCTGCTTCGTCGAGGATGCGGTCGCGAACGATATTGGTCACCGGCACTTCCGCGGTGGGAATGAGGTAGAGCGATTCCGCGTCGGAGCGTGGCACCTGAAAGAGCTCTTCGGCAAATTTCGGCAACTGCCCTGTGCCAAAGAGGGTGCGTGGCAGCACGAGAAACGGCGGCGCCACCTCTTCGTACCCATGTTCGCGGGTATGGACGTCAAGCATGAACTGCGCCAGCGCGCGGTGAAGCCGCGCGACGTCCCCGCGCAAAAGCGCAAAACGGCTCCCCGAAAGCGCCGCGGCGATCTCGTTTTCCAATCCCCCCAGCCCTTCGGCGATCTCGACATGGTCGCGAACCGGAAAGTCGAACGAACGCGGCGTCCCCCAGCGCGAAACCTCGAGATTGTCCGCGTCGCTGGCGCCGTCCGGCACCAAGGGGTGCGGCACGTTCGGCAATTGCGCCAAGAACGAGTCGAGTTCTGCCAACAAGGCATTCAAGCGCGTTTCGTTGCGTTCGAGCGCCGCTTTCACTTCGGCGACCTCGCGCAGCAGTTCCGACGCATCCTCCCCTTTCGCTTTACACTGCCCCACCGCTTTCGACAACCGGTTGCGCTGCGCTTGCAACGTCTGCGTTTCGGCTTGCAGTGCTTTGCGTTCCGCTTCAAGCGTCTCGAAACGGGACCAGTCGATCGTCCCGCCGCGCCGAGCGAGCGCTTTCTGAACGGTTTCCCAGTCTTGTCGCAACAATTGGATGTCGAGCATGATTTCCTTCCTGATTTTCGTTACGGTTACTGATGGTGTTCGTTGCGCCACGCGGCATCGAGCGCGCGCAACCGAGCCAATTTTTCTGTGATTTTCTGCTCCAACCCTCGATCCGTGGGTTCGTACCAATGGGTTTTGGGCATCCCCTCGGGCAGATAATCGACTCCCGGCGCAAACGCGCCGGGTTCATCATGGGGATAGCGATACCCTTTTCCCGCCCCGATCGCTTTGAGCAAGCGCGTCGGCGCGTTGCGCAGATGCATCGGAACCGGACGCGAACCATCCTGCGCAACGAACGCGCGCACGGAGTTGAAAGCGCGATAGAGCGCATTCGATTTCGGCGCGCACGCCAGATAGACAACCGCTTCGGCAAGCGCCAACTCCCCTTCCGGCGAGCCCAAACGCTCATACGCCTCTGCCGCGGCCACAGTCAGCGAAAGCGCGCGCGGATCGGCCAAACCAACATCCTCGCTCGCGATCCGGATCAGACGCCGCGCCAGATAGCGGGGGTCCGCACCGCCATCGAGCATCCGACAAAACCAGTAGAGCGACGCATCGGGATTGGAACCGCGCACCGCTTTGTGCAGCGCGGAAATCAGGTCATAGAACGCATCGCCACCTTTGTCGAAACGACGCAGTCGCGCCCCCAGGGTCGCGATCGCGAATTCGCTGTCGATGACGGTGTATCCGTGTGCTTTCGCGGCCGCCCAGAGCCAGGCCAAGTCGTTCAAAAGCCGCCGCGCGTCGCCGTCGGACTGGGCAACCAGCATCTCGCGCACCGAATCTTCGAGCGCCACCGCTTCGTCTGGAAAGCGCGCCGTCGCTCGGTCGAGCAACTGCCGCAATGCGTCTGGCGAAAGGGGTTCAAGCCGGAAAACCGTCAAGCGGGACAGAAGCGCGGCATTGACTTCGAACGAGGGGTTCTCTGTCGTTGCGCCGATCAGCGTCACCACCCCACTTTCGACATGGGGTAACAGGGCGTCTTGCTGCCCCTTGTTGAAACGGTGGATCTCGTCGAGAAAGAGCACCGTGGCTTGCCCGCTCTGCCGCGCCGCTTCGGCACAAGACACCACTTCACGCAGCTCTTTCACCCCTGCGGTCACCGCGGAAAGGGCAATGAACTGCGCGTCGCAACTGCGTGCCACCAACTGCGCAAGGGTCGTTTTGCCCACGCCGGGCGGCCCCCAGAAGAGCATGGAAAAGAGCTGTCGGCGCGTGGCAGCAAGCGTGAGCGGTTTTCCAGGCCCCACGAGATGGGACTGTCCCACCACATCCTCGAGCCGCTGCGGCCGCATCCGTTCCGCCAACGGAACGGGTTGGATGGAGGGCGTTGTCGCACGGCTCACCGCGGCGTCTCCGCAGCAGCAGCACCCTGCGGGGTGCGCAACACGACGGCGTCCGGAGGCAACGTGAGTTGGAACGCTTCCGGTTGCGGCATTGTGCGTTCGAAGCGGGTAAACAGCAATTCGCTCGTCTGACCCAACGCGTCTTCGATCGTGAGCGCACGCAGACGCTCGTCTGCGATGGTGACCTCGACGCGGCGTACCACCGCGTCATCGGTTCGCGCCCGTAACGACCAGCGAAGCACCCCGCCTGCTTGGGTAAAACGTTCCAAGGTGAATCTCTCGGGCAGCGTCTCGGGTGCCAGAAAAAAAGCGAGTGGCCCGGCGCGTAACGCAGCAGGATCGAGTGGCTGCACCGTGGCTTGGCGAAGTTCTGGATCCCATACGGTGAGGGTCGTGCCGTCACTCACGGTCACCTGCACGAAAGGGCGCTCGATCGTCCAACGAAAACGTAACGGTTTGACGAATGCGAATACCCCTTCCAACTCCCGCCGCCGCCCGTCACTCCGGCGCTCGATCTGGCGAAACACCCCCTCTGCAGAGGTAACCCCTTCTCCCCAAGCGATGAGCGTTGCCCACGCCTTTTGCGTCTGCTCGTCCGCTGCCGATTGCGCCTCACTTAGGGGTATGAGCACGAATGAAAAGAGAAGCAACGCAACCCACCCCCTCAAAAACCGTTTTGCGCCACACGCCTTCATCCGTTTTGCTCCGGTACCAACACTTTGCGGTTGCCATTCGCCTCTGGCGGCGAAACCAAACCCGCCTGCTCCATCGCCTCTATGAGGCGCGCCGCCCGGTTATAGCCGATGCGCAGATGGCGCTGCACCAGCGAGATCGAAGGACGCCGCGTCCGCAAGACGATCTCGACCGCCTGATCATAAAGGGGATCGCGCTCGGCATCCCCCGCGCCATCGCTCCACTCCGACCCTGGCGCGTCGTCGTCATCGGCAGTGATCGCGTCGACATACTCCGGCGGCCCGAAGGGCTTGAGGTAATTCACCACGCGATGCACCTCGTCGTCGGCGACGAACGCCCCATGCACCCGCTGCGGTGTCCCCATCCCGGGTGCCAGAAAGAGCATATCGCCCATCCCAAGAAGCGCCTCTGCGCCCATCTGGTCGAGGATCGTTCGGGAATCGACCTTGGAGGAGACTTGAAACGCAATCCGAGTGGGGATGTTCGCTTTGATCAGACCCGTGATCACATCGACCGAGGGACGCTGCGTCGCAAGGATCAGGTGAATCCCCGCGGCGCGCGCCTTTTGCGCCAAGCGAGCGATCAGCTCCTCGATCTTCTTTCCCGCTACCATCATCAAATCGGCGAATTCATCGACGATGACCACGATATACGGCAGCTTCTCGAGCGGCTCGGGATGCTCCGGCGAAAGCGAGAAGGGGTTAGGGACGTACTCCTTCTTTGCGGCCGCTTCGGTAATGAGCGCGTTGAACCCAGCGATGTTGCGCACGCCCAACGCCGCCATCAGCTTATAGCGCCGCTCCATCTCACCGACACACCAGTTGAGCGCCTGCGCCGCCAACCGCATGTCGGTCACCACCGGCGCCAGAAGGTGCGGAATTCCTTCGTAGATCGACAATTCGAGCATTTTCGGGTCGATCATGATCAACCGCACCGCGTCGGGTCCCGATTTGTAAAGCAGCGACAAGATCATCGCATTGACCCCAACCGATTTGCCGGAACCGGTCGTTCCGGCTACAAGGAGGTGGGGCATCTTCGCCAGATCGGCCACCACCGGCGCACCGCCGATATCTTTGCCCAGACACACCGTCAGAGGCGATTTGGCATTGCGATAGACCGAAGCATCGAGCACTTCCCGCAACCGCACGATCTGCCGCGTAGGGTTCGGAACCTCGAGCGCCATACAGCTCTTGCCGGGAACGATCTCGACCACGCGAATCGAAACCAGCGAAAGCGCGCGCGCCAAATCCTTCGCCAAATTGACGATCTGTGCCCCTTTCACCCCAGTGGCCGGCTCGATCTCGTAGCGCGTCACCACAGGACCCGGGATTGCGCCCACCACCGTGACGCGCACCCCGAATTCCGCCAATTTCGCCTCGATCAGCTGCGAGGTCTTTGCGATCTGCTCTGGCGTCACCGAGTTGGGTTGCGGCTTTGGCTGGTCAAGGAGCGCAAGCGGCGGAATGGGGGAATCCCCCGGTTTCGGCGCCAGGCGTGCCCCTTTTTCCACTGCCCCCTGAACGCGGGGCGGGTGGACTTCAGCCGGAATCCGCTCCGAAGCAACGGGCGTTTGGGACGCAACCGATGCGGTGGGCATTTCCGGCTTCACGACGGCTTCGGGTTCCGTGCGATCCGGCTCATCGCCACCCGTCGGCAACGGTGCAACAACGTCCGACACCTCGTCCGCACCGGAGGCGTCGAGCGAGGACGCCGCCGCCCAGCGCGGCTCCTCGATCGGCCCAAACGCCGTCGGCGGTTGTGCCAATCGTTTGGCGCGCTGCATAAGGCGCCACCCCAATGCGTGCAGCGCACGAGCCGCCCCCAAAACTGCCTGGTGCAGGTGATGAACCCCTTGTCGCCACACCCCCCGCAGATTGGGGATACCCATCCGCGCCACCGTCGAGGAGGCCTCTGCCCGCCCCGTTCTGCCCTCCTGCCACCGGCGCCAATGCGCCTCCAGCCACCGCCCGATGGCTTCCGTGACTTCGCCCCAACTCACCCCCCAGGTTAGGCTAAACCCGACCAGAAAAAGCGCCAGCAAAAGCAACGTTCCGCCCACAAACCCCAACCGCAACGCAACGAATTGACCCAGTGCGTGCCCAAGCGCCCCCCCCGCCCCTTGCGGCAGGCTGTCGCCAAAACGGTGAAAGCGCAAAAATTCCAGCGCACTGGAACTCACCTGCAACAGCAGGAAACCCAGTGTGGTACCTGCCCACGACCATCGCCAATGCCACCAGTCAGCTAACGAACCGTCCAGATGCGCGTCGCCCTTTTCCAGCGCACGATGGGTAAAAGCGCGCCACCACCCCACCACGCCACGGACGAAGAGCCCGATCCACCACAGCGCCGACCAACCGAAGGTGAAAAACCACAGATCGGCAATCCAGGCACCGAGCCGCCCGCCCGGATTCTGGACCGTGAGCGCCGTCCCGCTTTTCGACCACCCTGGATCTTCCGGATGGTACCCGAGCAGAACGAGCGCAAAATAGGCGCCCACCGCTGCCAAAAGCAGCCAACTCCCCTCATGGAGCAAGCGGGCGAAACGTCTCTTCGTCAAAACCGCGCCATTTCGTCGATCGCACAACAACAGGCTATTATACCGAGCGCAATCGAGTACGAACTTTCTCAACCGCACACAGCCAAACCGCTCGTACTAAAATCGCTCGTTTCGCCACCTTCCGAACTCAGGGAGTGACATTGTGACGCAATCGACCACAGGCCCCGAAGCCGTGCAGCAAGCGCGTGAGGAATTGAAGCGCGCTGCGCTCGACTACCACGAACATCCCACCCCCGGAAAATGGGCCATCGTCCCCACCAAAGCGCTGTCGAACCAGCGCGATCTCGCGCTCGCCTATTCACCCGGCGTCGCCGCGCCGTGCGAAGCGATCGTCGAAGACCCGAGCGCCGCCGCCCGCTACACCAACCGCAGCAACCTCGTTGCGATCATCACCAACGGCACCGCGGTCCTGGGACTCGGGGAGATCGGGCCGCTTGCCGCGAAACCAGTGATGGAGGGCAAAGCGGTCCTGTTCAAAAAATTTGCCGGCATCGACGCGATCGATCTCGAAATCAACGAAAAAGACCCGGAAAAATTGGTCGAAGTCATCGCCGCGCTGGAACCGTCTTTCGGGGGGATCAACCTCGAAGACATCAAAGCTCCGGACTGCTTCCTCGTCGAACGTAGGTTGCGCGAACGTCTGAAAATCCCTGTCTTTCACGACGACCAGCACGGTACCGCGATCGTCGTCGCGGCGGCGCTGTTGAACGCACTCACCCTGACGGGCAAGTCGATCGACCAGGTCAAATTGGTCACTGCCGGGGCGGGCGCTGCGGCGCTTGCGTGCCTCAACCTGCTCGTCAAACTGGGTCTTCCGAAAGCCAACATCTGGGTAACCGACATCGCAGGCGTGGTCTATGAAGGCCGTACCGAACTGATGGACCCCGATAAAGCGCAGTTCGCCCAAAAAACCGTGGCGCGCACCCTTGCCGAAGTCATCGAAGGGGCCGACATTTTCCTGGGGCTTTCCGCAGGTGGCGTCCTCAAGCCCGAGATGGTGGCGAAGATGGCGGAAAAACCGATCATCTTCGCGCTGGCCAACCCAACCCCAGAAATCCTGCCGGAAGCCGCGAAAGCGGTTCGACCGGACGCGATTCTCGCCACCGGCCGTAGCGACTATCCCAACCAGGTCAATAATGTCCTCTGCTTTCCCTACCTCTTCCGCGGCGCACTCGATGTGGGCGCGACCACGATCACCGACGAAATGGAGATCGCGGCGGTGCAAGCGATCGCGACACTCGCGCAAGCCGAAGAGAACGAAGTGGTCGCCGCCGCCTACGCGGGGGAAAAGCTCCGTTTTGGCCCCGACTACCTCATCCCCAAACCGTTCGACCCCCGTTTGATGCTCACCATCGCCCCGGCGGTCGCGCAAGCTGCGATCGCAAGCGGCGTCGCGACGCGCCCAATCGACGATTTCGACGCCTATCGCGAACGGCTCCAGAACTTCGTCTATGCCTCCGGCACCTTGATGAAACCGGTCTATGCGATCGCGAAACGCGCGAAATTCAAGAAGATTGCCTACGCCGAAGGCGAAGAGGAGCGCGTGCTGCGCGCAGCGCAAGTGGTGGTCGACGAAGGCATTGCGCGACCGGTGCTCATCGGCCGCCCCGCAGTGATCGCCCAGCGGATCGAACGCTTCGGTCTGCGCCTGCGCGAAGGGGTCGACTACGAAGTGGTGAACGTCGAAAACGATCCGCGCTATCGCGCACTCTGGCAAGAGTACCACCAGATCATGGAGCGGCGCGGCGTCACACCTCAACTGGCGAAGATCGAAATGCGGCGACGGCATACGCTCATTGGCGCGATGCTTCTTCGCCATTGGGAAGTCCATGGCCTCATCTGCGGTACGTGGGGTGTGCCCACGATGCACCTCAACTACATCGATCAGGTGATCGGCAAACGCCCCGGCGCCACCTGCTACGCCGCGATGAACGCGCTTTTGTTGCCCAACCGCCAGCTCTTTTTGGTCGATACCCACATCAACAATGACCCCACCGCGGAGCAGATCGCGGAAATCACCCGCATGGCCGCGCGCAAGATGATGCGTTTCGGCATCACCCCCAAAGCGGCGCTCCTTTCCCACTCCAATTTTGGTTCGTCGGATGCCGCAAGCGCCGTGAAAATGCGCAATGCCCTCACAATCTTGCGCGAGATCGCGCCGTGGCTCGAGGTCGACGGGGAAATGCACGGCGACATCGCGCTCGACCCCACGATGCGCGCGGAACTCATGCCGCGCTCGACGCTAACCGGCGAAGCCAACCTGTTGGTCCTGCCGAACATCGATGCCGCGAATATCGCGTACAATCTCCTCAAGACCGCTGCTGGGAACGGCATCGCAATCGGGCCGATGCTGCTGGGTGTTGCCAAACCGGTCCATATCCTCACCGCGACTTCGACGGTGCGACGCATCGTCAATATGACCGCGCTCACCGTTGCCGAAGCGAACGTCGGCCCGCGCGCCGTCGAACCCACTCCGCCGCTGAGCGAAATCCCTTTCACCACAACCGAATAGGAGTACGCCATGTCTGCACAACACCGCCGTTTGATCATCCTCGGCTCGGGACCTGCTGGATACACCGCAGCGATCTATGCCGCGCGCGCCAATCTCGAACCGATGCTGATCACCGGTCTCGAACAGGGTGGGCAACTGATGACCACCACCGACGTCGAAAACTGGCCCGCCGACCCCGACGGCGTCCAAGGGCCGGAATTGATGGCCCGATTCGAAGCGCACGCACGCCGTTTCGGTACCGAAATCGTCTTCGACCATATCCACACCGCCGTGCTCACCGAACGCCCGTTCCGACTCGTCGGTGACGCTGGCGAATACACCTGCGACGCGTTGATCATTGCCACCGGTGCCTCGGCGAAATACCTGGGGCTGCCCTCGGAAGCGGCGTTCAAAGGTCGCGGAGTCTCCGCGTGCGCCACGTGTGACGGCTTCTTCTACAAAGGGCAAGACGTCTGCGTGATCGGCGGCGGCAACACCGCAGTGGAAGAGGCGCTCTACCTCGCCAATATCGCGAACAAAGTCTATCTGATCCACCGACGCGACCAGTTCCGCGCCGAAAAGATCCTCGTCGACCGGTTGATGAAACGGGTCGAAGAAGGAAAAGTGGAACTGGTTCTCAACCATGTCGTCGACGAAATCCTGGGCGACGACTCTGGTGTCACAGGAATTCGCGTCAAACACCGCGACAGCGGCACACTCCAAGAGCTTGCCGTCCACGGCGTTTTCGTCGCGATCGGCCACCAACCCAACACACAGCTTTTCGAAGGGCAGCTCGAAATGGAGAATGGCTATATCGTCACGCGCGGCGGCCGCGACGGTAACGCCACCGCAACCAGCATCGAAGGGGTCTTTGCCGCTGGGGACGTTCAAGACCACGTCTACCGGCAGGCGATCACCAGCGCGGGAACCGGCTGCATGGCCGCGCTCGACGCCGAACGGTATCTGGACGCGCTTGCCACGGGGAAATGAGCAGAGCAACCCCACCGCAGCGGGATTGGCGGGAGCAACTGAAGGAGCTCGTCGAAACGGGCGCGCTGCCCCCCGCCGATCGTCGCCGCTATTGGCGCCAAAAAGCCCAAGCAGCGCTTGCGCGCGCAACACCCAACGACCCAGCGCCGCGCAGCAAACCGACCAGCTCCGATCCTGCGGCGACTCCTGCCTCCGACAAACCCGTACCCGCGGCACTTTCGCCTGCTGAAGCCCGGTTGTGGCAGCATTGGTTACGCGAAACCGGCGTCGCCCCGTTGCCGCCGCAAGACCGCATCGCGCTCGAGCGCCCGCTTCCTCCGCCCACGCCGCGGCAGCGCGAACGCGACGAAGCGCAAATCAAAACCGAACTTTTGGCGCCACTGACGCTCGACGACTGGCTCGACCACGACAGCGAAACCTTCTTCCTCCGGCCAGGGGTTCCGCGTCGCATGGTTACGGAGATGCGGCGGGGCCGTTGGACCATTCGGCGTCAGCTCGACCTCCACGGCCTCACCCGCGAAGAGGCGCGCGCCGCACTGAGCGCATTCCTTGCCGAAGCGTTGCGCACCGGGGAGCGCTGCGTGCGCATCATCCACGGGAAAGGGTACGGCTCACCCGGTGGCGTGAGCGTCTTGAAGCACCTCTCGCGCCAGTGGCTTACCCGGCGTGAAGAGATCCTTGCCTTTTGCGAGGCGGCACCCCGTCAAGGCGGAAGCGGCGCGTTGCTGGTGCTCCTGCGTGCCCCTAGCGCCAACCGGTAAGCTTACTTCGTGACGGGTAAGCCCACTTCGCGCCCACTGCCCCCGAGTAGCACCGCACCACCTCGCGCGCTCAAATCGCCGATTCGTTGAGCTCACCGGTGCGAATGCGAACCACCTGCTCCACCGGGGAAACAAAGACCTTGCCATCGCCGATTTTGCCGGTGCGAGCCGCTTTGACGATCGCGTCGACCACCGCCTCCACCATCTCATCGGGCACCACCACTTCCACCTTCACCTTTGGCAAGAAATCGACCACATATTCGGCACCCCGATAAAGCTCGGTGTGTCCCTTTTGCCGCCCAAACCCTTTGACTTCGGTCACGGTGAGACCGCTCACGCCTACCTCGGAGAGCGCCTCGCGCACCTCGTCGAGCTTAAAGGGCTTGATCACCGCCTCTACCTTCTTCATCGCTTCCTCCTTTTCACGGTTGAGCCGCTTGCGGCCGAAAATGGGACGTAACCGGATGGCGCCAATCGCGCCCAAATGCACACCGGGTCACCCGCGGCCCCAAAGGCGCCTGCTGCCGTTTGTATTCACTGGTAAAGAGCAACTGCAACACGGAATCGACCACCTCGGGCGCAAAACCCGCAGCGACGATCTCCGCTACCGATTGCCGCTCCTCGATGAAACGGGTGAGCACCGCGTCCAACACCGCATAGGGCGGCAACCGCTCCTCATCCACCTGGTTCGGGCGCAGTTCGGCGGACGGAGGTCGCTCGATGATCCGCGACGGGATCACCTCCCGTTCCCGGTTGATCCAGCGCGCCAGACGATAGACCCACGTTTTGTAGACATCTTTGAGCACCGCAAACCCACCCGCCATGTCGCCGTAAAGCGTGCAGTAACCGGTGGCGATTTCGCTTTTGTTGCCGGTGGTGAGCACCAACGAACCGGTTTTGTTGGAAATGGCCATCAACAACAACCCGCGAATCCGCGCTTGGACATTCTCTTCGGTGGTATCCGCAGGCAAACCGGCAAAGAGCGGCGCTAGCGCCGCGCCAAACGTCGCCATCGCCGGTTCGATGGGAATCACCTCATGCCGCACCCCCAGATTTCGCGCAAGTTGCGCCGCATCCGTGATGCTCATCTCCGCCGTATAGGGGGACGGCATCATCACCGTCCGCACCCGTTCTGCACCCAACGCGGCAACCGCCAGACACGCAACGAGCGCGGAGTCGATCCCGCCGGAAAGACCGATCACCACGCCACGAAAACCATTTTTGTACACATAATCGCGCACCGCACAGGTGAGCGCTCGAAAGAGCACCGCCTCGTCATCGAGCTGGGGCGCTGAATCGGGGACCGTCTGCCAACCGCCTGACGCCCAGGTCAAAAGCGGAGTTACCGTTTCGAACTGCGGGCCGCGCCATGCCACCGTCCCATCGGCTGCGAGCGCGAACGACGCCCCATCGAAAATGAGCTCGTCTTGCCCCCCCACGCTATTGACGTAAAGCACCCCGGCGCCACACGTTTGCGCACGAGCACGTGCGACCGCTTCTCGCTCTTTCTCTTTGCCGAGGTGAAACGGCGAGGCATTCAACGCAACGACGAGATCGAACCCAAGCGGCTCGGCAGCTGCAAGCGGCGCAGGGTGCCAGAGATCTTCGCAGATCACCACCGCCACGCGCACCCCTTGACAGGTGACGACGAGCGGTGTTTCGCCTGGAACGAAATAACGGTGTTCGTCGAAGACCGACGAATTGGGTAAACACTGTTTCGCGTACCACCCGAGCACTGCGCCGTTGCGAATCCACGCCGCTGCGTTTTCACACCCCCTCGCGCACCAGCGCGGCAAACCGACCAGCACATCGAGGGAGCGCGGAAGCCGTGCGCAGAGCGTCGCGAATGCCCGTTCGCATGCCCGCGCGAAATCGGGGAGCAGCAGATGGTCTTCCGGCGGGTAACCGCTCAGCGCCAACTCCGGCGTCACCAGCAGGTGTGCGCCCTGTTGCGCGGCCTCCTCAGCCGCGGCGACGATCCGGTCGACGTTCGCATCGAAATCGCCGACGACCGGATCGCATTGGGCAACCGCAATCCGCAATGGACCGCTCATTCCCGTGATTTCGCCGCGTTTTTGACGCCGTTCAGGATCTCGGCTTTCGCCTCATCGACGCCACCCCAGCCCGTGACCTTCACCCACTTGCCCGGCTCGAGATCCTTGTAGTGCTCGAAGAAATGTTTCACCTGCTCGAGGATCAATTTGGGACAATCGTCGAGCGACTGGATCGTGTCGTAGAGCGGCGTCAATTTACTTACCGGCACAGCGATCACCTTCGCATCGACCCCGCTCTCATCCTCCATCTTCAAGATCCCAACCGGGCGGCAGCGAATCACTACCCCCGGCGGAACCGGAAACGGCGTCATCACCAGCACATCCACCGGATCGCCGTCGTCGGAGAGGGTATGGGGAATATACCCATAGTTGAGGGGGTAACGCATCGACGTCCCCATGAAGCGATCGACGAAGATTGCGTCGCTGTCTTTGTCGATTTCGAACTTGATCGGGTCGGCCTGCGCCGGAATTTCGATGATCACATTGACATCGTTCGGCACGTCTTTGCCAGCGGAAACGCGTTCAAACGCCATCACATCACTCCCTAGTGGCTAAAAAACCGTGTGCAATTATACGGGCAAAGCCCGCCAAACCCAGCCACCGCTCGTGTGCAACGCGCGAACGATCCCCTCACGGCGTATGACAGACCACCCCTTGCCAGATCGCACCGCCCAGTTCCGGTGCGCGCCACAACCCCCACAACCCGAACGCGATCACGACGAGGCCCGCGCCCCACCGCGCCCGCGGATGCTGTGCCCAACGCCGGAAACGCTGGAACATCAAGCCAGCCAGCAACAAATTGGGCAACGTCCCGACCCCGAACGCCAACATCACCAGCGCACCCCGTTCGGCACTGCCGCTCATCAGCGCGGTGGCGAGCACACTATAGACCAAGCCACAGGGGAGAAACCCCCAGAGGCCGCCCAGGAGCGCCGCCTGAGGGATCGACCGGACCGGTAAGAGTCGGTGGGTCAGCGGTTGCACCCGGACCCACAGCAACTGGCCTATGCGCTCGACCGGCGCCAACCAACGCGTCTGCCCCAACAGATAGAGCCCCATCGCGATCAGCAGACCGTTTGCGACCACGTAGAGCCCCAATTGAATGGGCAGCACCGATTCGAGAACAGTCGCGATCGCCCCCAAACCGCCAAGCACCGCGCCCAACACGGTATAGGTGGTGATCCGCGCCAGATTGTAGGTCAGGTGCAAAAGCCACCGCGCCGGGCCACTACCCGCGGTAGGGTTCGTCTGCAGCGACAACGCCCCGACGATCCCGCCGCACATGCCGAAGCAGTGCACACCGCCCAAGAGACCGATGAGGAATACCGCCAGATAACCGCCAACCGACCCCACAAATCCCCCGCTCAGATCACTTTCGAATAGCGGGTGCGCTCGCGGTCGGCGCGCAGGTAGCGGTCGAAGACCATCGCGATCGCCCGCACCAACAGGCGACCTTTCGGCAACACGGTAATCCAACGATCGCCCACCGTCACCAGCCCGGCTGCTTCCATCTCGCGCAAATCGGCCAACTCCGGCGCAAAGTAGTGCGCAAAGTCGATCAAATTGGCCTCTTCGACCGCGTCGATCGAAAGCTCGAAGTGGCACATCAACGCCTGGATGATCGAGCGGCGCAACACATCGTCCGGGCTCATCGCCACCCCGCGCAGCGTTGGCAACTCACCCCGGTCGAGCGCGTCGTAATAAGGCTCTTCCGTTTTGTGGTTTTGCGCGTAATAAGGACCGATCTTACTGATTGCCGAAATCCCCAGTGCGACCAAATCGCATTCGGCGTGCGTCGAATACCCCTGAAAATTGCGATGCAGCCGCCCTTCGCGCTGCGCCACAGCCAACTCGTCTTCCGGTTTGGCGAAGTGATCCATCCCGATATAGACATACCCCGCGTCGGTCAGCCGTTCGATCGCCATCTTGAGAATCGCCAATTTCTCCGCTGCGCTGGGTAGTGTCGCTTCGTCGATTCGGCGCTGCGGCATGAAGAGACGTGGCAGATGGGCGTAACTGTAGAGCGACAGCCGATCCGGCGCGAGCGCGATCACCGCGTCGAGCGTTTTGGCAAAGCGCGCGACCGATTGATGCGGCAACCCGTAAATCAGATCGAAACTCACCGAATGAAACCCCGCCTGCCGTGCCGCTTCCAACACCCCTTGCGTCTCTTCCAGCGATTGCACGCGGTTCACCGCACGTTGCACCACGGGATCGAAATCTTGCACCCCGATACTCATGCGGTTGAACCCGAGTTCGCGCAACAAAAAAACCTGCTCGCGGCCCACCTTGCGGGGGTCGACCTCGATCGAATACTCCCCGTGCTCGATCAAGGTGAAGGTGCGCCGAATCGCAGCCCACAGCCGACGCAGCTCCGATTCGTGCAAAAAGGTAGGGGTGCCGCCGCCAAAGTGTAACTGCGCAACCGTACGGCTGCCGGTGAGCTTTTCGGCAACGAGCGCCATCTCCCGTTCCAAGTAATCGAGATAACGCGACGAACGGGAATGGTCTTTGGTGATGATCTTGTTGCACGCACAGTAGTAGCAGATGGTGTTGCAGTACGGAATATGGACGTAGAGCGAAAGCGGCCGCTGCGCCCCAGCAACGGCTCGACTGGCCAGAGCTTCTCCGTACGCCTCTGGACCAAACGCCTCGACGAAACGGTCGGCCGTGGGGTAAGAGGTGTAACGCGGCCCTGCGATATCGAAACGGCGAATCAACTCCGGGTCGAAGACCACCGTTTGCGAAAAGTGACTCACGGTCACGCTCCTTGCGGACTCGATCACAATCCGATACTATGGCACAAAAAAGGACGACTGTCTTTGACGCACCTCAATGAGCGGCCAAAAACCCCAACCCCTGGAGAACGCGATGCGACCCGCGGCGCTACCCGAACAGTTGCGCATCGCCTGCGCGCAATGTAACCTCGTCGAGCTCTGCCTACCCGTCGGGCTACCCGCAAACGACCTCAAAAAGCTCGACACCTTGGTCTCGGTTCGCAAGCGGGTGAAACGCCACCAGGCACTCTTCGAAAGTCAAGCGCCATTCGAAGCGCTCTATGCGGTGCGCCTCGGCTCGTTCAAAACCGTCCTCACCCTCACAGACGGTCGCGAACAAGTCACTGGGTTTCAAATGACCGGAGAGCTCCTCGGGCTCGACGGCATCGGCAGCGGACGCCACGCGGTCACAGCGATTGCGCTCGAAGACAGCGAAGTCTGCGTGATCGAATACGCGCAGCTCGAAGCGCTCGCCCAAGAGATTCCCGCGTTGATGACCCAGTTCCATAAAGTGCTGTCGCGCGAAATCGTCCGCGAACAAGGGGTAATGACGCTCTTGGGATCGATGCGCGCCGAAGAGCGACTGGCGGCGTTTCTGCTCAACCTCTCGCAGCGCTTTGCTACCCGCGGCTTCTCCCCAAACCAGTTTCGCCTGCGGATGACCCGCGAAGAGATCGGCTCGTACCTTGGGCTCAAACTGGAGACCGTCTCGCGCACCCTTTCCGCGTTTCAAGAAGCGGGCTATCTCCGCGTCGATCGCCGCGAAATCGCACTGCTGAACCGTGAAGGGTTACGGCAACTCCTCTATCCCGAACGTACCGATCCGGCAAACGCCACCGCGCCCTAAGGGAAGAAGCGCGCGCCCGTCAGGAACAAGTACCGTGTCACTCATGGACGTACCGCCCTGGCGCTGCGCCCAGATTGGGCCACTTTTCCGGAGTCGATGCCGCTTTCGTCGCCCCAGCTTCGCGCCGTAACCAATCCACCCAGTCGGGCCACCAACTGTTGGGCTGGGGGTCGGTCGCCGCAAACCACTCCTCGGCCTTTGGCACGAGCGAAGCGAAGTCGCTCGCCCGGTAATGGCGCTTGGGCGGATCCTTGGGCGGGTTCACGATACCGAGGATATGCCCCGAATTCGACAAGACGTACCGTTTGGGGCCACGCACGTGTTTGAGTAACTGATAAGTCTGTCGCCACGGCGCGATGTGATCGTCTTCCGCACCCACGGCATAGACCGGTACGGTGATCGCCCGTAGGTCGATCGGCTGCCCCATCAACTGCAAAGCACCGGGCTGAATCAGGCGATTCTTCAGGTAGAGTTCGCGCAGATACCAGCAGTGCATCGCGGCGGGCATCCGTGTGGTATCCATGTTCCAATAGAGCACGTCAAATGGCTGCGGCTCTTCGCCATAGAGCCACCCATGCACAACGTAATACCAAATCAGGGAATTGGCGCGCAACAACCGAAACGCAGCCGCCATCTCCGCCCCGTCGAGATACCCCGTAAGCCGCATCTTGTGGCACAGATAGCGCACGGTTCCGGGATCGACGAACACCTCGATATCCCCTGGTGCGGAAAAATCAACCAGTGTCGTGAAGAACGTCACGCTGGCAAGGGGCGTTTCGCTTCCCGGCTCTACCCCTTTTGCGGCCGCGTAACTGGCCAGCGCCGTTCCCCCCAGGCAATAACCGACCGCCTGAACCTTATCGCTGCCACTCAAGGTCCGCGCCGTCTCCACCGCAAAATCGATCCCCAAGCGCAAATAATCCTCGAAAGTGGTTGCCGCCATTTCGGCAGTGGGGTTTCGCCAACTGATGATGAAGAGGTCGAAACCCGCATCGCGCAAAAAGCGCACCAGGCTTTTTTCCGGCGTCAAATCGAGGATGTAAAACTTGTTGATCCACGGCGGGACGATCACGATCGGCCGCGCGTATTGGTTGGGCGTTGTCGGATGGTAGCGGATCACCTCGACCAACGCGGTGCGAGCCACCACCTGCCCCGGGGTGGTCGCCAGATTCTCGCCGACACGGAAATCGTCGGTACGGGACATCCGCACCTGTCCCGCGGCGAGATCGGCCCAGAAGTTCTTCACCCCCTGCCACAGCGATGCGCCGCCACTTGCCAATGCGCGGCGTTGCGCCTCTGGGTTGCTCCAGAAAAAGTTCGTCGGCGCCAGCGCGTTGGCAAAGGTGCGATGCCAGAACGCCGCACGGCGGCGCTCCTTTTCGCTCAGTCCAGGCGTGGCGTAGAGTGCATCCTGAATGAGACGCGTCGCACCCAAATAGGCTTGCTGCCAACCGGCCCAGAATGGATGAACCTGCCACGCCGGATGATCCCAGCGGGCGTCATCGGCCACCGGCGGAAACGGTACGGGCGAATTCGTTTCGCCCAGCGCACGCTGCCATACGAACTGCTGCCAGCGCGCACCATCTTCGGCAGCGCGCCACCATAACGCGCTCGCTTCGAGTGGGTGCGCACCCCACGCAAAGAGCGCATGCAAAAGCGGCGCGCTCATTCCGATCGGATCCCAACTCTCCTCCGCCATCTGGTGAAGCACCTCGGCCATCTTTTCTGGCGTCGACTGGAGCATTTTCACGACACTCCCCTTTCCCTTTTCACCATTCGGCTATAATGGCTCAATCTAACACAAATGGAAGGAGCCTTGCCATGTTTCGCCATCTTCTCGTCCCCACCGATGGTTCCGAACTTTCGCTCGCTGCGGTCGAACGAGCGGTGGCGTTCGCAAAAGCCCTCAACGCCCGCATCACCTTTTTCTATGCCCAACCCGATTTCCCCCTTCCGGTCTATGGCGAGGGGGCGCTGATCGATCCCACGACACCGGAACAGTTCCGCAAAGCCGCTCAGGAAGAAGCCCATACCATCCTCAACGCAGCGAAAGAAAAGGCCAGCGAGGCCGGAGTCGAAGCAGATAGCGATACCGTGGTGAGCGACGCTCCCGCTGACGCAATCATCGACGCAGCGGAACGGCACGGTTGCGATCTCATTTTCATCGCGTCCCACGGCCGCAGTGGCATCGCCCGACTGCTCCTCGGGAGCGTCACCAATAAGGTCCTCTCGCACACCAAACTGCCGGTTCTGGTCTATCGCTAACTGGCAGCAGATTGCGTTGTTCCGATCGAAAATAAGGCCTTCCTCGTCAAGCGAGGAAGGCCTTATCGGCACACGGTTCGTGATTCGGCTGTCCTTCGTTACGCTTCCGGCTTGTCGTTCATATGCCGCTTGACGAAGCGGTAGATGAAGCTCGCCATCACAATTACAAAACTTATCGTAAAGAGGCTCAACAACCCGATATCGGTGGTGAAGAACTCCCGCAGTACGTCAGACATGATGCCCTCCTTTACTCATTGGGAACAATGGGTTGGATGAGTTCCTCTCTCTCTGTCGGGACAACAATGGTTCCGCTCAGTCGCCACTGGCGGGACTCGTCTTCGATGACCACGTTCCAACGCCCCATCGTCGGCAACGCGAGCGGGGCCCAGTAGCGTCCCTGATCGAGCACCAGGTTGAGCTGCTGGTCTTTCCCGCTCTGCGTCGGATGAACGAAACGCACGGTAATGAGATGCGGCGGATCGATTTTGAGACGCGCCGGGTCGAACCATAGGGTTAAACGCCCATCGTTCCATTGCACCCACGCGGCAAGACCCAGTTCAGCCGCTTTTGCAGTACGATCGATCCGCTGTTGAATCGCCAACCCTTCTTTGTAGTAATCGTCCGACACCAACCCATCCCAGCTCTGAATCGCCAATTTCAAGGTGTAAAAACCCGCGACCACAGCCACAAGCGGCGGCGCCATCAGCAACCACGGCCACCGTTGCTTGTACCAAGGCGTTGGGTTGGTCTCCGGACGGTCCATTCCTGCGTTACTCCGTCACCAAGAAGGTTGCATGCTCACGCGTGACATTTTCGGGTTCGTCGGCAACCCGAATCTCGAACTCGATGTCGTAACGCCCCGGTTTCACCGCTTGCGCAGGCGCTTGCACCGAGACGACGACCGATTCCGTGGTCGCAGCAGGCATTGCGATCGATTCGGGACCCTCTAAACGTAGCCCAGGAATCCCACTCACTGAGATCGCGTACTGCCGTGGCCGCTCCGCCATGTTCATCAACCGCAGCGTATAGACATTCTCGATCCAGCCGCCCGGCAACTCGCGCGAAAGCGCCGCGCGGTCGCGGAGCACATCGACGCGCACATCCGGACGGGTCGCAATTTTATAAAGGAGCACACCGGTAAAGAGCGCAAGCAGAACGCCATAAACCAGCACCCGGGGCCGCAACACCCGACGCCACGCCTGCTCCCGGCTCCAGTGGTGGAGCATCGCGTTTTCCGTACTGTACCGAATCAAGCCACGGGGATACCCCATCTTATCCATCACCTCGTTGCACGCGTCGATGCACGCGGCACACCCAATGCACTCATATTGCAACCCATTGCGGATATCGATCCCAGTGGGGCAAACCTGGACGCAAATGCCACAGTCGATGCAATCTCCCTTGCCAACCGATCGCGGATCGATCCCCTTTTTCCGCGGTCCCCGCGGCTCACCCCGCTCATCATCATAGGTGATGATCAGCGTATCCGGATCGAACATCACCCCCTGGAAGCGAGCGTACGGACACATGTATTTACAGACCTGTTCCCGCAAGACGCCCGCAAGCAAATAGGTAAAACCGGCGTAGAAAAAGATCCAGAACCACTCCCACGGCCCAAAGCTGAGGGTTGCCAACTCGGCTAGCAGCTCTTCGCGCGGGGTGAAGTACATCACGAGCGTAAAGCCCGTCCATAACGAAAAGAGAATCCACACCAGATATTTTCCGCCACGCCGCAAAACCTTTTCCGCGTTCCATGGAGCCTGGTCGAGTTTGCGCCGCTTGATGTGGTCCCCTTCGATTCTCTCTTCGAACCACATGAAAATCTCGGTGTAGACCGTCTGAGGACAGGTGTAGCCGCACCAGAGCCGCCCGGCGATCGTCGTGAAGAAGAAAAGCGCGTACGCCGAGAGAATCAAGATAATGGCCAAAAAGAAGACGTCTTGCGGCCAGAAGACCCATCCAAAAAGGTAAAACTTCCGTTCGACCAGGTGAAAGAGCACCGCCTGACGGCCATTCCAGTCTAGCCACGGCAAACCATAGAAGATCGCTTGGGTGAGAAAAACAAAGAACCACCGCCAATTTTGGAACGTACCGCTCGTGGACCGCACATAGAGCTTTTTGCGTTTCGTGTAGAGCGATTGCTCTTCGTTTTCGAGCTGTGCACGCGATGGGTTACGCGTGGCTTGCGAGTGAGAAGCAACCGGCGCGCCTGCTTGCGCGGAGGAGGCTTCACCTGAGGTCGAGCGAGACTCCCCGGTTTGCTGGTTTTCCGTTTCCGTAACCATCACCATTTCCTTCTTTACTTATTTTCTCAGACTGCGACCGCTTTCGCAGTAAATCCACGGGGTTGGAAACAATGCACCGACGGGCGCTGCCCGAAGGCAGCGCCACGCAGAATCACTTGTTGCTGAGGCTCCAGACGTACGCCGTCAAGAGGTGGACTTTGTCTTGCCCGAGGAACTCGCCGAAAGCCGGCATCCGGTTGTTCAGACCGTTCATCACGTTGCTCATGATCTGCGCTTCGGACGAGCTGTAGAGCCAGACATTATCGGTCAGGTTAGGTGCCCCAACCAGAGGATTCCCTTTACCGTCGGGGCCATGACAGGCAGCGCAGTTCTCGGCAAAGAGTTTCGCCCCTTGTTGCGCACGGGTTGCGTCGTGGGCAAGCCCCGAGAGGGAGCGGACATAATGGGCGACACTCTTTGCCCCCTCCTCACCCAACTGCGGGAACGGCGGCATCACCCCCATACGGCCATTGGTGATGGTCGCCTTGATGTAATCGGGAGAGCCGTCGCCGCCCAACCAGTCTTTGTCGGTGAGATTGGGAAAGCCCTTGGCTCCATGTGCGTCAGCACCATGGCACTGCATGCAGTAGGTTTGAAAGAGGCGCTTGCCCATCCCCATCGCTTCCGGATCGGCCGCAATGGCTTTGACATCCATATTGCGGTATTTGGCATAGAGCGGGCCATACTTTTCATCCGCCGCCTTCATCTCTTTTTCCCACTGGCCAACGGAACTCCACCCCGCGATTCCTTTGAAGCTGCCAAAGCCCGGGTAGATCACGAGGTACGCAATCCCAAAGAGCACCGTCAACCAGAAGAGGTACATCCACCAGCGCGGCAGTGGATTGTTCCACTCTTGCAGGTTTTCGTCCCAGCTATGGGGCTGCAATTCCCCTACTTTGCCAGTGGCGCGCATGTTCATTGCGATCACGAAGACGCAGAAGAGAAGCGACAGCGCAACCAGCACCTTTACGTACAGATCCCAGAAGGGACTGATGAAATCAGCCATGATTCGATCCTCTCTCGTTATGACGTTCACCCGGTTCGTCGAGGAAAGGGATCTGAGCCGCTTCGTCGAACCCCTTTTTGGCGCGGCTGCTATAGGCCCACGCGACGATCGCCAAGAAACAGACGAACGCCAACACCGTTTCCAACGCACGCCAATCGTTGAGATCCATCGCTCAGCCCCTTACCTCATCGCCGTCACTGGAAATTGGAGAGCGCCCGACCCAACCCTTGGAGGTAGGCGATCACCGCGTCCATTTCGCTCTTGCCTTCGAGCATCTTCGGCGCGTTGGCAATCTCCTCTTCCGTGTAAGGGTGCCCGAGCTTTTGCAGCGCCCGCATTTTTGCTTGGATCGCATCGATGTCGCTCTGCTTGATCGGGCGGTTCAGCCACGGGAATGCCGGCATGTTCGACTCAGGCACGACGTCCCGCGGGTTGTTGAGGTGCGCGCGGTGCCACTCATCCGAATAGCGTCCGCCCACACGGTGCAGGTCTGGCCCCGTCCGCTTCGAACCCCATTGGAACGGACGGTCGTAGATGTATTCGCCTGCAACCGAATAGTGGCCATACCGCTCGGTTTCCGCACGGAACGGGCGCACCATCTGCGAATGGCAGTTGTAGCACCCTTCACGGATATAGATATCGCGTCCGGTGAGCCGCAACGCGTCGTACGGTTTGACGTCGAGCGGTTTGCCGTCGCGGTCGATCGGCTTGGTGGTCGAGTGCTGGAAGAAGAGCGGTACGATCTCAACCAACCCGCCGATACTCACCGTGATCAACGTAAAGATGATCAGGAGCGGCAAACTGCGCTCGATGATGTCGTGTTTCGAATGAGCCATGGTTTTCTCCTCAACCGATCAGTGCGCTGCTGCAGGAGCTGGCAGGATGCGTTCTTCCACCGGCTGAGCGCCCGCAATCGTCTTCACCACGTTGTAGAGCATGATCACCATGCCAGAGACGTAGAGCAGACCCCCGAGCGCGCGGATCGCCCAGAAGGGGTACGAAGCCTTCACCGACTCGATGAACGCATAGGTGAGCGTCCCGTCGGCGTTCGTGGCGCGCCACATCAACCCCTGCATCACCCCGGAGATCCACATCGACGCGATGTAGAGCACGATCCCGATGGTTGCGATCCAGAAGTGGAGCGTCACAAGCTCTTTCGACCACATTTCGGTTTTGCCGTAGAGCCGTGGGATCAGGTAGTAGAGCGAACCGATCGAGACCATCCCCACCCAACCGAGCGCGCCGGAGTGGACGTGACCGACGGTCCAGTCGGTGTAGTGCGAGAGCGCATTCACCGTCTTCACCGACATCATCGGACCTTCGAACGTGCTCATCCCGTAGAAGGAGAGCGAGACGATCAAGAACTTGAGGATCGGGTCGTCACGCAATTTGTACCAGACACCCGAAAGGGTCATGATCCCGTTGATCATCCCACCCCAGGAGGGCGCAAGGAGAATCAGCGAGAAGATCATCCCAAGCGACTGCGTCCAGTCCGGTAGCGCCGTGTAGTGGAGGTGGTGCGGCCCTGCCCACATATAGGTAAAGATGAGCGCCCAGAAGTGGACGACCGAAAGACGGTACGAATAGACCGGGCGTCCAGCCTGTTTCGGAACGAAGTAGTACATCATCCCAAGGAACGCCGCGGTGAGGTAGAAGCCGACCGCGTTGTGGCCATACCACCATTGCACCATCGCGTCTGCCGCTCCGGCGTAGAGCGAATAGGACTTCCACAGCGTCACCGGCATTTCGCCGCTATTGACGATGTGAAGAAGCGCCACCGCGATGATGAACGAGCCGTAGAACCAGTTCGCGACATAGATGTGGCTGGTCTTGCGCTTCGCAATGGTTCCAAAGAAGACGATCGCGTACGCGACCCAAATCAACGTGATTAGAATGTCGATTGGCCATTCGAGTTCGGCGTACTCCTTACCTGTGGTGATCCCGAGCGGCAAAGTGATCGCCGCAAGCAGAATGACCACTTGCCAGCCCCAGAAGGTAAAGGTGGCCAACGCGGGCGCGAAAAGCGACGTATGGCAGGTACGCTGCACCACGTAGTACGACGTAGCAAAAAGCGCACACCCGCCGAAAGCGAAGATCACGGCGTTGGTGTGCAACGGCCGCAAGCGACCGAAGTGGAACCACTCACCGAGCTCGGTAAAGTTGAGCTGCGGCCAAACGAGCTGGGAGGCGATAAGCACCCCCACAGCCATCCCCACGATGCCCCAGATCACCGCCATGATGGCGAACTGGCGCACGACTTTGTAGTTATAAGTCGTTTGCGCTTCCATAAGACCTCTCCTATCCAGAGATACCCAAAACACCGGCGTCAATGCCGCCACCCATTAGGATACACCGATTGCAAAAAGAAGTTTTGACCTAAATCAACAAAGCGTTCTGATTGTAACAAAGCGATTCGGGTGTTGCCTTCAGGGAATTTGAAACTCCAGATAAAAAAAAGGGTGCGAATCGTTCGCACCCCCAACCCCAACAGAGAGACAAGAAACCCAACGGCCGCCACGTTGCGCGAACCGCAGAAACATTATATCCGTAACGCCTTTGCGGTTCTTTGACGCAGGTCAACAGAGGTTCATTTTTTCGTCTCGCGCGCCGCTGCGTCTGGACGGCTTTCCGGTTTGGTGGGTTCCTCGTCGAAAAGGATTTGGTAGGCCGGCCCCTCGAGGTCGTCGAACTGGCCGCGTTTTACCGCCCACCAGAAGACCACCCCGATCACCACCACCAAAACCAGCGAAAGCGGGATCAACAGGTACAAGATTTCGAGTTCCACCTCACACCCCTTGTTCCGGATCGACCGGAAGCCGCTGTAGGCGCAGTGCATTGAGCACGACGAGCAACGAACTGGCCGCCATGCCGATTCCCGCAAGCCACGGCGTCACCCAGCCTGCCATTGCCAGCGGTATCGCCACGAGATTGTACCCAAACGACCAGTGCAGATTTTGCCGAATGATCGCGAGCGTTCGTTTCGCCTGCCGATAAAGCAGCCACACACCCCAAAGCGAATCCCGTACCAGGATCACGTCGGCATGATGGCGGGTCAGATCGGCGCCGCTTCCCATCGCGATACCGACATCGGCCGCTGCAAGCACGGGGGCATCATTGACACCGTCTCCGACCATCCCCACGACCGCTCCCTGCGCTCGTAGAGCCAAGAGCCGCTCGTGCTTGGCCTCAGGCAGGAGCTCCCCTTCGGCGTCGGCAATCCCGACCGCCTGCGCAACCGCCGCCACCGCTGGCGCGCGGTCCCCCGAATAGAGATGGGGCGTGACCCCTGCTTGCACCAACCGGGAGATCACCTGAGGCGCCTCCAGTCGCAACCCGTCCTCGAGGAAGAAGAGCGCGAGCCAGCCGGTTTCATCGGCAAGCGCGACCACGGTCTCTGAAGTCTGGTCACTTGCCCCTTCCTGAGCGTGCGGCGGCAACGGCACCAGACCCAGCGTCGCTTCGACCCACGCTGGGCGCCCCAAGGCGACCCGCCGTCCTTCGATCGATGCGAAGAGCCCGCCACCGGTTTCGTGCCGCAACGCGACCACCGTGTGCGGTGGCTCCGTTTCGACGCCAGCTGGCACTCTTTGCCGAAACGCGCGCGCGATCGGGTGGTTGCTCCCCGCTTCAAGGGCGACCGCCAGCGCAAGTGCCTGCGCTTCGTCGCAGCGGGCAGGATCCAACAACCGCACCGATCGGAGCATCGGTTCCCCTTCGGTGAGTGTCCCCGTTTTGTCGAAAATGCAATCGGTGATACGTGCTGCGGTTTCCAAAACATGACCCCGCGTGACCAAAACACCACGTCGCAACAGCGCATCGGTTGCGGCGGTGACTGCGGCCGGTGTTGCCAACGCCAGCGCACAAGGACACGCGACGATCAATACGGCAACCACCGAGGGTACGATCCTTTCTGGTGCCCACCACGCCCAAAAGAGCGCGGTAGCGAGCGCCAACGCCAAAACGGTGCCAACGAAGCGCCCCGCAAGCCTATCGGCTTCGGACGCGATGCGGGGGCGTTCGCTTTGCGCCCGTTCGACCAACCGACGAATACTCGCCAGACGGGATGCTTCGCCGACGTGGGTCACCTCGACGACGACCACGCCGCTGCCGTTCATGCTGCCGCCGATCACTTCGTCTCCGACCCGTTTGGGTACCGGTCGGCTCTCGCCGGTGAGAATCGCCTCGACGGCGTCACTCTCTCCTTCGACCACCACGCCATCTGCGGGGAAGACCTCACCCGGTTTGACGCGGATGCGATCTCCCGTGGTGAGGCGGACCGCAGGGACAACCTCGAACGTTTGCGTTTCACCATTCCACCGCTCGGCCACCGCAGGCAATGCACGCGCCAGCTCATCAAGACCACGGACCGCGCGCTGGCGCGCCGCCATTTCGAAATAGCGACCCGTCAGCAAGAAAAAGGCGAACATGCTCACCGAATCGAAATAGACGTCGGAGTAGCCGGTCAGCATCCCGAAAACACTGGCGCCGAACGCGATCAGCAGCCCAAGCGCGACCGGAACATCCATTCCGATGCGACGCTGCTTGAGATCGCGCCATGCGTTGCGATAAAAGGGGCCACACGAATAAAACATCACGGGAAGGGTCAAGAGAAACGAGGCCCAGTAGAAGAGCTGACGGTAGCTGGGGTCCATCTCACCGTCACCGGCGAGGTAGGTCGGCACCAGATACATCATCACCTGCATCGACGCAAAGCCCGCAACGAAAACCCGCCAGAGCATCGCACGCCGCTCGCGCTGGGCTACCGCTTCGCTCGTTTCGGGGTCGAACGGATAGGCGCGGTAGCCGATCTCAGCGACCGCCTGCAGAATCCGCGAAAGCGACGTCTCATCTGGGTTCCAGCGCACGAGCGCACGCCGGGTGGCGTAGTTGATCTCGACGTGGGTCACCCCTTTTTGCCGCCGCAGATGCTGTTCGTTGAGCCAAACACACGCGGCGCAGGTAATCCCTTCGAGAATCAGCGAAACTTCGCGCTCATGCGGGGACGCGGGACGCGAGAGCTGTTCGACCAACTCCGGCGCGTCGAACGTCTCCAGAGTTTTCAGGAGATCGGGCAAGGCTTCGCGCACCGGTTCCGGCATCGCGTCGCGATGGCGGTAGTAATTGGTCAAGCCCGCTGAAACAATCGCGTTGGCAACGGCTTCACACCCGGCGCAGCACATCCGCCGGGGGGTGCCGTCGATCGTCACCCAATAGTGACTTTCCGGGGGAATCGGCAAACCACAGTGGTAACAGGTCTCTTCGGTTTCAGCAGTTTCGTTCATGAACGGACGGGATTGGGCCACACCCGCGGGCGGAAGTAGCGATTGTACCCGACGATCGGCTCGTGCTGCGGGCACCCCGCAACGGGTGCCCCGCTGCCGGTAGGATCGACGCGCCCTGACTTAGCCTTACTTCGCGCCCATCCGGATTGCGCCGTCGAGGCGAATGGTCGCACCGTTGAGATACGGGTTGCTCACGATGTGCAGCACCAGTGCGGCATATTCGGCCGGTTTGCCCATGCGCTGCGGGAAAGGAACCATCGCGTGCAGCGACTGTTGCACCTCTTGCGGCATCCCCAGGAGCATTGGGGTCTCCATGATCCCGGGCGCAATGGTCATCACCCGCACCCCGTAGCGCGCCAACTCCCGTGCTGCAGGGAGCGCCATCGCGACGATCCCCCCTTTCGACGCGGCATACGCAATTTGACCGATCTGCCCTTCGAACGCTGCGATCGACGCGGTATTGATGATTACCCCACGTTCGCCGTGCTCGTTGGGCGCGTTGCCGATCATCCGCGCCGCCGCAAGCCGCATCGTGTTGAAGGTGCCGGTGAGGTTGATCGCGATCGTACGTTCGAACGAAGCGAGGGCGTGCGGCCCTTCGCGACCCACCAATTTTTCCGCCGGCGCCACCCCGGCGCAGTTCACCAAGACATCGATGCGTCCAAACACCGTCACCCCCGCCTCGAGCGCCTCCCGCACCGAAGCTTCGTCGGTAACGTCACACGAGCAAAACCGCGCAGCGGCACCCAGTTGCTCTGCGACCGCCGAACCCTTTTCCGCATCGCGATCGAGCAACACCACTTTGGCACCGTGCGCCACCGCTGCTTGTGCCGTTGCTGCGCCCAAACCCGACGCGGCACCGGTGATCACGAAAACGCGATCCGAAATCAACATCGGCTCCTCCTTTGTTACGTTAACGTCAACGTCACATCGTACCACAAAAAAACCGCCCCTGTGGGGCGGTTCACTGTTCGGCGGTCTCGCGATTCAGACAGAAAACGACGAGCCACAGCCGCACGTCGTCACCGCGTTGGGGTTACGAATCACGAATTGCGCACCGTTGAGGTCTTCGACGTAGTCGATTTCGGCACCCACCAGATATTGGTAACTCATTGAGTCGATCAACAACGTCACACCGCCTTTTTCGATCACCGTATCGTCGTCCGCAACCTCCTCGTCGAAGGTGAATCCATACTGAAAACCGGAACATCCGCCACCCGTGATGAACACGCGCAATTTCAGATTGGGGTTACCTTCCTCTTCGATCAGTTCGCGCACTTTCGCAGCAGCGGCATCGGTAAATACCAGGACATCGTCGACGATTGCTTCGCTCATTGGGTCACTCCTTGTTCGTACCAATAGCAATAACTTAGCGTTTTACTCGGAAAATTGCAACCCCCATCATGGGCTAACGGGCACCTGCATGAGCCCCGTCGTCTCGGGCAGGCCAAACATCAGATTCATGTTCTGCACCGCTTGCCCAGCCGCCCCTTTCACCAGATTGTCGATCACCGACAGGACCACCACACGGCGACCGTTTCCGGGGCGATGGACCGCAATGCGGCAGAGGTTCGACGCGCGCACGGAACGGGTCTCGGGATGCGCCCCGCTAGGCAAGACGTCGACGAACGGCTCTTCGCGATAGAAGGCTTCGTAGAGGGGTTGGAGGTCGACTTCCGTGGTGAGTTCCGCGTAGAGTGTGGCGTGAATACCGCGAATCATCGGAGTGAGATGGGGCACGAACGTGAATTCGACCGCTCTACCGGCCAAACGGGTCAAACCCTGCACGATTTCGGGTTGGTGGCGATGCCCGGCAACACCGTATGCCTTGAAATTGTCACTGGCTTCTGCAAAAAGGGTATGCACCTCCGCTTTGCGCCCAGCGCCCGAGACACCCGATTTGCAATCGGCGATCAACCCTTCGCAGCTTACCACCTGCGCTTTGACGAGCGGCGCAAGACCAAGCTGCACCGCCGTGGGGTAACAGCCCGGATTGGCCACGAGCTGCGCGGTACGAATTTCGTCACGGAAGAGCTCAGGTAGGCCGTAGACTGCTTTGGCCACCCATTCGGGCGAAGCGTGTCGCATCCCGTACCAGCGCTCCCAAACCGCAACATCCCGCAGACGAAAGTCCGCTGCAAGGTCGATCACCCGAACCCCTTTGGCGAGGAGCTTTGGCGCCTCGTGCATCGCGATTCCGTTTGGCGTCGCAAAAAACACGACGTCACAGGCATCGAGCGGTGCTTCGTCCGGATGGGAAAACGCCAGATCGACCCGCCCGCGCAGCGACGGAAAGAGCTGCGCCACAGGGGTACCCGCTTCGCCCCGCGAAGTGATCGCATGCAACGTGACGTCTGGATGGCCGACCAGTAGCCGCAACAATTCGACACCCGTGTAACCGGTTCCTCCAACGATACCGACACGAATCATCGCCACTCCTTGCCTGATTGATTGTCTGGTGACAGGATAACAAAAAAGCCACCGCAAGGTGGCTTTTTCGTCTGGAAAAGATCTTTTGCTTACCGCTTCGAGTACTGCTCGGCGCGGCGGGCTTTCTTGAGACCCACTTTCTTGCGTTCGACCTCGCGGGCGTCGCGGGTCACGAACCCGGCTGCGCGCAATTGCGCTTTCCACTCCGGGTTGTAGTCGATCAGCGCGCGGGTGATCCCATGACGCACCGCACCGGCTTGCCCCGATTCACCCCCACCTTTCACCGTGATGGTGAAATCGAACTGCCCGGCAACGCCCAAGAGTTCGAGCGGCTGACGCACGATCATCCGTGCGGTCTCGCGCGAAAAATAGCTGTCGACCGGCTTGCCGTTCACGACGATATTGCCTGTACCCGGCTTCAGAAAGACGCGCGCCACTGCCTCTTTGCGGCGCCCGGTTCCGTAGTTTTGATTGACCGCCATCGTACGCTCCTCAGATATCGAGCGGTTTGGGTTGCTGCGCAGCGTGCGGATGCTCCGGCCCTGCGTAGCACTTCAACTTTTTGATCATCCGGTACCCAAGCGGCCCCTTCGGCAACATCCCTTTGACCGCTTTTTCCAGAACCCGCTCCGGATGCTTCGCCAGAAGTTTTTCAAATGTGGTTTCGTATAGCCCACCAGGGTAGCCCGAATGGCGGTAATACTTCTTGTCGGTCGCCTTGTTCCCCGTGACACGGATTTTATCGACGTTCACCACGACGATATAGTCACCGGTATCGACGTGCGGGGTATAGATCGACTTGTGCTTGCCGCGAAGGCGCCGTGCGATTTCCGAGGCCAAACGCCCCAAAACCTTGCCGGACGCATCGACGACGTACCAGTCGCGCTCTACTTCATGCGGTTTGGCGGAAAAGGTTTTCATGTGCATCCTCTGACTGTCTTTTGTTTGGCCGCGAGCAAAGCCGCTACCCAGAAGCGCGAAATGATAATGGAAAAATTCACCATCTGTCAAGCGCTGGCGACCACTTTGCCGACGAAACGCCCCTCTCAAAAAAGAAGAGGCGCGACCTTGCACGCCCCTTCTTCCCCAAGCACGGTAAGCGCGTTAGAGAAGGCTCAGGTTTGCGTTGGTAGCCGAAACGATACCTGTGAGATCGACGGCATGGACGTCGCCGTACCCTTCGGCTACTTCGGTATAGACGCCGTCACCGTTGCCATCGCGGTAGATCTCCCACTTGCCGGTGATTTTTTGAACGAGCACCAGATCGTCGATCGCTTCGACCGATCGGTACTGCCAGAGCGATTCCGCTTTCGTCCAGCCGTTTTTGACTTCGAGAACAGCCTGCAGCGTACCGTCGGCATTGAACTGGAACTGCTTTTGGCTGCCGTAACTGGTCCGGAACGTTCCCGGTCCAGTAGCGGTTCCAGCCCGATTCCCTGCCCCAGTTCCGGTTACCCCGCCGCTCCCTGTGCCTGAGGTTCCCGGCCAAGTATTTACATGAGAGAGCTCGACGTAGTACCCGTCGCCATCGCTGTCGTCATAGACAGTTACCTTCTGAACCCCTTTCTTGATCTCGGTCTTGATCACTTGGTTACCCTGAACCGTGTAGGTGGTTCCCGGCTTGATCGCTTTGGCTTTCACCCGACCGTGCTCGATCTCGAAGACACCCGAGACAGTACCATTGGCGATCGAAAATCGATAGAGTTCATTTGCCGACATCATCATCTCCTTCATGCGTACGATAGGGAACCTGTGAGCAGTGCGCTCAGTTTGCATTTTGCGATGGGAAGATGAACACAGCCTGAATAACCTGTGCCCAATTTCACTGGGGAGACCGAGTCTGGAAGCGCTCGGGGAGCCAAACCGAGACGCAACACCCCCCAAGCCGTTCGCTGTGCGTCCACACAATCGTTCCCCCGAGCGCGCTCACGATGGTCCGGGAAACGGTCATCCCCAACCCGGCACGGGGCAACAGTTCCGGGGACGACGCATCGCGGTTGGCTTCGTCAGCAGGCACTGCGCCACTTGCCGTTGCCGCGAACCCGGGGCCATCGTCGTCGATGCGCAGCCGCCACCCCGCCTCGCCGGCGCACGTCTCCGGTGTTACCTCCACCGCCACCGCGCTGGTTGCGTGGCGTGCCGCATTTTCGAGCAGGTTGCCAAGCAACTCGATGAGATCGCGCGCATCACCCACCACCCAACAGATTGCTGGCCAGCAGCGTTCCCAGCGCAGCGCACGCTCGGCAAAAATCGTCTCAAACGCAGCCAAAGTTTTCGCCAACACCTCAGCCAGATTGGCCCGTTTGCCCAATGCGGCGCGACTCGCCTCGGCACGCGCGAGCGCCAAGTAGTGGCGCACGTGCTGATGGGCAAGCTCCGCTTGCGCTTCGATTCGCATCGCCCAAGGCTGCCCCGCCCCCTCACGGGTAATCTGAACGATCGCCGCAAGCGGCGTCTTGAGGGCGTGCGCAAGCGCCCCAAGCTGGGTTCGCGCCGCCTCATTTTGCTGCCGCAGCGTAGCCAGCACATGGTTGAGGGCCGCAACCACCTCGGCAATCTCCTCCGGGTAGCGCCCCGTTACCTGCTCGGTTTGACCGCTGCGCACCGCCTCGAGGGCGCGGCGTACCTGCTGCAACGGACGGATACCAAGGTAGCTTTGCAGCAGGCCGCCTGCCAAGAGCAGCGCGGCCACCCCTGTGAGCGCCCACGCAAGCTCGTGCCGAAAATCGGCCTCAAGCCACTCCAGCTGCGCCTGATCCCGAGCAACCTGCACACGCCAGCGACTCCCCTCTTCGGTCACCAGAGTCCGCGCCAATACGAGCAACTTCTGGCCGTCTGGTCCGACCACCGAAGAGATGCGGTGTACCCGACCGAGCGGGACCTCCTCGCCTTCTACCGCTTCTGGCAACCGCTGATCCCATAGCGACCGGGAGGTCCATACGCCGCGCGGTTCCGAGCGCCGCTCAATCTGCCAATACCACCCGGAATAGGGTTTTTGCCACCGCAAGTCGCCAAGCTGCTCACTGACGCGCTGCGGCAAGCCACCAGAAGCGTCACCCCCAGAAAGTTCCGTGACCACCGCCGTCACCTCGTCGAGCTGGTGGTGCAGTTCCGCTACCGCCAACTCCTCGAGATGGTCATGAAACTCATTTTGCAGCCAGAGCGCCAAAGCAGCGAGCGAAAGGGTCGTCACCCCAAGAGCGATCAAAATCCATTGCGCCCGTAACGTTGCAACCACGGCTAAGACCCTCGCCCCCTGGGCAACAGCAACCGGTAGCCGAGCCCCCGTTCCGTGGTAAGGTGCAGCTCAGGCAGTTTGCGGCGCAGCCGGGCCATGAAGACTTCAACGGTGTTGGAATCGGGATCCTCCCCATCGTGATAAAGCCGAGCGCGCAAAAAATCTTTGGTGACGACCCGCCCGGGGCGTGTGACGAGCGCCTCGAGAAGCGACCACTCCTTCGCGGTAAGCGGCACAGGCTGCCCGTTGCGCCGAACCTGCTGCGCCATCAGGTCGATCACGAGCCCTTCCACTGTCACGACGCCGTTTGAGGTGCCAACGGCGCGGCGGAACAACGCCCGCACACGCGCCAACAACTCTTGGGGATGGTAGGGTTTGGTGACGTAGTCATCCGCGCCTGCTTCGATCCCACTCACTTTTTCGAACCAGGCGTCACGCGCGGTAAGGATCAACACAGGGATAGACACCCCCTCAGCGCGCCACGCTTTGAGGAGCGCAACCCCATCGCCATCCGGCAGCCCCAGGTCGAGGATGATGAGATCATGCACCCCTTCGCGCACCCACGCGGTCGCGGCCCGCGCCGAGGCAGCGACGTCGGCCGCAAAACCGGCCTGGCGAAGCTCTGCGGCAAGCTGCGCACGCAGCTCTGGATCGTCTTCAACCAGCAAAAGACGCATCGTCACTCCGTTTTCTCGCGCAACAGCTGGCCCGTCTGCGCGTCGTAGTAGCGCTTGAGGAGCCGCCCGTCATGGGTAAGCCACTTCACCTCATAGACCCACCCCGAAGGAGACCACGCCTTGCGTTCCAACTCGCTTTCGATCAATTCCCCCGGGAGTGTCGCGCGCAGCTGAGCAAGGAGCGACTCAAGCGGCACGATCTTCCCTACACGCACCGCGTCAAAGAGCTCCTCATGCCGGAGTTTACGCTCATCGGCGTGGCCAAACGGCAGGACCGTAAGGCAGGCGCAGGCCACTGCGATACCTACCAGGGAGTAGCGCACACCGTGCGCCCGCTTCGCGCGCGCGGTCACCCTTCGCTTCATACCCCCGTACCCTTTCTCACCAATACCGCACCCAAAATATCGCGCGAGGATGAACCGAAGCTGAATGGCACATTCATCTGCCGTTCAGATGCTTGCCCCACAATCGCATGATCCGAGCGACACGACGAAAGGAGGCACGAATGTTGCGGCGCATTGGGATCCTGGCAACCCTAGCGGTACTCGCCCACGGCGGCACCCTGGTTTGGGCCGCGCAGCCTACGGCGGAACTTGCGCGGCTGACGCAAGCAGCCCAACAGCAAGACCCGAATTTTCAACCCAGTTCTGAGCGGGGGCGAACTTTCTATTTCACTCGCTTTGCGCACAACAGCACAATGCCTTCCTGTAGCAGTTGCCACGGCGATGACCCGCGCCAGGAGGGGCGCCACACCATCACCGGTAAGCGCATCAAGCCGTTGGCCCCAGTAGCCAACCCGGAGCGGTTCACCGATTCGGCGAAAATCGCCAAGTGGTTCCGCCGTAACTGTACGGAAGTGGTCGGTCGGGAATGCACGCTGCAGGAGCAGGCCGACCTTCTTGCTTTTCTCTCCACCCTTCGCTAAAGGAGCGATCCGATGCCGTGCCAACTCTCTTTCATCCGCCCACTCGCTGTTGGGGCTTCGCTCAGCTTTTGTGCGCTGCTCCCCGCCTTTGCCGATCAGCGCAGCGATTGGCTCCAAACGGCGCCGCAACCGTTTCGCGACGAGTGTGGCAGCTGCCATGTTCCTTTTCCGCCCAGACTCCTCAATGCGAACGATTGGCGCACCGTGATGGCTGAGCTTGAACACCATTATGGCGAAAGCGTGGCGTTGTCGCAAGCGGCTACGCAAGCCATCACCGACTACCTCATCCGAGAGGCTGGGGACCCTCGAAAAGTGGGCAACGCGCCCGGCAATCCTCCGCGTCTTACCCAAACGAGCTATTTTCTGAAAGAACATCGGAAAGTTTCTGCATCGCTCTGGCAAAGCTCTGCGGTTCTGTCGCCAGCGAATTGTGGCGCCTGCCACCAAGGGGCTGAACGGGGTCTATTCGACGAGCACGACGTCCGTCTTCCTCAAGCGACCAAGCGGGAGGATCGGTGATGGCAAATGCACCGCAATCCCATCGCGCGCGCGCACTGGTATGGGACCTGCCGGTTCGGGTTAGCCACTGGCTCCTGGCTGTTACCGTATCAATTGCCTGGCTGACGGGCGAGTTCGAAACGCTGCGCCTGATTCATGCCGCAAGCGGCGGAGCGGCGTTGGGGATCGCGTTTTTTCGCATCCTCTGGGGGTTGGTTGGATCGTCTCCTGCGCGCTTTACGGCATTCATCCGTCCCCCACACGAAGCGGTCGCCTACCTACGCGCTCTCGCCGCCGCGCTCCTGAGTGGTCAAACGGCGCCCCACTATACGAGCCACAACCCGGCAGGCGGCTATGCGGTCGTCGCCCTCCTGTTGCTGGCGGTCATCACACCATTGACCGGTTGGCTCACGTTCAACGATTGGGGGGGTAAGTGGCTTGAGGAGAGCCATGAAGCGTTGGCCAACCTCTTTCTTCTGGCCATCGCGGTCCATCTCATCGGGGTTACAGTGGGCAGCATCGCCCACCGCGAGTCCTTGCCACGGGCGATGGTGACTGGGATCAAACAGGTCGCCCACGCCGAAGAAGGAATCTCCTCCCCCAGGAGGTGGGGTGTCGTTCCCCTTGCGATTGCGGCGCTCGTTGGCGCATGGTGGGCGATTCAGTGAGCCAGGAAACAGACCCAGTCGCTACGCCAGCGCAGACAATCGTCGTATTGCGCCAAAAGTGTGCGGTTACTGACCGGAACGAGCGCCAACCCGTCGGGATGACGCGCCCGCCAATCGGGTAGCGCCTCCGGCGCGATTCGCGGGAGGGGTTCGGTACGACGTGCAGCGAAATGCCAGGCGGCGTGATGGCGCCCTCCCACCCAAACGACCGGCCGCCCCGCCGCTTGCGCGGCCGATAGCCGCTCAGCGATCGGTTGCGGATTGAAGGCGCCGTCGCTGGCCCACGAGGCGGTGGCGTTGAACCATAAAACCACGCTCCAGGTTAGGCAAATCGCCGTCGCTGCGGGATGGAGGGAATGGGGTATGCTTTGCCATCCCCTTCCCCCTTGCGCCACCCGACGCAACCACGTGGCAACCCACCACGCGGCAACAAAGAGCAGAAGGAGCCCCAACCCGACGACTGCCCAACGGGGGGTGAGCCACGCGACATTCTCGCGCCATTTGGGAATCATCGGGGCCACTACAAGGAGTAGGCCCCCACCGAGCATCGGCAGAAGCGGCAACGCCTGCCCCCATTGCACCAGCGAACGCTCTTGGCAACGTTCTCGGGTTGCTGCCTCTTCTTCGCGCCACTTTCCCAACGCGCCAAGAGCAAACGCCAGCGCCCAAAAAGGTAGGAGCGGCAACAGATACTGCGCCCGTTTTCCGGCAATCGCACTCAGAATAAGGAGCGAGGGGAGAACCGCAGCGAACGCAAACCGCACCGCCGGGAGAGCCCTCGCCCGCCAGAGTTGCCGCCATGCGCCCCCAAACCAGCCCATCGGCCAGACCATCGCAACGACCACCGGCAGATACCACCAGCCGGGCGCGGCATGGTCGGCTCCCTCCTCCAACCGGCCTATTCCTTGCGCGCGCAGCACCTCCCCAACCACGTCACTGCCGTAAGTAACATACACCGCCAAAAGCCAGGCTAGCGGCAGGAGCGCGCCCACCACTCCCCAGCCAATCGCCCGCAACTGAAGTCGGAACCGGAGACGCCACGGGTGCCAGACCGCCCAAATAGGCAGAAGCGCCACCAAACCCACAAAGGGGATCGCCACCAGCGGCCCCTTCATGAGCGCCCCAAATCCCGTTGCCAGCGCAAGCCAAACGCCTCCTTGTCCCGTGCTTGCCAGACGAACGAGTGCCAATGCCCCCAAGACGACGCAAGCGGTCAGGGGCACATCGAAGTAGAGCGCACTACTCCAGGCCGGCCAAGCAACGAAGCCGGCAAGCACCAGTGGCGCCAACCAAGATGCCTCTTCGGGGATGGGTATTGCCGATTGCGCACTCAGGCGCTTGGCCAATTCGGCGGTTGCCCAGAGCGCAAGCACCGCAAAGAGGGCAACCACTACCCTCGGCCACTCCTCGGAGACGCCAAAGGCGAGCCAGCCCACGCGGATCAGCCAGAAAAGAAGCGGCGGCTTCTGCACGTAGGGCTCCCCCTCCAGCACTGGCAGCAACCAGCGATCTCGCCAATGCATCTCCCACGCCACAGCCAAATAGCGGGTCTCGTCGATCGGAAAGGGGTGACGAACAACGATGGCAACGCCCGCTCCCACTACGGACCAGAGCAAAACCCATACGGCCCAACGCGAGACTCGTTTCATTTCGGCCCCTTTTTTCGTGTATCTCCCAAATCGTACAGGGGCACGATTGCCCGCAACCCACCGTACGGCGAATCGTCAAGCTGTAACCCTTCTCCCAACCGTTCGGCCAAATTGCGCACGATCGCCAGCCCCAATCCGACCCCACGCCCCGCTTCCCGGCTACGCGCTGCGTCAAGGCGGACGAACGGAGCAAAGACCCGCTCGCGCTCGGCTTCCGGGATACCGGGGCCATCATCGTCGACCTGCACGACCCACTCGTTGGATTCCGGAGCGAGTGAAATCCACACCCGCTGCGCATGGGCAAGGCCATTTTCGACCAGATTGTCCATGAGGCGCGCCAACAAACCGAAGTCAGTGGCAAGCGGGGCGGATGGTGGTACCACAAGCGTCACCGCTGGCCAATCACCATAGCGGGTTTTCAGCCACTGCACCAGATCGTGACATTCCACCGCAAGCGGCGGTGCGAGCGAATGGAGGTAGGCGTTCGCTTGATCGGCAAGGTAGGTCAGCTCGTCGAGGTCGCGCACGATTCCCTGCCGAACCTCGTCATGAGGCAACAATTCCGCGCGCAAGCGCAACCGCGCAAGCGGTGTTCGCAAATCGTGTGCGATACCAGAGATCAGCAAGGTGCGTTCGCGTACCAGGCGTTCGATCTGTGCTTCCAACCAGGCGATGGTGGCGGCGGTTGCCCCGCGGTGCCTGGGAACGCCACCGTGCGCGGCAGCATCGTCGTTGGCTGCCACAGTTCCCTGCGCCACCACCGAAATTGCGGACAGTAGCGGCTGCATGACCTGACGCAAACCCCAATAGGCCAACGCACCACTTCCGGCTGCAACGACCAGCAAGGCCAAAAGCGCCCACCCCATCCCTTCTCGGGACGGCGGCGGGGGCAGCAAGAGCGTCGCCGAAAGGGGGCGACCGTCCGGAAGCAGTACGGTCACCCCCTCCTGCTCAGCGCTCACCCACGCGACAGGTGCACCGATTCCCGGTAACGTCTCCGGCCACGGATCGCGAAGCGGCTGCACCTGGCTTCCTGGCGGAGGCAGCCCTTGCCAAACAAGCAAGGGCGGGAACGGCGTCGCCCCTTCGTACAGCCAGCCACCGTTTGCCAGCAACTCGGCCGCTTGGGTCAATGCGTTTTTGACCTGCTCGGCAACGTGGGCCTGCCGTTCTTGGGCGATCATCGCCACCCAAAATCCCCACGAGGTAGCGACCAAGACCACGATGAGGAGGGTCAGCGTCGCGACCAAACGGATCTGCAGTCGTCGCCACGCCTGCTGCCAGTCGTTGCTCACGAATCCTCCGCCGCTACGGATGCGCTCAACACGTACCCTTGTCCGCGAACGGCGCGCAAAAGGGGCATCCCGTCACGATCGTGCCCGAGCTTCGCCCGCAACCGACTCACCGCAACGTCGATCGCACGATCGAAAACGTCCGATTCACGCCCCCGGGTTGCGCGCATGAGGTAGTCGCGATGGAGCACCTCACCCGGATGGTGCACGAACAAAGAGAGCAACGCGAAATCACTCCCGGTGAGCGGCTGGATCGTCCCATCTACGGCAACCAGACAGCGACGCGCCACATCGAAACGCCACGGCCCAATCCGCCAAGCAGTTGGCGCCAACCCGTGCGGCGTTGCAGCTGCTCCCCCACCCAGCCCACGGGTACGGCGCAGAATCGCTCGTAACCGCGCTTCCAGTTCCCGCGGAAGAAACGGTTTGGTCAAATAGTCATCGGCCCCCATCTCCAAGCCAGCAATCCGATCGAAATCGTCGGCGCGCGCCGTCAGCATCAAAACCGGCAAGTGGGCAGTGGCGGGATTGGCACGGAGCCGTCGCAAAATGGTCGGACCGTCCTCTTCGGGTAACATCCAGTCGAGCACGAGGATATCGGGCAGCCCTTGCGCCAACACGCCGTCGAGCGCTGCACCGTCTCGCACTGCATGCGCTGCGAAACCGCGCCGATTGAGATCGGCAACGAGAAGCGTTCGCAACTCCGGGTCGTCATCCACGACCAAGACCGAGGGCAACCCCATCCGTGCTCCTTTTCGTCCGTGAACTTCCCGAAGTGTACAAAGAATTCCGCGACGCATCGCCGCTGTTACGTTTTGTTACGTTTTGACGTAACGGCGCAATCGTTCTGTTGCCGCCCAATGGTCTAATGACAACCGTCGGGACTGACCCGACCGATCGAACCCCATAACCTTTTTCAGGAGAACGCAAAATGGCACGCAAGCAAATCGCACGTACGACTCTGACATCCCTTCTGGTTTCTGGCCTTGTCGCCACCGCAATGACCAGCTGGGCACGTTCCCCGATGGACGAAATGCCTCATGGTCCCGGCATGATGGCGCCCAAAGAGATGGGGCCGCGCATGCCTGCCGACCCCGAAGCGTGGAAAGAGCAGATGGCGGAACGGCAAGCGGCAAAACTCGACCGCCTGGAGGTTCTCCTGCAACTCACCGAGGCGCAGAAACCGGCTTGGCAAGCGTTTCGCAACGAATGGCAAGCGCTGCACGAAAAACGGTTCGAAGCGCATCGTGCGAAACAAGATGCGTTCCAGGAGACAGATAAGGTACTGGAGCGCTTGAAACTGCGCGAAACGATGCTCCAAGAGATGATCGAAGATGCGCGCAAAGAGCGCCAGATCGTCGAATCGTTCTACGATCAGCTCACAGATGCGCAAAAACGCATTTTCGACCAGGAGTTCATGCCGAAACGGGGCGAACACCGCAAACCGAAGCACCGGTAAGCTTTTTCACCCTTCCTAGGGACTTCTCCCCCCCCCGTTCGACCCGCTTGCCCACTGGGTAAGCGGGTTTTTTTCGACCACGCGCATGGATCACCGTGCGCGCCATTGCGCCCCACACCCGTTTTATGCAAAAAAAACGCCGCCACTTGAATGTGGCGGCGCACAATCCACACCAAAGGAGGAGGTGGAGGAGACACCCATGCACACCGGAAAAACCGTTTCCGTTGCGCTCAGGCGTTACTATACTGAACCGCGGGCCAGAATGCAAGCTTTTTTTGTGCGTTGCACAATAATAATTTTTATTGATCATTAGCTATCGCTTATTCCCGATCGCAGACGCGACGGGTAGCACGTTGGTTACAATCGGCAGCATGGATCAAAGAGGAGAAAAGCATGGAATGTACGGTTCGTTGGGTAACGGCAAAGACGTTTCTCGCAGAGACCGGCTCGGGACACACGGTCGTGATGGACGGGGCGCCAGAGGCTGGTGGGCGCAACTTGGCCCCGCGGCCCATGGAGCTGCTGCTTGCTGGTGCCGGGGGATGCACGGCATTCGACGTCGTCGCCATTCTGGAAAAAGGACGGCAACCGGTGACCGGCTGCACGGTCACGCTCTCCGCGGAGCGCGCAGAGAAGGACCCCAAAGTCTTTACCCGAATCCGATTCCACTACCTGGTGAAGGGGCGTAACCTCGACCCCAACAAAGTCAAGCGTGCCGTTGAACTCTCCGCGGAAAAATATTGCTCCGCGTCGATCATGCTCGGCAAGACCGCGCAGATCGAGCACACGTGGGAGATCATCGACGAAACGTGATCAACAATAAACCGGCTCTTGAGAGATGGGCAGCAACGCCTCCTGTTGCGCCCCTCGCTCCCCCGCTTGCTTGCGCCACAGTTGGGCATAGTCCGAACGCTGCGGCGGGGGCGGTACGGGCAGGAAACGGGCCAACTCGACCAACGCCTGCTGGTAAACGGGGCGTTTGAACGCGATCACCCCACCCAACGGAACCCAGTAATAAGCCCAGCGCCACGCGTCGAACTCGGGGTGGTGCGTGGCGCGCAAGCTGACCTGGAAATCCCGTCCGACGAAGCGCAGGAGAAACCACAACTGTTTCTGCCCACGGTAGCTGTCTCGCCATTGGCGCTTGATCCAACGGCGGGGCACATCGTACTTGAGCCAATCGCGCGTATGGCCGAGAATCTCCACATGTTCGGGTCTGAGACCGATCTCTTCATGGAGCTCGCGGTACATCGCTTCCACAGGGGTCTCCCCCTGCTTGATCCCCCCTTGTGGAAACTGCCACGAATGCTCACGGATCCGTTTTCCCCAAAAAACCTGATTACGCGCATTAACCAAGACGATGCACACGTTTGGGCGATAACCCTCACGATCGAGCATCGCGAATACCTCAACTTTTCGTTACGTGTTATTGTTCCACAGCGCCTCTCTTTCAGGAATGGGTTGACACGCGAAACAAAAATCCGTACCATAGCGGCTCTTCGCACGGTGCAACGCCGGGCAAACCAGAGTGGGTCGTTAGCTCAGCTGGTAGAGCAGCGGACTTTTAATCCGTTGGTCGCAGGTTCGAATCCTGCACGACCCACCAGCAAAGTCACGTTCCATGATCACCATTCGCGGTGCTCGCACCCACAACCTCAAAAATATCTCCCTCACGATACCCGACAACCAGATAACGGTGATCACCGGCGTATCCGGTTCCGGGAAATCATCCCTGGCGTTCGACACCCTCTTTGCCGAGGGGCAGCGGCGTTACCTCGATGCCCTTTCGCTTTCCGCCAGACAGTGGCTCGACCAACTGCCACGGCCCGACGTCGACTGGATCAGCGGATTACGCCCAGCGATCGCCCTGACGCAACAGACCCTCAACGCTTCCCCCCGTTCGACGGTCGGCACGATGAGCGAGGTGCTTGACGCGTTGCGTTTGCTGTTCGCGCGGCTGGGAACGCCGCACTGCCCCCACCATCCCGACGAACCCCTGGCCCGTCATTCGCTGGCCGAAATCCGCGATACCGTACTGAACCGCTGGGAAGGAGCGCGGATTGCGCTGCTGGTTCCGAAACGCGCGCTTCCCAACCACCTCACCACCTTTGAGGCATTGCGCGCTGCTGGTTACGCCCGTCTCTGGCATGACCAGCAAACGGTCGAGCTCGATTCGTGCTTCGGCCCCATCCCCGAAAACGCGGCGGTGGTGATCGACCGTCTGAAAGTTCGCCCCGAGCAGAGCGCGCGGCTCACTGACAGCCTGGAACACGCTTTGACGCTCGGTTCCGGAACCGCGCTGGTTTGTGACCTCGACCAGAGCGCAACGCTACGCTTCGATACCCACCCCACCTGTCCGCGGTGCGGTTTCACTGCGGCCGAACTCGAGCCACACCATTTGTCGTTCAATCACCCCGCCGGTGCCTGCCCCACGTGTCATGGCCTAGGCATGATCGAGCGCGCCCAGCCACCCCAAACGGCACCAGCCAACCCCCCACCAGCGGACCACACCCACCTGTGCCCCGATTGTCTTGGTACCCGTCTCAACCCCGCCGCTCGCGCGGTCCGATTCGAGGGCGCAACCTTACCGGAACTCGAAGCGCTGCCTCTCGAAGCGTTGCATTCTGCCGTTCGCGAATGGTCAGCGCACTACCACACCCATCCGGTTGCGCAACCGATCCTTCAGTTGATCGAGGTGCGCCTCCGACAGATGGTTGCGTTGGGGTTGGGCTACCTGACTTTGGCCCGACGCACCCCCACCCTTTCCGGGGGCGAACGGCAGCGGGTGCGACTCGCCACCCAACTGAGTAACGCGCTTTCGGGCGTGCTCTTCGTCCTCGACGAACCCACGAGCGGACTCCATCCGCGGGACATCCGGAAAGTGCTCACCGCGCTCGAGCAGTTACGCGACGCGGGCAATACCGTTGTCGTCGTCGAACACGACGCAACGACGATGCACGCTGCCGACCACCTGATCGAAATCGGTCCGGGTGCCGGAGCACACGGCGGAGAAGTGGTCTATCAAGGCGATTATCGCGGTCTCACCGCCGCGAACACCCCCACGGGCCACTTTCTGCGCAAACCGATCGATCTCTCCGCGCACCGCAAACCGATCGCGCCAGAGCACCCCGCCGTGTGGCATCTCGGCGCCCGCGTGCACAATCTCAAAGGCGACCCCATCGCCTACCCGGTAGGCGCCCTGATCGCTGTGTGCGGAGTTTCCGGCGCGGGAAAATCGTCACTGCTTTTCGACGCGCTCGAACCGTACGTGCGTGCGACGCTCGCCAAACAGCCCAGCGACCCCGCTTGGGGCCGACTCATGCCCGGCACCTGCGCGGCGCCGCCCAGTTCCGCCGCGACGGGCGATGAGCCACTGCCTTGGCAGCGCATCATCACCGTCGACCAGCAGCCCATCGGGCACAACGCGCGTTCCACCCCTGCGACGTTTACCGGGATCATGGGTGCGTTGCGCGATCTCTTCGCGCAGACCCCCGAAGCACGCGCCCGCGGGTACTCTGCCAGCCGGTTTTCGTATAACGTCCGGGGCGGACGGTGCGAAGTGTGTCAGGGCGAAGGGTGGCGAAAAATCGAGATGCAGTTCCTTCCACCGGTGATCGAACCCTGCCCCGCATGCCACGGTGCCCGCTATAATCGCGAAACCTTGGAAATTCGCTATCGAGGAGTGACGATCAGCGAGGCGCTCGCGCTTTCGGCACAAGACGCGCTGAAGCTTTTCGACAACCATCCTCAGATCCGCCGCGTGCTGACCACGCTCGTTCAACTCGGGCTCGATTACCTGCCGCTGGGGCAACCGGCGCCCACCCTATCCGGCGGCGAAGCGCAACGGCTCAAATTGGCGCGCGAACTCGCCAAACCCGCCCCCTCACCGACGCTCTACCTTCTGGACGAACCCACCACGGGGCTGCATTTCGCCGATATCGAAAAACTGCTCACCGCACTCTTTCTGTTGCGCGACGCGGGACACACGCTGATCGCTGCCGAACACGACCCCGATTTTTTGCGCCACGCCGACTGGCTGATCGAGCTGGGGCCAGAAGGGGGACCGAATGGCGGATATTGTTGCGCTCAGACGTCTGACGGGTACCAAGCCATTGACGAAACTGCGACAAAATCATAAAATTCTATGTTCTTCATCCCTTAGCTTGAATAGACTGGAGCAGCGCCATGTATGCGGTCATAAAAACCGGCGGCAAGCAGTATCGCGTATCCGTCGGCGAAAAGATCAAAGTAGAACAGATACCGGCAGAAGTGGGCACAGAGCTCTCGCTGACCGACGTCCTGATGGTCGGCAGCGGCGACACGGTCAAAGTCGGAACCCCGTTGGTGGACGGCGCCGTTGTCAAAGCCACTGTGGTCGCACACGGACGCCACCCCAAGGTCCGGATTTTCAAATTGCGTCGCCGTAAGCACTACATGAAGCGGCAAGGGCATCGGCAGAATTACACCGAAATCCGCATCGACGCGATCGAAGGTTGATCGGGTTTTCGGTTTTTGCAAGGAGTCAGAAATGGCACACAAAAAAGCTGGTGGGAGTTCCCGTAACGGTCGCGATTCCGAGTCGAAACGGCTCGGAGTGAAGCGTTACGGTGGGCAGTTCGTCCGTGCGGGCAACATCATCGTTCGGCAGCGCGGAACGCAGTTCCACCCCGGCGAAAACGTCGGCTGCGGCAAAGACTACACCCTCTTTGCGCGCATCGACGGGGTGGTCGAGTTCGTCGTGAAAGGGCCGAAGCAGCGCCGTTTCGTCAATATCCGTCCGGTTCAAGAGAACGCCTGATCGGTACGGATCGGGTGCGCTTCGTCGCCCCGCGTCAGAGGTAGCCATGAAGTTTTTCGACGAAGCGCGCATCGAAGTGATCGCAGGGAAAGGCGGCGACGGATGTGCCGCCTTTCGGCGTGAAAAATACGTTCCCAAAGGGGGGCCAAGCGGCGGCGACGGCGGCCGCGGCGGCAGCATCTATTTCGAAGCCGACCCCAACCTCAACACCCTCATCGATTTCCGTTACACCCGCATCTTTCGCGCGCAAAACGGAGAGCCGGGCAGCGGGCGTGACCAGTACGGCGCAGCTGGTGCCGATCTCATCGTCCGTGTCCCCGTAGGCACCGTGGTGCGCGACGCCGACACGGGCGAAATCATCGCCGATTTGGCGCGACCTGGGCAACGTGCGCTGATCGCGCGCGGCGGCCGCGGAGGCTTGGGCAACCTCCACTTCAAATCGAGCACCAACCGCGCCCCGCGCCAATTCACGCGCGGCGAACCGGGGGAACACAAACGGCTCGAACTCGAATTGCGGGTGATCGCCGACGTCGGTCTGCTGGGATTGCCGAACGCTGGCAAATCGACCCTGATCCGGCAAATTTCCGCGGCCCGTCCGAAGGTGGCCGACTACCCCTTCACCACCCTCTACCCCAATCTGGGCGTGGTTCGCACCGACGTCGACCGCAGCTTCGTCGTCGCCGACATTCCGGGGTTGATCGAAGGGGCGAGCGAAGGCGCCGGACTGGGACACCGCTTCTTGCGCCACCTGCAACGGACCGCGCTGTTACTGCACCTAGTCGATCTCGCCCCGATCGACCCAAACGCCGATCCGGTGCGCGACGCGCAAGCGATCGTCGAAGAACTGCGCCGTTACGACGAAACGCTCCATCGGAAACCGCGCTGGCTCGTCTTCAACAAGATCGACCTGATCCCGGAAGCAGAACGTGCCGAGCGCTATCGCGCGTTCCTCGACCGGTTCGGCTCCGTCGACCGTTGGTTTGCGATCAGCGCAGCAACGGGAGAAGGGTGCCAAGCGCTCGTCTATGCGATTCAAGACGCGGTGGACGCCGCGAAAGCACACCAGACACCCCCCGAAGCAGACGACGCGGATTCGGATCCGATGGCGCGCGAACCGATGAACTGGGATGCGAGCGATGGCCGAACATCCCACGCGTGAGGCCACCTCTGGCAGTCTAACGACCCCACGCACTGCGCTGGCGCAAGCCCGTCGCCTGGTCGTCAAAGTGGGAAGCGCCCTCGTCACCAACGATGGCGCGGGATTGGACACCCAGCGGCTCTCGGAGTGGGCGGGGCAGATCGCACATCTCGTTGCCCAAGGCAAAGAGGTGTGCGTGGTCTCCTCCGGCGCGATCGCCTGTGGGATGCACCGTCTGGGGTGGCGCGCACGGCCCAAAGCGTTGAATCTGTTGCAAGCGGCCGCCGCTGTCGGCCAAGCGGCGCTCGTCGAAGCGTGGGAGCAGGCGTTTCGTCCGCACCACCGCCACACCGCGCAAATCCTCCTTACCCACGAAGACCTGGCGGACCGCACCCGTTACCTCAACGCCCGCAGCACGCTCACCACGCTCCTCACCCTTGGCATCGTGCCGATCGTCAATGAGAACGACACGATCGTCACCGACGAAATCAAATTTGGGGACAACGACACGCTGGGCGCTCTGGTTGCGAACGCGATCGACGCCGACGCCCTCTTCATCCTCACCGACCAGGCGGGGCTCTTTACCGCTGACCCCCGCAAAGATCCGAACGCCACGTTGGTCTCCGAAGCAAACGCCGACGATCCTGCGCTGCCGTTGATGGCGGGTGGCGCCGGTACGGGGATCAGCAAAGGGGGCATGATCACCAAAGTCCGCGCAGCAGAACGAGCAAGCCGCAGCGGCGCACACACAGTGATCGCCTCTGGCCGCGAACCGAACGTCATCGTCCGCTTGGCCACGGGCGAACCGATCGGCACCTGGTTGAAGGCGCGCGCCACGCCACTTGCCGCCCGAAAACAGTGGCTCGCCGACCACCTCAAAACCGCAGGAATCCTCTGGCTCGACGAAGGCGCAGTTGCCGCACTCCAAGCGGGCAAAAGCTTGCTGCCGGTGGGCGTTACGCGGTGTGAGGGGGAGTTCCCGCGGGGCTCAGTCGTTTCGTGCCGCGCGCCAGACGGGCGCGAAGTGGCGCGCGGGCTCGTCAATTACGCCGCGCACGAAACCCGCCGCATCGCTGGGCAACCCAGTCAGCGAATCGAAACTCTTTTGGGTTATGTCGACGAACCCGAATTGATCCATCGCGACAACCTGGTGCTCCTCTGAGTGGGCAGATCGCATCAGCGCGCTCTGCGTGCGGTATCATCTTTGCTCAGCAAACCCCCTCAAGGAGCCAGAAATGAACCCTGCGCTTTCTGACGCCGCGCTGGCGCAACTCTTTACCGAAGCCCGCTCGCACAACGGTTTCTTGCCAGAACCCATCCCAGACGACACCCTACGCACGCTCTACGATCTCCTTAAGTGGGGACCAACGGCTGCGAACGGATGCCCGGCCCGCTTTCGCTTCATCAAGTCGCCCGAAGCGAAAGCCAAGCTCAAAGAGACCCTCGACCCTGGAAACGTCGAGAAAACCATGGCGGCGCCGGTCACCGTGTTGATCGGTTACGATCTTGCCTTCTATGAACAGCTGCCGAAGCTCTTTCCCCATACCGACGCCCGCGCTTGGTTTGCACACAACGAGGCTCTTGCCCGCGAAACCGCATTTCGTGATGCTGCGCTGCAAGGCGCTTATCTGATCCTCGCCGCGCGCGCGCTGGGGCTCGATTGCGGCCCGATGGCTGGGTTCGACAAAGCGCGTGCCGATCAGCTCTTCTTTGCCGGCACGACGATTCGCTCTTTGTTTCTCGTAAACCTCGGTGTCGGAGATCCGAGCAAGTTGTATCCGCGCAACCCCCGCCTGGCATTCGACGAGGCATGTCAGATTCTTTGAGCGTTGCGGTCATCGGCGCAGGCCCAGCGGGACTTTCGGCCGCGCTCTGGCTAAAACAACTGGGTTACACCCCCTTCGTACTCGAAGCGGCTGATGCGCCAGGCGGCATTCTGCGCTTCAATTTTCTGGCCAACGAGTGGGTTTTGGGGCATCACGGGCTGACCGGCGTTGCGATGAGCGAGCGCTTCGTCGCACATGCCGAAGCCTTAGCCATCGCGATCGAATGCGGTCGTACAGTGCACCGGTTGGTTCCGATCCCACAGGGGTGGCGACTCTTCCTTGCAGACGACACACCGCGACACGCCGCCGCAGTGATCGTTGCCACCGGTTTGCGCTACCGCGGCCCCGAGGCGGTTGCGACCGTGGCCGGAATGGGAGAGCTCACCGAAGGAGAGGTCGCTTATGGCCCCTTTGCGTTCCGTGACCTCGAGCAGTGCCAAGGCAAAACCGTTCTGATCGTTGGCGGCGGTGACAACGCCTTTGAAAACGCCAAAATGATCGCTGAGTTGGGCGGCCATGCGCTCATCCTCTGCCGATCCCAGCCGCGCGCGCAACGGCAACTTCGTGAAGCGGCCGCACGCTTCGCCGACCGGGTGCGGGTGGTTGCTCAAGCCGCCCTACGTGCCGTTTGTCGAGAAGCGGGGAAACTCGTTGCGCATTGGCAGACCGTTTCCGACAAAACGGAAGCCGCAACGGTCGACCGCCTCCATTTCTTGATCGGTTACGCCCCCAACAGCGAATGGTTGGTTGCGGCGCTTGGCGACGCCGCCACGGCGCTCGCCCGCGATGCGGCAGGCTACCTCATCACCGACCGGTGGGGGCGAACGCCGCTTTTGCGCCTCTACGCCGCGGGCGATCTCGTCGAACGCGATTTCCCCAACGTCGTCTCGGCGCTCGCAAGCGGTGCGCGCGCGGCGAAAGCGGTCGATATTGACCTTGGCGCTCGCTAAATCGTATACTTCGCTACTGCATTTCATTCGTGTTCGCGGTGCCGCATCCGCCCCTCTGGTCGATGCGGTGAAACGGGAAAGCAGTGCGCACCGACTCCCCGGTGCAAAGCTGCTGCTGCCCCCGCAACGGTAGGGGTTTTGTCCGCACCATCACGCCACTGGCAGCGCTGCTCGAATCGGGTGGGCTGACTGGGAAGGCGGTGTGGAAAATAGCCCGAGCCCGGAGACCGGCCGCGAATGGGTTCCACCACCTTAGCCACGGGGGAATGGCTAACGTTGGGAGTATTTGCTCATGTCCGTAACCGCTCTGGCTCGCCCCAGAAAGGGGCAATTTCTTCTTTTGACTCTGGGTTCTCTCTTTACGCCGCTCGCCGTTGCGCAAATGTCTGCGTTCGACCCGACACTGCCGACGATCGCGGTTACCGCAAGCCGCACGCCCACGCGTACCGACGCGTCGCTCTCGGCAGTAACCGTGCTCACCCGCGACGCGATCGAACACAGTGGGGCGCGCACCCTCGTCGACCTATTGAACCAGACCCCGGGGGTTCGGATCGCACAAAACGGCGGCCCTGGCGCGTCGGCATCACTCTTTCTGCGCGGTGCCGAAGCGCGTCATACACTAGTGCTCATCGACGGAATGCGGATCGGTTCCGCGACCTTGGGGACCGCAACCCTGGAGGCGATACCGCTTGAAACGATCGAACGGATCGAGATCGTTCGCGGCCCGGCAAGCGCTCTGTATGGATCGGACGCGATCGGCGGCGTGATTCAAATCTTTACCCGCAAAGGGACCGAAGCCCCCCACCGGCGCGCGTTCGTCGGTGTGGGAAGTCACGAACAGTACTTGACGAGCGTTGGCGCCTCTGGTGGCACTACCCGCTTTCGCTACGCACTCGACCTGGGCGGCGAAGGAACCCAGGGGATCGACGCGACCACGCCGGCCAATTCCAACCACCAACCCGACCGCGACGGTTGGCGCAACCGTTTCGCAAGCGCCCATCTTGCTTGGTCGCTTGCCAACGGCGGCGAAATCGCGCTCGCGAGTTTCGCAACCCGCGGTCGCAACGAATACGACGCCTGGGGTTCGGGTACGTACAATGCGTTACTGCACAAAGACCTCACCAGCAACCAAGTCACTGCCCACCTGCCCCTCACGAAAGAGTGGCTCTCCACACTGCGTGTGGGCGAAACCCGTGATACGTCGAAAGCGCTTGCGAGCGCCAGCAGCATGAGTCGCTTCGCGACGGCACAGCGCCAACTCAGTTGGCAAAACGAGGTGGCGTTGCCGCTCGGGGTGCTCCTAGCCGCGTTCGACCTCACCGCGACCGAAGTGGACGCGACCACCCGCTACACCCGCACCAGCCGAACCGTTCGCGGCTACCTTCTGGGTTGGCAAGCCGAAGAGGGCCCCCACGGCTGGCAGCTCACCACCCGCTATGACGACAACACCCAGTTCGGGGGGAAAACCACGGGCCAGGCGGCCTATCGCTACCAATTCACGCCGCAATGGCAGGGGCGGGTTGCCGCAAGCAGCGCGTTCAAAGCGCCGACCTTCAACCAGCTCTACTGGCCCGACACCGGTTTTGGCGGCGGCAATCCGAATCTGAAACCGGAAACGGCTTACGAAAAAGAGGTGGGGATCCGCTGGCAGCGTGGCGTCACCGCTGCGGAGCTGACGCTTTTCGATGCGCGGGTCAAAAACCTCATCGCTGGTTGGCCGCCAGAAAACGTCGCGCGTGCTCGGATCAAAGGGGCGGAACTGACGCTGAGCAACCGCTTCGACGCGTGGACGCTTCGGGTCAACGCCGACTGGCTCACTGCCACCGACGAAGCCACAGGGAAGCGGCTGCCCCGTCGGGCTCCTGCCGCGCTCTCAGCTGCGCTCCTCTACGACGCGAAACGGTGGCAGGCAGGGATCGACCTCAACGCCCAGCGCGCCCGCTGGGACAATGTCGCCAATACCACCCGACTCGACGGCTACGGGCGAACCGACCTCTGGTGGCACTACGCGCTAACGCGGTCGTGGCGTTTGGAAGCGGAAGTCCGCAATCTTTTCGCTCAAACCTATGAGACGGCCGCGACCTATCGTCAACCGGGGCGGACGTTTTTCGTCGGTTTGCGGTACCGCGACTAAAGTCTCCGTTCGCCGATGCCGTTTGCAGAGCACCGTGCCGCGTTGCTGCTTTTGCTCGTGGGTTTGACCGGTGCGGGGTTTCTCTTGGCGCTGGGGGTCGGCGCGCTACCGCTTTCGGTTGCAACCGTCTGGGAAGCGGTGTGGCGTCCCGACCATCCCGCGTTTCCCGTCGTATGGGGATTGCGCGGCGCGCGTGCCGCCGCGGTGTGGTGTGCCGGCGCGTTGCTTGCGCTTGCTGGGCTTCTCATGCAGACGCTATTGCGCAACCCTTTGGCCGACCCCTACGTGCTCGGCGTCTCAAGTGGCGCGGCGGTGGGGGCGCTCGCTGCGATTGTGCTCGGCGCGGCGGGACTTACGGTTGCCGCGGCGGCGTTTGCGGGTGCTGTCGTCGTCATGGCGCTCGTCTTCGCTTTGGCGCGCGGTGCCGGCCCTTGGTCGGCCACGCGGCTCATCCTCACCGGCGTGATCGTTGCAGCGGGCGCAAGCGCCGTGGTCGCGCTGCTGCTTACGTTGGCGCCGGAGCAGCGACTCCATTCGATGCTCTTTTGGCTGATGGGGGATGCCAGCGGCGCCGCCTTTTCGCCGTGGCCGATGGCAACGCTCATCGTGGCATCGCTCCTGCTCGTACCGTGGGGGCGCGATCTTAACGCGCTTGCGTATGGTGAGGCGACAGCCCAGAGCGTGGGTGTCCCTGTGGCGCAGTTGCGGTGGGGACTCTACCTGCTGGCGTCGCTTCTGACCGCCACCGCGGTAACGCTGGTCGGATCAGTGGGTTTCGTTGGGCTCATCGTGCCGCACGCCGTGCGCATCATGATCGGCAACGACCACCGCTGGTTGATTCCCTGTTCCATCCTTGCGGGGGGAACCCTCTTGATGGTGGCCGACACCGCAGCGCGAACGCTCTGGGCGCCATTGCAATTGCCCGTGGGCATCGTGACGGCGCTTCTTGGTGTCCCGTTCTTTTTGTGGCTTTTGGCGCGCGCGCGCATCTAACGAAGACGAAAAACGCGCGATGCCCACCCCACCGCTCCTTGCCGCCGACGCACTCACGCTCACGCTGGGGCACCGCACGTTGTGCCGTGGCCTCTCCCTCTCCGTCCATTCGGGTGAATGGTGGGTGGTACTCGGCCCCAACGGCGTAGGCAAATCGACCTTGTTGGCGACGTTGGCCGGATTACGGCGTGCTACCGCCGGAGCGATCACGCTTGCGGGTCGCCCCTTGACGCAATGGTCTGCGCGTGAGCAGGCGCAAAGACGCGGCTGGCTGGCGCAGAGCCCATTTTTCCCCAGCGAAGCGACAGTGCTCGAAGCGGTGCTCGTGGGGCGCCACCCCTATTTGAGCCGCTGGGGTTGGGAGACGGCAGCCGACGTTGCAATCGCCCGTGAAGCGCTGGCGGCGGTCGATCTCACTGGTTTCGAAGCGCGCCGGTTGCATACCCTTTCCGGCGGGGAAAAACAGCGCGTTGCGATCGCCACCCTACTGGCGCAGCAACCGGACGTGTACTTGCTCGACGAGCCAACCAATCACCTCGACCTGCGCCATCAGCGCCAAGTGCTCGAACAGTTGGCGGCGCGCTGTCGCGCCGGGGCCGCTGTGATCGCTGCCCTGCACGACCTCAATTGGGCGGCACGTTACGCAACCCACGCGGTGCTACTTTCCCCTGATGGCGACACCGAGGTGGGCGAAGCCGCCACCCTCTTGACTGCGGAACGGTTGAGCACGCTCTATGGCCTTTCGCTTGTTGCGTGCGGCAATCCGCCACGGCGTCATTTCGTGCCTGCCGAAGCAGGAACGTGACGCAGCGCCGCTAGGTGGCTGCGCGCCGCTTCGAGCGCCGTACAGAGCTGCTCCGCCCCATCGAGCAGCCGCGGCGTCGGACGTTGCAAGAGTGCCGGGGGGATGAAAACCAGATTGTCCGCACGAACTGCGGTGAGTTGCGGCCACGCGCGCCACGCGTCGAGCCAATCAGGGCGTTCTTCCCCCATGCCGCTTGCGACGATCACCTCGGGGTCCGCTGCGAGCACGGCTTCGACCGAAACGGTGGGCGCCAGCGCATCAAGCGCTCCGAAGACGTTCACACCACCACAGAGGCGCATCACGTCGGTAAGGATCTGCTGCCCGCCAATCGTGCGCAGCGGGCGATCCCAGATCTGGTAAAAGACCCGGACTGGGGCACGCCCCGCATACCGCGCAGCCAACGCGTCACGACGCGCCAAGAATGCCTCCGCGGCCCGTTCACCCGCAGCGGGATTACCCGCGAGGTAGGCAAGGTTGCGCAGGGTCTTGGCGATGTCGTCGAGCCGGTTGGGTTGGGAGCGATAGACCGGAACACCGAGCGCTTCGATGCGCGCGACCACCTCCGCGGGGTTGCCGCTTGCCCATGCGACGATGAGATCTGGCTGGAAAGCCAAAATCCGCTCGAGATCGAGTCGCGCGTAGCCGCCCACACGCGGCAAGCGCGCCGCCTCAGGTGGCGTGTCGCTGTAGTCGACCGCCGCGACGACCCGATCACCGACCCCGGCGGCAAAGAGGTTTTCCGTGACGTGCGGTGCCAGACTCACGATCCGTTGTGCCGGGGTAACGAGCACCACCGACCGCCCGGTGTCGTCGATGACTTGAATCGGTTGGGCCGCAGCGCGCGTCCCCAGTACGACCAGGAGGCAAAAGAAGAGCGCACCGGCCCACAGCAGGCGGAACCGTACGCACGCATATTTGCAGTATCCCCACACGGCTCGATCCCTTTCGTTACCGACTCAACCCTCTTGGGCGCACCACCAAGCGGCAACCCCTGGGATTCTGACACAGTTTCGGGCAAAAAAATGGGCACCTGCGCCCAGTGCACAGATGCCCATGGCGATCGCGGAAAGGAGGGTGTTTGCGGAGCGATCAGCCCTTTTCGAAGACGAATTGCCCACCCCGCAGATCGACCACGATCGTATCTTTCGGGCCGAACCGTCCTTCGAGGAGCGCCTTCGCCAGCGGGTTTTCGATGTGCTCTTGGATCGCCCGTTTGAGCGGCCGCGCGCCATAGACCGGGTCGTAGCCGACCTTGGCGATCTCCATGAGCGCCGCATCGGTGACCTTGAGCGCCATGTCGTGACGCGCCAGCCGTTTTTCCAACCGCTTGAGCTGAATCCGCGCAATACCGGCGATGTGCTCGTCTTTGAGCGGATGGAACACGACCACCTCGTCGATGCGGTTGATGAACTCGGGGCGGAAGAAGTTCTTCACTTCGGCCATCACCGCGAGTTTCAGTACCTGGTAGTCCCCTTCGTCCGCAAGCTGTTGGATGCGTTGACTCCCCAGGTTCGACGTCATCACGATCACGGTGTTCTTGAAGTCGACGGTACGCCCTTGCCCATCGGTCATCCGGCCGTCGTCGAGCACCTGCAACAGGACGTTGAAGACGTCGGGGTGCGCTTTCTCAACTTCGTCGAACAGGATCACGCTGTAGGGTTTGCGCCGCACCTGCTCGGTGAGGTACCCCCCCTCTTCGTAACCGACGTACCCCGGCGGCGCGCCGATGAGCCGCGCCACGGAGTGTTTCTCCATGAATTCGCTCATGTCGATCCGGATCAGATGATCCTCCGAATCGAAGAGGAATTCCGCAAGCGCCTTGCACAGCTCGGTCTTCCCGACACCGGTCGGCCCCAGGAAGAGAAACGAACCATAGGGACGGTTTTCGTCGCCCAACCCGGCACGCGAGCGGCGGATCGCGTCGGAGACGAGCCGCACCGCTTCGTCCTGACCGACGACCCGACGATGCAGAAACGCCTCCATTTTGAGAAGTTTCTCGCGTTCGCTTTGCATCATCTTCGAGACCGGGATGCCGGTCATGCGCGAGACCACTTCAGCGATCTCTTCGGCACCCACCTGCGTGCGCAGGAGTTTGAACGGGGCGCCGCTTTGCTCCGCCTCTTCCGCTTGCTTGAGCTGCGCTTCCAGTTTCGGCAGCTCGCCATACTGCAATTCGGCAACCTTGTCCCATTGCCCTTTACGCTGCAGATCGGCGATCTGCGCGCGCAACTGATCGATCCGCTCCTTGAGATGCTTCGTGCCTTCGATCCGGGCTTTTTCCGCTTTCCAGATCTCTTCGAGTTCGCTGTACTCGCGCTGCAGTTTTTCGAGCTCCTCTTCGATCAGCTTCAACCGCTTCTGGCTTGCCTCGTCTTTCTCTTTGCGCACCGCTTCGCGCTCGATCTTGAGCTGGATGATGCGGCGTTCGAGCCGGTCCATCGCCTCGGGCTTCGAGTCGATCTCCATTTTGATTCGTGCCGCCGCCTCGTCGATCAGGTCGATCGCCTTGTCGGGCAAGAAGCGGTCGGTGATGTAGCGGTGCGACAGCTCGGCTGCGGCGACGATCGCCGGGTCGGTGATCTCGACGCCGTGGTGGATTTCGTACTTCTCTTGCAACCCCCGCAGGATCGCGATCGTCTGTTCCACCGTCGGTTCTTCGACGAGCACCTTTTGGAAGCGCCGTTCGAGCGCAGCGTCCTTTTCGATGTATTTGCGGTACTCGTCGAGCGTGGTCGCCCCGATGCAGTGGAGCTCACCACGCGCGAGCGCCGGTTTCAACATATTGCCGGCGTCCATCGCCCCTTCGGCCTTACCGGCACCCACCATCGTGTGGATTTCGTCAATGAAGAGGATCACGCGGCCATCCTGCGCGATCTCTTTGAGCACCGCTTTCAGCCGCTCTTCGAATTCCCCACGGTATTTCGCGCCTGCAATCAGCGCCGCCATGTCGAGCGCCAAGACCCGTTTGTCGCGCAACGTCTCCGGAACCTCGCCATTGACGATCCGCTGCGCGAGCCCCTCGACGATCGCGGTCTTCCCTACCCCGGGCTCGCCGATCAGCACCGGGTTGTTCTTGGTACGGCGCTGCAAAATCTGAATGGTACGGCGAATTTCGTCGTCCCGGCCGATCACCGGGTCGAGCTTCCCTTGGCGCGCGCGTTCGGTAAGATCGATGGTGTATTTGCTGAGTGCTTCGCGCTGCGCTTCGGCCTCAGGATTGTCGACTTTTTGTCCGCCTCGTACCTGTTGGATCGCCGCTTCGAGCGCTTTGCGCGAAAGTCCATACTCTTTGGCGAGCCGCCCCGTTTCACCCTTGTCTTCGGTGAGGGCAAGGAGGAACATTTCGCTCGCGATGAACGGATCGCCCCACTTTTGCGCCTCGCGGTCGGTGAGGTTCAACAGGTTCGCCAGATCGCGTCCGATCTGCACTTCCCCCCCCGTACCGGTGACTTGGGGAAGCGCTTGGATCGCTTTTTGCAACGCGGCGCGCAGACCGGGAACATTGACGCCGGCCCGTTGCAGGAGCGACCGCGTGGAACCATCTTCTTGGTCGATCAGCGCCAACAGGAGGTGCTGCGGTTCGATGAACTGGTTGTCGTTCCCTACCGCGATACTTTGCGCCTCTTGGAGCGCTTGCTGGAATTTGGTGGTGAGTTTGTCGAAACGCATCGTTCGTTCCCTTTCGTTCGGAAATAGAGCTATCTCACAGTGTGGGGGCAAAAAAATCGATTTCAAGGGCGATTTGTTTATTCCGTGGGTGCTCGCTATACTGAACGGCAAAGGCGCGGCCATCAATGGGAGGGATGATCATGAGCAAGAAAACCACCACGAAGCCCAGCCCGACGGACGAACCGTGGGCAGCGATGATGAACGAATGGCTTGCGCTGACGCAAAGCGCGATGGCGCAGACGCAGCGGCTCGTCGCGTTGCAAAACGAGTTGGCGCGGACGCTTTTCGAGGAGAGTATCCGCGCGTCGCAAGCGCTCGCGGATACCAGTGACCCTTCGGCGCAACAGCAGCAGCAACAAGCGTTCGCGCAGCGCGTCACCCAACAGGTGATCGCGGCGATGAACGAAGTGGCGCAGCTCACCGTGAAGAGCCAAGCGGAGATGAATCAGTTTCTTACCCGGACACTCGAAACGAGCGGCGCACTCTGGCAGCGGTGGTGGCAGCAGGGAAGTGCAGAACAGAAAGGTGTTGTCCCGCCCTTTCCGTGGGGTAATACACAGATTGGCCAGACGCTCTGGCCCGACCCCAGCAAGACGCTCGAAGCGATGCAAGAAGCCACACGGATGACCACAGAAATGTGGCAAAAAATGGCAGGGATCGGTCAGTCCGAAAAGCCCCAGCAATAAGGGGGGACGCGCCGCAGTTGCTGAAACGCCCCGCGGCTGAAAAAGAAACACCGCTCGAGCGCAACACCGCCGCAGAGCGTGAGCGGTCGCTGACACTGCGCTTACCAGCGCAAGGCGCGTTCTTCGTCGCTTGCGCGCGCCTTGACCCAGCGCGTTTCGCCCGACGCAGTCGTCTCCTTTTTCCAGAAGGGCGCGCGGGTTTTCAGATAATCCATCAGAAATTCACACGCAGCAAACGCGGCGGCGCGGTGGCTACTGGCGCAGCCGACGAAGACGATGCGGTCCCCCACCGCAAGTGGCCCGACGCGGTGAATCACCGTCACCGCGGTAAGCGGCCAACGGCGCCGCGCCTCGTCGACGATCGCCGCGAGCGCCTTTTCGGTCATACCTGGGTAGTGTTCCAGCGTCATCGTCGTCACCGCGCCATCCTCTTGCGGGTGCGCCCGCACGAGCCCCAGAAAGGTGGCGACAGCGCCCACGGTCGGGTCGGCTTCGTGAAGGCGCTGCGTTTCGACCCCCGGGTCGAAATCTTCGCTTTGAACGCGGATCGTCACTGCGTCCTTGGCCATCGCTCAGCCTCCCGTCACAGGGGGGAAGAAAGCGATCTCGTCGCCATCGGCGATCGGGTCGTTCCACGCGGCGATCTGCTGATTGCGCGCGCAGTGGATCTCCTCGCGGCTCAACGTCTCGGCCCACGCCCCACCCCGTGCGCACAGCGCTTGACGCAGATCGTCGACGGTTTGCCACGTTGCGTTCCAAGCGAGTGTTTCCCCGCTCGTTCCCAGCGCGTCGCGCACGCGCGCAAAGTATTTGATGGAAAGCGCCATGGGATGCTCCTTACGCCAATAATTCACTCATCGGCCAAAAGCGCACGCGGTCACCCGGAGCGATCGGCGTCCCTTCGGGCACTTCGACCAACCCCTGCGCCCAGACGAGCGAGGCGATCGTTGCCGAACCCTGATCGGGGAAGATTTCAGCGGCGCCATCCGCATTCAACCGGGCGCGCAGGAACTCCCGCCGTTTGTCCGGGCGCGTCCACGCGAATGCTGCCGGCACTTCGATCACGTGCGGTAAGACGTCATCGACCCCCATGAGTCGGAGCAGCAGCGGCCGGACCAACAGCAAAAAGGTGACGAAACTCGAAACGGGGTTACCGGGCAAGCCGACGAAATGGGTCGCGCCGACGTGACCGAACGCCAGCGGCTTCCCCGGTTTGATCCGCAGTCGCCACAGGTCCAGCCGCCCAAGCCGTTCGACCGCGGGTTTCACGTGGTCCGCTTCTCCCACCGAAACGCCCCCAGTGGAGAGGATGAGGTCGGCGTCTTCGGCAGCACGCGCCAATGCGTCACAAGTGGCCTCGAGCGTATCGGGAATCGCCCCCAAATCGGTGACCAGGCAACCCAGTGCTTCAAGAAGCGCAATCAATTGATAGCGGTTGGAGTTGTAGACGCCTCCTGGCGGCAACGGCTCACCCGGAGCGACCAGCTCGTCCCCGGTTGCCAAGAGCGCAACCTTGACCCGGCGAAAGACCGGCAGGTGCGCACAGCCCACGCTTGCCGCCATCGCGATCTCTTGCGGCCGCAAGCGGGTTCCCGCTTCCAGTACCCGCGCGCCGTGCGCCACTTCGCTCCCGGCGCGCCGCACCGCTTCCCCGGGCCGCGGCGCGTGATGGAAGGTCACGTGGTCACCGTGCGCTTCGATCATTTCCTGCATCACCACCGCGTCGGCGCCTTCGGGAAGCGGCGCACCGGTGAAGATGCGCGCCGCGCTCCCAGGCTGCAACGGCACACCAACGGAACCGGCCGGGATGCGCTGCGTCACCGGGAGCGTCACGCCCGGTTCGGCAACATCGGCCGCGCGTACCGCATAACCATCCATCGCCGAGGTATCACGCTCGGGAATCGCGATCGGCGAATGGATCGGCTCGGCCAAAACGCGATTGCGCGCTGCCGCAAGCGCGACGACTTCGTATTCGGAAACCGGTCGGACTGCAGCCAACAGTTGGGCGCGAGCCGCCTCAAACGGCATCAAGTCACTCATGGTTGTCCTCGATCTCCTCTTCTTCCCATTGCTCGGCACTGTAGGCCAATTCGAGCGCCGCTTCGGCAACGGCTTCTGGGTGGTCCAGATCGAGCAAGGGCAACGGGCACTCCTCAGGAAGCGCCGACCGTGCTTGCTCGCCACCCGGGGTCGCCACGGCACGGATCATCGGCTCTTCTGGCCAGATCGGCGGTTTGCCCACTTCCGGGCGGTACACTTCCACTTTCGGGATCGGCGCCCGTTTGAAGCCTTCGACGATGACGAGATCGCACGGCGCCAGCAACCGCAGCTGCTCGGCGAAGGGGGGCTCCGGCGCGCCGCGCAATTCGCTCATCAAAACCCAACGCGCGTCGGAAAGCATCAACACTTTGCTGGCTCCGGCTTCGCGGTGACGCCACGAGTCCTTCCCTGGGGTATCGAGGTCGAAGCCGTGGTGCGCATGTTTGATCGTCGCGACGCGCAACCCCTGGGCGCACCACACCGGGATCATGCATTCGATCAAGGTCGTTTTTCCTGATCCGGACCAGCCGGCGATACCGATGACGCGCATTCCCCTCATCCGAATTCATGAAGCGATAAGGATAGCGGAAAAAGGAGGCAGCGGGAAGGCGCTCAGGGCGCGCCGTCGGAGTGAACGCCGCTTGGTGCCGCCGTTTCACGCGGCTCCGGGAACAGGGTGCGCAAGAAATTTTCCGCGACCGCGAGCGAGCGACTGCGGCGGAACGGGGGCAGGCTCGACCACAGAACCTTGCCATAACCACGGGTTGCCAAACGCACATCACAAATGCAAAGTACGCCATGGTCCCGTTCGCTGCGCACCAACCGCCCCGCTCCCTGCTGCAAGAGCGTCGCGGCGCGCGGCACTTGGAGGGTGAGGAAAGGATCGCTGCCCGCGCGTTTCATCCGCGCAATCTGGGCCGCTAGGAGCGGCTCGTTGGGCGGTGCGAACGGCAAGCGGTCGATCACCACCACCGAGAGCGCTTCGCCCACGACATCGACCCCTTCCCAAAAACTGTGGCTGGCGACGAGCACAGCGCGTGGCGTCGTGGTAAAGCGCGCGAGCAGCGTCTCTTTGGGGGCGTCTCCTTGGGTGAGCACCACGAACGGTGCGTCGTCGGTCCCGCCCTGGGTGCGCAGCGTTTCGGCCACCGCGCGCATCGCGGCAAGCGCCGTGCACAACACGAGCGTCCGTCCGTTCGCAGCGGTGGCAAGCCGCCGCGCCACCTGAGCGACCGCTTCGCGATGCCCGGCTGCGTTCGGTTCGGGAATCGCGTCGGGAACGATCAAGAGCGCCTGCCTTCGGTAGTCGAACGGGCTTTCCCACCGCGCCGCCGTGCTCGGTTTTTCGGTGATGCGGGTAAGCCCCATCTGATGCCGGAAATGGTCGAACCGCCCCCCGACGGTGAGGGTAGCCGAGGTGAAGATCCACGCCGCGGGCGACGCGGCGATCAGATCCCGCACCGCTTCGGTTGCAGTAAGAGGTGTGCGGTTGAGCGTCAGATGGTGCGCGCTGGCGTCGAACCAGAACACCTCTTCACCGTTTCCTGTCGGTGCGGCCTGTTGCCAGGTGTCGAGCGCGCGGGCTAACCGTTTGGCCTTCTCCGCGAGCTTCGCCAACAGTTCGGTGCGTTCGGCAACCGCCGCAAGCGCCTGATGCACCGCCGACGCCGCCGCTTGCCAAGTGACGAGCGCTGCGACGAAAGGGGCGCTATCTGGCAGATCGGCGATCGTCCCTCGCAGCGTCCCGGTGAGTGGCAACGCCAAACGCACGTCCCGGGTCGTCTTTTCGAAGCGGTCGACCACCGCCACGCCGTCACGGAAATCACCGCCCAGCGTCGCCAACTCAACGCGCGCATCGTGGGCGAGACGCAATGCTTCGAAGGTCGACACCGACTCGCCGTAGTAATGGGGGAGCAGGTCGGGAAGCTGGTGCGCTTCGTCGAAGATCACCACGTCACACGCTGGCAAAAGCCCGGCAACACCCTCCTCTTTGATCTGCTGATCGGAGAAAAAGAGGTGGTGGTTGACGACGACCAATTCGGCATCGAGCGCTTCGCGGCGTGCGCGGAAGACGAAGCAGTCGTCGAAATGGGGGCATTCGCTGCCGACGCAGTTGTCGCGCGTCGAGGTGGCGTAGGACCAAGCCGGCGCATTTTCGGGCACCGTAGCACATTCGCTCTTGTCCCCGCTTCGGCTGTGCCGCGCAAAGCGGCGGATTTCGCGCAACCAGCCACCGGTTTCCGGCTCTAGGAAGCGCCCTTCTTCGAGATTGCGCTCGAGATGAAACCAACAGACATAGTTATTGCGCCCTTTGAGGAGGGCGCGTTTGACAGGTACGCCGAGCGCCGCGGTGAGCCGCGGCAGGTCACGGTGATAGAGCTGATCTTGCAAAGTACGGGTACCCGTCGACACCAAGGTTCGCCTGCCGGAAAGGAGAGCCGGGGCCAAATAGGCGAAGGTCTTGCCGGTACCGGTGCCCGCTTCGGCAACCAGGATGGCGCGTGTGGCGATCGCGTGCGCGACCGCCTCCGCCATCTCTTGTTGTGCCGCACGCAGGACAAAATCGGGGAGTTTCTGCGCAAGCCGCCCCGAAGGCGCAAAAAGCGCGCGCACCGCATCGACCCACGCGTCCGGGGTTGAGGCGTGCGCGCTCGTGGCGGGCGCATCGATCTCCGGCAGGGCTTTTTCCGGCACCATGCCCGGTATTGTGCCAGAAGAGACCCTGCGCGATCAGTCGCTGGCGTGCGCCGCTTCGAGGTACGCTCGGGTACGCATCTCCAAGAGGCGCGAGACGGTGCGCGCGAACTCGTTCGCGTTTCGCCCTTCCGGATAGAGGTCGTACGGTTCGACCGCCGCGGAGACGATCAATTTCACTCGGTGGTCGTACAGAACGTCGATGAGCCACGTAAAGCGGCGCGCCGCTTCGGCCTGCGCCGGGGACATCGCCGGAACGTTCGAGAGGATCACCGTATGGTACTCGTTGGCAATCGCGAGATAGTCGGCTTGTCCGCGCGGCCCGTCACAGAGCGCGGCAAAATCGAACCAGATCACCCCTGCGGCATTGCCGCGCGTGGGGATCGTCCGCTCGAACAGAGTGATCGTTCCGGGTTGCGGTGATGCTCCGGTCAACGCTTGGAAGTCGGCAGCGAGTTTCGCGTCGTTTTCCGGCGTCAGCGGCGTCAGATAGAGATCGACGTTCTCGAGCGTCCGCAACCGGTAGTCGGTCCCGCTATCGACCTCGATCACGTCGCACATCGCTTTGATGCGCTCGATCGTCGGGAGGAAATTGACCCGCATCAGACCATTGGGATAGAGCCCGTCTGGGTGGTAATTGCTGGTCATCACGAGCACGGCGCCCTGCGCCCAGAGCGCATCGAGGAGCCGCCCAAGGATCATCGCGTCGGCGATGTCACTGACGTGAAATTCGTCGAAACAGAGCAACTGCGCCGTCTCGAGGATTTCTGCCGCGACCAGACGCAACGGATCGGGTTGCTTTTTGTGCCGTTTCAGCCGTTCATGCGTCTCTTGCATGAAGGCGTGGAAATGGACCCGACGCTTGCGCGCAAAGGGGACATTGGCAAAGAAGAGGTCCATCAGGAAACTCTTTCCCCGCCCGACACCACCCCAGAGATAGACGCTCTTAGGGGTTTGGTTCGCTGCCACCGGGGCGGGCGCAAGGGACTCCACCGCGCCGCTGCGCCCGAAGAGTTTGCCTAAGAGCCGCTTGATTCCAGACGCAGGCGCCGCTGCGCCACCCTGCGTTTGCTGCCCGGATGCTACCCGATCGTCGTCTTGCGCCGAGTGCGCGCACAACGCGTCGGCCAATTGCTGTAACCGTTGAAGCGCTGCTTTCTGCGCTGGGTCTGGTTGGTAGCCGCGGGTAGCGATCGCCGCGTCGTACGCGGCAAGCAACGGCCCTGCCCCCGCACCGGGCGCGGTGCGGGGTGGTTGAACCGATGGCCTATCCATTTAGAAGTGGAGCGGTCGCTTGTCGACGGCAAGCGCCGCTTCATGCACCACCTCGGAGAGGGTCGGGTGGGCATGGCAGATCCGCGCCAGATCTTCGGCTGCGGCGCCAAACTCGAGCGCGACCACCGCTTCGGCGATCAGTTCGGACGCATTCGGGCCGATGATATGGACCCCCAAGATGCGGTCGGTTTTGGCGTCGGCGAGCATCTTGACGAACCCATATCCGGCCCCCATGCCCAGCGCGCGGCCGTTCGCCAAGAAGGGAATTTTGCCCGCACGATAGTCGACGCCAGCTGCTTTGAGCTCCGTTTCGGTTTTGCCGACCCAGGCGATTTCAGGCTCGGTGTAGATCACCCAAGGGATTGCGTCGTAATTGACGTGGCCCGCCTGCCCAGCGATCCGCTCCGCGACCATCACCCCTTCTTCCATCGCCTTATGGGCGAGCATCGGCCCACGGACGACGTCCCCGATCGCCCAGACGTTGGGCAAATTGGTGCGGCAATGGTCATCGACGACGATCTGTCCCCGTTCATTGACCGTCAAACCCACTTTGTCGGCGTCGAGCCCGTCGGTGTTCGGAACCCGTCCCACCGAGACGATCAGCCGATCGGCTGCGAGCCGCTGTTCCGCGCCGTCGGCGGTGCGGTAGCGGATCACCACGCCGTCCCCTTCGACTTCGGCGCCGTCGATCGTGACGCCGAACGCGAACGAGAGCCCCTGCTTGGTGAGCAATTTCTGCGCCTCTTTCGCGATCTCTGGGTCGGCGGCGGCAAGAAATTGCGGTGCCGCTTCGAGGATCGTCACCTCCGAGCCGAGGCGCCGCCACACCGACCCCATCTCGAGACCGATCACACCCGCACCGATGATCGCAAGCTTCTTCGGCACGGCTTGGAGCTTCAGCGCCCCAACGTTGTCGCAAATCACCTGGTTATCCACGGGGATATTGGGCAGATGGCGCGCTTTCGATCCTGTTGCGACGATCACGTGGGTTGCCGCGACGGTTTTTTCGCCCACCGCGACGCGCCATGTGTCGCCTTCACGGCCAACGAACCGACCGTGGCCAGGGAGCAGCGTCACCTTGTTCTTGCGAAAAAGCCCTTTGATTCCTTGAGTGAGTTGCGTGACGATCGCGTCTTTACGTGCGATCATCTTCGGAACGTCGATCTTGGGCGCGCCGACCTCGATCCCTTGGGCGCTGAAGTCGTGCGCCGCGAGTTCAAAAAGATGCGAGGTGTGCAGCAGCGCCTTCGACGGAATGCAACCGACGTTGAGGCACGTCCCCCCAAGGCGCGGTTCCCCTTTCGGGTCGTCGTACGGGTTCGACTCACAGCACGCGGTCTTGAAGCCGAGCTGCGCCGCACGAATCGCGGCCACGTAACCGCCTGGCCCACCGCCGATCACAAGCACGTCATACTGCTCTGATGGTTGGCTCATTGTTGTTCACTCCCTGTCTTGGTGTTGGCCCCGCTGGCTTTTAGAGGTTGAGAAGGAGGCGTGCTGGATCTTCCAGCGCCTCTTTGATGGTTCTGAGCCCGAGTACGGCTTCGCGCCCGTCGATGATGCGGTGGTCATACGAAAGCGCCAAGTAGTTGATCGGGCGAATCACGATCTGACCGTTCTCGACCACTGGGCGATCCTTGGTGGCGTGAATCCCCAGGATCGCCGACTGCGGCGGGTTGATGATCGGCGTCGAGAGCATCGAACCGAAAACCCCCCCGTTGGAGATCGAGAAGGTACCGCCGGTGAGCTCTTCCACGGTGAGCCGTCCATCTTTCGCCCGTTGCCCGAATTCGGCGATTTTCTTTTCGATTTCGGCAAAACTCATTTGATCCGCGTCACGGAGAATCGGCACGACCAATCCGCGTGGCGACCCCACCGCGATACCGATGTCGATATAACCGTGGTAGATGATGTCGTCGCCGTCGACCGACGCGTTGAGGATCGGGAATTTTTTGAGCGCTGCGCACGCCGCTTTCACGAAGAAGCTCATGAAACCCAGCCGCACGCCGTACTCTTTCTCGAACTGCTCACCGTACTTCTTGCGCAGTTCGATCACCGGCAACATGTTCACTTCGTTGAAGGTGGTGAGCATCGCGGTCTCTTGCTTCGACTGCAGCAAGCGCTCCGCGATCCGCTTGCGGATTTTGGTCATCGGAACCCGCTGCTCAGGACGCTCGCCCGCCGGCATCGCCGCGACCGGCGCCGCTACAGGCGCCGCCGCTGCTGCCTTCGGCGCAGCTTGAAGCGCGTCCTCTTTGGTGACACGCCCCCCACGGCCCGTTCCGGTCACGTCGGTCGCCGAGAGCCCCTTCTCTTCGAGGATCTTGCGCGCGGCGGGACTGGCAACACCCGCGGCAGCAGGCGCAGCGGCAGCAGGCGCAGCTGCCGCAGGCTCGGCCGCCGGTACTGATGGAGCAGGCGCCGCAGCGGGTGCTGCTGCGGGCTCAGCCGAAACGGCGTCGGTGGTGGCTGCCGCTTGGGCTTCGGTGTCGATTTCGGCAATCACTTCACCCGAGGTCACCGCCTCACCATCTTTTTTGATGATGCGCACCAGCACGCCATCAGCAGGTGCTGGCGTTTCGAGCACCACTTTGTCGGTTTCGATATCGACCAGGTTTTCGTCGCGCTTGACCGCTTCCCCCTCCTTCTTGTGCCAGGTGACCAGCGAGGCTTCAGAAACCGATTCGGACAATTGCGGAACTTTCACTTCGATCAACATGGTGACTCTCCTCTTTTATTAGGCGTCGATGGGTCCAAAGGCGTTTTCGATGAGGGCTTTCTGTTGCTGGACGTGTTTGGCGAGGTACCCGACCGCGGGCGACGACGAAGCCGGCCGTGCCACGAGGAGCAGCCGCTTGCCTTTCCCGAGCATGTTGTCGAGATGCTGACGCGACAGCAGCCAGTACCATGCGCCCTGGTTGCGGGGCTCCTCTTGCACCCAGACGTACTCTTTCAACTGGGTAAAGGGCGCGAGCGCCGCCTCGAGCGCTTTCGCCGGGAAGGGATAGAACTGCTCGAGCCGAATGATCGCGACGTCCTCGACCCCTTTCTCTCGGCGATACGCGGCGAGTTCGTAATAGACCTTACCCGAACAGAAGAGTACCCGTTTCACCTTCTTCGGATTGAGGTCTTCGACCTCGCCGATCACCGTCTGAAAGCCCCCTTGGGTGAAGGCCTCACGCGGCGACGCCGCTTCTTTCAAGCGCAATAGCGACTTCGGCGTGAAAACGACCAACGGTTTGCGGAGCCGGCGCAGCATCTGCCGACGCAGCAGATGGAAGATTTGCGCTGCGGTGGTGGGTTGGCACACCTGCCAGTTGAGCTCGGCCGAAAGCTGGAGGTAGCGCTCGATGCGCGCCGAGGAGTGCTCCGGCCCCTGCCCTTCGTAGCCGTGTGGCAACAACAGGGTGATGCCGCTCAGTCGTCCCCACTTCGATTCGGCCGAAGAGATGAACTGGTCGATCACGACCTGCGCGCCGTTGGCGAAATCCCCGAACTGCGCTTCCCAGATCGTCAGTTGGTTCGGTTCGGTGAGCGAATAGCCGTAATCGAAACCGAGCGTCCCTTCTTCCGAGAGGGTGGAATCGAACACGTAAAACGGCCCTTGCCCCTCCTGGATATTCTGCAGCGGCACATAGGTACCGGCGTCCCAGCGCTCGCGATTCTGGTCGTGCAACACCGCATGGCGGTGGAAGAAAGTGCCGCGCCCCACGTCTTCCCCGGAGAGGCGAATGCCAAATCCTTGCGCGACGAGCGACGCATACGCCAGGTTTTCCCCAAACCCCCAGTCGGCCGGAATTTCGCCGCGCCCCATCGCTTTGCGGTCTTCGATGATCTTCTGCACCCGCGGGTGGAGTGCAAACCCTTCAGGAATGGCCGTCAGTCGTTCCGCAAGACGTTCGACTTCGGAAACGGGGATTGCGGTGTCGCACTCGTCGGTATAGGGCTGACCAAGGAACGGCGTCCAATCGACCGCGTGTTTGCGCACGACGTTATTGACCACTGGGTTATACAACAATTCACCACGATCGAGTGCGTCGCGATAGCGGGCGATGAACGCGTCGGGTTCGTCTTGCGGAATCACCCCCTCTTGCACCAGTTTTTCGGCATAGCGTGCGCGTGTACCCGGATGCTGCCGTACCTTGCGGTACATCAGCGGTTGCGTCACCGCCGGTTCATCCTGCTCGTTGTGACCGAGTTTCCGGAAGCAGACGATGTCGATCACGACATCTTTCTTGAACTCCTTGCGGAATTCGAGCGCAAGCTGCGTGACGAACGCTACCGCTTCCGGGTCGTCGCCATTGACGTGGAAGATCGGCGCTTCGACCATCTTGAAGACGTCGGTGCAGTAGGTGGTCGATCGCAAATCGCGTGGGTCCGAGGTGGTAAACCCGATCTGGTTGTTGATCACGATATGGACCGTGCCACCCACGCCATAACCCCGCGTTTGCGAGAAGTTGAGCACCTCTTGGTTGACCCCCTGCCCCGCAACCGCAGCGTCTCCATGGATGAGGATCGGCAACACTTCGTCTTTCGCAGTCGGAGTGCCACGCCGCACTTGCCGCGCATAGACCGACCCCAAGACCACAGGGTTCACGATTTCGAGGTGTGACGGGTTGAACGCCAACGAGAGATGGACCGGACCACCCGGGGTCAAGACGTCGCTCGAAAAACCCATGTGGTATTTGACGTCACCCGATGAGAGGTCGGAGGCCTTCTTCCCTTCGAACTCGTCGAAGAGCATTTTTGGAGACTTCCCGAGCACATTGACGAGTACGTTGAGCCGCCCCCGGTGGGCCATCCCGATCACGATCTCTTGCGCCCCGTTCCGCCCGGCAGTACGAATGGCTTCGTCGAGCGCGACGATCGCCGATTCGCCCCCTTCGAGGGAGAACCGTTTCTGACCGACATAACGGGTGTGGAGGTAACGCTCCAAGGTCTCTGCCGCGGTCAACCGCTCCAAGATCCGCTTCTTCTGGTCGGCGTCGAACTTCGGCCGGTTGCGGATCGGCTCCATACGCGCCTGCAGCCACCGCTTTTCCGCGGTGCTGGTGAGGTACATATATTCGACGCCGATGGTGCTGCAGTAGGTTTGCCGCAGCGCGTCGAGGATCTCACGCAGCGTCCCGGTCTGTTTCCCCAACCCCTGGAACGAACCGACGTTGAATTCGCGGTTGAGGTCCGCTTCGGTAAAGCCATAGGTCGAAGGTTCGAGCTCGGCAACCGCCGGTTTTTCGAAGCGCTTCAGCGGGTCGAGATCGGCGATGCGGTGCCCCATGAAGCGGTGGGCGTTGATGAGCTGCAGCGTCGCCACCTGGTACTGCCCATCATCCGAGCCCGTTTTGACGAAGCGGACCGGGCCCATCCGCCCGAGCTGCTCGAACGCGGCGACGATCGGCGAATGGGGCCGCTCTTCCACTTGCGGTCCTTGGGCACGAATCTGTTCGAAATAGGCGCGCCACGTTTCCGGAACCGACATCGGGTCGGCGAGGAAATGTTCGTAGAGCGCTTCCACGAACGGGGCGTTGCTGCCAAAAAGGGCGGAGTTCGCCAAAAAATCACGATACATGGCAGGTCTCTCTCGTTGCGTCACTTCCCTGGTTACACAAAAGGCACAAGGCGCCCCCCAGCGGGCGGCGCCTTGTCGTCAACCGTCAAACGGCGTTCTTCTCCTGGGTTCGTCTGGCATCACCGCTCACTCATCGGAACGACGTCGCGGCGCGGCGAACCGACGTAGAGCTGCCGCGGACGTCCGATCTTGTATTCGGGGTCGGTGATCATCTCTTCCCACTGCACATACCAACCCACCGCACGCGCGAGCGCGAAGATGCAGGTAAACATCGAAGTGGGGATACCGATCGCACGCTGCACGATCCCAGAGTAAAAATCGACGTTGGGGTAGAGTTTCTTCTCGACGAAGTATTCGTCCTCGAGCGCGATTTTCTCGAGCGCCATCGCCAATTTGAAGAGCCGGTCGTTTTCGAGCCCCAGTTCGCCCAAAACTTCGTGGCAGATCTTGCGCATCAGCTTCGCGCGCGGATCGTAGTTCTTGTAGACGCGGTGCCCGAAGCCCATGAGCTTGAACGGATCGTTCTTGTCTTTCGCACGTTTGATGTATTCGCCGACGCGCGAGACGTCGCCGATCTCTTCGAGCATGCGCAAGCACGCTTCGTTCGCCCCGCCATGCGCCGGCCCCCACAGGCAGGCGATCCCTGCCGAGATACACGCAAAGGGGTTCGCGCCGGAGGAGCCCGCAAGGCGCACCGTCGAGGTCGATGCGTTCTGCTCGTGGTCGGCGTGCAGCGTGAAGATCACGTCCATCGCGCGCACCAGCACCGGATTCGGCTCGTACCGCTCACACGGCGTGCCGAACATCATGTGGAGGAAGTTCGCGGTATAGCCGAGGTCGTTGCGCGGGTACATGAAGGGATGGCCGATGTTGTATTTGTAGGCCATCGCGACGATCGTCGGCATCTTCGCGATCAGACGGATGAACGAAAGATCGCGGTGCTCTTGATCGGAGAAGTCCATCACGTCGTGATAGAACGCCGAAAGCGCCCCTACGACACCGACCATCACGGCCATCGGGTGGGCATCGCGCCGGAAGCCCCGGAAGAAGTGGTTCATCTGGTCGTGCAGCATCGTGTGCTGCATCACGTCGCGCTCGAATTTCGCGAGTTCGTCAGCCTTCGGCAGCTCCCCTTTCTTCAGGAGATAGGCGACTTCCAGGAACGAGCACTGTTCGGCCAACTGTTCGATCGGGTAACCGCGGTAGAGCAACTCACCCTTTTCTCCGTCGATATAGGTGATGGTCGAGCGACAGCTCGCGGTCGAGAGGAACCCCGGGTCATAGGTGAACACTTTCGCTTCGGACCCGAGCTTACGAATATCGATCACTTCGTTCCCGTAGGTCGGGGTCATGATCGGGAACTCGTAGCTTTTACCGTCGATGGTCACCGTTGCGGTGCGTTGTTGCGTCATGATACTTCACTCCTTTATGCGTTTGTCTCACCCCCTGGTGTCCCCAGGAGCTCCTGCGTTTGGCGACGATGTGCCGCCTGAATCTTCGCGATCAGCGCTTGCCAATCGCTACGCGGCGCGGGTTTGGTGCCATGGACCATCGGCCAGAGGTCGTGGTCTTCGAGCGCGAGCATTTCGACCAGCGCCGCCAACTCGGCATCGCTCAGCTGGTCGAAGCCTTCGGCAAGAAAGGGGCGAAAAACGAGGTCGAGCTCGAGCAACGCCCTGCGGCACCGCCATCGAATTCGCCCTTTCTCCATCGCCGGCACCTCACACCATCCGCGAGACCATCAGGTCTTTGATCTTGCCGATCGCCTTCGTCGGATTGAGGTGTTTCGGACAGACATCGACACAGTTCATGATCGTGTGGCAGCGGAACAACCGATACGGATCGTTCAAATTGTCCAGCCGCTCGTTGGTTGCCTGGTCGCGGGTATCGGCGATGAAGCGGTATGCCGCGAGTAACCCTGCCGGCCCGACGAATTTGTCCGGGTTCCACCAGAACGACGGGCACGAAGTCGAACAACACGCGCAGAGGATGCACTCGTACAAGCCGTTCAACTCTTCGCGATCCTGCGGCGACTGCAACCGTTCGCGCTCGGGTGGCGGATCGTTGTTGATGAGGTACGGTGTAATCGAGTGATACTGCTTGAAGAACTGCGTCATGTCGACGATGAGGTCGCGGATCACCGGCAAACCAGGCAGCGGACGCAGGACGATCGGCTGTTCGAGCGAATCGAGGTCCGTGAGACACGCCAAGCCATTCTTGCCATTGATGTTCATCGCGTCCGACCCGCAGACCCCTTCGCGGCAGGAGCGGCGAAACGCCAGCGAATCGTCTTTGGCTTTCACTTTCACCAGCGCTTGCAGGAGTTTTTTGTCGGTCGGTTCGATTTCGACCGAGATCTCCTGCATGTACGGTTTTTCGTCCTTGTCCGGGTCGTAGCGATAGATGCGGAAATGGACCACACGGTTGGTCATGGCTAAGGCTCCTTCGCAATCAGTAGGTGCGTTTCGCGAGCGCAATCGGCTGGGTATCGGGGTGCAACGGCTTGAGATGCACCGGTTTGTAAGTCAAACGATTCCCTTCGCGATACCACAGCGTGTGCTTGAGCCACTCTTTGTCGTTGCGGCCGTTCGGAAATTCCGGCGTATCGGGGCAGTCGTCGCGCACATGCGCGCCACGCGACTCTTTGCGCGCCTCGGCCGAAATCATCGTCGCTTTCGCGACCTCGATCATGTTTTCGAGCTCGAGCGCCTCGATGCGCGCGGTGTTCCACACCATCGACTTGTCGTTGATGAAGGTGTGCTTGACCCGTTCCTCGACCTGCAGGATGCGCGCCACCCCCTCCTTGAGGAGGTGCGCGAAACGGAAAACGCCCGCATGCTTTTGCATCGTCCGCTGCATGTCGAGCAACACGTCGGCCACTGTCTCGCCGCTCGTTGCGGTGTTGAGGCGATTGATCCGCGCAAGCGACAGATCGGCCGCATCTTTCGGCAACGGCTTCAGACGCAGGTTGCCGCTTTGGATGTCTTCGATCACGGTCTCACCCGACGCTTTGCCGAAGACCAGGAGGTCCAGGAGCGAGTTGGTGCCAAGGCGGTTCGCGCCGTGGACGGAAGCGCACGCGCACTCCCCTGCGGCGTAGAAGCCGACCACCGGCACCTCGAGGTCATCCCCTTTTGGCACCACCACTTGCCCCTTGTAGTTGGTGGGGATGCCGCCCATCTGGTAGTGCACGGTCGGCACCACCGGGATCGGTTCGTTGATCGGGTCGACCCCAGCGAATTGAATCGCGATCTCGCGAATCCCCGGCAGCCGTTTCAGGATCGTTTCCGGCGGCAGATGGGTGATGTCCAAGAGCACGTAGTCTTTGTTCGGACCGCAGCCACGCCCTTCGTTGATCTCGGTCACCATCGCGCGCGAGACGACGTCGCGGCTTGCCAGATCCTTGAGGTTCGGCGCGTAGCGCTCCATGAACCGCTCGCCGTTGCAGTTGCGCAGGATGCCACCTTCCCCCCGCACCCCTTCGGTGATGAGCACGCCTGCACCCGCGACACCAGTGGGGTGGAACTGCCAGAATTCCATGTCTTCGAGCGGAATTCCCGCACGCGCGGCCATGCCCAACCCGTCACCCGTGTTGATGAACGCGTTGGTCGAAGAGTAGTAGATCCGTCCCGCGCCGCCGGTCGCGAAAATGGTCGCTTTCGCGTGGAAGATCGCGACTTTGCCGGTCTCCATCTCCATCGCGGTGACGCCCAGCACATCGCCATCCTGGTCACGGATGAGATCGAGCGCCATCCATTCGACGAAGAACTGGGTACGCGCGCGCACGTTGCGCTGATAAAGCGCATGCAACATCGCATGGCCGGTGCGGTCTGCCGCAGCGCAGGAGCGCATCACCGGCGCTTCGCCGTAATTCATCGAATGGCCCCCGAACGGCCGCTGGTAGATCTTCCCTTCGTCGGTGCGGTCGAACGGCATCCCGTAGTGCTCGAGTTCGATCACGACTTCGTTTGCCTTGCGGCACATGAATTCGATCGCGTCCTGGTCGCCGAGCCAGTCGGACCCCTTCACGGTATCGTACATGTGCCAGTGCCAGTGGTCAGGAGTGGAGTTTCCGAGCGAAGCCGCAACCCCCCCTTGCGCGGCAACCGTATGGGAACGAGTGGGAAAGACTTTGGTCAGCACCGCGGTGCGCAACCCCGCTTCGGCCAGTTGCAACGCCGCACGAAGCCCCGCGCCACCCGCGCCGACGATCACGGCATCAAACGTATACGTTTCGACGTTCATCGTTTACAGCCTCCAAAGCACGCGGGCCACCCATGCCAGATAGCCGATGAGTAACAGTGCGGTTGCCACATGGAGCGCGATCCGGATTCCGAGTGGCTTGATGTAGTCCATCCAAATGTCGCGCACGCCGATCCACGCGTGGTAGCAGAGCGACGCGAAAAAGAGGAAGGTGAGCAACTGCATGAGCCGCCCCGAAAAGAGCGCCTGCCAGTGTTCATGGGTCATCGCTGGCAACGTCAGCGCCGCAAACGCGAAAATCACGGTATAAAGCGCCATGTAGGCGGCCGTGATCCGCTGGATCAGCCAATCCTTGATGCCGTAATGGGCACCCACCACCAGTCGCTTCACCATAGCCAGACTCCCAAAATCACGGTGAGCGCCAGACTCACCATCAAGACCACGCGCGCACTCTGCCGTGCCGGTTCCAGCTCGACCCCTTTGTGCAGATCGAGGAGCAAGAAGCGAATCCCGGCGCAAAAGTGGTGGAGATAGGCCCAGAGGAGCCCGAGCAGGATCAATTTCACGAACCAGTGCCCGACGATCGCCTGATAGGTGGCGAACGTTTCCGGCGAGGTCAAACTCAGGTCGAAGAGATAGATCAAAAACGGCAAAAAGAGAAAGAGGCCTCCCCCGCTAATGCGGTGCAGGATCGAAACGATCCCGGGCAACGGCAGCCGAATTTCTCTAAGGTCAAGAAATTTTGGCCGTTTTTTCACTTGGGTCTGCATCATCGTCACTCCCCAGGTTACACAACTCGAGCGCTCATTCGAACGCCCCCCAAAATCGCTCAGGTCAATTCATTGTAGTAGTGGTAGGAATCGGTAGCATAAAAACCTTTGCGCCACTCGACCGGCCGATCGTGGTAGGTGTAGGTGACCCGTTCGACGAAAAGGAGCGGCGAACGCTCCGCAACCCCCAGCACCTCGGCGGTCACCCGGTCCGCTGCGACCGCCTTCAATCGCTCTTCGGCACGCACCATGCGCACACCGAACCGGGTTTCGAAAAAGCTGTAGAGCGAACCGCGCCACTCCTTGAGCGCATCGAGCGAAAACGCCGCAAAGAGATCGCCGGGGAGATAGATCTCGTCCAGCACGAGCGGCTTTTGGGCAAAGCGCAACACCCGCCGAAAGATCACGATCGGCGATCCCAACGGAATCTGTAAGACCCGGGAGGCCTCTTGCCCCGCTTTGGCGCGCCAACAATCGATGGGGACACTCGTGGCCTGCACCCATTCGCCGTCGTCGCGCCGCAAGCGCAAGAAACGATAAAACTGCCGAGGGTCGCTGTGCGAGACAACGAACGTTCCCTTGCCCTGTTTGCGCACGAGCAGATTTTCCGCAACGAGCTCATCGATCGCTTTGCGCACCGTACCTTGCGAGACACCAAACCGCGCCGCGAGCTCTTGCTCGCTGGGAATGGCCTCACCTGGGCGCCACTCGCGCGCTTCGAGCGACTTCAAGAGCAGCGCCTTGATCTGGCGATAGAGGGGACTGAATGCGGGTGACGGTGCCATAGCGCGAATTGGACCACAAAAAAAACGCGTTGTCTACTATGTCTTGTGTCTTATATAAGACATAAGTTACAATTGACATCGGTACCCCTTCCGCCTATCATAGCGTAGATTCACCGTTTTCGTTCCATTCTGTCCACGCAAAAAGGGAGTAGACCATGGCCAAAGCCCCTGTTCGTGTCGCCGTCACTGGCGCAGCCGGTCAAATCGGTTACAGCCTGTTGTTCCGCATCGCTGCCGGCGAAATGCTCGGTCGCGACCAACCGGTGATTTTGCAGCTCCTCGACCTTCCGCAAGCGCAAAAAGCGGTCTACGGGGTGATGATGGAGCTCGAGGACTGCGCGTTTCCGCTCCTCAAGGATATGATCGCCACCGACGACCCGAACGTGGCGTTCAAAGATGCTCAAGTGGCCCTGCTCGTCGGCGCAAAACCGCGTGGTCCCGGGATGGAACGCAAAGACCTGCTCTCAGAAAACGCCAAAATCTTCACGGTGCAAGGCGCCGCGATCGGACAGCACGCCGACCCGAACTGCAAAGTGTTGGTGGTGGGCAACCCGTGCAACACCAATGCCTACATCGCGATGAAAACCGCAGAAAAATATGGTCGGGTGCCGGCGAAAAACTTCACTGCGATGCTGCGCCTCGACCACAACCGGGCGCTGGCGCAGTTGGCGAAAAAAACGGGGCGTCCGGTCGACTCGTTCAAACACCTGGCCGTCTGGGGCAACCATTCGCCAACGATGTACCCCGATTATCGCTTCTGCACGTCGAACGGCGAATCGGTGAAAGACCTCATCAACGACGAAGCGTGGAACCGTGACGTCTTCATCCCCACCGTGGGCAAGCGCGGTGCCGCGATCATCGAAGCGCGTGGCCTCTCTTCAGCAGCGTCGGCTGCAAACGCTGCGATCGACCATGTCCGTGACTGGTGGCTGGGTTCGAACGGGGAATGGGTGACCATGGGCGTTCCTTCGGACGGTTCGTACGGGATTCCGGAAGGCATCGTCTTTGGCTTCCCCTGCGTCTGCGAAAACGGCGAATACCGAATCGTGCAAGGGTTGCCGATCGATGCGTTTTCGCAAGAACGGATCAACAAGACGCTTGCGGAGCTCGAAGAGGAGCGTAACGGCGTAAAAGAGCTCTTGGGCTAATCGGGACGGGTGTTTCCCTATAAAAGCAGAAGGGGGCTTCCCTTCTGCTTTTTTTCGTTCACAGCACCCTATGGTACGATTTTCGCTCATTGACGGCATGACTGTCGACCGCAAGCACAAGCGATGACCGCAAACACCAACCCCGCCACGATCCTCTTTGGCGCCACCCGCCGGCCACACCCCATTCCGCCGGTGGTCCACTATTGTGGCCAACCCCGTTTCCTCGAGAAAGCGCTCGCGTTACAAGCGCACGAAGGACCGCGCTTTGATATCGCGTTCGATCTCGAAGATGGCGCGCCGGCAGGCGACGAAGCGGCGCACGCCGCGCGCGCGGTCGAATACGTGATGAGCGCAGCGAACCGTTTTGGCCGCGTCGGCGTACGCATCCACGACCGGACCCATCCCCATTGGTGGCGTGACTTGACGACGCTGCTCCCAGTAACCGCCGAACGGATCGCTTTCGTGACGCTCCCCAAGGCGCGCGCCTATGAGGACGTTGCGGTCGTCGCTGACGCCATCGCGTTCCTGTGCCGCAACGCGGCACGCACCCCGCCACTTCACGTACTCATCGAAACCCATGGCGCGCTCCGAGACGCCTATCCAATCGCTGCGCACCCGCTCGTCGAGTGCCTCGACTTCGGGTTGATGGATTTCGTCTCCGAACACCTGGGCGCAATTCCCGCCGACGCGATGCGCTCGCCGCTGCAATTCGAACACCCGCTCATTCGGCGCGCCAAAACCACGGTAGCAGCAGCGGCGCACGCAGCCGGCAAAGTGGCTGCGCACAACGTCTGCGTCGTGCTCGACGACTCGAACCTCGCCTACCAAGATGCCCGCCGCGCGCGTGACGAATTCGGGTTTACGCGGATGTGGAGCATTCATCCCAGTCAGATCGGGCCGATCGTAGAGGCCTTTACGCCGAGCGCCGAGGAGATTCGCGATGCCGAACGGATCTTGCTTGCGGCCGCTGCGGCCAACTGGGGACCGATCCGCGACCACGGACGCTTGCACGACCGCGCCTCGTACCGGTACTATTGGATGGTACTGGCGCGGGCGCATCAGGTTGGGGTAACGCTGCCGGAAACGATCGCGGCGTGGTTCGTTGCGGAGTCGTCACGATGATTCCTTTTCGCGCTCGGGACCCATCCCGGATCCAGCGCCACTGCATGCGTCTTGCCGCGCTGGCGTGCACAGTTGCCCTGTTGGCCACACCCGGAGCGGTGGCCCAAGCGGTGCCTGACGCACCTTCGCAAAGCGCTTTACAGCGCTGTCTTGCCGAGCTCAAACCGACCGCAGCAGCGCGTGGGGTTCCCGCGGCGCTCTTTGACCGCCTCACCGCGCGCTTGGCGCCCGACGTGCGGGTGCTCGCGCTCCTCGATCGCCAGCCCGAGTTCGTCACACCGATTTGGCAGTACTTGGCAAACCTCGTCGACCGCCGGCGCATCGGCGAGGCACAAGAGGCCCTTGCGGCAAACGAAGCGCTGCTGCGCCAGACCGAACAACGCTTCGGGGTCGAAGCAGAGTTGATCGTCGCTTTTTGGGCCGTCGAGAGCAATTTGGGACGCAATTTGGGGCGATACGACCTCATCCAGTCACTCGCCACACTGGCGTGCTTCGGGCGACGGCAAGCGTACTTTCGCGACGAATTCTTGACGCTGGCCGAAATTATCGCGAAAGGAGACATCACCTCGTTACCACCGCGGGGATCCTGGGCGGGCGCTTTGGGACACACTCAGTTCATGCCGAGCACCTTTGATGCGTATGCGGTGGACGGCGACGGCGATGGCGTACGCGACCTCTACGGGTCGCTTGCCGACGTCTTCGCTTCGACCGCCAATTTCCTCAAACGCTCGGGATGGCGGTACGGGGAACCGTGGGGCATCGAAGTGCGGTTGCCCTCCCACTGGCAGAGCACGGCGACCGGTCGCCGAGTGAAACGCACCACACGCGAATGGCTGGAGCTGGGGCTCACCCGTGCCGACGGCAAGCCGTGGGATCCCACGACGCTCCCGGAACGCGCCGCGCTTCTGCTTCCCGCGGGCAGCAACGGTCCAGCGATCCTCGTTTTTCCCAATTACGACGTGCTTTACCGCTACAATGCGGCCGAAAGCTATACCTTGGCGGTAGGGTTACTCTTCGACGCGCTGCGCGATCCAGAGCGAGCCGCCCATTTCGACCCCAAGCAGCCGTTTCGGACGCCATGGCCGACGGACGAACCCCCATTGACGCGAAGCGAAACCGAATCGATCCAATCCCGATTGACCGCCCTTGGGTACGATCCCGGACCAGTCGACGGCGTAATGGGCGCCACCACACGCGAAGCCCTGCGCCGTTTCCAACTCGAATGCTTAGGCGATCCCGCCGCGAGCGGTTGGCCCGACGCGCGAACGCGCGCCGCGCTCACCAACGAAAACGTGGTCTGTCCATCAACACCACACCGTCAGACGCAACGGTGATCGCGGGCTACGGCGCACGCGCGGAACTGGCGCCGGTCCGGGAAGCGACCGACACCGCTTCCCTACCGCAAAAGACGTTACCGCGCCGTCGCTAAGATCCGTTCGAGGACTTCGCGCACTTCGTTCGAGCGGACCATGGGGACAACATGCTGCACCGCGGCAAGTGCGGCGCTCCGGTACGGTTCGCACCAGGTTGCGGCGTGTTCGAGCGTCCGCGCAATGCGCGCGGCAACGAGCGGGTTGCGCGCATCGAGCGTGCGCACCACGTCCGTCCACCAAGCCCAAGCCGCCTCGCCTGTCGCGGCACATACCGGCAAGTTGTGCGCAAAAAACGCCAAAACCAACGCATAGACCTTGTTGGGGTTGCTCCACCGAAAACGCGGGTGGTGGGTCAAGTCCCGGACGCGCGCAAAGAGGGTTTCGGGCGACTGCCCTTGCCACGCCCAGCGCGTCGCGTGCCGCTGCAACCATTTGTCGAAGACGATCGCATCGTCCTCATAGTGCTTGGCAAATGCCGCGAGGATGCTCTCGGCCACCGCTTCGTCGGGGTGCGCCAGTGCGGCGTCGAGCACGGCGAGCCGATCGCTCAAATTCGTTGCCGCGTGCCATCGCGCCGAAAGGTGCGCGGCGACGGCACTCGCGGCACCATCCGCCGCGCTCGCCGTCGGGCTGCCACTGCGAATCGCCAACAATTTAAGCACGAACGCCACCAACGCACGACGGCCTGCCGCTTGCGGCTCAAAGCGGTAGGGTCCCGTCGTGTCCTGGCGTTCGAGAAGCGCCCACAACGTCTCCGCGGGGATGGCCTGCGCCAGGATTCGCCACCACGCCATGAGCCGCGCGCGGACGGCCACCGGATCGACTGGCCGCGGCGTTTCGTCCCGAACCACCGCTTCACTGGGTGGCGTCAAGAGGCGCACACGGTAATTGGCGTCCAGTGACGCGTCGCATAGCGCCGCGTGCCAGGCGTTGAGGAACGAGCTGCCCCACTCGGCGGAGAAACGGCCATGGTCGTCGATCGCACCCTGCGCCGCAAGGTGCAGCACCTCACCGGCTTGCCAGCGGTTGAAGGGGTCGGGGTCGTGGGCAAAACGACGCAGCAGCCACGCAATCGGTTCCCGACCGTCGGCCGTTTCCGCCCAGCGTACCCGCACGGGCGCCGAAAAGCCGCGCAGCAACGACGGCACTGGGTCATCCTCTGGCATGGGCCCCACGATGCGCCACTGCTTGCGCGGGCGATCGAGCACCAACACGGCGCTTGCGTCGCGTCCCGAAGCGGCAAGCGACGCTTCGCCCGGACTTTCGGCAGTAAACGGCAACGCCCTGCCGCTGCGATCGATCCAACCCATGCGTACGGGAATCACGAGCGGCTTCGCGGCAACGTCCCACCCCGCGAGCCGTTGTTCGAGCGTCAGTTCCAACACCACGCGCTTTTCGGCACCGTGGTGCAACGGCTCAGGCGTCTCAGCCGCTCCCTCGGTCTCGACCCAGCGCCAATGCGCGACCACTTCCGGCGTCCCAGCCGCGTCGTACCAGTGCAAGAATTGCGACAAGTCTCGGCCGTTCGCATCCGCGATCGCGGCCTCGAAATCTTCACACGTCACCGCTTGTCCGTCATGCCGTTCGAAATAGGTGTCCAACCCGCGGCGAAAACCCTCCTCCCCCACCAGCGTGTGGAGCATCCGCACCACTTCCGCCCCTTTTTCGTAGACGGTGGCGGTATAAAAGTTGTCGATCGCGCGGTAGGCCCGCGGCCGCACGGGGTGACGCATCGGGCCATCGTCTTCGGGGAATTGCACCGCTTTCAACACCGCGACGTCGTCGATGCGCTTCACCGCCCGCGCACTCGCAGCCGCTTCTGGCGTCGCCGCTGCTTCGGCGAGCCGATCCGCGGAAAACTCCTGATCCCGAAAGACGGTAAGCCCCTCTTTCAGGGTCAATTGGAACCAATCCCGACAGGTGACCCGGTTACCGGTCCAGTTGTGGAAATACTCATGCCCCACGATTGCTTCGACGTTGGCGTAATCGGCATCGGTCGCGGTCTCTGGCGTCACCAAGACATATTTGGCATTGAAGAGGTTGAGCCCCTTGTTTTCCATCGCGCCCATATTGAAGTCTTCGACCGCCACGATCATATAGCGGTCGAGGTCGAGCACCCGACCAAAGCGCCGTTCGTCCCAGCGCAACGCCGCTTCGAGCGAATCGAGCGCCCATTCGGCTCGGTCGCGGTGCGCCGCTGCGGTCCACACCTGAAGGAGCGCAGGGCGCCCATCGGCCCGCACCACCGTTTTTTCCGTCGCGACCAGATCCGCAGCAACAAGGGCGAAGAGGTAGCTCGGTTTGGGAAACGGATCATGCCAAACGGCAAAATGCCACCCGTTTTCGAGATCACCCGTCGCGACCAAATTCCCGTTGGAGAGCAACACCGGATAACGCGCCTTCTCCGCAGCAAGCCGCACCTGGTAACGCGCCAGCACATCAGGTCGGTCGATGAACGGAACGATGCGCCGAAACCCCTCTGGCTCACACTGGGTAAAGAGGCCGCTCGCGGACTGGTAGAGCCCCGAGAGCGCGCTGTTTTCCGAAGGATTCAGCTGCACCCGTGCTTCCACCCAGACCCGGTCGGGCAACGTGCCTGTGATCTCGATGGCGTCTTGCGCCCGGTTCACCGAACCCACAGGCTGCGCGTCGGCCAATGGGTAGCGCGCAAAGTCACGCACAGAGACTCGATCCGCAGGCCAAACGGTCAATTCGACCAAGGTCACCGCCGAAAAATCGCAATCGAGGCGCAACGAAACGCTGGGATCCGATGCGACCCGTTCGCACGACAGCCACGCACGAACCTCTGTCGCCATCGCGTCGAGACGGAAATCGAGCACCAGGTCGCGAACCCGCCACGCCGGTGGCTGGTAATCCTCGAGCCGAACCACGCCAGCCTGGGTGTCGACGTTCGCGAGCCCCTTGTCGCCATCGCTTGCTGTCATCGCCATTCACCCCACCTTCCAGTCCCACTGGACGATCCGCGTCTTTGCCAAGCGGTCGTGGAGAAAGAGCCCGTCCGGATCGAACCACGACCAGAGAATCCCCACACCGGTGCCGACGCTAAACCAAGCCAAGAGAAAACGGAGCCAGCACTGCCCCCAGGACGGCGGGTGTCCGTCGGCCGAGAGGATGCGCAATTTCCAGGTCTTCATCGCGAGCGTTGCGCCGCGCCGCCGCCAATGCCAAATGAAATAGAGGGCAAGCACCGCAAAGAGGTGCACCCAGAGGAGCCAGCCAGGCGGCGTAACATGGCGCACCACACCCACGACGATCCACGGCAACAACACGCCGCCACCGACCACGCCGATCAAAAGCAGCAGCTCATAGAGCATCGCGGCGATGCGTCGGCTGCGCGACGCCAGCACCGCTTCTTGGGTTGGGATAGGCTCAGGCACGATCACTTCTTGCGAACGCAACCGATCGATTATGCCGCAACCTTCAGGGATTGACCAAACGACGCGGAACCGTTATGGTTACGGGTTTACCCGTATCCATATCAGCAAGGGATCGTTCCATGCAACTCACCGGCGCAGAGATCGTGATCCGCAGCCTGCAAGAAGAAGGGGTGCGCTTCGTCTTTGGTTACCCCGGCGGCGCGGTGCTGCATATCTATGACGCGCTCTTTCAGATCAACCAAGCCGAACCGGAGCGAGAAATCCGCCACGTGCTCGTGCGCCACGAGCAAGCCGCGGTCCATGCCGCAGACGGCTACGCACGGGCGACGGGCGAAGTGGGGGTTGCGCTCGTCACGTCGGGGCCTGGCGCAACCAACGCGGTGACGGGGATTGCCACCGCGTACATGGACTCGATCCCGGTCGTGATCCTTTCGGGTCAGGTGCCCACCCCGGTGATCGGGGAAGACGCGTTCCAAGAGGTCGATACCGTCGGGATCACCCGTCCGTGTGTGAAACACAACTTTCTGGTCAAGGACGTCAACCAACTGGCCGAAACGATCAAGAAGGCGTTTCACATCGCCCGCACGGGGCGTCCCGGCCCGGTGCTCGTCGACATTCCGAAAGACGTCACCGCGCAATTGGCGGAATTCCACTATCCGAAGACGGTCGCGATGCGTTCGTACAACCCGGTGGTGAAAGGCCATCCGGGGCAGATTCGCAAAGCGGCGCAGGCGCTCCTTGCCGCGAAACGGCCGATGATCTACACCGGCGGCGGTGTCGTGCTGGGCAACGCGGCACCCGAGCTGCGCGCGTTGGTGAAGAAGCTCGGCTACCCGATCACCCAGACGCTGATGGGGTTGGGCGCGTTCCCCGGAAGCGACAAGCAGTTCCTGGGGATGCCCGGGATGCACGGCACTTATGAGGCGAACATGGCGCTGCACCACTGCGACGTCCTCTTGGCGGTTGGCGCACGCTTCGACGACCGCGTGGTCGGTAACGTCCCCCATTTCCTGCAAGAACCGCGCACCATCATCCACATCGACGTCGACCCCAGCTCGATCAGTAAACGGGTTCCGGTCGACATCCCGATCGTCGGCGACGTCAAAGCGGTGCTGAGTGATCTCCTCGCGGCGCTCGAAGCGCTCGATCGTCGCCCGGACGAGGCAGCGCTTACCGCATGGTGGCAACAGATCGAAGCGTGGCGCGCGCGCAACTGTCTCGCGTACACGCCAAGCGACACCGTGATCAAACCGCAATTCGTGATCGAAAAGCTCTGGGAAGTCACGAAAGGCGAAGCGATCGTCACCTCCGACGTGGGCCAACACCAGATGTGGGCCGCGCAGTACTACCGTTTCGACGAACCGCGTCGCTGGCTCAACTCCGGGGGGCTGGGGACGATGGGCGTCGGGTTGCCGTACGCGATGGGCGCGAAATTGGCATTCCCGCAGATGCCTGTGGTCTGCGTCACCGGCGAAGCGTCGATCCAGATGTGCATCCAAGAACTCTCCACCTGCAAGCAATTCCGGCTGCCGATCAAGATCGTCAACCTCAACAACCGCTATTTGGGGATGGTTCGGCAGTGGCAAGAGCTCTTTTATAGCGGCCGCTACAGTGAATCGTACATGGATTCGCTCCCCGATTTTGCGGCGCTCGCCCGCAGTTACGGCCATGTCGGGATTCGTGTCGACCGTCCCGAGGAGGTCGTTCCCGCCCTCGAAGCGGCGTTTACCACCCACAAAGACGAACTCGTCTTCCTCGACATCCAAGTCGACCCGCGGGAAAACGTCTACCCGATGATTCAGGGCGGGAAAGGGCTCACCGAGATGATTCTCGGTTCGGAAGAATTGTGAGGATCAGACCATGAGACACGTGATTGCACTGCTGGTGGAAAACGAATCGGGCGCGTTGTCGCGCATCGCCGGGCTCTTTTCGGCGCGTGGCTACAACATCGAATCGCTCACCGTCGCGCCGACCGAAGACGAGAGCCTGTCGCGGATGACGATCGTCACTACCGGTTCGGATGACGTGATCGAACAGATCACCAAGCAGCTCAACAAACTGATCGATACGGTCAAGGTGGTCGATATCTCCGAGTCGCCCCACATCGAACGGGAACTGATGATGGTGAAGGTCCGGGCCGTGGGGCCAGACCGCGAAGAGCTCAAACGCCTGGCCGACATCTTCCGCGCCCGGATCATCGACGTCACCGACACCACCTACGTGATCGAACTCACCGGCAACCAGCAGAAGCTCAACGCGTTTCTGGCGGCGATCTCGCCCGGTCTCATCCTGGAGACGGTGCGTAGCGGCGTCTGCGGCATTGCCCGTGGCGAGCGTATGTTGAAAGCCTGACCGTTTTTTCGCTGTTCACAATCAGAAGGGGTAACCATGAAAGTCTATTACGAAAAAGACGCCGATCTCTCGCTCATCAAAGGCAAGACCGTTGCGATCATCGGCTACGGCAGCCAGGGCCACGCCCATGCGCTGAACCTCCACGGGTCGGGGGTGAAAGTGATCGTCGGGTTGCGCCGCGGCGGCGCCTCTTGGGGCAAAGCCGAAGCAGCGGGGCTCACGGTGATGGAGGTCGCCGACGCGGTCAAACAGGCCGACTTGGTGATGATCCTGCTGCCCGACGAAGCGCAGCCTGCGGTCTACCGTCGCGACATCGAAGCGAACTTGAAGCAAAGCGCGGCGTTGGCGTTTGCGCACGGCTTCAACATCCACTACAACCAGATCGTGCCGCGCGATGACCTCGACGTGATCATGATCGCGCCGAAAGGCCCGGGACACACCGTTCGCGCCGAATACCTCCGTGGCGGTGGCGTGCCGTGCCTCATCGCGGTGCATCAAGACCGTAGCGGCAAAGCGCGCGATCTTGCCCTCTCCTATGCCGCGGCGATCGGCGGGGCGCGCGCCGGGGTCATCGAGACCACGTTCCGCGAAGAGACCGAAACCGACCTCTTCGGCGAACAAGCGGTGCTCTGCGGTGGACTCGTCGAGCTCGTCAAAGCGGGGTTCGAAACCCTGGTCGAAGCGGGGTACGCCCCCGAAATGGCCTATTTCGAGTGTCTGCACGAACTGAAACTCATCGTCGATCTGATGTACGAAGGCGGGATCGCAAACCTCAACTATTCGATCTCGAACAACGCCGAGTTCGGCGAGTACGTCACCGGCCCCGAAGTGATCAACGCGCAGTCGCGCGAAGCGATGCGCAACGCGTTGAAACGGATCCAGACCGGCGATTATGCGAAGATGTTCATCCAGGAGGGTCAGCTCAACTATCCGTCGATGACCGCGCGGCGGCGGCTCAACGCCGAACACCCGATCGAACAGGTGGGTGCGAAGCTGCGCGCGATGATGCCGTGGCTTACGCAGCACCGCTTGGTCGACCGGAGCAAAAACTGATCGCCCCATCGCGATTTGCCACAGACCGAAACCCTCGCCCTCCGGGCGGGGGTTTTCCCGTCGCGCAACCGTTGCGTTTGCTCAGCGCAATCGGCAGCGCCTGGCGCTGCCTGGATGGTAGCTGTCCTGCTAGCGCCTAAAGCAGTCACGGCGTTGGACGAGGTGGCGTCAACCACACCCCCTGCCGATCCGCACACAGCAACGCCTGCGCCGTCAGCCTGAACGTCCAAGGAGCGTGCTTTCGCGCACTGCGGTGCGCAGCGAGCTGCCGCAGCGCTTCGTCAAGGCGCGCCTCAGGCGGTGGCTGCCAACCGTTTGCCTGTAGCGCCCAGCGCAGCAGATTGCGCTGGCGATGCGCTGGAAGGGCACCAAACGGATCGAGTCGCCACCGCCCCGCACCGTCTGCAAGCGCAGCGGCATCGATTTCGGCCAGGTCCATGAGGCACGCGTGCGCCTCCTGCATCACGGTAGCGGTGCGCACAGTCACTGCATCGACCCCTGGCCAGGTACGGCGCAGCGCGGGCAACAACGCATGGCGCAGCGCGTTGCGCCGCATCCCGCCGTGGGCCTCTGTGTCGAACGTCTGGTTGCTGGGGTCTTCGTGCCACGCGATGCCCTGGGCGCGCAGATAGGCAACGAGTGCGCTTTTGGGGGTGGTCAGGAGCGGCCGCCACAGATTGAGACGAACCGTGCGACCGTCATGCGCCGCAAGGCACGGGTCGCACACCGTACTGGACTCCGGTTCTGAGCCCCCCTGGGGATAGGGGCCCCATGGGCGCATTGCGCCCAACCCCAAGACGCCGCTGCCACGCAACAGACGGAACCAAAAGGTTTCCACTTGATCGTCTCGGTGGTGCGCGGTGACGACGGTCACGCGCAACGGCGTTGGCCCATTTTTGGAACGCACCAACTTCGCCGCCCATTCGTGCGCGATCGTTGCAAGCGCCCGATAGCGCGCACGACGCGCCGCTGCCTCTAATCCCAGACGGGCGCACAGGCGCGCATCGACCGTGACGCGCGCGGCAAAGAAAGGGACACCCCATGCGGCGCACTGCTCGGCGCAATGGGCCAGCCACGCGTCTGCTTGCGCTTGCAGACCGTGATGGACGTGCGCAGCGGCAAGCGGCAACGTTCGGCGATGAAAAGGTGGTTTCCCTGCGCGGCGCGCTTCCATAAGGCGGTGCAACAGTGCGGTACTGTCGGCACCGCCGGAAAACGCGACCAAGAACGCGTCGCTTTCTTGCTGCGCGGCCTCAAGCGCCGCCCACGGTGGCAACGGGGAGGGGCGCCTACGCGGCGACCTGGAAGCGCCCATACGCGGCTAGCCGCTCTTGACGGCGCGCCAACAAGGCTTCGAGCGAAAGGGCTTGGAGTTCGGACAACGTCTGCGCCAGATGCGCGCCCAGCGTCGCGTACATCTCTTCGGGGTAGCGGTGTGCCCCACCTACCGGTTCGGGCACCACCGCGTCGATCACCCCCAGCTCTTTGAGTCGTGGCGCGGTGATTCCTAGAATCTCCGCAGCCTCAGGCGCCTTTTCGGCACTCTTCCAGAGAATCGACGCACACCCTTCGGGCGAGATCACCGAATAGATGCTGTGAGAGAGCATCGCGACGTGGTCGCCCACCGCGATCGCGAGCGCCCCGCCCGAGCCGCCTTCCCCGATTATGGTGACGATCGTTGGGGTTTTGAGCTGCGCCATCTCGTAGATCGCGCGCCCAATCGCTTCCGATTGGTTGCGCTCCTCGGCGTCGATTCCCGGAAAGGCGCCAGGCGTATCGACGAAGGTAAAAAGCGGCAAACGGAACTTCTCCGCCAATTTCATCAGGCGGACTGCCTTGCGGTACCCTTCCGGGCGCGGCATCCCAAAGTTGCGACGGATCTTCTCTTTGGTGTCTCGCCCTTTCTGGTGGCCGATCACGACACACGGCTGGCCGCGAAAGCGCGCCAATCCCCCCACGATCGCCGGATCGTCGGCGACGTGGCGGTCCCCTTTGAGCTCGACGAAATCGGTAAAGAGCGCCGCTACATAATCGAGCGTATAGGGGCGAAGCGGATGGCGCGCCACCTGGGTCGTCTGCCACGCGTCGAGCTTCCGGTAGAGCTCTTCGAGGAGTTTGCGCGCCTTCTTTTCCAGCTTCTCGATCTCTTCGCTGAGGTCGACCGCGCTCTCCTCCTGGGTACGGCGCAGCTCCCCGATGCGCTCTTCCAGTTCAACCACTGGGCGTTCGAATTCGAGAAAGACCCGCTTCATCTCGCTCATGAGTGACTCACCCCTGCCGTGGCGGGATATAGATCGTCGCCTCTCCTTCGACCACGACCGTCTCGCCAACCAGACAGAGGGTCTCGAGGACGACGCGGCGCTTTTCAGGCACCACCTCTTTCACGGTGACCCGGGCGACGACGGTATCGCCCACATGGACCGGCGCGCGGAAACGGAGCGATTGACTGAGGTAGATCGCCCCGGGCCCTGGAAGCTTGGTGCCCAATACCGCAGAAATGAAGGCCGCCGAGAGCATCCCGTGCGCGATCCGCTCTTTGAATTGGGTTTGCGCTGCGAACTCCGCGTCGAGATGCACCGGGTTGGTATCCCCAGAGACCCCTGCGAAAGCCAAGATATCGGCTTCCGAAACGGTACGGCCGATTTCGGCAACCATTCCGGGTTGCAAATCGGCGATGTCGTACCCCAAAGTGGCTGCGAAATTGCGCGCCATCGCGTTCTCCCGATCGGCGGTAGTTACTTTAAAAATTCTAGCATGCCCTAAAGCTAGCGACGGCTATCCTCTCGAACCTCCCGCCTAACCTGCTTTGCAGCCGTAAGATCGCAGCACTCTTTAGGCGATCGCTAGTCAATGCAACTGTGCTCCGCTCCCAGTTGCACATCGCTTTTTTGTCAATTCTGTTTTGCCCGTTTTCCGTCGGGCGACGACCGCAGGTGCGCAGCACCGAAGGTTCCCACCCAGCAGGCGGCGCGACGGTAAGGCTAGCGCCCTGATTTCGAGAAAGGAGTGGCCCCTCATGGCGATACGCATTGCAACGAATCCTCTGAAGGATGCCTACGCGGCGTTGCTTGCACACAGCCTGGACGGCGCCGATGGGCCAGACAAAGGGCGCCTTGTAACTTAACCACACCACGCACGCTCGGCGCGTCACCGCGACGGATGCAGCCCACGCTCACCACGCACTGCGCCATGAGATCAACGTTACGCGCCACGACAGACTAAATTGCGGTGATGATGATGTGGGTGGACGCTACAACGGCCGCTACAATAACGGGCGCAGATAGATGAGGATGGTAAAGAGCACAGCAACCGCAACCTGATCGACCAATTAGCCCAGGAATTCTCGCTTACCGATGCTGAGCGAAGGGAGCGCTTACCAAGCGGCGAGCAGCTGGTTTTTGACAACCGAGTTTCAAAGCGCAGAACGACAACACCGCCACGGCGAAGAACACAAACCCGCCTTCGAACAATACGGCGTCGCCAGAGGAGTTGCTAGAACAAGTGTATGGAACCTTGCAACAAAATCAACGGCTACTTTCTCGAAGAATGAAAAGCCGATCTGGGGAGGAATTTGAGATGGAAAACGGCCAACTGACCTGGATCACCAACTTTATCTGGGGCATTGCCGACGATGTTCTGCGCGACCTGTACGTCCGTGGCAAGTATCGCGACGTCATTCTTCCGATGACGGTGATCCGCCGTCTGGACGCAGTGCTGGAGCCCACCAAGCAGGCCGTGCTCGACATGAAGGCCTCGCTCGACAAGCCAGGCATCGTACATCAGGACGCCGCCCTGCGCAAGGCAGCTGGACAGTCGTTCTATAACACTTCGCCCTTCACCCTGCGCGACCTCAGGGCGCGTGCCAGCCGCCAGCAACTGGAAGCCGATTTTCGCGCCTACCTCGATGGGTTCTCGCCCAACGTACAGGAGATCATCGACAACTTCGAGTTTCGTAACCAAATCCCGCGCCTGGCCAAAGCCGACGCCCTGGGCACGCTCATCGAGAAGTTCCTCGACCCCACCATCAACCTGAGCCCTTACCCTGTGCTTAACAGCGACGGCACCGTCCGCCTGCCCAGTCTCGACAACCATGCCATGGGCACCCTCTTCGAGGAGCTGGTGCGCCGCTTCAACGAGGAAAACAACGAAGAAGCGGGCGAACACTGGACGCCGCGCGACGCTGTGCGGCTGATGGCCCGGCTGATCTTCGAGCCAATTGCCGACCGGATCACGGATGGCACCTACCTGCTCTACGACGGCGCCTGCGGCACCGGTGGGATGCTCACCGTGGCCGAGGAGACCCTATTGCAATTGGCGAAAGAGCGTGGCAAACAGGTTTCCGTACACCTTTTCGGCCAGGAGATCAACGCCGAGACCTACGCCATTTGCAAGGCTGACCTGTTGCTCAAGGGCGAGGGCGAAGCCGCTGACAACATCGTCGGCGGGCCGGAGCATTCGACCCTATCGAACGACGCCTTCCCGGGCCGCGAGTTCGACTTCATGCTCTCCAATCCGCCCTACGGGAAGAGTTGGAAGAGCGACCTGGAGCGCATGGGCGGCAAGGCTGGAATTAGGGACCCGCGCTTTGTTGTGCAGCACCGCGGCGAGGAGCTGTCGCTCATCACCCGCTCGAGCGACGGCCAGATGCTGTTTCTGGTCAACATGCTCTCCAAGATGAAGCATGACACCCTGCTCGGCAGCCGGATCGCCGAAGTGCACAACGGCTCGTCGCTGTTCACGGGGGACGCCGGCCAAGGCGAGAGCAACATCCGCCGCTGGATCATCGAGAACGACTGGCTCGAGGCGATCGTGGCCCTGCCGCTCAACATGTTCTACAACACCGACATCGCCACCTACGTGTGGGTGCTCACGAACCGCAAGCCCGATCACCGCAAAGGCCGCGTGCAGCTCATTAACGCCACCGAGTGGTACAGGCCCCTGCGCAAGAACCTGGGCAAGAAGAATTGTGAACTGTCCGAAGAGGATATCCGCCGCATTGTGGATACCTTCCTCAAATTCGAGGAGACTGAGCAGTCCAAAATCTTCCCCAACGCGGCCTTCGGCTACTGGAAGGTGACGGTGGAGCGCCCCCTGCGCCTGAAAGGCATCGACCCCGAGCGCGAGTACAGTGCCAAGGAGATCAAAGGGCTTCGGGAAACGACCGAGCGCGCCGACGATGCCCCGCCGGTGATCAAAAAGATCCACAAACCCGGCACCGCGCCCGATCCGCTGCGGGGGCTGTTTGAGGTTCACATTCACGGCAAGCTGCGCGTGGTGGAGTATGAACCCGACACCGAACTGCGCGACAGCGAGCAGATCCCGTTCCTCGAGTGCCCCGCATGCCAGCAGCCCGGCTACCTGCCGAGCCCGATTGATGCGCGCACAGCCATCGAAACTTTCCTGCGCCGCGAAGTGCTGCCCTACGCGCCGGACGCCTGGTACGACCCGAGTAGCGTCAAGGTGGGCTACGAGATCAACTTCAACCGCTACTTCTACAAGCCCAAGGCCCTGCGCAGCCTCGAAGAGATCCGCGCTGATCTTATGGCGGTGGAGAAGGAGGCGGAGGGGCTGCTGGACGATATTTTTGGAGGTCAGACGCGATGAGCCTTCAAAATGGACAACAGATCATCAAGACGCGAGACGACCCTGAGCGGCTGACTCTCGCCCCGATTCCGCCGGCTAATGATCGATTTAAACTGGCAGAGGGCGTGAGTTGCTCTTGGGCAAAAGCCGACGAGGAATTTGGTCCTGAGAAACTACGCGAACGGATAGAACCGTGGCTGACGGCACTTTGTCAGTCCGAGCATTTATCCCTGCTTGTAGGGTCGGGGCTCACTCACGCCGTTCACAGGCTGGCAACGGGCGCATCCCTTCCAGGAATGAATACCGTAGACTTCAAAACTCTGGGAGATGTAATCAAAGCAGAGGTGAAGCGCACAGCGAAAGAGCTGGAACGCGGTGAAGGAAACATTGAAGACCAAATCCGCGTGGTCAACGAGTTGCTCCGTGGTTTGCAAATACTTGCAGCAACAAAAGCAAAGGATGCCCAAGAGCGAAAGCACGTCGAGGACTTGCGGCGAGAGTTGAGCGAGGCTCTTCAATCCTTCGCCGCCTCCATCCTGCAAGGTGAGAACAACCTGGCTTCTGCACCGGATGACAAACGCGAACATGCTTTCACCTACCTCGTTAGCTTCCTTATGACTTTCGCAAGCCGATCGGGAACCCGCGACCGTCTTCATCTCTTCACCACAAATTATGATCGCTATATCGAAATCGGTGCGGATGTAGCAGGTCTTCGATTGGTCGATCGATTCGTCGGCACCCTTGCGCCAATATTCCGGGCATCGCGCCTTGATGTTGACTTGCACTACAACCCGCCAGGCATTCGGGGCGAACCACGCTATTTGGAGGGCGTAGCCCGCTTTACCAAACTACACGGTTCAGTGGATTGGGTTCATTGCAACGGCGAAATTCGCCGCATAGGCCTGCCATTCGGTGCAGACGATATAGACCCCTACCTTAAAGCCCCAGGCCTGAAGAGCGCAACAGCATTGCAACTGATGATTTACCCCAACCCGGCGAAGGATGTGGAGACGCTCTTCTACCCTTACAGTGAACTATTCCGAGACTTCGCTGCGGCGATCTGTCGACCGAATAGCACGCTGTTCTGCTACGGCTACAGCTTCGGTGATGAACACATCAATCGAATCATCGAAGACATGCTGACGATACCGTCAGCGCACTTGGTGATCATCTCGTACAGCGATCCCCTCGGTCGGATCATGCGAACGTACGAGAGGTTGGGCCGAGGCGCTCAAGTCACGCTTTTGCTCGGCGACCATCTCGGCGATCTTAAAACGCTTGTCGATCACTATCTACCGAAACCTGCAATCGACCGAACGACAATCCGAATGGCAGATTTGATCAAAGCGCGGTTGGGCGCTCAGGTTCAGGTAAGCCAAGCCCCTACCCCGGAGAATGAAGGTGGAGCGTTGTCATGAGACAGACCCTATTCGAACAAGCCAGCACTCTTCAGATTGGGACGGTAGAGTTCGTCTCCCCTGACGAAATTAAAATTGCTATTGATATCGAGGCGCCAGAGTCGGTGGCACTCAACACAGGAGGGCCAAGACCGTTCCCCAGGGTAAACGGATACCTTTTAATTCCCGTCGATCAAGGGTTTCTTGTAGGTCAGGTAGAGTGGATCACGGTTGAACGCTCGCCGTTTCCGAAGAGGCGCGGGATGCAAGATTTTGGTTTGGTGGATTTACCCTATCCACTCCGGCGCGTCAGTTTAAATCCACTCGGCATACTGCGTGCGCATCGCGATGACAAGGGCTTTGTGTTCAGCCGAGGTAGCGATATTCTGCCATCGGTGGGCGCTCCGGCTCTGCTCCCTACCGATGAACAGCTCCGAGCAATCGTTGAGTCTGGCGAAAAGAAGCGTGTCTGCATCGGTACAAGCCCTGTGGCGAACGATGCAAAAGTATATGTCGATCCGGATCGGCTATTCGGCCGCCACCTCGCCGTCCTCGGGAACACCGGCAGCGGCAAGTCTTGTACCGTCGCCGGGCTGGTCCGCTGGAGCATTGAGGCGGCCCAGCGGGAGCGCTCAGGTCGTCCGAACGCCCGTTTTATCATTCTCGACCCTAATGGTGAGTATTCACGGGCGTTTCCGAAGGGTGACCCTACCATTACTGCGCGAATTTTCAAAATAAACCCTGGAGAGGGCGAAGCACCGCTGAAGGTGCCATTGTGGTTCTGGAACAGCACTGAATGGTGCGCGTTCACCCAGGCGAGCGCGAAGACACAACGGCCGTTGCTTAGACGGGCACTACGCGAAGTCAAGGCTGGACGTACCGGCACTCCCGTGCCAACCGAGGAGGAGAAAAAACTTGAGCTACGTAGATACCTATCGTCCCAACTGAGGTCCATTCAGCGCGACATACGATCGAACAACATTAAAACGGATGAAAACAAGTTTGGTTTTCGACTGAAAGCTATTATGAGCGATCTGGAAAAAAAGCTCAGCGAGTTTCCGGGATATCGACTTCAGGAAGTTAAGGAGGCTATCAAAAACGCGCTGGACGAAACATACAATAGTTTCGAGAAGGACGGTAAGAAGATTGAATACTACCGTGCGTTTACCGAGGACCAAGTTAATGCGATAGCAGAAGCGCTCAATGCGTCCTTGAATCTCTTAGGGGGAATCATTTACCAAGAAGGCCCGGACGAGGATGTGCCCTTACCATTCAATGGGACCGATCTTGCAGATCATCTGTGGTTTCTCGGTCAACAAGACAACCAAAGCCAATTTATTGATTTTTTAGTTGCCCGTATCCGCACATTTCTCGCAGACCCGAGAATGAAAGCGGTTATTGCTGATAGCGAGGGCGTCACGCTCGAACAGTGGCTCAACGACTATATCGGTGGAAACTATGGTGAAAGCAGCTGTGTGTCTGTCATCGATCTTTCCCTGGTGCCTACCGATATCGTGCACGTTGTCACGGCTGTTGTTGCACGTATGGTTTTTGAAGCTCTGCAACGCTACGTCAAGTTGAACGGCAGACCGCTTCCCACGGTGCTTGTGATGGAGGAGGCGCACACATTCATCAAACGATACAAGGAAGATCTCGACTTCCAGGATGCCGCAGCTATTTGCTGCCAGGTCTTCGAGCGGATCGCCCGCGAAGGTCGGAAGTTTGGCCTAGGCCTCGTTCTATCCTCTCAGCGCCCGTCTGAACTCTCTCCCACGGTCCTATCGCAATGCAATACCTTTTTGCTTCATCGCATCAGCAACGATCGTGACCAGGAACTGGTCCATCGTCTTGTACCGGACAACCTCCGGGGATTGTTGCGCGAACTTCCGTCGCTGCCGTCCCAACACGCAATTCTATTGGGATGGGCGTCAGAACTGCCGGTTCTAGTCAAGATGCACGACCTGCCTGAATCCCAGCGGCCGCGCTCCGACGACCCGGACTTCTGGGATGTGTGGACTGGCAAGAATGAGAAAGGCGAAACTGTAACGCGCGAGATAGACTGGAAAACGGTTGCAGAGGTCTGGCAGCAAGGTTTAACTGAAAGAAGTGGGAACGAGTTATGATCAGCAACCTCCAACCCTACCCCGCCTACAAACACTCCGGCGTGCCGTGGCTCGGCCAGGTGCCAGAGCACTGGGAGGTGTTACCCGGCCGTGCGGTGTTTCGTGAATGCAAAGACCGTGGTCACCCTGACGAACTGATGCTGTCGGTAACCATCACACGCGGCGTACTGCGTCAGGCAGACTTGCTCGCGGACAGTTCTAGGAAGGACTCATCGAACGAGGACAAGTCCAACTACAAACTCGTTCAACCGGGTGACCTGGTATACAACAAGATGCGAGCCTGGCAGGGGGCGGTGGGCGTCTCGGCTTACCGGGGGATCGTGAGCCCGGCTTACATCGTTCAGCGGCTAAGAAGCGCTGAGAACTTGCCTCGCTACATGCACTTTCTTCTTCGTACACCCCTTTTCGCTTCGGAGGCCGAGCGATGGTCGTATGGCATTACTTCGGATCAGTGGAGTCTGCGGGCAGAGGAATTCAAGTGTATCTACTTCTCACTTCCCCCCCTCCCCGAACAAACCGCCATCGTCCGCTTCCTGGACTGGGTGGACCGGCGGATTCGGCGCTACATCCGAGCCAAGCAGAAGCTCATCAAGCTGCTGGAAGAGTACAAGCAGGCCCTCATCCACCAGGCCGTCACTGGCAAGATAGATGTCCGCACCGGCCAGCCCTACCCCGCCTACAAAGACTCCGGCGTGCCGTGGCTGGGCGAGGTGCCGGAGCACTGGGAGGTGCGGCGACTACGCAACATCGTGAAGATGCGAGTCAGCAATGTTGACAAGCACTCAAAGGAGGGCGAGGAACCCGTTCGCCTCTGTAACTACGTGGATGTGTACAAGCACGAGCGAATCCGTGCCAACATGGAATTCATGAAAGCGACGGCATCCGCAGAAGAAATCGAGCGGTTCCGCCTAGAACAAGGTGACGTGCTGATCACGAAGGATTCAGAAGCCTGGGATGACATTGGGGTACCCGCGCTGGTCGAGTCCTCGGCGCCGGACCTAATCAGCGGCTACCATCTCGCCCTTTTGCGCCCAAAGCAAGTGGTCGAAGGTGCGTTCTTACTTCGTGCGCTTCAGAATCCTCAGGTCGCATACCAATTTCATGTTGAAGCAAAGGGGGTAACGCGTTACGGACTTTCGCACGACGCTATTAAGTCGGTGTCGGTCCCTCTTCCCCCCCTCCCCGAACAAACCGCCATCGTCGAATACCTCGACGCCCAAACCGCCAAGCTCGACGCTGCCATTGCCGCTGCCCGCCGCGAGATCGAACTCTTGCGCGAATACCGCGAGCGCTTGATTGCCGATGTGGTCACCGGCAAACTGGATGTGCGCGAGGTGGCGGCGCGGCTGCCAGAGGAATCCGAGGAGCCGGATCTGCCCGAGGAGGAGATCAACTCTGTAACCGACGAAAGCGAAGAAACCACTGAAACTATGAGCGCCGATGAAGAAACCGAGGACTGACAAACCTTTTCTCCGTGCCGACACCGCGCCGAAGGAACCTGCGGCACGCGGCGAGATCGTCCTCTACCGTGCCCCCGATGGCAGCATCGCGCTCGATGTGCGCCTGGAGCAAGAGACGGTGTGGCTCAACCTTAACCAGATGGCAGCATTGTTCGGGCGCGACAAGTCGGTCATTTCCCGCCATCTGCGCAACATTTACCGGGAAGGGGAACTTGACCGGCAGGCAACTGTTGCAAAATTTGCAACAGTTCAACTGGAAGGCTATCGGGAGGTCGTGCGGCAGGTAGAGTACTACAACCTCGATGCCATCATTTCCGTAGGCTATCGGGTAAATTCCAGACGGGGTACGCAATTTCGCATCTGGGCTACACAGGTGCTGCGCGAGCATCTGGTCAAAGGCTACACCGCCAACGCCCGTCGCCTGCAGGAGCTGTGCCAGACCATCCAGGTGGTGGCCAGCATGACCGAACAGCGCCTGCTGAGCGGGGATGAGGCGGCAGCTCTGCTACGGCTGGTGGGCGATTATGCCGATTCGCTCGTGCTGCTCGATGACTACGACCACGGGCGGCTGGCAGCAGTGGTGGGACGCACGAGCGGGGCACAGCCGCTTGCGGTGGATGAAGCGCGGCAACTCATTGCCACGCTGAGAAACCAGTTTGGCGCCGGCGAGCTGTTCGGACGTGAGCGGGAACCGGGCCGGCTCGAAGGCATCCTTGCGGCCTTGTTCCAGACGGTTTTCGGTCGGGATGCCTACCCCACACTGGAAGAGAAAGCCGCCCACCTGCTCTATTTTGTGGTCAAGGATCATCCCTTCGTTGACGGCAACAAGCGCATCGGCGCAGCGCTGTTTCTCCGTTTTCTGGACAAGAATCATTTGCTCTACACTGCCAATGGTATGCGGCGAATCTCGGATGAAGCTCTTGTGGCACTGACGCTGTTGCTTGCGGAAAGCCGCGCCGGCGACAAGGAGGCGCTCACGCGCCTGGTGGTGGCTTTGCTCAATCGTCTGTCGAAGGAAAAAACATGAAGCCCACCGACACCAGCGAAGCCGGGCTTGAAACGCTGATCTGCCGGGCGCTGGCGGGCAGCGACTGCGCGCCCCGGCCTGCGGGTCCCCCGGCGTTCGTGGCCGAGACGCCGGCACCCTATGGTGGCGTGGGTTGGCTCCCCGGTGACCCGGCCGATTACGATCGCGAATACTGCGTGGACATCGTTCAGCTTGCGGCGTTTCTGCGGGCGACGCAGCCCGAGGTTGCCGAGGCCGTAGGGGCAAATCATGATTTGCCCCTACAGGATCACGACAGCCCCACCCGGCGCAAGTTTTTGGCGCGCCTTCAGGGTGAGGTGAGCAAGCGCGGGGTGGTGGATGTATTGCGCAATGGGATTCAGCACGGGCCGCACCGCATCGAGCTTTTCTACGGCACGCCATCGGCGGGAAACGAGCAAGCGCAGGCGCTCTATGAGCAGAACCGCTTTACCGTCACGCGCCAGCTCCGGTACAGCAATGACGAGACGCAACGGGCGCTGGATTTGGTGCTCTTCATCAACGGCCTGCCGGTTTTCACTTTCGAGCTCAAGAACCGCCTCACCAAACAGACGGTGCATGACGCCATCGAGCAGTACAGGCGCGACCGCAACCCGCGCGAAAAGCTCTTCGAGTTGGGCCGCTGCGTGGCGCACTTCGCCTTGGACGATAGCGAAGCCTGGTTCTGCACGCACCTTCAGGGCAAGGCGTCGTGGTTTCTGCCTTTCAACAAAGGCTACAATGACGGCGCGGGCAATCCTCCCAACCCGCAAGGTCTCAAGACCGACTACCTGTGGCGGGAAATCCTCACCCGCGAGAGCCTGACCGACATCCTGGAAAACTACGCGCAACTCGTTGAGGAGAAAGACCTCAGGACCGGCAAGAAACGGCGACGTCAGATCTTCCCCCGCTATCACCAGCTCGACGTGGTGCGAAAACTTTTGGCAGACGCGGCGGCGCACGGCGTGGGGCGGCGCTATTTGATCCAGCATTCCGCCGGCAGCGGCAAATCCAACTCCATTGCCTGGCTGGCCCATCAGTTGATCGGCCTGGCGAAAGACGGCAAGCCCGTTTTCGATTCCATTATCGTGGTGACCGATCGCCGCATCCTGGATCAGCAGATCCGGGACACGGTCAAGCAGTTCGCCCAGGTGAGCGCGACCGTGGGGCATGCCGAGCATTCCGGCGACCTGCGGCGCTTCATCGAGGGCGGCAAGAAGATCATCATCACGACGCTGCAGAAGTTTCCTTTCATCCTCGACGAAATCGGCAACGAACACCGCGGGCGCCGTTTCGCGATCATCATTGATGAGGCGCATTCGAGTCAGGGCGGCCGCACCGCGGCCAAGATGAGCATGGCCTTGTCGGAGGCTGGCGCCGAGGAAGAAGACGAGACCTTCGAAGACCAGATTAACCGGCTCATGGAGGCCCGGAAGCTGCTGCCGAATGCGAGCTATTTCGCCTTCACCGCCACGCCCAAGAACAAGACGCTGGAAATTTTCGGCACAGCCGATCCACAGCTCGATGGCACGGTGAAACATCGGCCATTTCACGCCTACACCATGAAACAGGCCATTCAGGAAGGCTTCATCCTGGATGTGCTGGCCAACTACACGCCGGTCAAAAGCTACTACAAGCTCATCAAGAAGATCGAGGACGACCCGGAATTTGACGTCAAGAAGGCGCAGAAAAAGCTGCGCCGCTTCGTCGAGGGGCACGAACACGCCATCCGGCTCAAGGCAGAGATCATGGTGGACCACTTTCACGAGCAGGTGATCGCTAAAGGGAAGATCGGCGGTCAGGCGCGGTCCATGGTGGTGACCGGCAGTGTCGAGCGAGCCATTCACTACTTCCATGCGTTTCAGTCGTACCTTGCCGAGCGCAAAAGCCCCTATCGGGCGATTGTGGCCTTCTCGGGTGAGCACGAGTATGGCGGGCAAAAGGTCACCGAGGCCAGCCTGAACGGCTTTCCCTCAAACCAGATCCCCGACAAGATTCGGGAGGACCCGTATCGGTTTTTGATCTGCGCCGACAAGTTCCAGACCGGCTATGACGAGCCGCTCTTGCACACGATGTACGTGGACAAGGTGCTCTCTGGGGTCAAGGCCGTGCAAACCCTTTCGCGCCTCAATCGCGCCCACCCCCAGAAGCATGACACCTTTGTCCTCGATTTCGTCAACGACCCGGAGACGATCCGAATAGCCTTCGAGCCCTACTACCGGACGACCATCCTCGCTGACGAGACCGACCCGAACAAGCTGCACAACCTCAAGGCCGACCTGGACAGGTACCAGGTGTACTCACTTAAGCAAGTTGATGACCTGGTACGGCTCTACCTCAGCGGCGCAGACCGCGACCAGCTCGATCCCATCCTCGACGCCTGCGTCGCCACCTACCTGGAGCATCTCGACGAGGACGGGCAGGTTGATTTCAAGGGGAAAGCCAGGGCATTCTTACGAACCTATAACTTTCTGGCTTCGATCCTGCCTTACAACAATGCCGAGTGGGAAAAATTATCCATATTCCTCGAGTTCCTGGTTCCCAAGCTGCCAGCGCCAAAGGAGGAGGACCTCTCCAAGGGCATCCTCGCAGCGATTGACATGGACAGCTACCGGGTGGAAAAGCAGGCGACCATGAGGATCACACTTACCGATGCGGATGCCGAGATTAAGCCGCTGCCTACTGCGGGCGGTGGCCACAAGCCCGAACCGGAGCTTGACCGTCTCTCGAACATCATCAAGGCTTTTAACGATCAGTTCGGCAACATTCCGTGGACTGACGCGGACCGGGTGCGCAAGCTAATTACCGAGGAGATTCCTGCCCGCGTCGCGGCTGACGCCGCTTACCAAAATGCCCGTAAGTACTCCGACAAGCAGAACGCCCGCATCGAGCACGACAAGGCGCTTCAGCGGGTGATACTCGCGCTGCTCCAGGATGACACCGAGCTGTTTAAGCAGTTCAGCGACAACGAGTCGTTCCGGCGCTGGCTTGCGGATACGGTGTTTGAACTCACCTACGGCGAACGTGTATGCATTGAATAGGAGAAGGTAAAAGTCGCACCCGCCGCAAGAAGTGAAGCGCGCGGCAGTTTGCGCCGCGCAGTGCAAAGTGTTTCCGCTGCGGTAGACTTATGTCTCTAGACCTACGCCCTAGGAAACGCAGATGGAGAATGACGCATCGCAAAAGACCTGGTCGGGCCGTTTCGACGAACCGGTCTCGGAACGGGTCAAACGGTACACGGCGAGCATCCCGTTTGACTGGCGTTTGTGGCGCCACGACATCCAAGGGTCGCTCGCACACGCGAGGATGCTCGCCAAGCAAGGGATCATCAGCACCGAGGATCTTGCCGCGATCGAACGCGGTATGGCGCAAATCGCGCAAGAGATCGAAAGCGGTGCGTTCGAATGGTCGCTCGACGACGAAGACATCCACCTCAACATCGAACGGCGATTGACTGCGCTGGTAGGAGATGCAGGGAAGCGGCTTCATACCGGGCGTAGCCGCAACGACCAGGTGGCGACCGACATCCGTCTCTGGTTGCGCGACGCGATCGACGAGATCCGCAGCCGCATTCGCACGCTGCAAACGGCACTCTTGGACCTTGCCGAACAGCATGCGGCGACGCCGATGCCCGGATTCACCCATCTGCAGGTGGCACAACCGGTCACCTTCGGCCACCACCTCATGGCCTACGTGGAGATGCTGGAGCGCGACTGGGAGCGGCTCACCGATTGCCGCCGCCGCACCAACCGCTTGCCTCTGGGCGCTGCCGCACTTGCCGGCACCACCTACCCGATCGATCGGTGGGCCGTTGCCGAAACGCTTGGGTTCGAAGAGTTGTGTCGCAATTCGCTCGATGCGGTGAGCGACCGCGATTTCGCGATCGAATTCTTGAGTGCGGCCAGTCTGGTGATGATGCATCTCTCGCGCTTTTCCGAAGAATTGATCCTGTGGATGACGCCCCGCTTCGGTTTCATCGACTTGGCGGACCGCTTCTGCACCGGCAGCTCGATCATGCCGCAGAAGAAGAACCCAGACGTTCCCGAACTGGTGCGGGGCAAAACCGGACGCGTCTATGGCCACCTCGTCGCGATGCTCACGCTGATGAAGGGGCAGCCGCTCGCGTACAACAAAGACAACCAAGAGGACAAGGAGCCGCTCTTCGACGCCGTGGATACGCTGAACGATACGCTCGCGATCTACGCCGAGATGGTCGCGGGTATCCGGGTGAAGCCCGAAGCGATGCGCGCCGCGCTCCAAGAAGGGTTCGCCACCGCAACCGATCTTGCGGACTACCTGGTGAAAAAAGGGGTGCCGTTTCGCGATGCCCACGAAATCGTCGCGCGCGCCGTGCGCGCCGCGGAACGGCAGGGAGTCGACCTTGCCGAGCTCCCGCTCACCACACTGCAGCAGTTTTGTCCCCAGATCGAAGAGGACGTGTACGAGGTGCTCACCATCGAAGGGTCGCTTGCAGCACGCGCCCATATCGGTGGCACCGCACCCGAGGCGGTGCAAGCGGCGATCGCGCACGCGCGGGCACGAATCGCGCAGCGCGGGTAGCCCGCGATTGGGCTTGGGAGAAGAAACGGCAAGCCGTCATGATCGACTGGTCCACATACCTTCCCGCCCTGTTCGGCCACGCTACCCAAGTCGCCGAAGCCACTGCGCTTGGCGGGCAGTTCGACCGCCATTGGCGCCTGACCCTTCAGGACGGAACGCGGTGGTTCGCCAAAACGGCCCCTGCGGCGGCGGCCGACCGCTTTGCCGCCGAAGCCGATGGTCTCTCGGCACTCGCGCAAACCGGTGCGGTGCGGGTGCCGGAGGTGATTGCGCACGGAGTCGATGCCGACAGCGATACGGCGTACTTGATCCTGACGTGGCTCGACCTTCGGCCGCTTTCCGCAGCGCGCGCCGAAGCGGCGGCACGGGCGTTGGTGGCGTTGCACGAAGCAGCCCCTTTTCCCGACCGCTTCGGCTGGCATCGGGACAATTATTTAGGGGCAACGCCGCAGCAAAACGGTTGGGAACCCAATTGGGCCCACTTTTTCGTAACGCGGCGCATCAAACCGCAGCTTTCCTGGGCCAAACGCAACGGCTTTTCCCGGGACGCAGCGGCGCGCCTCGAAGAAGCGCTGGAGGGGCTGCCGGCACTCTTTCTCGAATATGCCCCTCGAGCGGCGCTCCTGCACGGCGACCTGTGGTACGGCAACATCGCCGAGAGCGCCACAGGTGAGGTGGTGCTGATCGACCCGGCGGTCCATCAAGGCGACCACGAAAGCGAATTGGCGATGATGGAGCTCTTCGGCGGGTTCCCGCCCGCTTTTTACGCCGCCTATCGCAAGCTTTCGGGGCTTCACCGCGACTACGAACGGCGAAAGCCCCTTTATGCGCTCTACCACATCCTCAACCACTTCAACCTCTTCGGCGGCGGGTACGCGCGCGAGGCGGAGCGGTTGATCGCGCGGCTCACCGGTGGCTGATGAACGGCGCGCTGGCGCCGTCCGGGATCAGCGCGTTGCGGTTCAGTTGGCGACCACCCCCGCCTCTTGCAACAGTTTTTGCAATTCGCCGCTTTGGTAGAGCTCGCGCGTGATGTCACACCCGCCGATGAATTCGCCGTTGATATAGAGCTGCGGGATCGTCGGCCAATTGGAGTACTCTTTGATCCCTTGCCGGATCGACTCATCCTCGAGGACGTTCACCGCTAAATAGTCCTTGACGCCGCAGAGGTCGAGGATATGGACGACCGTTGCGGAAAAACCGCACATCGGAAATTGTGGAGTTCCTTTCATGTAGAGCACCACAGGGTGCGAAGCGATCTGTTGGCGGATGGTCTCTTGGACGTCACTCATCGTACTCTCCATTGGGAATTGCCGCAAAAAGGGCCCACCGTTTCGGCACGGGAGCCGTGTTTCTTATTCTACTCGTTCGGGCGCCGTTTACGCCCGCCGCTCACCCGCTCGTGGCCGGCCAGATCGCGCCACGTCTGAACGTGCAGGAATCCGGCATCGAGAAGCCGACCACGAACCGCGTGTCCTTGGCTATAGCCGTGTTCGCACAACAGCCACCCGCCGGGTGCAAGATAGCGCGGCGCTTCGGCAACGATCCGGGCGATCGCCGCAAGGCCTTCGTGCTGCTCCACCAGCGCCTGCCGCGGCTCGAAACGCAGGTCGCCAGCGTTGAGGTGGGGATCATCCTCGGCTAGGTAGGGGGGGTTGGCGACGATGAGGTCGAAAAGCTCCAACCCCAGCCGAGAAAACCAGTCGCTTTCGACGAATGAGACGCTGGCACCCAGCCGCTGCGCGTTGTTGAGCGCAACGGCAAGCGCCGCGCGCGAGCGATCGACCGCAACCACCTCCGCGTGGGGCAGTTCCAACGCCAGGGTGATCGCGATACAGCCGCTGCCGGTGCCCAGATCAAGGATCCGCAACGCAGCCCCAGGGCGCTGATCGGCGACAGAAAGCGCGACATCGACCAGGGTTTCGGTGTCGGGGCGCGGGATCAGCACCGCGGGCGAAACGCAGAAGGTGCGGCCGTAGAACTCCCGCTCGCCCGTCAAATAGGCCACTGGCTCCCCAGCAGCACGGCGGGTCACGAGAGTGCGAAAAAGCCGCCACACCGTTTCGGGCAGCCGCCGTTCGGGATAGGCCAAAAGCGTCGCGGTACGCACCCGCGCCGCATGCGCAAGGAGTATGCGTGCGTCCAGCGGATCGATCCGTTGCCGCGCCCACGCCAACGCCTCGCCCAACGTGGGCAACGCAATATCGTGCGCCGCGTCAGCCATTTTCGTTCGCTTCCCAGGCCGCGAGCGCTTCGGCACGCGCCTCACGGCGCAGCGGCTCGATCACCAGATCGAGCGCACCGTCGAGAATCTGCGGCAATTGGTAGAGGGTCAAATCGATCCGGTGGTCGGTCACCCGTCCCTGCGGAAAGTTGTAGGTGCGGATCCGGTCGGAGCGATCCCCGCTGCCGACGAGCTGCCGCCGCATCGCTGCGGTGGCCGCTTGTTGTTCGGCACGGCGCCGCTCCGCCAACCGCGCCGCAAGCACCGCGAGCGCTTTCGCTTTGTTGCGGTGTTGCGAGCGATCGTCTTGGCATTCGACCACGATGCCAGTGGGGAGGTGGGTGATGCGCACCGCCGACTCGGTCCGGTTCACGTGCTGGCCGCCAGCGCCAGAAGCGCGAAAGACGTCGATGCGCAGCTCTTTCGGGTCGATTTCGGCAACCGCTTCGGGATCCTCCTCCGGCAACACCGCGACCGTGCACGCCGACGTGTGAATCCGCCCCTGGCTTTCGGTCACCGGCACGCGCTGCACGCGATGCCCGCCCGATTCGAACTTCAACCGCCCATAGACCCCTTCGCCGCGAACGTGGGCGATGAGCTCTTTATATCCCCCCAAATCGGATTCGCTCGCCGAGACGATCTCGACCTGCCAGCCTTGCGCTTCCGCGTAGCGGGCGTACATTCGGAAAAGATCGGCAGCAAAGAGTGCGGCCTCCTCACCCCCTGTTCCCGCGCGAATCTCGAGGTAGACGTCGCGCGCATCGAGGGGATCCACGGGCACCAACGCTTCGGCTAGTTGCGCTTCGAGCCGTTCGCGCTCCGAGTTGAGCGCGGCCAACTCTTCTCGCGCCAGCGCGGCAAGCTCCGGGTCGTCGCCGCTTGCGGCCAACTTTTCCGTCGTGGCGATCTCGTCGGTAAGGGCCTGGTAGCGTTGCCACAGTGCCACCGGTTCTTCCAACTGCGCCCGCTGCTGCATGAGCGCACGAAGTCGCTCGGGGTTGGCCGCGGTTTCCGGGTCGCTCAACGCCCGGTCGAGCTCGTCGAGCGCATCAGCCATGCGTTGGAAGCGTTCGATCCACGACGCCTTCATCGTTGCGTCTTCTCCCAACCAAAGAGTTGTGGCGCCCAGCGGCTCAACGCCTGGCGTGCTTCTGGTGGAGCTTGCCGAAAAAAGGTGGTTGGCGCATGCAACCATTTGTTCGTCAGCGCGTGGGTGAGCGCCGCGATCACCGCTTCCGGATCCCCGCCCGCCCGCAATTTCGCCAATGCCCGCTCGCGTTCTGCGGTGGCGATCGTCTCTGCGTGGGTGCGCAACTGGCGAATGAGCGGCACCATCTCTTGCGCGCTCACCCACTGGGCAAACTCGGCCAGGCGGGCGTCGATGATCGCTTCGGCGTCCCGAACCGCCTGCGCGCGGCTTTCCCGTCCCTCCTGCACGATTTGCGCCAGATCGTCGACCGCGTAGAGGAAGACGTCCTGCAGCGCGCCCACTTCCGGCTCGATGTCGCGCGGCACCGCGAGGTCGACCATCACGAATGGACGGTGGCGCCGCTGCTTGAGCGCCCGCTCGACCATCCCCAACCCGATCAACGGCAACGGGCTGGCGGTACTGGCGACGACCGTATCGAACTCCGGCAACAGTTCGGGCAACCGATCGAGCGGATGCGCCTCGGCGGCAAAACGAGCAGCCAGTTGCTCGGCCCGCGCCACCGTCCGGTTCACGATCGCGATCCGCTGCGGCTGCCCTGCGGCGAAATGGGCGACGCACGTTTCGATCATCTCCCCTGCACCGACGAAGAGCACCCGCTGCTCCGCCACCGGCCCGAAAACCCGTTGGGAAAGGCGAACAGCGGCGGCGGCCATCGAGACGACGTTGGCACCGATCGCGGTTTGGCTGCGCACCTCTTTCGCGACCGAAAGCGCCATCTGCATCACGGTCTGGACGTGCTTGCCGAGCGTCCCCGCCGCTTTCGCAAGACGCAGCGCCTCTTTGAATTGCCCGACGATCTGGGTCTCGCCCAGGACCATCGAATCGAGGCCCGAAGCGACACGAAAGAGGTGTCGCACCCCTTCGCTATCCCGATGAATGAAGAGGTGGGGTGTGACCTGCGCCAGATCGGCGTGGCGGTGGGCACAGAGCCACGCGAAGACCGCGTGCGGGTCGCTCGCCGCGACGTAACATTCGGTTCGGTTGCACGTCGATAAGAGCGCCGCTTCGTGAACGCCGATCCCCGCAGCGACGAGCGCGCGCAACAGCTCGGGTAGCTCGGACGGAGCAACCGCAAGTTGTTCACGCACCGGCACCGGCGCAGAGTGGTGGTTGAGGCCAATCGCGAAAAAGGGCATGGGGCGCATTATAGCGAATCGCCAAGCGGCTCCCGTTGTTCGAACCCGACAACCCCATTACAATCGGTTCATGCGCATTTTGATCGTCGAAGACGACCCGGTGATCGCCGAAGGGTTGGCGCGGGCACTCAAACGCGCGGGATACGCCATCGACCTCGTCGCCGACGGCTCCGCTGCCGATGCTGCCCTGGCCGCGACCGAATTCGATTGCGTGATCCTCGACCTCGGATTGCCGAAATTACCCGGAATCGAGGTCCTCAAACGGTTGCGCGCGCGGCAAAACACCACCCCGGTCCTCATCCTGACCGCCCAAGACGGCATCGAAGACCGCGTACGCGGGCTCGACGCGGGCGCCGACGACTACCTCACGAAACCGTTCGACCTGCGCGAACTCGAAGCGCGCGTGCGTGCGCTCACGCGCCGCGGCGCCGCGGCACCCACCCGAGTCAAAGTGGGGCGGCTCACGTTCGACACCGGCGCCCGCCGCGCCTATCTCGACGACGAACCGCTCGAACTCTCGGCACGAGAGCTGGCGATTCTGGAATACCTCCTGTTGCGTCCCGGGCGGTTGGTTAGCAAAGAGCAGCTCCTGGAGCACCTCTGCGGCTGGCACGAAGAGGTCTCGACCAACGCGATCGAAGTCTACCTCCATCGGTTGCGCAAAAAGATCGACGGCAGCGGTGCGGTGATCCGGACCGTACGCGGCGTTGGCTATTGTCTCGACAGCGACCATGCCGTTTCTGATTCCTAAACGACGCACCGAACCCAACTCGCTCTTCGGTGAGATTCTCGACTGGATGCTCGCGCCGCTGCTCCTCTTGTGGCCGATCACCATCTTCATCACCTATCAGATCGCCACGGAGATCGCCCACCGGCCGTACGATCAGGCCCTTGCCGAACGCGCCCGTTTCTTGATGCGTTTCGTCCTCTTTGCCGACGGAAAACCCAGTTTCACCTTGCCAGCACCGGCGCAATGGATCTTGCATGCGGGCACCAACGCCACGCTCTACTACGAAGTCCGTACCCCGGAAGCCCGCCTTGCGGGCAACGCGCAACTGCCTACCCCCTCGTGGCTGGCCGACATCGACGTGCGCTTCCAAGACATCGACTACCACGGCGAACCGTTGCGGCTGGCCACCTTGGTAGAACGCAAACACCGCGACGGCGGGCAGACACTCGTCGCGGTACAGGTCGCGGAAACGGTAAAACAGCGCCAGGCGCTCGTCACCGAGGTGATCACCGGCGTGATGATGCCGCAATTCATCGTGATCCCGATCGCCGTCGTGCTGGTGTGGTTCGGCCTCACCAAAGGACTCGCACCGCTCAGGCGCCTGCAGGCACACCTGACCCGGCGTCGCCCAACGGACCTTTCGCCGATCGACCTGGAGCGGGTACCCGAAGAGATTCGCCCGCTCATCGAAGCGTTCAACCGCCTGATGGCGCGCCTCGAGGAAAACTTGGCGGCGCAACGCCGCTTCATTGCCGATGCGGCGCACCAAATGCGGACCCCGATCACGGGGCTCAAAATGCAAGCAGAACTCGCCCGGGAAGCCGAAACCCCGGAAGAGCTGCGTGCCGACCTCGAAAAGATCATCGCCGCTGCGGAGCGCACCGCCCGCCTCATCAATCAGCTGCTGACGCTTGCCCGCACCGAATCGAGCTCGGAACAGGTCCACCGCTTCCAGCCCACCGATCTGGTCGCGCTGCTGCGTGAGGTCGTTGCCGATCTCTACCCGAAAGCGCACCGCAAACGGATCGCATTGGCGCTGGAAGAAGGACAGACCCCGTGCACCATCGACGCCAATGCGCTCATGCTCGGGGAGCTCTTCAAGAACGTGATCGACAACGCGATCACCTATACGCCACCCGGCGGCGACGTGACGATCCGCGTCTGGCAGGAGGGCGCAACGATCCATGTCGCCGTCGACGACACCGGCCCGGGCATCCCACCGGAGGCGCGCGCGCGCGTCTTCGAACCTTTCTTCCGGCTTCTGGATTCGGAGCGATTGGGCGAGGGTTCTGGCTTGGGCCTTGCGATCGCACGCGAAATCGCCGAACAGCACCAAGCCACGATCACGATCACCGAGCCACCCTTCGGGCGCGGCACCCGGGTACGCGTCACTTTTCCGTGCGGTTCGCTACAATAAAGCGATCCACCACCACAAGGAGTTCGCGATGGTCGCCCTCAACACCCCCGTCTGTGATTTTGGCTGGAAAGCGGTCGACTTCGACCTCATCGGTGTCGATGGCAAACGCTACACGCTTGCCGACGTGCGCGGCGAAAACGGCCTATTGGTAATGTTCATCTGCAACCACTGCCCCTACGTCAAAGCGGTGCTCGACCGGATCATCCGGGATGCCCGCGAGCTCAAGGCCTACGGCATTGGCTCGGTAGCAATCATGAGCAACGACCCGGCCGACTACCCGGAGGACTCGTTCGAAAACATGCAGCGCATCGCCCAGGAAAAGGCGTTTCCATTTCCCTATCTCTGGGACGAAACGCAAGAGGTCGCAAAAGCCTACGGCGCGGTCTGCACCCCGGACTTCTTCGGCTTCAACAAAGACCTCGAACTGCAATACCGCGGACGACTCGACGCCTCGGGGCGGCAACCCGCACCACCCGATGCGCGCCGCGAACTCTTCGAAGCGATGGTCCAGATCGCCCAGACCGGTCAAGGGCCGCGTGACCAGACCCCATCGATCGGCTGCTCGATCAAATGGCGCGAACCGCAGTGAATGTTTCAGCAAACGGCTTAGCCGCGACCACGGCGCCGCGGCCACCGCGTATCGTCGTCGTGAGCGGCGTCTCCGGTGCCGGCAAGACGGTCGCGCTGCGCGCGCTCGAAGACAGCGGTTTCATCGCGCTCGACAACTTGCCGGTTCCGTTCCTCGTTCCGGTGGTGACCCACATCCTCCACCACGCGCTCGCTACCCCTTCGGCGGAGCGGCGGGAAGGGATCGCAGTCGCGGTCGACATCCGCAGCGGCAACCTCGACGCGCTCCCCGAAGCGCTCGCCGAACTGACGCAGCGCACCGGTATCGCCCCAGACGCGCTCTTTCTCGACGCACGCGACGACGTGTTGCTTGCCCGCTTTTCGGAAACCCGCCGTGCGCATCCGCTCGCCACGGGCACGATGACCGTCGAAGAAGCGATCGCACGCGAACGGCATCGTCTGGAACCCATCGCGCAAGCCGCCCAACGCCTCGACACCAGTCACCTCTCCGCGCAACAGTTGCGCCGATATCTGCGGGAATGGCTCCCCCCCGACGGCGCCCCGCGCGCGCCGCTCACCCTTACCTTCGAATCGTTCGCGTTCAAACAAGGCGTGCCGCTCGACGCCGATCTGCTCTTCGACGCCCGCTGTCTCCCCAACCCCTATTACGATCCGACACTGCGCCCGCTCACGGGGTGCGATGCACCGGTTCAGGCGTTTCTTGCCGCGCAGCCTTTGGTCACCCGGATGGAAGCGGATATTGCGGATTTCATCACCCGCTGGCTTCCCCATTACACCGCAGAACAGCGCAGCTATCTCACCGTCGCGATCGGGTGCACCGGGGGACAACACCGCTCGGTTTACCTCGTCGAACGCTTGGCCGCCCGGTTCATCCCATCGGCACGGGTACTGGTCCGCCACCGTGCGCTCCACGAAAAAGCCCCTTGCGGGGAATCCCGCAAGGGGCAAACGCAACGAGAATGAACTCTGCTCGCTGCAGAGGAGGAATCAGAAGCGGTAGCCGCTTTCCCCGTGCGCCACGATATCGAGCCCTTCGCGCTCCTCCTCTTCCGCGACGCGCAAACCACCCGTAAGCGCCGCCGCGATTTTGTAAGCAACGAACGAGACCACGCCGGACCAAACCAATGTGACGATTACCCCTTTGGCCTGGATTACGAGTTGCGACGCAATCGAAAAATCGGCGCTACCGGTACCACCCAGCGACGGTGCGGTAAACACCCCTGTGAGTAATGCACCGACGATCCCACAAACCCCATGCACACCGAAGACGTCCAGCGCGTCGTCAACACCCAACCACCGCTTCAGCTGGTTGACGCCCCAGAGCCCCACCACGCCGGCTGCCGCACCGATGACGAGTGCGCCCATCGGGCCAACGGTGCCCGCCGCGGGTGTGATCGCCACCAACCCAGCCACCGCGCCCGAAGCGCCGCCCAACATCGAGGGTTTCCCCTTGAGGAGCGCCTCACCCGCCAACCAGAGGAGAATTGCCGCTGCGGTTGCAAACAGGGTGTTCAGGAACGCGAGCGCTGCGGTGCTGTTCGCCTCCAGCGCCGAACCAGCGTTGAACCCGAACCAGCCCACCCAAAGCAGCGAAGCGCCGACCATCGTCAGGGGCAAAGAGTGGGGCGTCAGCGCCTCACGGCCGTACCCAATGCGCTTACCCACGAGATACGCGCCGACCAAACCGGCGATCCCCGCGTTGATATGCACGACCGTACCCCCCGCGAAATCGAGCGCACCGTCGCCCAGCAACCAACCACCTGGTCCCCACACCATGTGGGCGATCGGCAGATAGGCAAACGTAAGCCAGATCGCCGTGAAGACGAGCACCGCGGAAAAACGCATCCGTTCCGCAAACCCGCCGACGATCAGCGCCGCGGTAATGCCCGCGAACGTTCCTTGAAACGCGATGAAGGCCATCTCCGGCAGCTTCACCCCCTCGCTGAAGGTATCCGCTAGGCTTTCGAGCGTAACGCCGCTCAAAAAGAGTTTCGCGAACGACCCAAAATACGGGTTACCTTCGGTGAAAGCGAGCGAATAGCCATAAATGGCCCACAGCACCACTGCAAGGGCAAAGGTGGTCATCACCTGCATCAGCACCGAAAGGACATTTTTCGCCCGCACCATCCCGCCATAAAAGAGTGCGAGCCCAGGCATCACCATCATCAACACCAGAAGCGTCGACGTGAGCATCCACGCCACATCCCCTTTGTTCACCATTTCCATCGTTTCGCTCCTATCCATTCCTCACAATGCTGAGGCGTCGGTCTCGCCCGTACGAATCCGAACGACCTGCTCGAGCGGCATGACGAAAATCTTGCCGTCGCCCACCTTTCCCGTTCGCGCCGCCTGGACGATCGCATCGACCACCTGATCGAGCTGCTCGTCCATAACTGCGACATCCACCCGGACCTTGGGCAAGAAATCGACCACGTACTCGGCGCCGCGGTAGAGCTCGGTATGCCCTTTTTGCCGACCAAACCCCTTCACTTCGGTGACCGTCAGTCCGGTAATGCCCGCCTCGTTCAACGCTTCACGCACTTCGTCGAGCTTGAACGGCTTGATGATCGCGCTGACCATTTTCATGATCCGCTCCTCTCAAAAAGTTTTGCCAACACTGAACACCACACGCGAATCGGCAAGTTTCGAACCGCTGACGTTGGTGTCGACGTAATAAAGCCCCCAATCGAATCCGCCGTAGCTGGCACTCACCCCTACCTTCCAGTCGGTATAGTCGGCGTTGCCTGTGCCGCGAACCACCTGCCGTCCGACGTGGGCCAGCAATTTCACGCCAGGCATTACCTCAGGCGCCACGGTGAGGTCGTAATATTGACTGCCATCGGAATGGGGCGCGCCGAAGAGATCGGTGAGCGCATAAGAGATTTTGAAAGTCGCCGGCCCGTATCCCACTGCCCCATAGACCTCGGTGGTATGAGGCGTCTTGAGCCCAGAGGCTGCTTTCCACGCCACCGAGTAACTTCCCGGGTAGTAGTACTGGAGCAGGCCGACGTCGAAAGCAAGGTCCCCCATCGACCAGCGCTTGCCGCCGTAGAGATCGAGCTCGACACTGTTGGAACTGCCCGGCGCAGCGTCGGAGAGCCAGGAAACGTTCGTTCCCCAAAGACCAACGTACCAACCGTCGGCACCTACCCAATCGACACTGGCTTGCAACGCCACTTTCTCGTTGGTCTGCGAAAAGCCACGGTAGACGTAATCGCTCACCAACGCCACATTGCCGGTGACCGCGCTTTGCGCCGCCGCACCATGGGAAAACAGCGCTGCGGCCACCGCGACGGCACCGCATCCCAGAACCAAAGCCTTCGCTTTCATGGTTTTCTCCTCAGTTGCATGAATCGCAACTTCAGGTGAGCAAGTGGCGTGCCAAAGAAAAAATGATGAGAAATCAACGAATTTCGCCACAGCGTGCGCGCAGATGAAGCGCACCGCTTTTATTGCGATGCACCATTGCACCAAAACGGTGCATGACGAGAATCCGTGCGCCCAAAAAATGCACACACTGCACCAACACACGCTCCGTCCTGCACACGCAACAGCGCCTCCCATCCCACCACACGACCGTGGGGCACGCTCCAAATCGGTTGCGCGAAACTGGTCAGTGTCAGCTCATGCACGGACATCGGACACCCCCCGCCACCATTCCCGGTAAAGCCGCATCGCCGTCGCCGTGAGCTGCGGTAAATGGTCGGGGATCGCCGCGACGATCGCCTCGGGCGTCTGCACCGACGCGCTCGCTCCAACTCCCTCTTTCGCCCAATCGGCGCACCAGCGCTCAATCATCGCTTCGGTCATCTCCACGTGGCACTGCAATGCCAAATGCGGTCCCAGCGCAAAGGCTTGCTGGGAACAATGGGCGCTAGCCAGCCACCCGATTGCGCCTTCAGGGAGTGAAAAAGTCTCGCCATGCCAATGAAACGCCACAAAGCGTTCGCAATCGCCGAGCCAACGTCGTCCCTCCGATCGGTTGGTCACCCACACCTCGCCCCATCCAATCTCCTTCGTTGGGTTGCGCGTGACGGTTGCCCCTAAAGCCTTTGCCAACAGCTGGCCACCGAGACAGTGACCGATAACGGGCACCCCACTGGCCACCGCCTGGCGGAGCAACCCAAGGAGGGGTTCGATCCACGGCAACGGATCATTGACGCTCATCGGCCCACCCATCAAGCACCAACCGTCATACTGTTCCGGATCCCTCGGAAGCGGTGCCCCTTGATCGATCGCGATGAGGTGCGTTTCCCCTCCTTGCGCTGCGACGAAATCGGCAAAGGTTCCCGGCCCTTCGATCGGGGAAAAGCGTACAATCGCAATCTGTTTCATCGCTATCTCCTGTTCCCATCCGTTCGAACAAATAGCAAACCCCATGCCAACCGCACCTACGCTGCACTGGCTCGCGCTCGACGCGTGCGCGTCGACCAACGACGTTGCCGGACAGCAGGCCGAATCCCTCGCTCCCGGCCATTACCTGGCCGTCACCGCCCAACGGCAGACCGCGGGCCGCGGTCAAAGCGGCCGACGCTGGACGATGCCGGAGGGTGCCGGAATCGCATTCTCGGTGGCAACCCGCCTCCCGCCCCAGACGAACCTCGAAGGCCTTTCGCTTGCGGTGGGCGCGGCGCTTGCCGAACGATTGGAACTGCTCGACCTCCCCGTTCGCCTCAAATGGCCGAACGATCTGCTCGTTGCGGAGCGCAAACTCGGCGGGATCCTCGTCGAAGCGCAATGGCGGGGGCAAGCGCCGCCGATCGTCGTCGTCGGCGTCGGTCTGAACCATCGTGCGGCACCACGACTCGACGACCGAGATCCCTGGACATTGCCCCCCACCGCGCTTGCCGAGCACCTCACGCTCGTTCCCCCTGCTGAAACCCTGCTGCAGACGCTGGTCGGCGCAGTGGTTGCCGTACTCGAAGACTTCCGCTGCGGCGCAGGCTTCACCCCTTGGCAAGCGGCGTGGTGGGCCCGTGCCGCGTGGCGCGACCGTTGGTTGCAACTGCTGCCCGCGCACGAAACGACAGAACCGCATCTCGTCCGCTTGAGCGGCGTCAACGCCCGGGGGGAACTCCAGGTCACCACTGCGGCAGGGGCACACCAGACGCTGACCTCCGCCGCCGCGCGCATACGCCCTGTGCCGCTCCTCCTCGATCTGGGAAACAGTCGCGGCAAATGGTATTGGCGGGACGACGCGCAAGGGGCGTTTGCGTACGACGACACGGCACTCGAAGCATGGTGGCAGCAGCTCACCCCGTTGCTGTCCACGATTCCGTGCGTCGTCGGTGTCAGCGTCACCACACCGTCCCGTACCCAGGCGATCACTGCCCGCTTTGCCGCGCATCGCATCCCATGCCATTGGATCGCGCCGAGCCAGCACGGTGCGGGCGTCCTTAACCAGTACCGCAATCCCCAACAGCTGGGCGCCGATCGCTGGGTCACCGCAGTTGGAGCATGGCACGCTGGGTTGGCGCCAGCGGTGATCGTCGGTTGTGGCACCGCGACCACGCTCGACTGGCTCGACGAAACCGGCGCGTTTCGCGGTGGCGCGATTCTGCCTGGCATCGACGCGATGTTCGCTGCGCTCGCAGCCCGCACCGCGCGACTCCCACAGCTCGACCCGCGCCGCGCCGTCGACCAGATCGCGACGGCTCCGTTTCCCCCCACCGATACCGAAACCGCGATCGCCACCGGTGTCTGGCTGGCGCAAAAGGGGGCGATCGCGGCATTCACGGCGCAGGTAGCCAAACAGACTTCGATCCTGCCGCGCGTGATCCTGCACGGCGGCGCCGCACCGCTCCTCTCCCCCCACGTAGACATCCCGCATGAGGTGCGCGATAATTTACTTTTCCTGGGCCTTGCCGCGCTTGCGTGCGCGCAGCCGGAGTCGCACCCCCCTCAGACACCGCCCGAACCACCGACCGGCCCCTCTGCACCGTCAACACACAACGAGGAGACATCATGACCGAACCCACCCGCATCCTGCTCCCCGAAAACGAGATCCCGACTCACTGGTACAACATCGTCGCCGACATGCCCAACCCCCCCGCACCACCGCTTGGGCCAGATGGCAAGCCGGTGACGCCCGAACAGATGGGTGCAATCTTTCCCGAACCGCTCCTTGCGCAGGAGATGAGCAGCGAGCGCTGGATTCCAATCCCAGAGGCGGTACGCGAAACCTACCGGATCTGGCGCCCTTCACCGCTTGTGCGCGCGGTACGGCTCGAACAAGCGCTGGGCACCCCAGCCAAACTCTTCTTCAAGTATGAAGGCGTCTCGCCGTCCGGCTCGCACAAACCCAACTCTGCGGTTCCTCAGGCCTACTACAACCAACTGGTCGGCATCAAGCGGCTCACGACCGAAACCGGTGCCGGTCAATGGGGGAGCTCGATCGCGTTCGCCGGCCAGAAATTTGGCCTCGAAGTGCGGGTCTATATGGTGAAAGTGAGTTACGAGCAGAAACCCTACCGCCGCATCCTCATGCAGACGTGGGGCGCCGAGGTCTTTCCCAGCCCCTCGCCCCACACGCAGACGGGGCGAGCAATCCTCGAACGCGAACCCGACAACCCCGGCTCGCTCGGCATCGCGATCTCCGAAGCGGTGGAAGAGGCCGCAAGCCGCGCTGACACCAACTACACCTTGGGGTCGGTCCTCAACCACGTGCTCCTGCACCAAACCGTGATCGGACTGGAAGCCAAAAAACAGTTCGAACTGCTGGGGCTTTATCCCGACGTGATCTTGGGTCCGTGCGGCGGTGGTTCGAGCTTCGGCGGCATTGCCTTCCCGTTCTTGGCCGACAAGATCGCAGGAGACAAACGGGCGGAGCACCTGCGCTGCGTCGCGGTCGAGCCTACCTCCTGCCCCACCCTCACGAAAGGGGTTTATGCGTACGATTACGGCGACGCTTCCGGATTCACGCCGCTCATGCGGATGTATACGCTCGGGCACGACTTCATGCCCCCGGGCATCCACGCGGGCGGTCTTCGCTACCACGGCGATTCGCCCCTTGTCTCCCAGCTCTACCACGAAGGGTTGCTCGAAGCGCGTGCGGTGCCGCAAGTTGCGACGTTCGAAGCAGGGGTCCTCTTTGCCCGCACCGAAGGGATCCTCCCCGCGCCGGAGTCGTGCCACGCGATTCGCGCTGCGATCGACGAAGCGCTGGCGTGCAAAGAGAGCGGAGCGCCGAAAGTGATCCTCTTCAACCTCACCGGACACGGCCACTTCGACCTCTCTGCGTACGACAAATACCTACGCGGCGAACTCGAAGACTTCGAATACCCCGCCGAGGCAATCGAAGCGTCGCTGGCGCATCTCCCCAAGGTCGCTGCGCCGACCGCGTAACCGCAGTTGCGGCGGGCGGAAACGATGCGGTTTGCGATCGCGCTTCTTTTGGTGATCAACGCGCTGCTTTTCGCTGCGCAAAGCGGACTCGTCTCGCTTCCGGAACCGCCGCGGCCACAACCGCTGCCGCAGCCCCTGCGCAGCGACGCGCTCCAACTCGTCGCCGCAACGATAGTCGAATATACGCCGGAGGGCGCGCGTGCCCATAACGACGCCGTAGCGGCAGCCCAATCGCCCCCAACGGCCACCCAAACGTCCCCTGCCACCGTGCAAACGCAAGCGGCTGCGCGCCCCGCCGATCCGGTCACTGCGGTACTGGCTGGCGCAGCGCCGGAAACCGAAGCAGCCGCACCGGCCGCTCCTACCGCTGCCCACTCTCCTTCGGCGATTGCGCCCGATCCGATGGCGCCGAAAAAGCCGCAACCCCCGCTCGAAGCGGTAGCGCGGGCCCAACAAGAGACGCCGACTCTGGCGCCGCAACCCACACACACGCCGGCACAAGAACCGACCGCTACTTCAGCACCGGAACCCCCCCCTACGCCAACTCAGCCCGACCCCCCTTTGCCCGGGCGCTTCGCGCGCGAAACGCACTCCGCTTCCAGCACCATGGCTTTGCAAACGACACAACCACCAGCAGCCAAAACCCCCGTGCTGCTTTGCCGCCAAACCTCCGCTTCTGCGGAGGAACGTCGCATTTTGACCGAACTAGCCCAAACGGTTCCTGGCGTGCAACTTACCGCAACGGCCGAACGGGGGGTTGAAGCGTGGTGGGTCGCAACCCCAAGAGCAGAAAACGAAAAACGGGCGCAACAACTTGCCGAAACCCTGCGACAAAAAGGGGTGAGCGATCTTTTCATCGTGCGGGACGCTGGACCCCATCAGTGGCGCATCTCCTTGGGGATTTTCCGCACCCGCGACCGCGCAGAAACACTGGCCGCACAATTGCGGCAAAAAGGAGTGACCCACATCGAGATTCTGCCCCGCCCCTCTTCTGAGCGCTTCACCCTCCTTGCCAAAGGGCCTGAGGCAGCTCTCGAACGCTTCCTCAGTCGTGCCAAAGCCCGCTTGCCCCACCAAACCTGGGAGGCGTGCCGATGACGACCCGCCCTTACCTTGTCGGTCTCACTGGCGGCATCGGTTCGGGCAAAAGCACGGCAGCCGAATACTTTGCGCACTTGGGCGCGGGTGTGATCGACACCGACGCGATCGCCCACGAACTCACCGCCGCAAATGGCGCGGCGATCCCTGCGATTCGCCGGGCGTTCGGCTCCCAGGTGCTCACCCCAGAGGGCGCGTTGCACCGAGCAGCGATGCGTGCGCTTGCTTTTTCCGATCCGGCTGCGCGCAAACGGCTGGAAGCGATCCTGCACCCGATGATCCGTGATACTGTCACCCATCGGATCGACGCATTGGCGCCCCACCACCCGTACCTCATCTTGGTTGTGCCGCTTCTTGTCGAAACCGGGGCGTACCAAACGCTCATCGACCGCCTTCTGGTGGTCGATTGCCCGCAGGAACAGCAGATCAGCCGGGTCAAAGCGCGTTCGGGGTTACCTGAGGAACAGATCGCCGCAATTTTGGCGGCACAAGCCTCGCGCGCCGAGCGGCTGGCCGCGGCGCACGATGTGATCGACAATAGCGGCGACCGCGCCTACCTCGAAGCGCAGATCGAAGCGCTGCACCGGCAATACCTCGCTGCAGCGGGAGGTACTGTGGCAGAAGGCGCAGCGCCAGGCGGCGTAGCAGCAGAAGGCGCTACGCGGGGAGCCGTACGATGATCCGTTTCGAATTCCCGCTCACCGAACAGGTACGCACCTGGTTGCGACTGGAGGCCACGTGGAGCCGTTGGCGCCACTTCGCTCAAGCGAACACCCCGGACGACCACCACGCCGCCCTGATGGCGCTCTTCGAATGCGTCGATATCGCCGGACGCAGCGACCTCAAGCGGCACCTCATCGCCGCGTTGGAGGCCCTCTGTGCCGCACCGACCGCTCAGGAAACGACGAGCCAACGGCCGCGCCGCATCGCGCTGCACGAACCGGTTGCCCAGGCGTTGGCACTGATCGACGCGTTGCGCCAGCAACCCGGACGGATCGACCACGTGATGCGCACGCAGCCGCTTTTGAACGCGCTGCGCACTCGCGCGCACGTCTCAGGCGGCGTCTGCGCGTTCGACCTCCCGACCTACCACTTCTGGCTCAAACTGAGCGCCGAAAAGCGCCGCGCCGATCTCGACGCCTGGGCGCAACCGTTGCACCCCCTCCTGGACGCGATTGCCTGCGTCTTGGCGCACCTGCGGGCACAAAGCACGCCGCAGACCCATACCGCAGCCAACGGCTGCTACCAGCAACCACTCGACGGAAGACTGCCGCGCCTCATCCAAGTGTGGATCGACTCCGCGCATCGCGTCGTTCCCAAGGTTTCCGCGAACAAATACCAGTTCAACCTCCACTTCATCCCCGTGACCGACGAAGGCGGCATCGGCACGGAAGCGGTGAGCACCCAAACGGTTCCCTTCGCGCTTACGCTCTGCTATTGACCATGCAACCAACCGCGGATCGCCGCGATCCCGTGCGCCCCGGCGCTGAGCGCATGCGGCAATTCGGCTGCCGTAAGCCCCCCGATCGCAAAGACCGGCACGGGAGGCGCCGCGATCAACGCGGAAAAGCGCGACCAACCAAGCGGCGCGCGCTCCGGATGGCTTTGGGTCGCTGCAACCGGCCCCACCACCCAGTAGTCGGCGTTTAGCGCCTCCGCAACCGCCCGTTCCGAAGCATCATGGACTGACACGCCCAACAGCAACCCGTACCGCAGTACGGGCCGCTTTGCACCGCGTGCCAACAGCGTGCGCGCTGCTTGCGCCGAGAGGTGGCAGCCGTCGGCGCCAACCGCATCCGCCCATTCGGGCGGCCCATTGACGACGACCCGTTCCGCACCCGCCTCGCGTGCGATCGCCACCAACTGCGCGATTCCCAACCGTGACCACTCCGCGGCCGCATTATCCCCCGCCTCCGCCCCCGGGTCGGGCCGCTTTTCCCGAATTTGCGCGATCACCGCACCGTGGGCACGCGCCGCCCGAATCGACGCGGCCCATCGCGCCGCAGCGTCGTGCCACGCAGGCGACCCCACCGGCGCTCCTCTCGATGCGGCGGTAACCTGAGAGACCACCATCAACCGCGGCAGCACAAGCGCCTCGGCTACCGGCGTGTTCGCCGGAAGCATCGGCGCCACCGACCACGCGCCGGGCGTCTGCCACGTTAGCGCCGCATGGACGTGCGGTTGCGGCGTACCACGCCACCCCCAGACCTGGAAAAAGTGCAAGGTCACATCGGCGTGCGCGTAGCGGTGGCGGCGACACAACCAGGGGGCGATGCGCGCTGCGGTTAGCTCAAGCCCCAACTCTTCGCGCAGTTCGCGAATGAGCGCCTCACGCGGCGTTTCCCCCGCTTCGATTTTCCCGCCAGGAAACTCCCAATAACCGGGATAGAAGGTGTCCGGCGCACGTTGCCCGAGGAGCACCGAACCCGACTCGTTCCACAGCACGGCCGCGGCAACCGCCACGCGCTTCATCGCGCGTGCCCTTCCGTTCGGTCTGCACCCAGTCCATGCCGTCCCGCCCAATCGCGCGCGAATTGCCACGCCACCCGGCCAGAACGCGACCCGCGCTCGATCGCCCAGACCAGCGCCTCTTGCCGTGCCGCCGCGATCTGGGCGTCGCTCGCACCAAAATGGCGCAGCCACGTCGCCACGATCTCCAAGTATGCCGCTTGGGAAAAGGGATAGAACGACACCCAGAGCCCGAAGCGCTCCGAAAGCGAAATCTTCTCTTCCGTTGCCTCGGCGGGATGCACCTCGCCGCCTACGTGTCGGGTCGCTTCGTTTTCGCTGAAATACTCCGGCATCAGGTGGCGGCGGTTCGACGTCGCGTAAATCAGCACATTCTCGGGCTGCGCCCAAACCGAACCGTCGAGCACGCTCTTCAACGTCTTGTACGCTGCCTCTCCCGGCTCGAACGACAGATCGTCGATGAAGAGCACGAAGCGCCACGGGGCGTCTGCAACCCGCTCCAACAAACGGGGCAGTTCGACGAGATCCCCTTTTTCGATCTCGATCAAGCGCAACCCCTGCGCGGCATATTCGGTCAAGAGCGCTTTGACAAGCGACGACTTGCCGCACCCGCGCGCTCCGGTCAGCAACACGTTGTTCGCAGGCAACCCGCGCAAAAACTGCTCGGTGTTCGCCACCACACGCGCTTTTTGCGCGTCGATCTCACGCAGATCGGCCAAACGGAGTCGGTGTGGATGGCGCACGGGCTCCAAGCTCACCCGAACCCCAACCCTCCGCAACCAAAAAGCGTCGGCAGCGGCCCAGTCGGGCGCTACGAGCGGGGCCCCAGGGTTCGTCGCTTCGAGCGCCACCGCGATCCGCTCCAAAATGGGAACCATCGCTTCCCATGCCATCATGTTGCGATCGAAAACCATTGCGTTCCTCCACACGAACACGCCGCATTGTACCGATCCCGGCGCATGTGACGCGCTACGGCCGCCGCCGCGTCGCCCACCACACGATCCCAACCAGCACCGCGACCACGAGCAACTCGATCCCAGCCACCCACATCGCACAATCCTCCCCGCGTTCGTTTATACTGCCCCGATCATACGCCACAAACCCAACCGTTTGGGAACCCGAACCGTGATACGACGCCGCGCAATCGAACCGCAAAAGGGGCCTTTTCGCCTACGCATTCGCCGTTTCCCGCCCCAGCGCTTTCCGCGTGCACGCCGCTTCCTTGCGCCCCTCCTCTTTGTCGCGACGGCGCTCACCGGCTGTCAAACGGCTCAACAGCCACCGCTTTGCCTCCCCGAAACGGCGCACGCACCCATCGAGCAGCCTGCGGCACCCAAACCGGTTCCGGGCACGCTCACCGCACAGCCCAGCGACTGGGCGGAACTTCCCGGCACCGCGCACGACACCCTAGAAGGCGCACTCACCGCGTTGGCCCGCGCCTGCCCCACCCTCAGCAACCGGTACCGCGAATGGCAGCCTCTGTGCGCGGGTTTGCCCACGAACGCCCCGTTACCCGAGCAGCGGGCGTGGCTCCAGACCCACCTGCAACCGTGGCAACTCACAGCCCACACCGCCGATGGCCAGCGCACGACGGGACTCCTGACCGGCTATTTCGAACCGGTGATCGCCGCAAGCCGCACGCCACGCCCGGACTACCCCTTTCCGATCCACGCTCCGCCGCCGGACCTGGTCACCGTCGCGCTCGAAAGCGTCGTACCCGCAACCCGCCACCTTCGTCTCAAAGGACGGCTGGTCGGCAACCGCGTCGTGCCGTACTACAGTCGCGGCGAAATCATCGCGATGGGCACACGGTTTCCTGCTCCCGTCCTCTTTTGGGCGAAAGACCCGCTCGACCTCTTCTTCCTCCACATCCAAGGCTCGGGGCGCTTGCGCTTGGCGGAAGGAGGCGAAGCGCGCATCGGCTATGCCGACCACAACGGCCACCCCTACCGTTCGATCGGACAGCTCTTGGTCGCGCGCGGCGAACTGCCCCTCGAACGCGCGTCATTGACTGGAATCCGCGCGTGGCTCGAAACCCACCCGCACGCGCGCGATGCGCTCCTAGCGGAAAACCCCAGCTACGTCTTTTTCCGCGAACTTCCGCCCCCAAGTAGCGACCCCGCCGACGGTCCCGTAGGCGCGCTCGGCGTGCCGCTCGTTGCGCAACGCAGCGTCGCGGTCGACCCGCGGTTTCTGCCGCTTGGCGCACCGCTGTGGCTCTACGCCCCGAACGCGCCCCAACCGCTCGCGCAATTGGTCGTCGCGCTCGACACCGGCGGCGCGATCCAAGGGCCTCTGCGCGGCGACTTCTACTGGGGGAGTGGGCACGCGGCGGGCGCACGCGCGGGACGCACCAAAGCAGACGCCACCTGGTGGCTGCTTTGGCCTCGGGGCGCCAATCCGCCGGTTACCCGCAACGCGCCGCTTGCGGCAACAGCACGGTAAAGACGGCCCCCCCTTTGGGGCCACGTCGATAGCGAACTTCACCGCCGTTTACGCGCACCAGCTCATGCACCAGATAGAGACCCAACCCCGTGCCGTTGGCGCGGCCGGAGACGAACGGCTCGAACAGCCGCTCGGCGAGCTCGTCGGCTACACCGGGTCCGTCGTCGGCCACCGTGAGGCACACCTGCTCGTTCGCTGCCGAGACGGTCACCTGCACCGCGCCCGGTTGCGCCGAGGCAAAGGCCAACGCGTTGCGGACCAAATTGTCGACGATCGTCTGGAGGTGGCGCACATCCACCCACGCCGCGATCGCGTCGCTGCCCTGCACCGAAACGCGCGTTTGCTCCGGCTGGGGCAACTCCGAACACCAACGGCGTAGCCACGCTACCAACGGAACCGCCTCAGGGTTTGGGGGCTGCTGTCTTCCCAGCAGCAGCACCTCGTCGATCAGATGGGCGATGCGCGCCGCGTTGCGCTCGGCCAACGCAACCAGCTCCCCGCGCTCGCTGCTCGTTGCGGCATCGCGCAAGAGGTCGAGCGCCTGCATCACCCCGGCCAGGGGATTGCGCACCTCATGCGCCACCCCGGCAAGCAGCAAACCCAGTGACGCCAGCCGCTCCTGCCGGAACGCGCGCTGCACTCCGGCAAAATCGGAGAGAAAGAGCAACCACACCCCGTTGCGATCCGGCATCCCGCCTTTCAGCCGCCACAAACGCCCGTTCTGGCGCCACCACCGCTCCTCACCAGGATGAATCGGCTCAGGCAGGACTTCGGTAAGCGGCTTGTCACTCGGGTCTTCCCCCAACCACGCCACGACGCGGGGGGAGGCGTAGCGGACCACCCCCTGCGCATCGATCCACAACACTCCGTCCGCGAGCTCCTGAACGATGCGATCGTTTACCGTACGCTGCCACGCGAGCAACGCCTGTTGCGCCTGGTGCGCCGCCTCGGTTTGCCGCAGCCGCGTCCCCAACCGCTGCGCCAACCACGCCGCAACGAAAAGCGCTCCACCCGCCGCACCGACCAAAAACGGATCGGTTGCCGCCCACCCTTGCCAGAGCCGCCACAGGTTCTCCCCGAGCAAAGCGAGCGCCGCGACCGCGGCATGAAAGAGCGCGATTTTCGGCACCGCTTCGAGCGCCGCCACCACAACCAGCACGAACAACAGCGTCGGCAACCCAGAGGCGAACCCGCCGCTTGTCGCCAGCAACGCGGCAAACGCAAGGGCATCGACCACCGCGGCCGCCACCGCCTTGTGCGCGGCAACGAGTGTCGCACTGGGCCAGACCGTCAGTGCCACCGCAACAGCCAGATAACACGCCGCGGTGAAGAAAAAGAGCGAAGGCGCCTCCCGCCCCAACCCCATCGTCGGGCCACCGACCAAGAGCAACCCGGCAATGACCAACCGCAGCGCGTCGCTGGCGCGTTTCAGCGTCCAGAAGCGCGACAGAGAGCCGCCGTCACTGGGAGCCAAGTTGGCGGTGTTCATCACAACAGAAGTAACGCCCGTTCCGCATTTTGGCTTCGCTCTTGGGGATCAGCACACCACAACGGGCGCATGCCACCAACGCATCTTCCCGCACCGCATTTTCCGGCGCGTCCGCTGCAGCAGGGGGTTCTTGCGTCCGACCCCACCGCCAGCCCCATGGGCGCTCCTGCCTCGGCGCTTGCGGCGCCTGCCAACGGCGTTGGATCCACCAGAGTACGCCCGCCACCACCACGAGCAAAACCAAGTATTTCATCACGCTTCCTTGCCTTTCCGGCCACAACCGGCAACCAACCGCTGCCCCGCGGCATCAAGCGTTTCATCGCGCTTCGCGAAACAAAATCGGATGACGCCGTCGTCGCGGTGGTCGTGGTAAAACGCCGAAACCGGGATCGCCGCAACCCCTACCGTCTCGGTCAGCCAGCGGACAAACGCCGTATCGGGTTCGTGCCGGAAATCGGGATGGTGCGCCAACTGAAAGTAGGTTCCCTGTGCGGGCAGCAGGTTGAACCCCGCTTGCGTCAGCCAACCCCGCAAACGGTCCCGTTTTTGCTGGTAAAACGCCGCCAACCCCTCATAGTGCGCCGGTTCGGCCAGATAGTCGGCCAACGCCCACTGCTCCGCGTGGCTCACCGTAAAGACGTCGAACTGATGCACGCGGCGAAATTCCGCCATCAGTGGCGCCGCGCCCACCACGTACCCGATCTTCCAACCGGTGACGTGAAACGTCTTGCCAAAACTGAATACCGCCAGCGCCCGCCCCGCAAGCCCCGGTTGCCGCAATACGCTCTCGTGTCGCGCTCCATCGAAAACGATGTGTTCATAGACTTCGTCGGCAAGCACCATCGCGTCACTGCCGTCGAGCCGCTCGGCAAGCGCCGCCCAATCGGCTTCGCGCCAGATCGCACCCGTGGGGTTGTGCGGCGTATTCACCACCACGAGGCGTGTCCGCGCGGAGAAGCAGCGATCGAACGTCCCCCAATCGGGTGTATAGGTAGGGGGAAGCAGCGGCACGTAGCGCACCACACCACCCGCGAGACGCACCGCAGGCGCGTAGGAGTCGTACGCCGGCTCAAAAAGGATCACCTCGTCGCCCGGATGAACCAAGGCGTGGATCGCCGAAAAGAGCGCCTGCGTCGCCCCGGCGGTCACCGTGATTTCACTCTCAGGGTCCACGCTCAACCCATAACAGCGGGCGAGCTTCGCCGCGATCGCCTCACGCAATGCCGGCACCCCAGCCATTGGCGGATATTGATTCTTACCCGCACCCAGCCAATACGCCACCCGCTCCAACAGCGCCGGGTCGGGGTCGAAATCGGGAAACCCCTGCGACAGGTTGATCGCCCCATGCGCCTGCGCGAGTGCGCTCATCACGGTGAAGATGGTCGTACCCACCTCGGGGAGCTTACTGCGCGGTGCCACCGTTGCGGTAAGCCGCGCACCGCCCCGTTCAGGCTTCGGGGTTGGCACCACTCATCACCTCCAAGATTTGCAGCACCGCGATCGAATCCTCTTCCCCTTTGCCCGATCCCACCACCGCGTTGAAGAGCTGCGCCGCAACCGCGGACGTAAGCGCCGGCACGTTCAAACGGTGCGCCTCGTCGAGCACGATTCTCATATCCTTCTGGTGCATCCACGCCTTGAATCCAGGCCGGAAGTTGCGCGCCAACATCCGTGCCCCGTGGTTTTCGAGTACCTTGGAGTAGGCCGAACCCCCCAAAAGCGCTTCGCGAACCCGAGCGGGATCGACCCCTGCCGCGCGCGCCAAGTTGAGCGCTTCCGCTACCGCGACCACCGTGACCCCAGTAAGCACCTGATTGCACGCTTTCGCCACCTGCCCCGCGCCACTTGCCCCCACGTAGGTCACCGTCTTGCCCATCGCTTCGAAAAAGGGCAACGCCTCCTGAAACGCAGCCTCGTCGCCACCCACCATGATCGTGAGCGTGGCTTCGATCGCGCCGATCTCGCCGCCAGAGACCGGCGCATCGAGCATCCGCACTCCCCGTTCCGCAAGCTGCGCGGCGATCTCCTTCGCCGCCCCCGGCGCGATCGTGCTCATATCGACGTGGATATGGCCCGCTCGCGCTCCTTGCACGACACCGTTCGGCCCCAACGTCACCTCGGCAACGTCCGGCGCATCGGCCACCATCGAAATCGTCACCGGCACCGCTTCGGCAAGCGCCGCGGGCGACGCCGCCCCGTGCGCACCCGCATCGAGCAACGGCTGCATCGACTCTGCGCGCCGCGCCCAGACATGCACTTCGAACCCAGCCTTCAACAAGTTCAACGCCATGGGCCGGCCCATCAGCCCCAGACCGATGAAACCCACTTTTTGGTTTGCCATCGTGCTTGCTCCGCTAGCTGACTCCGAACGAGGCAGCCATTATCGCATAGAGCCCTTGACACAAAAATCGGGCACAATAGCGCCATGCGCGCGCTCATCATCGACGACGAACCGGATCTGCGCCTCACCCTGAAGGGGCTGCTCGCCCGCTTGGGGTGGGAAGCCGTCACCGCCGCCACCTGTGCCGAAGGGCTCGCCCGCGCCCGCCGCGAACCCTTCGACCTGGTGCTCACCGACCTGCGCCTTCCGGACGGTAACGGGATCGCGATCATCGAAGCACTGACCCAGGAAAAACCGGAGCTTCCCGTCGCTGTGATCACCGCGTACGGCGACATCGACACCGCGGTGCGCGCGACCAAACTCGGCGCAATCGACTTCCTCACCAAACCGGTCGCGCGCGAACGGTTGGCCAAACTGCTCGATGCGGTGCCCGCGCCCGCAGCGAATACGCCACCATCCCTCGAAAGCGACCCCCAGACGCAACTGATCGGGTCCAGCGCCGTGATGACCACCGTGCGCGCGCAGATCGCCCGTTTCGCAAAGAGCCTCGCGCCGGTCCTCATCCAAGGGCCCTCGGGCTCCGGCAAAGAGCGCACCGCGCGGCTCCTCCACGCCCTCTCCCCGCGCCGCCATGGCCCATTCGTTGCCGTCAACTGTGGCGCGATCCCTGCAGAACTCATCGAAGCGGAACTCTTCGGCGTCAAAAAAGGGGCCTATACCGGCGCCCACAGCGACCGCACCGGGCTCATCGCCAGCGCAGCGGGCGGCACCCTTTTCCTGGACGAAGTGGCCGAATTGCCGCTGCCGCTCCAACCCAAACTCCTGAGGGTGCTCCAAGAGCGCACCATCCGCCCGCTTGGCGGCACCGAAGAGCGCCCCGTGGACGTCCGATTCGTTGCCGCAACGCACGTCGATCTGGCTGCCGCAGTGGCCGAAGGGCGCTTTCGTGAAGACCTCTACTACCGCCTGGCGGTCCTGGTGGTCGATCTTCCGCCACTGACCGCGCGCCGTGAGGACATTCCGCTCTTGGCCGAACACCTGATCCAGCGCATCGCGGAACGGGACCAGCTCCCCCCGGCGCCCATCACCCCGGAAGCGCTGGCGTGGCTGCAGCAGCAACCCTGGCCCGGCAACGTCCGCGAACTGGAAAACGTACTCGCCCGTGCGCTCGCGCTCAGTGACGGCGCGATCACGCCACAGTGCCTCACCCAATGCACCCGCGCGCACCCTGCGGCACAGCCCCAACCTGTGGAACAGCCCCCTCAGGCCAACGAGCCACCGCTCACCCCCGAACGGCTGCGTGCCGCGTTGGCAGCGTGTGGCGGCAACCAATCGCGCGCAGCGCAGCAGTTGGGCATCACGCTGAGCCAACTGCGCTACCGCTTACGGAAATGGGGTATTTTCTGAATCCGTGCCCCGTTGTTCGTGGGGTAGCTCTAGCGGCGGGGGCAAAAGTGTTTGCTCAATTCCGATGCGCGTTTCGGCAAACTGCCGAACCGCGTTGAAGACCGCAAAGAGTAGAAACGTACCTTCTCGGGCTAGCAGCAAATCTTCGGCAAACACCGCGGGATCAACCAGATACTCATGAATCAACCGGTTGCGCAGCAAACGAACCTCGAGCCACTGCTCGGTGCTTGGCAAAACCCCCAACCGCTCGGCACGATTGAGCACCTCGATCTGACTCCCCGGCGTCTCGGCTATCGCCAAAAGCCAGCGGGGAAGTAATTTCGTGGCTATGGTATCTTGCATCCGGCCAAAACGCGAGACGAACGCTTCCAACCGTTCCGCTCGTTCCCAATCATCCGTCAACCCCAAGACCCAATCGACCGTGATCGGTTCACGAAAGAGCCGCCTCCAGCTAAAGTCGAGATGCACTCCTTCTCGCCAGACGATCGTAAGCGTAGCGATCAAGCGGTCAATGGGCAAAAACGCCGCAGTCACAACATCAGCCCTGTCCGCAAAGCCTCGGCATGAATCGGGAGGCGAGCAACCAGAGGATCGAGAACCAAAAGATCGATCGGTTGCTCTCCTAACCGCATCTGCAACCGAGCCAAACAACGCAACGTCTTGCGTTCGCGATCGGCAATAGGCGTAGGCGACTCCACCAGCAAATCGATATCGCCTCCCCGCGCAGTGGCATCAACCCGAGAACCAAAAAGCCACACCCGCACCTCCGGGCCAAACACCTCACGGACGGTTGCACGGATCGTTGCCCGATAATGATCAGAAAGACGCGGAAACGTTGCTATCATCACAATTGACAGTTACCGCTTTTTCAACTGAAACCATTCTATAGCAAACCAAAGCGCGTGACCACCGGCCCACACCTCACCCCGACCGCAGAAGACCGCCGCATCGCGCGCTGGAGCGGTGCAGCAATCGCCCTTTCCATCGCCGAAGCCGCGATTCCGCTTCCCATCCCCGGCGTCAAACCGGGAGTGGCGAACATCGTTGTACTCTGGGTAGGCTGGCGACACGGCTGGCAAGCGGCAGCTTGGGTGAGCCTCTTGCGCGTCTTCGCCGCGAGTATCGCCTTGGGGCAACTCTTCGCGCCGGGGTTTTTCCTTGCGCTAGCCGGTGCGATCGCAAGCCTTGCGGCGCTTGCCGTTGCGCTGGGGCTTCCGCGGCACCTCTTTGGCCCGGTTACCGCGTCGCTCCTCATGGCGTGGGCGCACATCTGGGGGCAACTGATCCTAGCGCGCCTTTGGCTCGTTCCCCACGATGGGATCTGGTGGTTGCTGCCGGTGTTTCTCTCTACTGCAACGCTCTTTGGTTTGGCAAACGGCTTGGTTGCCGCGTACTTGTTGGCGCACTCGCCAGCCACTTCAGAACCGGTGGCGTCCGCCTGAAGCGGGAAACTTTCGGCCGACATTTCGGCCTTGAAGGTAGGGTGCTCACCACGTCCTTGGCGTAAATCCCGGCTGGTTACACACCACCACGTCGTCGTCCGCTTGCACGAGCACATAAAGCCCTTGCTTTTCGGCATAGCGCACGACTTCGT
>NZ_JAHLSY010000030.1 GCF_019049855.1 Hydrogenophilus thiooxidans | reverse complement strand
TAGTCCTGAAGTCGGTGGAAGAGCGTTGGATTGGGGGCGGTGTTTTGGTATTCGCCGGCGCGAATCCCATATTCGGCAAAGTGCGCTTCGGCTTCGGCCAACGGGAGGTCGAGCGACTGGTAGAGCCACTGCCAACGCCGCTTCACTTCGCGCACCAGTTCGAGCGCCTGGGCGCGCTTTTCTTCGATCCATTCGGCAGGGGGTGTGGTTTCACCGTCGGCTTCCGCGACCGGGAGCGGTTCGTTGGCCAAGAACTGCTCGATCGCGTCGCAGATCTCGAGCTTGTTTTCGAGCGAAAGTTCGATGTTGATCCGCTCGATCGCGTCGCAATAGTCGCCCATGCGCGGTAGCGGGATCACCACGTCTTCGTTGATTTTGAACGCGTTGGTGTGGCGGGAGATCGCCGCAGTGCGCGAACGGTCGGCCCAGAACGCTTTACGCTGCTCGGGGCTCACCGCGATGAACCCTTCGCCACCGCGCAGGTTCCCCATGCGCACCACCTCGGACGCCGCGCGCATCACCGCCGCTTCGTCGTAGCCGACGATGTCGCCAATGAGCACCATCTTCGGCCGGCCATGCCGTTTGGCTTTGGTGGTGTAGCCCACCGCCTTGACGTAGCGCTCGTCGAGGTGTTCGAGCCCGGCCAATTTGACGCCTGCGGCATGGCCCGCACCGCCCGGTTTGAAGTAGTCGGTGATCTCGACGATCGCAGGCACCGCTTCCCGCACTTGGCCGAAGAATTCGAGACAGACGGTACGCTGCACCGGCGGCATTTCGTGGAGCACCCAGCGCGCCGCGACGATGATCCCGTCGGTTCCCTCTTTCTGCACCCCCGGGATGCCGCCCAGGTATTTGTCGGTGACGTCTTTGCCCAATCCCGGTTTGCGCAGGCTTGCGCCAGGAAGTTCGAGGAGCTCTTCGCCCAACGGGGCATAGGTTTTGCCGTCGAAGCGCTTGAGCCGGAATCGGACGGTCTCTTGTTCGTGAATCTTGCCGAAGTTGTGATCAAGGCGCTCCACCTCCAGCCAGTTGCCGTCGGGGGTGACCATTTTCCACCACGCGAGGTTGTCGAGCGCGGTGCCCCACAGGACCGCTTTCTTGCCGCCCGCGTTCATCGCGATGTTGCCGCCGATGCACGATGCTTCGGCGCTCGTGGGGTCGACGGCGAAGACCCGGCCGGCCGCCGCTGCTGCTTCGGCGACCCGCGCGGTGACCACGCCCGCGCCGGTGCGGATCGTCGCATACGGGGTCTTCATCGGGTTGCCGTCGCGGTCTGGAAGATGGACCATCTCCACTGGGCTCATCATCAGGAGCTTTTCGGTGTTGATCACGACGCTCTTTGCGTCCAGCGGGACTGCGCCGCCGGTGTAGCCGGTGCCGCCGCCGCGCGGAATGATCGTGAGCCCCAGTTCGATGCACGCGCGCACCAGTGGCGCGATCTCTTCCTCACTATCCGGGCAGAGCACCACGAAAGGGTATTCGACCCGCCAGTCGGTGGCGTCGGTGACGTGGCTCACTCGGCTGTGCCCGTCGAACAGGATGTTGTCGCGCCGCGTGTAGCGGGAGAGTTTTTTGACCACCTGTTCGCGCAAGCGCGCGATCTCGTCGAATTGTCGCGCGAACCGTTCGATCGCCTCGCGAACGTAGGTGACCAGTTGACCGACCCGTTCGGCGCGCGTGGGATCTTCGTGTGCACTGGCTTGCCGCCGTTTTTCGACTTCGTTCAGACGGTGGTAGAGCGCGTCGATGAGCGCCTGCCGCCTTTTGGGGTGGTCAAGGAGGTCGTCTTGCAGGTAGGGGTTGCGTTCGATGACCCACATGTCCCCGAGGATTTCGTAGAGCATCCGCGCGCTGCGTCCGGTGACGCGTTCGCCACGCAGCGATTCGATGATCGACCAGGCTTCTGTTCCCAACAGGCGAATGACGATTTCGCGGTCCGAGAGTGAAGTGTAGTTATAGGGGATTTCGCGCAAACGAGTCATCGTGACAGTCGCTCCTTGTCGTCGTCAGGTTCGATTGTACGCAAAGCCGTTCGTTCCAAACAGTGCTTGATGTTATGGCTTTACGATTGCCTGAGACAATTGAAATGATTGTTGGGTGCAATTGGAATTTATCGTCTCTGGCCCTACAATGATTCCCGTGCTGTTCGATGCCCCAGGGTCGAGCAGCGGGTTGTGTCCTGGGTTTTTTGTCAGAAAAGGAGGTTACACGATGAGCTTGATCAATACCCAAGTGCCCGCATTCAAAGCCCAAGCGTATGTCAATGGTCAATTCAAAGAGATCACCGACGCCGATCTCAAGGGCCACTGGTCGGTCTTCGTTTTCTACCCGGCCGACTTCACCTTCGTCTGCCCGACCGAGCTCGAAGACTTGGCGGATCTTTACGACGAGTTCAAGAAGGTCAATTGCGAAATCTACGCAGTCTCGACCGATACCCATTTCACCCACAAAGCGTGGGCCGATGTCTCGCCCGCGATCAAGAAGGTGAAGTATCCGATGCTGGGCGATCCGGCGCAAAAACTCGCCCGTGCGTTCGACGTGCTCATCGAGGACGAAGGCCTGGCGTTGCGTGGGACCTTCATCATCGACCCGAACGGCGTGATCAAAGGGATGGAGGTCAATGACAACAGCATCGGCCGGAATGCGGCAGAACTCTTGCGCAAAGTGAAAGCGGCGAAGTACGTGGCCGAACACCCGGGTGAAGTCTGCCCGGCGAAGTGGAACGAAGGCGCTGAGACGCTGAAACCCTCGATCGATCTCGTCGGTAAGATCTAAGCACACCCGGGTCGATCTTTTTTGACCGATTCGGCGCGGCAGCCGGCGCGCTGCCGTGCCACTACCAACCCAATCCCAACAGAGCGACAAGACGCCAAAGCGCGTGGCAAGGGGCCCCGAGGGGGGGAACCCAGGGGGCTTTTTTCCTCGCGGTTTGGTCCGGTTACGAAGGAGAATCACGATGGCACTTTTGGATGAACAAACCCAAGCGGCACTTCGGCAATATCTGGAACGGTTGGTCGAACCGATCGAGCTCGTGACCGCGCTCGACGCCAGCGACGCGGCGAAGCAATTGGGCGAGTTGATCGAAGCGATTCGCGCAGCCAGTCCCAAGGTGACGGTGCGCGAAGCGATGGGAGACGAAGTCGCGGGCGGTCGGCGCCCTGCGTTTGCAGTGACCCGTCCCGGCGAGGCACCGCGGGTCCATTTTGCCGGGTTGCCGTTGGGGCACGAGTTTGCTTCGCTCATTCTGGCGCTGCTGCAGGTGAGCGGCTACCCCCCCAAGGTGGAGCAGGCGGTGATCGATCAGGCCAAAAGCCTTGCCACGCCGCTGGCGTTCGAGGTCTATGTTTCGCTTTCGTGCCACAACTGTCCCGATGTCGTGCAGGCGGTGAACGCGATCGCGGCGCTCAACCCCAACGTTACCGCGGTGATGATCGACGGGGGGCGTTTCCCGCAGGAGGTTGAATCCCGGCAGATCATGGCGGTGCCCACCGTCTATCTCAATGGCGTGCTTTTTGGCCAAGGGCGGATGGAATTGCCGGAGATTCTGGCCAAGGTCGACGCCAAAAACGACGAACGGGTGCGCGCGCAATTGGCGCAAAAGCCGCTTTTCGACGTCTTGATCGTCGGGGGCGGACCAGCCGGTGCCGCGGCAGCGATCTATGCTGCGCGCAAAGGGATCACGACGGGGATCGTTGCCGAACGCTTTGGCGGGCAGGTGATGGATACGTTGGCGATCGAGAATTTCATCTCGGTCAAGGAGACCGTAGGGCCGAAATTGGTCGCCGGCCTCGAAGAGCACGTCAAGGCGTACGACGTCGATGTGATCAACCATCAACGAGCCGTGGGGTTGCGTCCCGGTGCGGCGGGGGAGCCGGCGGTGGTGCAGCTCGCCAATGGCGCCGAGCTCAAGGCAAAGACGGTGATCTTGGCAACGGGGGCGCGCTGGCGCGAACTCAACGTACCGGGGGAACGTGAATACCGCGGCAAAGGGGTTGCCTACTGCCCCCACTGCGACGGGCCGCTCTTCAAAGGGAAACCGGTAGTGGTGGTCGGAGGGGGTAACTCCGGTGTGGAGGCGGCGATCGACCTGGCGGGGATTGTCGCCCATGTCACCCTGCTCGAGTTCATGGATACCCTCAAAGCCGACGCGGTTTTACAGAAAAGACTTTCTTCGCTACCGAATGTCACCGTGATCACCCAAGCGCAAACGCTCGCGATCGTGGGCGACGGGCAGAAGATGACCGGGTTGCGCTATCGCGACCGCGCCTCGGGGGAAGAGCGGCAGATCGACGCCGCGGCGGTCTTCGTCCAAATCGGGCTCGTGCCCAATACCGATTGGCTCGACGGGGTGGTGGCGCGCAACCGCTTTGGCGAAATCGAGATCGATCCGCGCTGTGCGACCAACGTGCCGGGGATTTTCGCCGCAGGGGATTGCACCACGGTGCCCTACAAACAGATTATCATTGCGATGGGTGAAGGGGCAAAAGCGGCGCTTTCGGCGTTCGACTTCCTGATTCGCCAAAGCGCTGCGTAGGATCGTGGCCTTCCCGGCAAAGGAGGTGGGGCGATGCCTAAGCGCGCGGAAGCGACGATTCGGGCGTGGTTGCACGAGATCGACGTCGAGATCGGCGGGTCGCGGCCGTGGGACATCACCGTCCATCACCCCGATTTTTTCGACCGGGTACTCGCAAAAGGAAGTCTGGGGTTGGGCGAGTCCTACATGGACGGGTGGTGGGACTGTGACGCGCTCGACGAACTGATCGCCCGGGCGCTCGCCGCAAAGCTCGACGAACGACTCCGCGATTGGCGGCGCGCGCTCTTGGCGATGCAGTCGGTGCTTATCAATTTGCAGTCGCGCAGCCGGGCGTGGGAAGTGGGGCGCGCCCACTACGATCTGGGAAGCGACTTCTTTGCCGCGATGCTTGGCCCGACCATGGCCTATTCGTGCGGTTACTGGGCAAACGCGACGACACTCGACGAAGCGCAGGAAGCGAAACTCGACCTCATCTGCCGCAAATTGGGGCTGAAGCCCGGTATGCGACTCCTCGATGTCGGATGCGGATGGGGGAGCCTTATGCGCTTTGCGGCGGAGCGCTACGGGGTGACGTGCGTCGGAATCACCATTTCGCAGGATCAAGCGCGCTTTGGGCAAGAGCAGTGCCGCGATCTGCCGGTGACCTTCGTTCTTGCCGATTATCGCGAGTTCGACCCGGCCGCCTATGGTGGACCGTTCGATCGCGTCGCGTCGGTGGGGATGTTCGAGCACGTTGGGGTGCGCAACTATCCCGCCTTTTTCCGCGCGGTGCGGCGCGCGCTCAAACCTGACGGGCTTTTCCTGCTGCACACGATCGGCAAGCGCAAGCCGGGGCGTGGTGTCGATCCATGGATCGAAAAGTATATCTTTCCCAATGGTGAATTGCCCGCGCTTTCGGACATCGCGCGCGCAGCCGAGCCGCTTTTCGTCATCGAGGACGTCCATAATTTCGGCGCCGACTACGACAAAACGCTGATGGCGTGGTATGGGCGTTTCGAAGCGGCGTGGCCACGCTTCGCGGCGCGGTACGGCAAACGCTTTTACCGCATGTGGCGCTACTATCTGCTGGTCTGTGCCGGGACCTTTCGTGCCCGGGACAGTCAGCTCTGGCAAATCGTTTTGGCGCCGGAAGGGGTGGCTGGGGGGTATCGCCGCCTTGCCTGATCGCCGCTTCGAGCGCGGCACGTAGCCGGTTGCCGCCGTACCGTCCACGATCAGCACGTGCCCCCCTTCGGGTACAATCGCGCAAGCGTGGTTCGAGATGGGGCGGCATGGCACTCTTGAGGTGGCACGATCTGGCGGGGCGCAGAGGGGAGCGGTTGCTGTTCCATCGCCTTTCCGCGACGTTCGAGCCCGGCGAAGTGGTGCGCATCACGGGCGAAAACGGCGTCGGGAAGAGCACCCTGTTGCGCATGGTGGCGGGGCTTCTTCCCGTTGCCCACGGCGCGATCTTTTTTCGCGATGCGCCGCTTAGCGCCGTGCACGACGCGTGGCGCGCCGAATGCTGCTACCTTGGCCATGCGCTGGCCGCAAACGAGCTCCTCTCGCCGCGGGAAAATCTCCGTTTTCTCTGTGCGCTGATGGGTGCGTACCCGTCCTCTGGCGCGGTCGATGAAGCACTTGCCGCGGTGGGGCTTGCGGCGCAGCGCGACTTGCCGCTCAAAGTGCTCTCTGCGGGGCAGCGCCGTCGGGTGAGCCTTGCGCGTCTCTTTTTTGCCCGTACGCGAACCGTTTGGCTTTTGGACGAACCGCTCACGGCGCTCGATCAGGCGTTCGTGACGACGCTCACCCGCTTGATCGAAGCGCATGCCCAAGCAGGCGGGCTGATTCTACTGACCACCCACCAGGAAGCGCCGTTTTGTGTGCCGGTGCGTACCCTCGATCTTGGCGCGTTTCGACCCGCGCGGAGGCGCGCCGCATGATCGCGCTCTTTCTGGCGGTATTGCGGCGTGAGGCGCTGCTGGCTTGGCGAAGCCGCGCCGACACGCTGGTTGCGCTCACCTTTTTCGTCATCGTTGCCACCTTGTTCCCTTTCGGCGTGGGGACCGATGAGCGGCTGTTGCGCACGGTCGCGCCGGGAATCCTGTGGGTGACCGCGCTCCTTGCGGTGCTCCTGACGCTGCCACGCCTTTTCGAACACGACTGGCGCGATGGAACTTTGGAGCAATTGTTGTTGTCTGCCGAACCAGCGCCGGTTTGGCTGGGCGCGAAACTGTTGGCCCATTGGGTGACCACGGCGGTGCCCCTTGCCGCGCTGGCGCCGCTCCTGGCGCTCCTTTACGACGTCGAACCAGTGGTTTATGGGTGGTTGCCGGTGACGCTCCTTTTGGGTACGCCGATGCTGACCCTAATTGGCGCGGTGGGGGCGGCGCTGACGCTCGGGTTACGCGCTAGCGGTCTGTTGCTGGCGCTTCTGGTCTTGCCGCTCTTCGTGCCGGTGCTGATCTTCGGCGTCGATGCGGTGGCGAGCGCGCGCGCGGGCGCCCCGTTCGCGGCGCAGTTGGCGCTTCTGGCCGGAGGCTCGTTGGCGGCGACTGCGCTTGCGCCGTGGGGGTGCGCCGCGGCGCTGCGTTTGGCTGTGGAGTAGGAAGGAAAGGATGAGTCGAATCGACGCGTGGCGCGCTGCGACCGAAACGAAGATGCGCTCGCCGAAAAGCTGGTGGCGCTTTGCGGCGCCGAAAGAGTTCTTCTGGCTCACCGGAAAACTGGTTCCTGGTTTTGGCTGGGCGGCGGCGCTGTTGGCTGTGGTGGGGCTTTACGCGGCCTTTTTCGTGGCGCCGTCCGATTTTCGCCAGGGAGAGGTCTATCGCGTGATTTACATCCACGTTCCGGCCGCGTGGATGAGTATGATCATCTATTTGGCGATGGCGTTCTGGGGGATCGTGGGGTTGACGCTCAATACCCGCGTCTCCTTCATCCTCGCGCACGCGCTCGCTCCGACGGGCGCGCTCTGGTGTTTCGTCGCGCTCTGGACCGGGGCGCTGTGGGGCAAACCCACGTGGGGAACTTACTGGGCGTGGGATGCTCGAATGACCTCGCAATTGCTGCTGATGTTCCTCTATTTGGGGTACATCGCGCTCGTGCACAGCATCGAGGATCCCCGGCGCGCGGATCGGGCGGGGGCGATCCTCGCAATCGTCGGTTCGCTCAACGTACCGATCATCTACTTTTCGGTGCAGTGGTGGAATACCTTGCATCAAGGCGCTTCGGTCAGTCTCACCAAAGCGCCGTCGATGGCCACCGTGATGCTGGTGACGATGCTCATCATGACCTTTGCCGCGTGGAGCTATTCGATCGCGGTGGCGTTGGCACGGGCCCGCACCATGGTGTTGTTGCGCGAAGCGCATACCGATTGGGCGCAGAAAGCGGCGGCAGCGATGATCGCGAAACGCGAAGCAGAGTAGGAGGAGCAGGATGGAATGGGGCTCTTGGTCGGCGTTCTGGGCGATGGGCGGGAAAGCGCCGTTCGTGTGGGGGAGCTATTTCGTCACCGGTGCGTTGATCGCTTTCGAGGTGCTTCAGTTACTCCTGTGGTCGCGCCGCGTGGCCGCGCGTGTCGCCGCGGCGGCACAATGGAACGCTGTGGATGAGGCGTCGGAACCTGCGAAGGAGCCAGAATGAGTCCGCGCCAAAAACGGTTGAGTTTGATCCTTCTTGGCTTAGCGTTGCTGGCGAGCGCCGTGGCGCTCGTGCTCTCGGCGTTTCGGGACAACCTTGTCTTTTTTGTGACCCCCAGTGAGATCGCGCAAGGCAAGGCGCAAGCGGGGCGCTATTTTCGCGTCGGGGGGCTGGTTGAGGCCGGCTCGATTCAACGCGGTCCCGATGGCATCACGGTGACCTTTCGGATCACCGATACCGCACATGCGCTTCCTGTCGTCTACCGCGGCGCACTGCCTGACCTCTTCGGTGAGAACCAAGGCGCAGTAGCCGAAGGGGTGCTTCGCCCCGACGGCGTATTTGAGGCGAAGAAGGTGCTGGCGAAGCACGACGAAACCTACATGCCCCCGGAAGCGTCCCACGCTGTCGACCAGGCGCAGCGGGCGGCGCAAAGCCTGAAGGAGTGACGGGATGTTGGCGGAGTGGGGGCAGGTGCTTCTGGCGCAGGCGATTGCGGTTGCCGCGCTGCAGGTTTTTTTTGGTTTGGCTGGCGCGCAGCGCGGGCGGGTTGCGTGGATGGTCACGGCGCGGCGTGCGGCATTGGCGCAAGGTGCGGTGCTCGCCACCGCGTTTGCGGTGCTCATCGCGCTCTTTCTGCGCAGCGATTTTTCGGTAGCGTTGGTCGCCCAAAACTCTTCGACATTGACGCCCTGGTTTTACCAGGTGACCGCGGCATGGGGTAACCACGAAGGGTCGATGCTGATGTGGGCGGTGGCGCTCGCTGGCTGGAGTGCCGCAGTGGCGTGGCGGTCGCAAGCGCTCACTGAAGCGATGCGCGCGCGTGTCGTTGGGGTGTTGGGGCTGGTCAGTTTCGGGTTTCTGCTTTTTCTGACGCTTACCTCCAACCCCTTCTCGCGCTTGGTGCCAGCGCCAGAACAAGGGCGAGACCTCAATCCGCTGCTGCAAGACCCGGGCATGATCATCCACCCGCCGCTGCTGTACATGGGCTACGTCGGTACTGCGGTCACCTTCGCGTTTGCGATCGCCGCGCTGCTTTCCGGGCGTATGGACGCGGCGTGGTCGCGCTGGGCACGGCCATGGGCGCTCACCGCGTGGCTCTTTCTCACTTTGGGCATCATGGTTGGCTCGTGGTGGGCCTATTACGAACTCGGATGGGGGGGCTGGTGGTTCTGGGACCCCGTGGAAAACGCCTCGTTCATTCCGTGGCTGGTGATGACCGCGTTCATCCATTCGATCATCGTCACCGAAAAGCGTGGCGCGTTTCGCGCTTGGACCGTCCTTTTGGCGATCGCCGCGTTTTCTCTGTCGCTGTTGGGGACGTTTCTGGTCCGTTCCGGCGTGATTACTTCGGTCCATGCGTTTGCCTCCGACCCGTCGCGCGGCCTTTTCATTCTGGGGTTGCTGGCGGTAACGGTCGGGGTGTCGCTCGCGCTCTTCGCTTGGCGTGCGCCAATGCTCGCAGGCGGTGGCGCGTTCGGTTGGTTTTCGCGGGAAGCGACGCTTCTGGTCAATAACGTCTTGATGAGTGCGGCGGCGCTTGCCGTCCTGTTGGGCACTGTCTATCCGCTTTTGATGGATGCGTTGGGGCTTGGCAAGCTCTCAGTGGGCGAACCCTACTTCGTTGCGGTCTTCGTCCCGCTGATGACACCAGCGGTGTTCTTCATGGCGATATCCCCGTTCTTGCGCTGGAAACAGGACGATTGGCGACGGCTGAGCAAGCGCCTGGTGCTCGATTTCGTGGTGACGGCATCGGCGGCGCTGGCGTTGCTGGCGGCGGCCGACCACGTGACCTTGCGCGCGTGGCTGGGGCTCTGGCTCACGCTCTGGGTCACTTGGGGCAGTGCCCGGTTACTCTGGGAGCGGCTGCAGAACCGCGCGGAAGGTCAGAGCATTTCTGAGCGGCTCTCCCGCATCCCCGGTTCGTGGTGGGGGATGTGGTTGGCCCATTTGGGCGTTGGCGTCTTCATCATGGGTGCGACCCTCCTGGGTGCGTTCGAAGCGCGGCTCGACGTCAAAATGGCGCCGGGGCAGGTCGCGGAGCTGGCCAGCTATCGGTTCCGCTTCCAAGGCGTCGAAGAAAAACCAGGGCCGAACTACACCGCGATGCGTGGGACGATCGTGGTCACGACAGCGGACGGAAAACCCGTCGCGGTGCTGCACCCCGAAAAACGCAACTACCATTTCTCCGCGATGCCGATGACCGAAGCGGCAATCGACACCACATGGCGGCGCGACATTTACGTTTCGTTGGGTGATCCGGTAAACGAAAACGAGTGGGTGGTGATGCTCTTCTATAAGCCGATGGTGCTCTTTCTCTGGCTTGGCCCGTTGCTGATGGCGGTGGGTGGGGCCGTTGCCGCGCTCGACCGCCGCTACCGGCGGCAACGGGCCCATCTGGCGGTACCTGCTGGCGCAGTGGGGGTGCGGGTGTGACCGCCGTTGTCGATCGCGGTGGCGATTGGTTTGAGTGGGATCGTTCGCTCGTAGCGGGGTTGCGACTTCGAAGAGGAGCCTATTGATGCGCTGGAAATATGTGGTACCGCTGGTGGTGTTCCTGGGGCTCGTCGTGCTCTTTGCGGTTGGCTTTCGCCTGAACCCCCGTGAGATCCCATCTCCACTCATTGGCAAACCCGCGCCCCATTTCACCTTGCCGCGCTTTGTGGAACCGAGCGCTACCGTGACGCCAGCGGTGTGGGCCGGGCAGCCCTATCTGCTCAACGTCTGGGCGACGTGGTGCGTTTCGTGCCGCCAAGAGCACCCGATGCTGATGCGCCTCAAACAAGAGGGGGTGCGCATCATCGGCTTCAACTATAAAGAGATTCGCGGCGATGCCGGACTCGACGCGCGCAAATTGTCTCCGGAAGCCGAAGCGCAATTGGCGTGGCAGCGTATTGGCGCGTGGCTGAAAACGGGCGGCGACCCCTACGCCGATCTGGTAGTTGATCTCACCGGCCGTGCTGCGATCGATTACGGCGTCTATGGCACGCCCGAAACCTTCTTCATCGACGCCAAAGGGGTGATCCGCTACAAGCACATCGGGCCGATCACACCAGAAGTTTGGCAGGATCAGTTGCGCGCCAAATGGTTGGCGCTCCAGGAGGGGTCATGAGGCGGTGCGTGCAGGCTCTGTTGGCAGTCCTGAGGCGGTACGCGGCGGGCCGCTTTCGCGTCGACGCGACGCTGGGTTGGCTGTTGATTGCAATTGCTTTCAGCGCGGTGGCGCCGAGTTGGGCTGCCGCGCCAGCCGCGGAGCAACGCGCGCAACCGTTACACGATCCTGAACTCGAACGGCGCGCACTGGCTTTGGGGCACCGGCTACGCTGTGTGGTCTGCCAAAACCAGTCGATTGCCGAATCGAACGCCGAATTGGCGCACGATTTGATGAACCAAGTACGCGCCATGCTGCAAGCAGGGAAAAGCGAACAGGAGATCGTCGATTTTCTCGTTGCGCGCTATGGTGAGTTCGTGCTCTTCGAACCCCCTTTCGACGCGCGCACGCTCTTGCTTTGGGTCGGCCCTTTCGCATTGGCGGCGCTGGGGCTCTTCGGGTTATGGTCTGGCTTACGGCGGCGCCAGCAGCAAAGTGGCGTGGGAGCCACCCTCGACGAGGCGGCCAAGGCGCAGGCCGACGCGTTGCTGGCTGGTGATTCCCCCAGTAAAACGGAAACGCGCGTAGCAAAGGAATCCTCGTGACCGCATGGATACTCTTGAGTGTCGCAACCGCGCTTGGCGTGTTGCTCTTCGTGCTGTGGCCGCTCATGCGCGGTGTGCGAACCCGTACGCCGGTAAGCCACCGCGACGCCGTGATTGCTGCGCTCCAGGCGGAAAAAGCGCAGCTCGAAGCCGATCACCGCGCCGGGCGGATCGACGACGACGCGTTTCGTCTCGCGCTCGATGAGCTTCGCGCCCGGATCTTGGCCGAGACGGCTGCGGCGGAAACGACTGCGCGGGACGCGCCCGTTGCCGAAGTGCCGAATCGTGGGGTGCAAGGAGCGCGTGATGCGGCGCAGCCGGGGTGGGCGGTTGGTGCGCTGGGAATGGCGCTGCTTTCCGCAGCCGCGTTCTACCTGGTGGTGGGTTCGCCGCAGTGGGCCGATGATGCCCGGGTCGTCGCCGCCACGCAGGCGGCGCGCGCCGCCAATCCGGACGGTGGGATCACACCCGAGCGCATCCGCCAACTGGTGGCGCGCTTGGCTGAACGCTTGGCTCAGCAACCGGACGATGTACCCGGGTGGCGGATGCTGGCGCGCTCCTACATGGTGCTGGAAGATGCCGAGGCAGTGCAGGCGACGTGGCGCGCCATTGGCGACAAAATTCCCGCGGATCCCAACGTCTTGCTCGATTGGGGCGAACTGCTCGCAGCGGCGAATGGTGGCTTCAACGGCGATGCGGTCAAGCTGATCAAGCAGGCCGTCGAACTTGCGCCGCAATCACCCCGCGCGCTTGCGCTCGCAGGGGCAGCCGCGTCTGCAAACGACGACCCGGCAACCGCGATTCGTTACTGGGAGCAGCTCTTGCCACTTACCGAAGGAAACGAAGAGGCCCACCAAGCCGTTGCTGCGGCGATTGCCGAAGAGCGTCAGAAATTATCCGCAAAAGGGAATAAATAGCGCGCACGCAACGCCCCCGTTCGGTCAGCTCAACCCGCGGAATCAGAAGGCAAATTGCGGTTCTCTTCCCTTTGTGTCGGGGCAGTTTCCTCGCGTAACGACGCAAAGGGCTGCGCCAACGCGTGCGCAGCGGGCCGAAGCTGCTCGGGGAGCCATCGTGCGCCTGGGGTCTGCGCATGTTGGCGCCACGCATCGAGGTCGAGCGCAAACGCAGCCAGAACGTGCGCCGGTGACAACACCTGCGGTGCGATCGCAGCCAGCCATGCGCCCTTTTCGCTGCGCTCGATCCATCCACGCGCTGTCAGCGCATCCAGCAGCCGTTCGCACTCGTGCGGGGGCAACTGCGCAGCGTGCCACAGCTCCTCTTGATCGACTGTCTTGCCCACCTTCTGCGCAGCCCACAACGTTTCCAGGATCGTGAATGCAGCCAACGCCTCATACCCCGGAAAGTGCGGCATGCTTTTGATCTCCGCGTTGGTCTCTTCGAACGCCGCGGCGGCAACCGCACCGCTCAAAATCAGCAGCCAGAGCGAATAGAGCCAGAGCAAGAAGATCGGCAACGTGGCAAACGCGCCGTAGATCAACGTATAGGTGGGGATGGTGGCGACGAACCAACCAAACCCCTTCTGCAGCAACAGAAAGAGCACCGCCACGATCAGACCGGCGGTTGCCGCGATTCGACCCCGCACGGGGTGGTGCGGGACGGCGTAATAAAGAAAACTGAAGAAGAGCCACAAGAGCGAGAGCGGCACGAGGACGGCGAGCACCTGGTCCGACCAAGACGCGTGGCCAGCGAATTCGGACGCCTCTTGCGCCAATGCACGTGCCGCGGCGATGCTGCCGCCGACAAGAAGTGGCCCCGCGGTCAAGACGAACCAGTAGAGCGTCAGCCGCCTGGCCCAACCCCGGGCGCGCCGCGCATTCCAGATGCGGTTGAAGACATCTTCGACGGTCGCGAGCAGCAACACCGACGTGAAAACCAGCATCGTGGAGCCCAACGCGGTGAGTTGCCCGGCATTGGTGGTAAACGCTTCGGCGTATTGGGTGATGATCGTCGCCGCCGCTTCCGGAAGCAGATTCGCAGTGAGAAATTCGCGCAGCGCCTCACCCAGCTTCGCGAACGCCGGCACCGTTCGGAAAAAGAGGATCGTCAAGGTGGCAATGGGCACCAGCGCCAACAGCGTGGTAAACGCGAGCCCTCCGGCAACCTCCCAGCAGTTGGTGGCCAAGAAGCGATCCGCGAAGCGGCGCGCGAACGCGCGGCAGAATAGCGAAACTGGGATCATAGGATGATCTTACCGCGAAAACCGCTCAAGTTTTTTTACCGATCGCCGATAATATGGAATCGTTACCCCAGTAGGAGACAGAAAAAATGAATGGACAGTCGATGACCCGGCGCATCGCACTCAGCGCCGCGGTGGTCACGCTCATCTTCATCGTCGTGAGCGCCTTCGTCGTCTGGCAGGTGGAGTCGCGGCGGCTCGACGCGCAGATCGAGCATAGATCGAACCCCTGTTGACAGGGAAGGCCAGACCCGTATAATCACGCCTTCCCTTGCGCTGTGGTGCTTGAGCGGTGGAGTGGCAAGCGTAGCTGAAGCGTTGCGGTGCTGGGGGGTTGACGGAGTGGCGGGTAGTTTGATACAGTTCCGCTTCTGTCGCGAGGATGTTGGTTCTTTGACAATTTGGGATAGCC
>NZ_JAHLSY010000029.1 GCF_019049855.1 Hydrogenophilus thiooxidans | reverse complement strand
CGCCGAGACCACCAGGATCGCGCCGTCCATCTGCGCGGCACCCGTGATCATGTTCTTGACGTAGTCGGCGTGCCCCGGGCAGTCGACGTGCGCGTAGTGGCGGTTCGCGGTTTCGTATTCGACGTGCGCGGTGTTGATCGTGATCCCGCGCGCCTTCTCTTCCGGCGCCGCGTCGATGTCGTCGTATTTCTTCGCTTCCCCACCAAAGTGCTTCGCCAGCACCGTGGTGATCGCCGCCGTCAGCGTCGTCTTGCCGTGGTCAACGTGTCCAATCGTCCCCACATTGACGTGCGGCTTCGTCCGCTCAAATTTTGCTTTGGCCATTTCATTTCACTCCTTCAAAAGAGGGTCACATCGATCATTTGCGCGCGTTGATCACCGCTTCGGCAACGTTGCGCGGCGCTTCGGCGTAATGCTTGAATTCCATCGAGTAGGTGGCTCGACCTTGGGTAAGCGACCGCAGTTGCGTTGCGTAACCGAACATTTCGGCAAGCGGCACCTCGGCGCGGATCACCTTCATCCCACCGGGCAAATCGTCCATCCCTTGAACGATGCCCCGGCGCGCGGAAAGGTCACCCATCACGTTCCCCATGAACTCTTCCGGTGTTTCGACTTCGACCGCCATCATCGGCTCGAGCAACACCGGATCGGCCTTCCTCATCGCTTCTTTGAATGCGATCGAAGCCGCCATCCGGAACGCGTTTTCGTTCGAGTCGACTTCGTGGTACGAACCGTCGAAGAGGGTCACTTTGAAGTCGACGACCGGGTAGCCTGCCAGTACCCCAGACTGCATCGCCTCCTGGATCCCTTTGTCGACCGCCGGAATGTATTCACGCGGCACCACACCACCCTTGATCGCGTCGATGAACTCGTACCCTTTACCGGGTTCGTTCGGCTCGAGACGAATCCAGACGTGCCCGTACTGACCGCGCCCGCCGGTCTGCTTGACGAATTTTCCTTCTTGCTCGACCGTTTTGCGGATCGCTTCGCGATACGCCACTTGCGGCGCACCGACGTTGGCTTCGACGTTGAACTCGCGACGCATCCGGTCGACGATGATCTCGAGGTGGAGCTCCCCCATCCCGGAGATGATCGTCTGCCCCGACTCCTCGTCGGTGCGCACCCGGAACGACGGGTCTTCCATCGCCAAGCGCTGCAGTGCGATCCCCATTTTTTCTTGGTCGGCCTTCGATTTGGGTTCCACCGCGACGTGGATGACCGGCTCAGGGAACTGCATCGATTCGAGTTTGATCGGGGCTGCCGGATCGCATAGGGTTTCCCCAGTGATCACCTCTTTGAGCCCCACCGCAGCCGCGATGTCACCCGCGCGCACCTCTTTGATCTCGTTGCGGTTGTTCGCGTGCATCTGCAAAAGACGGCCGATGCGCTCTTTTTTGTTTTTGTTCGAGTTGAGCACCGTGTCGCCCGAGGTGAGCACCCCGGAATAGACCCGCAAGAAGGTGAGCTGCCCCACGTATGGGTCCGACATCAGTTTGAACGCGAGCGCGCAGAATTTTTCATCGTCACTGGCGCGACGCTCAGCCGGATTCCCGTCCAGGTCGGTCCCTTGCACCGGCGGGATATCGACAGGCGAGGGCAGAAACTCGACCACCGCGTCGAGCATTCGCTGCACGCCTTTGTTCTTGAACGCGGAACCGCAGAGCATCGGTTGAATTTCGCACGCGATGGTCCGCTGACGCAACCCAGCGACGATCTGTTCTTCACTGAGCGTCCCATTTTCGAGGTACGCGTTCATCAACTCTTCGTTCGCTTCGGCGGCAGCTTCGATCATCTTTTCCCGCCACTCTTCGGCTTGGTCGCGCAGTTCTGCCGGGATATCGTAGTACTCGAACTTCGTCCCTTGCGACGCCTCATCCCAGTGAATCGCCTTCATTTTGATGAGATCGACGACCCCAACGAAGCTCTCTTCGGCACCGATCGGAATGACGATCGGCACCGGGTTGGCTTTCAGCCGCTCCCGCATCTGCTCATAGACACGGAAGAAGTTGGCCCCTTGCCGGTCCATCTTGTTGACGAACGCAAGACGGGGGACACGGTATTTTTCTGCCTGACGCCAAACCGTTTCCGACTGCGGCTGTACTCCACCGACCGCACAGTAAACCATGCAGGCGCCGTCCAGCACGCGCATCGAGCGCTCGACTTCGATCGTGAAATCGACGTGTCCCGGGGTATCGATGATATTGAACCGGTATTCCGGGAATTGCATGTCCATCCCGCGCCAGAAGCAGGTGGTCGCCGCGGAAGTGATCGTGATCCCGCGCTCTTGCTCCTGCTCCATCCAGTCCATCGTAGCAGCGCCGTCGTGAACTTCACCAATCTTGTGGTTCACGCCGGTATAAAAGAGAATTCGCTCGGTCGTCGTGGTCTTCCCGGCGTCGATGTGCGCCGAGATCCCGATGTTCCGGTAGCGTTCGATGGGCGTTTTCCGTGCCACGGCTCTATCCTTTAAACAAACGTCAACTTGCACCCTTACCCGAGGGCTTATGCAATCTCAACGACAATCAGAAGCGGAAATGGGCAAACGCCTTGTTCGCTTCGGCCATGCGATGCACTTCGTCGCGCTTCTTCATCGCGCCGCCGCGGCCTTCTGCCGCCTCCATCAATTCGGCCGCCAAGCGCTGCGCCATCGTCTTTTCAGAGCGTTTGCGCGCCGCTTCGCGCAACCAACGCATCGACAATGCCAGTTGGCGCGACGGACGCACCTCGACGGGGACTTGATAGTTCGCCCCACCCACCCGGCGCGACTTCACTTCGACGAGCGGCTTGACGTTTTCGATCGCCGCTGAAAAGAGTTCGAGCGGATCTTTCTTGGTCTTGTTGGCGATGATCTCGAAAGCGCCATAGACGATGCGCTCGGCCACCGACTTCTTGCCGGAGACCATGATCACGTTGACGAACTTCGAGACGTTGACGTTGCCAAATTTCGGATCCGGCAAAATCTCACGCTTGGGTACTTCGCGACGACGCGGCATATCCGTTTCCCTTCAAAAGTAGTTATTTTTTGCCAGCGGCGGCGCCCGGCTTCGGACGCTTCGCCCCGTACTTCGAACGCCCTTGCTTGCGGTCCTTCACCCCTTGCAGGTCGAGCGAACCGCGCACGATGTGGTAACGCACCCCCGGCAGGTCTTTTACCCGGCCGCCACGAATCAGCACCACCGAGTGTTCTTGCAGGTTGTGCCCTTCGCCGCCGATGTACGAAATCACCTCATACCCGTTGGTCAGACGAACTTTTGCAACCTTACGAAGCGCCGAGTTCGGTTTTTTCGGCGTCGTGGTATAGACACGGGTGCACACACCCCGTTTTTGCGGACATCCCTGCAACGCTGGCACTTTGCTCTTTTCGGGCGCCGTTTTCCGCGGACGACGCACCAACTGGTTGATGGTTGGCATCTTCTCTTCTCCAAGTGATCCGAGTCAGACTACGATTGGCCCGACAATAAAACGCGCTATCATACTCTGTAAAGCCCTGCGCGTCAAGCGCAGGGCGTTTCCCTTACGACGCATCGGAAGTGATCGCGTTCCAGGTCGCTTCCGCTTGCTCAACGCGGCTGCGACGCCGTCGCGCGCGGTGATGGGCCAGCCCCGTTCCGGCGGGGATGAGGCGGCCGACGATCACGTTCTCTTTGAGACCGCGCAGTTCGTCGCGCTTGCCCATGATCGCTGCTTCGGTGAGCACCCGCGTAGTCTCCTGGAACGATGCCGCGGAGATGAAGGAGTCGGTCGAGAGCGACGCCTTGGTGATCCCCAGCAACAAGTTTTCGTATTTCGCTGGGATTTTCCCCTCTTTCTCAAGGCGCGCATTCTCGATCAACACCTCGGCACGCTCGACCTGCTCCTCAGGAAGGAAACGCGAGTCGCCGGGGTCGGTGATCACCACGCGGCGCAGCATCTGCCGCACGACCACTTCGATGTGTTTGTCGTTGATCCGAACCCCTTGGAGACGATAGACGTCCTGCACTTCGTCGATGATATAGCGCGCCAACGCTTCGATCCCTTGCAAGCGCAGGATGTCGTGCGGGTTCACCGGCCCATCGACGATCAGTTCGCCGCGGTTCACGACCTGCCCGTCGTGCACCAAGAGGTGCTTCTCTTTCGGGATCAGGAATTCGTGCATCGTCCCGTCGGGTTCGGTCAGGATCAAGCGGTGTTTGCCTTTGGTCTCTTTTCCGAACGAAACCGTTCCGGTAACCTCCGCGAGCATTCCGGCGTCTTTGGGTTCGCGCGCTTCGAAGAGCTCGGCCACCCGAGGCAGCCCCCCGGTGATGTCGCGGGTCTTCGCCGATTCTTGCGGAATCCGCGCGAGGACGTCGCCGGCGGCGACCTCCTGGCCTTCGCGCACGGTAATGATTGCGCCAACCGGGAAGGTGATGAGAAAAGGCGTTTCGGTTCCAGGGATCTTGACCAGATCTCCGTCGGAACCGACGAGCTGGACTGACGGACGCCCCACTTTGGACGCGCCGCGCTGCTTCGCGTCGATCACCACGAGCGTGGAGAGGCCGGTGATTTCGTCGACCTGCTTGGCGACGGTCACCCCCTCGACAACGTTGTCGAAGCGCACGGTGCCGCCATATTCGCTGATGATCGGACGGGTATGCGGATCCCAGCTGGCCAATTTGACCCCCGCTGCGACCTGCTGCCCTTCGTCGACGTGCAGGATCGCACCGTAGGGAACTTTGTGCCGTTCGCGTTCGCGTCCCGAATCGTCGACCACTTGGACCTCAGCAGCCCGCGCGGTGACGATCTTCTCGCCGTCCGATCGGGTGAGGAAACGCATGTTGGGGGAGAAGCGGATCGTACCGCCCACTTTTGCTTCGATCCCGCTCTGCGCGACCGCCCGCGACGCGGCACCACCGACGTGGAAGGTGCGCATGGTGAGCTGCGTCCCCGGCTCACCGATCGACTGCGCGGCGATCACCCCGATCGCCTCGCCGACGTTCACGAGACCGCCGCGCGCCAGGTCGCGACCGTAGCACTTCGCGCAGACCCCGTAGTGCGTTTCACAGGTCAAGGGGCTGCGCACCTTGACTTCGTCAATCCCTTTGTCATCGATCAGTTCGACCAAGGTTTCATCGAGCAGCGTCCCAGCCGGGATGAGCGTCTCCCGCGTATCGGGATCGACGACGTCTTCGGCGACGACACGACCGAGGATCCGGTCGCGCAGCGCTTCGATCACCTCACCCCCCTCGATGAGCGCTTTCATATAGAAGCCGTTGCTGGTGCCGCAGTCGCTTTCGGTGATCACCAGGTCTTGCGTCACGTCGACCAAGCGGCGGGTGAGGTAACCCGAGTTCGCGGTCTTCAACGCGGTGTCGGCAAGCCCTTTCCGCGCCCCGTGGGTGGAAATGAAGTATTGCAGGACGTTCAACCCCTCGCGGAAGTTGGTGGTGATCGGCGTCTCGATGATCGAGCCGTCAGGCTTTGCCATCAACCCCCGCATCCCGGCGAGCTGGCGGATCTGCGCCGCCGAACCCCGTGCGCCCGAATCGGCCATCATGTAGATCGAGTTGAACGACTCTTGCTCGACCACCTCGCCGTTTGGTAGGGTCACGCGCTCTTTGGAGAGTTGCTCCATCAGCGCTTTCGCCACTTGGTCCGATGCCCGTCCCCAGATATCGACCACCTTGTTGTAGCGCTCGGTGGCGGTAACGAGCCCAGAGGCGTACTGCTGCGCGATCTCTTTGACCTCTTCTTCCGCATTGGCGATGATCGCTTCTTTCTGCGGTGGGATCAACATGTCCTTGATCGCGATCGAGAGCCCCCCGCGTGTGGAGAGTTTGTAGCCCCAGTTCATCAACTGGTCGGCGAAGATCACGGTGGCTTTCAGACCGCATTTGCGGTAGGACTGGTTGATGAGCTGTGAGATCGCTTTTTTCTTCAGCGGCCGGTCGATCAGTTCGAACGGCAAACCTTTCGGCAAGATCTCCGAAAGCAGCGCCCGCCCGACGGTCGTTTGCCGCCGTGCGGTCTTCGCGATGGTCGGCGCACCGTTTTCGTCGAATTCGTATTCGGTGATCCGTACCGTGACCCGAGCATGCAGGCTCGCAATCCCCTGCTCCCAGGCACGGCGCGCTTCGGCAACATCGGCAAAGATCATCCCTTCACCCTTGGCGCCCACGGCTTCCCGGGTGGCGTAGTAAAGCCCCAAGACGATATCCTGCGACGGCACGATGATCGGATCGCCGTTTGCGGGCGAAAGGATGTTGTTCGAGCTCATCATGAGGGTACGCGCTTCGACTTGCGCTTCGAGCGAAAGCGGCACGTGCACCGCCATCTGGTCACCGTCGAAGTCGGCGTTGAACGCGGTACAGACGAGCGGGTGAAGCTGGATCGCCTTACCTTCGATCAAAACCGGCTCGAACGCCTGGATCCCCAAGCGGTGCAAGGTCGGCGCACGGTTGAGCAGCACCGGATGTTCGTGGATCACCTCTTCGAGGATGTCCCACACCACCGGCTCTTGGTTTTCCACCATCTTCTTCGCCTGCTTGATGGTGGTGCAGTAACCGAGCGTTTCGAGTTTGTGGTAAATGAACGGCTTGAAAAGCTCGAGCGCCATCAGTTTCGGCAATCCGCACTGATGGAGCTTGAGCTGCGGCCCGACCACGATCACCGACCGGCCCGAGTAGTCGACCCGCTTCCCAAGGAGGTTCTGACGAAAACGCCCGCCTTTGCCTTTGATCATGTCGGCGAGCGACTTGAGCGGCCGCTTGTTGGGGCCGGTCATCGCCTTGCCGCGACGCCCGTTGTCAAAGAGCGAATCGACCGCCTCTTGCAACATCCGTTTTTCGTTCCGGACGATGATTTCCGGCGCTTTGAGCTCGAGCAGCCGCCGCAACCGGTTGTTGCGGTTGATCACCCGACGGTAGAGGTCGTTGAGGTCAGAGGTGGCAAAGCGCCCTCCGTCGAGCGGCACAAGCGGACGCAGATCGGGCGGCAACACCGGGATCACGTCCATGATCATCCACTCCGGTTTCATTCCGGAACGGTAGAAGGCTTCAAGCACTTTCAGGCGCTTGCTGATCTTCTTGATCTTGGCGTCCGAACCGGTGGTTTCGAGCTCTCCGCGCAGTTTTTCGATTTCGCGCTTGAGGTCGAGGGTACGCAGGAGTTCTCGGATCCCTTCGGCTCCCATCATCGCGTGGAAGTCCCCCGCGTACTCTTCGAACGCCTGGTGGTAGCTCTCTTCCGACATGATCTGCCCGCGTTGCAGCGGGGTGAGCCCTGGGTCGATCACGACGTAGGCTTCGTAGTAGAGCACCCGCTCGATGTCGCGCAGCGTCATATCGAGCACGAGCCCGAGACGGCTCGGCAGGCTCTTCAAGAACCAGATGTGCGAAACCGGCGCGGCGAGCTCGATGTGCCCCATCCGTTCGCGACGCACACGCGAGACGGTCACCTCGACGCCGCACTTTTCGCAGATCACGCCGCGATATTTCAACCGCTTGTATTTGCCGCACAGGCACTCGTAATCTTTGACCGGGCCGAAGATCTTGGCACAGAAAAGACCATCACGCTCCGGTTTGAACGTCCGATAGTTGATCGTCTCCGGTTTTTTTACTTCGCCGTAAGACCAGCTGCGGATCTTTTCCGGCGACGCAAGACCGATCGTGATCGCGTCGAACTCTGTGGGGTTGTCGACGCTTTGCCGAAAGAGGTTGGCGAGTAAATTGTTCATAGCAACTCCATGCGCAGGTTTCGCGATCGGTTAGTCCCGCTCGAGATCGATGTCGATCGCCAGCGACCGGATCTCTTTCAAAAGCACGTTGAACGATTCGGGCATGCCCGCAACGAACCGGTAGTCGCCACGCACGATGCTCTCGTACATCTTGGTCCGCCCCGTGACGTCGTCCGATTTGACCGTGAGCATCTCTTGCAGCGTATAGGCCGCGCCGTAGGCCTCGAGCGCCCAAACCTCCATCTCACCAAAACGCTGACCACCGAACTGTGCCTTCCCACCGAGCGGCTGCTGCGTCACGAGCGAGTACGGACCGGTGGAACGCGCGTGCATCTTGTCGTCGACCAGGTGGTGGAGTTTGAGCATATGTTTGTACCCCACCGTCACCGGACGATCAAAGGGCTCACCCGTCTGACCGTCATAAAGGGTCACCTGCTCGGTACCTTCGATACCCGCGAGACGGAACATTTCGGCGATGTCCTCTTCGCTTGCCCCTTCGAACGCAGGCGACGCAAACGGCACCCCTTTGGTAAGGTTTTGCGCCATTTCCCGGATCTCGTCATCCGAGAGCGCTGCCAGATTCTCTTTCTGTCCGCGCTGGTTGTAGATCTTCTCGAGGAATTCGCGCAATTCCGCGATGTTCGCTTGCCGCCGCAACATCTCGGCAATGCGGTCACCCAACGCGCGCGCGGCACGCCCGAGGTGGGTTTCGAGAATTTGCCCGATGTTCATCCGTGACGGCACGCCCAACGGGTTCAAGACGATATCGACCGGAGTGCCATCGGCCATGAAGGGCATGTCTTCCACCGGCGCGATCTTCGAGACCACCCCTTTGTTCCCGTGGCGCCCCGCCATTTTGTCACCCGGCTGCAGCCGCCGCTTCACCGCAAGGTAGACTTTGACCATCTTGAGCACACCCGGCGGCAGTTCGTCCCCTTGGGTGAGCTTCTTGCGCTTGTGTTCGAACGCCTCATCGAACGCTTTGCGCGTCTTCTCCAACCCATCCCGGACCGCTTCGAGTTGCTGCGCCACCGCGTCGTTCTCGACACGAATATCGAACCATTGGTACGGTTCCAGCGAATCGAGGTACGCCTCGGTGATTTCCGAACCTTTCGCAAGCCGCTTCGGTCCGCCGGCAGCGGTTTGCCCGACGAGAAGGCGGCGCAAGCGTTCGAACGCATCCCGTTCGAAGATCCGCAACTGGTCGTTGAGGTCCTTGCGGTAGCCACGCAACTGCTCGTTGATGATCGATTGCGCCCGCTTGTCTCGCTCGATCCCCTCACGGGTAAAGACCAGGACGTCGATCACGGTGCCACTCATTCCCGTGGGCACGCGCAACGACGTGTCTTTGACGTCGGACGCTTTCTCCCCGAAGATCGCGCGCAGCAGCTTCTCTTCTGGGGTGAGCTGCGCTTCGCCCTTCGGCGTCACTTTACCGACCAGAACGTCCCCCGCTTTGACCTCGGCGCCGATGTGGATGATCCCACACTCGTCGAGGCGCGCCAGTTGCGCTTCCCCGAGCGACGCGATGTCGCGCGTGATCTCCTCAGGCCCCAGTTTGGTGTCGCGCGCAACGACCGTGAGCTCTTCGATGTGGATCGAGGTGTAGCGGTCCTCAGCGACCAGCCGTTCCGAAATGAGGATCGAGTCTTCGAAGTTGTACCCGTTCCACGGCATGAACGCCACAAGGACGTTTTGCCCAAGCGCCAACTCCCCAAGGTCGGTAGAAGCGCCGTCGGCGATCACGTCACCGGCTGCGATCACGTCTCCTTTCTTGACGATCGGCCGCTGGCTAATGTTGGTGTTTTGGTTGGAGCGCTGGAATTTCACCAGATTGTAGATATCGACGCCGACTTCGCCCGGTTGGGTTTCGTCGTCGTTCACCTTCACGACGATGCGCTTCGCGTCGACGTAGTCGACGACCCCACCGCGCTTCGCGACGACCACCGTTCCCGAGTCCTTGGCCGCGATGCGCTCCATGCCCGTACCGACGAGCGGTTTTTCCGGGCGCAGACAGGGCACCGCTTGGCGCTGCATGTTCGCACCCATGAGCGCGCGGTTGGCGTCGTCGTGCTCCAAGAACGGAATGAGGGACGCCGCGACCGAAATGATCTGTTGCGGCGCAACGTCCATATATTGCACCGCTTCGGGCGGAACGAGGACGAATTCCCCTTTTTGTCGGCACGAAATGAGCGAACCCAGCAGTTTGCCGTCCGGCCCCACCTCGGAGTTCGCTTGTGCGATCACGTATTTGGCTTCTTCGATTGCCGACATGTAGACCACTTCGTCGGTCACACGACCATCCACCACCTTGCGATACGGCGTTTCGATGAAACCGTAGCGGTTGGTGCGCGCATAGACGGCAAGCGAATTGATCAGCCCGATGTTCGGCCCTTCTGGCGTTTCGATCGGGCAGACGCGACCGTAATGGGTGGGGTGGACGTCGCGCACTTCGAAGCCGGCACGGTCGCGCGTGAGCCCCCCGGGACCCAACGCAGAGACCCGCCGCTTGTGTGTGATTTCCGAGAGCGGGTTGGTTTGGTCCATGAACTGCGACAACTGGCTCGAGCCGAAAAACTCCTTGATCGCCGCCGAAATCGGTTTGGCGTTGATCAGGTCGTGCGGCATGAGGTTTTCGCTTTCGGCGTGGACCAAACGCTCTTTGACCGCGCGTTCGACCCGGGCCAACCCCGCGCGGAATTGGTTTTCGGTGAGCTCGCCGACACTCCTTACCCGACGGTTGCCCAAATGGTCGATGTCGTCGACCTCACCGTGGCCGTTCCGCAATTCGATGAGGATCGCGATCACCGCAAGCAGATCCTCGTCGGTAAGGATCATTGGCCCTTCTTCCCCTTTCGGCCCCACTTGCGCGAAAAAGCGCTTGATCCATTCGGGGGACGCCGGGTCCAGCGATTCAAGCGGGGGGTAGGCGCGGCTGTTGAACTTCATCCGCCCCACCGCGGAAAGATCGTAGCGGTCTGGCGAACGGAAGAGCCCTTCCCACAGCTGCTCAACCGCAAGCTCCGTTGGCGGCTCGCCCGGACGCATCATGCGGTAGATCGCGACCTTGGCTTGCCACGCATCTTGGGTGTCATCGAGCCGCAGCGTCTGCGAGAGGTACGCGCCCCGGTCGAGTTCGTTCACAAAAAGGGTTTCGAATCGAGTAATTGCCGATTCGCGCAGACGCTCCAGGATCGTTTCGGTGATCTCGTCGTTCGCTTTGGCGATCACCTCTCCGGTTTCGGGATCGATAAGGTCCCGCGCAAGGATCCGCCCCAGCAGGAATTCATCGTCGACGAGCACGTGGTCGATCCCCGCCTGCTTGAGCTCGCGCACCTGGCGGGCCGTGATCCGCTTATCTTTCGCGACGATGACTTTGCCGGCGGCATCGCGAATTTCGAGCCGCGAGACCTCCCCTTTCAAGCGCTCAGGGTCGAAGCGGAAGACGAACTGACCGTCCTGTTTCTCGAACGTTTCGAGATCGTGGAAGAAGGTGAGCATCTGCTCGTTGCTCATCCCAAGCGCACGCAAGAGGATCGTCACCGGCATCTTGCGTCGCCGGTCGATCCGGAAGAAGAGGCAATCCTTCGGGTCGAATTCGAAGTCGATCCACGAACCGCGGTACGGAATGATCCGTGCGGAAAAGAGCAGTTTCCCTGAGGAGTGGGTCTTGCCTTTGTCGTGCTCGAAGAAGACACCGGGAGAGCGGTGCAACTGCGAGACGATCACCCGCTCCGTTCCGTTGATGATGAACGACCCTTTTTCGGTCATCAAGGGGATCTCCCCCATGAAGACCTCTTGCTCGCGAACCTCTTTGACCGTTTGATAGCCGGTGGCTTTGTCGAGGATCACCAAGCGGACACGCGCCCGCACCGGTGCACAGTAGGTGAGCCCGCGCAACTGGCATTCACGCACGTCGAATTGCGGCTCACCGACGGTATAGTAGAGAAATTCGAGCCGCGCGTTGTTATTGACAGAGACGATGGGGAAAATCGCGTTGAACGCCGCTTGCAACCCGACATTTTTCCGCTCCATCGGCGGCGTGTCAAGTTGAAGGAATTCGCGGTAGGAGTCTAGCTGCGTGGCAAGGAGGAAAGGAACGTCGAGAACGGGTTTGCGCTTGGCGAAGTTTTTGCGCAAGCGCTTGCGTTCAGTGTACGAGTACGCCATGTGTGCTCCAGGCTAATGTCGCGCGAAAGGAATCAAGACGCAAAGGCTTGTGACTTCAAGCCTTTGGGTGTTGATCCCTGCCTCATACCAATAGCGAAAGGCCGGCGCGGTAAGCGCCAGCCCCGTGCCAAATCCCGCCAGGGATTATTTGAGTTCGACCTTCGCGCCTGCGGCTTCGAGCTCTTTCTTGAGCTTTTCGGCCTCTTCTTTGGAGACGCCTTCTTTGACGGTCTTCGGCGCGCCGTCGACCAGGTCCTTGGCCTCTTTGAGGCCGAGCCCCGTGGCGGCACGAACGACCTTGATCACTTCGACCTTCTTCGCACCGGCCTCGACCAGCACGACGTCGAATTCGGTCTTCTCTTCTGCAGCCGGAGCCGCAGCACCACCAGCCGCCGCCGGCGCCGCCGCCACCGCAACCGCTGCCGCAGCAGAAACCCCGAATTTCTCTTCCATCGCCTTGATGAGCTCGGAGAGTTCGAGCACCGTCATATTGGCGATTGCGTCCAGAATTTGCTCTTTGGTCATCGACATGTTGGACTCCTGAATGAATGCCTGTACAACGGAAATCAATTACGCAGCCTCTTTCGCGTCGCGAACGGCAGCAAGCGTGCGGACGAATTTGCCCGGCACCTCGTTGAGGGTGCGCACGAACTTGGCGATCGGGGCCTGCAAGGTCCCCACCAAAGTGGCCAAGAGTTCGTCGCGACTCGGCATGCTCGCCAGCGCCTTGACGCCTTCGGCATCAAGGAGCGAACCGGGCATTGCCCCCCCTTTGACGACCAATTTTTCGGCGCTTTTCGCGAAGTCGACAAGCACCTTGGCCGGCGCCACCGGATCGGCGGCAATCGCGAAGATCAGCGGGCCCATGAGTTGCGGCTGAATGCACGCAAACGGGGTCCCCTCGACCGCGCGATGGACCAAGGTATTCTTGATGACATGCAAATAGACGCCGGCTTCACGCGCCTTGCGGCGCAGCTCGGTCATCTCCGCGACGGTGAGACCACGGTACTCGGCAAAAACGATCGACCCTGCCTCCGCTACGTGTGCGGAGACCTCGGCGACGATTGCCTGCTTGTTTTCAAGCTTGAGTGCCAAGGTTCACCTCCAATTAGGACTCCCTGTTTCCAGGGCTGTTTTGGCGGCCTTCAATCAGGAGCATGCTCCTGCTTCGGGTGACGCCATCTACGCTGGGCGCGGATTTGCCGCGTTTAAGGTTGCCCCCCAACGGTCTTTGATAACCCGCCGCGCCGTTCGGTAACGGACGCGACGGCCCAAAGTTCGTTACGCCTGCTGCGGCAGTGCACTCTGCGGATCGACCTTGATTCCGACCCCCATCGTGCTGGAAACCGCGATCTTTTTGAAATAGGTTCCTTTCGCCGCTTGCGGCTTCGCGCGTTGCAGCGCTTCGATAAGCGCCTGCGCATTCTGCTTCAACGCTTCGACCGGGAACGACGCACGACCGATCGAGGCGTGGATGATCCCGTTCTTGTCGGTTCGGTACTGAACCTGCCCTGCTTTGGCGTTCTTCACCGCGGTAGCGACGTCCATCGTCACCGTCCCCACTTTAGGGTTGGGCATGAGGCCACGCGGACCCAGGATTTGCCCCAATTGCCCGACGAGACGCATCGCGTCGGGTGTGGCGATGAGCACGTCGAAATCGATATTCCCCGCTTTGATCGTTTCGGCCAGATCTTCGAAACCGACGATATCGGCACCCGCTTGCCGGGCTTCGTCCGCTTTTGCCCCTTGGGCAAAGACTGCGACGCGAACCTTTTTCCCGGTGCCAGCGGGCAAAACGACCGCACCGCGAACCACTTGATCCGATTTCCGCGGGTCGACCCCGAGATTCACCGCGATATCGATCGACTCGTCGAATTTGGCCTGTGCCGTCTCTTTCGCGAGCGCCAACGCCTCATCCAGGGTATAGACGCGGTTGCGGTCGACCTTTTGCCGCAACGCCTGCATCCGTTTGCTCAGTTTTGCCATCTCACACCCCCTCGACATCCACGCCCATCGACCGCGCGGAACCAGCGATCGTCCGCACCGCAGCGTCCATATCGGCCGCAGTGAGGTCGGGCAGTTTGACTTTGGCGATCTCTTCGAGTTGCGCCCGTGTGATCTTGCCCACTTTGTCGAGGTGGGGCTTCGAAGACCCTTTTTCGATCTTCAACGCCTTCTTGATGAGGACGGTCGCTGGCGGCGTCTTCAGTACGAAGGTAAACGACTTGTCCGAATAGGCGGTGATGATCACCGGAATCGGCAAGCCGGGCTCCATGTTTTGCGTCTTGGCGTTGAACTCCTTGCAAAACTGCATGATGTTCAAACCGCGTTGACCGAGCGCCGGACCGATCGGAGGGCTCGGGTTTGCTTTCCCTGCAGGAACCTGCAGTTTGATGTAGCCGACAATTTTTTTGGCCATGACTGCTCCTCGTGAGTGCTAACGCGGCAAATGCCGCTCCTCGATCGCTCAGACCTTTTCGACCTGAGCAAACTCCAATTGCACCGGTGTCGAGCGGCCAAAAATCGAAACCGCGACCGACAACCGGCTCTTTTCGTAATCGACCGCCTCGACCGTCCCCATGAAGTCGGCAAACGGCCCCTCTTTGACCCGAACCGTCTCACCGATCTCATACACCACGCGCGGTTTCGGCTTCTCGCCCCCTTCCTGAATCTGCGCCAAAAGCGCCTGCACTTCCCGTTCCGAAAGCGGAGCGGGCTTCGTGGGGCTCCCACCGACGAAGCCCGCGACACGTGGCAGCGAATTGACCAAATGCCACGTATCGTCGTTCATCTCCATCTCAACGAGCAGGTAGCCCGGAAAGAATTTTCGCTCGGTCTCTTTTTTCGCACCGCCGCGCAGCTCGATCACCTTTTCGACTGGTACGAGAATCTGGCCGAATTGATCTTCCATCCCGGCCAATTTGATCCGCTCTTGCAGCGCCTTTTGCACTTGCTTTTCGAACCCGGAGTGCGCTTGCACGACATACCAACGCTTGGCCATCACTTCCACCCCAGCAACAATCCGTACAAAACCCACTCCAACGTCTTGTCGACCAGCCACATGAAAATGGCGAGCGCCACCACGAACGCAAAGACGACCAAAGTTGCCTGGGTCGTCTCTTTGCGGTTCGGCCAAACGACTTTGCGCACTTCGACGATAGCGGCGCGCACGAACGCCACGAAAGCTTTCCCGGGCTCAGAGAGGAGCAGCACACCCCCTGCGGCAACGACCCCCAGCACGACGAGCGCAGCACGCACCAAGCCTGGCCACTCCGCAAAATAATAAAAGCCAGCGATACCGCCAGCCACCAACAGCGCAGAAAGGAAGTAGAACAGAATGTTCATTGGCATCTTATGGTTGGCAGGGGCAGAGGGAATCGAACCCCCAACCTTCGGTTTTGGAGACCGACGCTCTGCCAGTTGAGCTATGCCCCTCCGGCGCCAGCAGCGCTGGTGCCATGTCAAACTAAGCGTACCGCACCATCACTCGATGATTTTGGAGACGACGCCGGCACCCACGGTACGGCCGCCTTCGCGGATCGCAAAGCGAAGACCTTCTTCCATTGCGATCGGCGCAATGAG
>NZ_JAHLSY010000028.1 GCF_019049855.1 Hydrogenophilus thiooxidans | reverse complement strand
TCTTACGGTGAAGCTCCCGGAGCGGATCTATCTGTTCGAATTCAAAGTGGTTGCGGACAAACCCGAAGGAGCAGCGCTTGCGCAACTTCGCGCCAAAGGCTACGCCGAAAAGTACCGCGGCCAAGGGGTGCCGGTGCACCTGGTGGGGATTGAGTTCAGCAAACGCCAGCGCACCGTCGTGGCGGTGGAAAGCGAAACGAGCTAAGTGCTCGCCCTTTCGGACGGGTGACCGCGTGGCGCGCCCATGTTCACGGCTCGTGCTACCATTTGCGTATAATGGTCACACCGCATTCTTCGTGGAGTATTCGCAATGCCCCTTTCGCACGCTGAACGACGCCGTGACCGCCGTATCCCCGTGCCCGGAGGTGGGCTCAAGGCGCACCTCATCACCGCCCATGGTGAACGCCATGAAGCCAGCTGTACGGAGCTCTCCGTGGGGGGGCTGACGTTGCGGTGCAATTACGTTCCGGCGCTCCACGAAGTGCTGGCCGTCCAGGTCGATCAACCCCCTGCAAGCCCCGGCGTTCAAGTCCGGCCGCTGCGGGTTCGGCTCGAGGTGCGGCGTTGCGAAGCGCTGCCGGTTCCCGAAGGGGAGCGCGTCCATTTCCGCTACGAGCTGGGCGGCAAGATCCTGGAGGTGCTCTCGTAAGTCCTTTCGCAAGACTGTTGCCCGTAGCCGCGAAAGGCGTCGATCACCTCTGCCATCTCTGCCTCGCTCAACCAAACCGGTTCGCCGAGCGCGCGCGCGTAAAGGTATTGTTTGCAGAGTGTTTCCAGCGCTTCGGCAAGGTGAAGCGCGTGCGCAAGGTCATGCCCCACCGCAACCAGGCCGTGGTTGGCCAAAAGGCACGCCAGGCGGTCTTCGAGCGCGTCGACGATCGCTTCGGCAAGCGCTTCACTGCCAAAACGCGCATAGCGGGCGCAGCGCACCGTCTGCCCACCAAACTCCGCGATCATGTAATGGAAAGGAGGAATTTCGCGGCGGTGGCACGCAAGTGCCGTCGCAGCGGGCGAATGGCAATGGACTACTGCGCCGACGTCGGGTCGGGCGCGGTAGATCGCCAGGTGAAAGTGCCATTCACTCGAAGGGCGCCATGCGCCGTGCGCCTGCCCCGCGGCATCGACCCAGACGATCTGCTCTGGGGTGAGCGTTTCAGCGGGGACACCGGTGGGGGTAATCCACATGCCGCTTTCGGGGTGGCGGGCGCTGGCGTTGCCCGCGGCGCCCACGTTGAGGCCGCGGTGGCGCATCGCCTGCATCGTCGCAACGAGCGCCACGGCGATTGCCGGTTCGAGGGGTTGAGCAGGGTGAGTCATCGTGCGGCTTGCTCCTGTTTAGTTGAGGACGGAACCGGATCGGTTTGGACGTCGGCAGGACGTGCCCCGTCGCGCTGTGGCCAGTGGGCGCAGATAAGCGCCCACCGTAATTGTCGCAGATCGCGTGCAAGGTGGTGTGGTGCATCCGTCGCTGCGCCGAAACGGTAAGCGAGATAGCGCTGCGCGAGCGCGGTGAAGCGCGCCGCGAGCGGCGACGGCAGGGCGTTACCCGCCCGTGCGACGTAGGCAAGCGGTGCTTCTCCTGGGCGCGGCGCAAGATCGCGGCGCGCAAGCGTCGCAGTGAGCCGAGCCCACGCCTGGTGCACGGGGTCGCGCGGTGGCTGCGGCAGCCGAGCAAACAGAATCAGCGCAGTGGCTGCGGCAATGAGGAGTGCACCGCTTACCGCCCAGCGCCAATCGCCGCTTTCCCACCCGAAGCGCGCAAGCAGCGCCCGCTGCCGCGCCGCATCGAACCCGACCACCCACAGATCCCATTGCCGTTGCCACGCCCAGAGCCGTTGGCGCAGCGCCGCGAGCCACGGTTGATCGAGCCAGGCGGCGCGCACCAGCGGCAGTTCGCTGCGCAACGCGGCATCACTACCCAGCGTGATGCGTTCGGGCGCGGTCCAGCGGGTGGGATCGACGCGCCGCCATTCGCCGTCGAGCCACACTTCGGCCCAAGCGTGGGCGTCGGCGTGGCGCACCACCCAACTGCGATCCACTGGATTGAACGTGGCCCCTTGGTAACCGGCAACGAGGCGCGTCGGTAACCCCGCAGCACGAGCGACCACCGCAAACGCGTTCGCGAAATGTTCGCAAAAACCGGCTTGGACGTCGAAGAGGGTTTGGTCCGCCGCATGGTCCGTCATGAGGGGCGGGTAGAGAGTGTAGCGCAGGTTCGCGGCCCGAAAAGCGTCTTCGATCGCCGCAAGCCGCGCTGCCGCACTGGGATGTTCGCGGGCAATCCGCTGCCCCAGCGCCTGCGCCCGTGGATTCTGGTTCGGGGGAAGGGCCGTGAGTTGCCGCGCCTGGGTTGCGGTCAGGGACTCTGGCCAACGGTCGGTCAGTTGCACGTCGCCAGACCAGAGGGTCCGTTCGAGAAGGGGGCGGTCGCTGAGCCAGCGGCCATCGTGCCAGGGGCGTGCGCCCGCAGCGCCGACGAGCGCCACTGTCCGTTCTGGGACTGGGAGCCAAGGGATCGGTTGCGGCGCAAGCAGCAGCGAAAAGCGGCGCGTGGCAAAAGGCGCGTCACTCGGGGCGGTCTGGTCGCGAACGGCGTCTGCTGCGGGGCTTTGGTGGGGGCGATCGGAAGCAGCGGGCGTACGAACGGCTGCAGGGGAGACGTCGGTAGCAGGAGTGGCGCGGGCGCGTGGTTGCGCGCTTTGCCGTTCGAGCATCTCTTCGGGTGCGGGTCGCCACGTCGTTCCGTCGTAATGGGGGAGGACCACGGCGCGGAAGTAGAGCTCAGAGGGGGCAGGAGCTGCTTCCTCCCAGGTCAGGGTGAAGGCGACCGCATCCGAGAGCGCCAACGCGCTGACCGCGCCCGGTGCGATCGTCTCAGAAAGGCCGCTGAGCGCCTGCGTGGCGTCTTGCGGAACGCCCCAGAGCGGGCGATCGAGCCGGGGCACGAGCACGAAGAGGAGGAGGACGAGCGGAAGACTTGCTATCAGCGTCACCGCGGTATGGCGCGCCAACGTGGGCAGCTGGCGCAACGCCGTTGCCAACCCCCATTCCACCCGCGCCGCCTGTGCCCAGCCGACTACGACCACGAGCCAGCCGGTGAGCACCGCCGCGGCGTAAAGCGGTGATTGGCTGCGCAGAAACGCCGCGGCCAAAAGAAAGAGCGCGGTGAGCCCCCAGCCACGAAGGTCGCGCGCCGTTGTGGCTTCCCACCCTTTGAGCCAGAACGCGGCAAAGAGAAGCGCCAGCCCCGTCTCTTGGCCGAACCCGTACCCATAGATCGGCCGAATCGCAGCGAACGCCGCCAGAGCGACCCCGGTGGGCAGCCAGCGCGGCCAGCGCACGGCAAAGAGAAAGCGCGCGAGCGTCCCCACCAGGAGCAGCGCCACCACGCCGTTCCAAAGAAGTGGCAGCGCCGCAGCGTGTAACCCCCACGCCAGCGCGCCGGCAGCAACGCACGGCACCCAAGCCGCAACGGGAAAAGTGGGCGGGGTAAGCATCGATGCAACGCGCGGCCACGCCTGCCGAATCCATGAGCCGCTCGGGTGACTGGGCCCGCTCATCGCCGCTCCTCATACTGTGCCAACTGAAGGAGCGCAGCCGTTTTGTGCGCAACGCCGCGCCCGGGCGCCAAGGAGAGGCCGGGCAACGCCAAGCCATACCGAAGCCCAAGCGCGTCGGCGTGGACCACCCATGCCGCAAGGCACGCGAGCTTTTCCTCGAGGTTCGCACCCGCTGCCGCTTCGAACCGCAACCAAACCGTCTCGTCGCTGGGCGCAGTAGGGGCTGTCGTTTCCGCAAGCCAGAGGTCACCGCGGCGCGCCAACTGGCGCATATGCACACGGCGCAACGGTTCGCCGGGGTGTGCGGCGCGCCAATCGCCCCAATCCACCCCTTCGCCCGGCTGTTCGCGCCCATGCGTCACAGCGGTGGCGTGCGGCGCGATCGTGCGGGGCAAGGGGGGTGCGTCGGGCAACGGTTGCGGTACGGCCCAGGCGGTGTGCGGTGGACGCCAAACCGCCCAAGCACGAAAAAGCCCCCACGGCAGGGTTGTCGAAAGGGCAAAGTAGGGTGCCGGGTACGCGCCGCGACGGTCCGTGGGAAGCGCCAATGTCACAACCCCTGCGGCGCCGTCGAAGAGAACCCTGCAGGCTACCACCTGGCGTTGCGGCGTTAGGGCACTTACGGTCACAGCGCTTCCCTGCGCGTCGAGCGGGGCGTGCCAGGAGAGGGTCCAGGTGACGGGGTCGCCCGCAAAGACCCATTCGGGTGGTTGCGCGATAAACGTCACACCGTGCGCAACGCGTACCGTCTGCACCGCAGCGGTGACGCCGAACGCCGCGGAGACGAAGAGGAGGAGATAGGCGAGCGACAACTGGTAGTTCGCCGCAAAGAGAAAAAGGGCAACGAGCGCACCACCATAGACCCAACCAAACGGGGTGGGCAGCAGGAACATCTGCCATGCGTTCCACTGCCAGCGCGCCCCGCGGTGATTGCGGCGCACCCAGCGCGCCCAGTGGATCCAACGGGGCGGTGGTGGCGGCATCTGGGAGGGGGTAACGGCGTTGGAGGGGATCACAGAGGGTGTGGGGTATGCCTCAATGGGGTACCGGTGTGGTCGTGAGCAACTCGGCGGCAACCGCTTCAGGCGTCTGGGTCGCGTCGCCTTTGGCCCACAAGCGGTGGGCGGTGGCAGCGCGAAAGACGGCCTGCAGGTCGTCGGGCAACACGAAGGTTCGTTCATTGAGAAAGGCCCAAGCGCGGGAAAGTTCCAGCAGTTGCACCACCGCGCGTGGGCTCAACCCCAGCTTCAGCGCCGGATGGCGACGCGATGCCGCCGCAAGATCGAGCGCGTAGTCGATGACCGCCTCCCGTACGGTGACCGAGCGCACCTGCGCGCGCCACGCCAAAAACGTCTTTCGGGTGACGTGCGCCGACGGGGCGGCGAGCGCTTCGCTGCGATCCAACGCGTGGCGGATGAGCTGCCGCTCCGCGGCGCGTGGCGGGTAGCCGAGCGTCAACCGCACCGCAAAGCGGTCGAGCTGCCCTTCGGGCAAGGGATTGGCGCCGATCTGCGACAGCGGGTTTTGCGTTGCGATGAGGAGAAAGGGATCGGGAAGGGAATGGATGGTTCCTTCGATGCTCACCTGCCGCTCCTGCATCGCCTCAAGAAGCGCGCTCTGCGTCTTGGGGTTGGCGCGGTTGAGTTCGTCGAAGAGCACCACTTCGCTGAAAATGGGGCCGGGCACGAAACGCAGTTCCGCTTTTGCAGCGTCCCAGACGAGCCCACCGGTGATGTCGGCGGGCAACAGATCGGGGGTGCCTTGGAGCCGCTGCCAAGAAAAACCAAACGCGGTGGCAAGCGCCCGTGCCAGCGTCGTTTTTCCGACGCCGGGCAGATCTTCGATCAACACGTGGCCGTCGGCAAGCCAAGCCGCAAGCGCCAACCGCAGCGCGACCCCCTTCCCAAAAAGAGTGGTCTCCAGCTGCGCGCAGAGCGCGGCTGGGGTAAGCGGCGGTTCTTCTGTCGCGCCAAAGGATTGGTCGGGCGCGGTTCTCCGACGAATGGGCGGCTCCTTCTCTTTCGCCCAGAGGGGCGCCGCAGGTTCCGGTGGGGAAGCGTGCGCCATCATCCGAGCTCCGTCCGTTTGCTCAGCGCTGCAAGCGCCGCAGCGTCCCAGCGCAACCGCCCTTTGCGCCGGGTGACGCCAGGGATATGCGCAAGCGCCGTAGCGGCAAGCGGATGGCGGCTCTGGTGGGCGTGGCAGATCGCGCAGGCAAGCGCGTCGGCAGCGTCGGGCGGGGGCGGTTCGGCAAGCGCCAAAAGCCGCCGCACCATCTCTTGCACCTGCCCTTTCTGCGCTTTACCGTAGCCGACCACCGCTTGTTTCACCTGCAATGCGGTGTATTCCGCCACCGGCGCGCCGCTACGCGTTGCCGCAGCAAGGAGCGCGCCCCGGGCTTGCCCCAAAAGGAGGGTTGCCTGCGCGTTGGTATTGACGAAGACCTGTTCGACCGCAATCGCATCGGGCGCATATTCGGTAATGAGTGCGGTAAGTCCGTCAAAGAGCGCCGCAAGGCGTGTAGGAAGCGGCGCTGCGCTGGGGGCGGTGATCACGCCGTGCGCTAGGTGCTTTAGCGCTGCGCCATCGCAACGGATCACCCCGTAGCCAGTGCGGCGCAGCCCCGGATCGACGCCAAGAAACGTTTGCCCCCTGCTCATGCGCGCGACTTCGGTCATTCGCTTTCGTCAAGCGCCGCCGAGGTATAGACCGCCTGCACGTCGTCGAGATTTTCCAACGCATCCAAGAGCTTGCGCATCTTCGCGGCGTCGTCGCCGGTAAGCTCTACCTCGTTCTGCGCTTTCCACACCACCTCGGCGGCAGCAGGTTCGAGTCCCGCGGCAACGAGCGCCGCTTTCACCTTGTCCAGCTCAAAGGGCGGGGTGATCACCTCGATCGAACCGTCTTCATGGGTGAGCACGTCGTCCGCGCCCGCTTCGAGCGCCACTTCCAGCACCTTCTCTTCGGGCGTCTCGGGCGGCAGGATGATCTGACCACAATGGGTGAATTGGAACGCCACGCACCCTTCGGTGCCTAGGTTACCGCCATGTTTGGCAAAAGCGTGGCGCACTTCGGCCACCGTGCGCGTGCGGTTGTCGGTCATGCAGTCGACGATCACCGCTGCCCCCCCCGGGCCGTACCCTTCGTAGCGCACCTCTTCATAGCTCACCCCTTCCAGTTCCCCCGTGCCGCGCTTGATCGCCCGTTCGATGTTTTCTGCGGGCATGTTGTGCTCTTTCGCTTTCTCGATCGCAGCGCGCAGTCGCGGGTTGAACTCCGGGTCCCCGCCGCCGTTGCGGGCCGCGACGGTGATCTCCCGGATCAGGCGGGTGAAAAGCTGTCCGCGCTTGGCGTCCTGGCGCTCTTTCCGAAAGCGGATGTTTGCCCATTTGGAGTGTCCAGCCATGACTCAAGCCTCCGTTTCGTTCGTTGTCTTTGCGCTACGGCCCGATTATACTTCCCCTTTTGCCGCGCACTGCGAACGATCATGGCTGGCGAGCTTGGGCACCTGGTGAACCTTTTTCTCAATGGCCCTCAGGCGCAACAACCCCAAAAAGGGGAAGACGCCGCGCCGTGTCCGGCGCGTGCATCGCTTGCGTTCGCGCTCCTCGAGCGCATTGCCGAAGCGCAAACCGAGCCGCCAGCCGACGGCGAACGGCTGGTTTTTGCCGTCGACGTGATCCAGCATCAGGTGAGCTGGCGCGCGTGGCTTACCCGACCGCACAAACGCAACGCCCATCTCCTCATCCACGGCACCGCAGTGAGTTGGGAAAGCAGTGGCCTTCCGAGTGGTGACTGCAAAGCCCATCTGACCCGTGCCGACCTCTACGGTCTGCTCTTTGCCGAAACCTCCTACGTCCGCCCAGCACTTCGCTTGCCGCAGTGGCTGGGGGAGGCGTTTCATGCGATCGTTGCCAGCGGCCGCGCCTATTGGGGGGATCACACCTACGGGCTTTCCCTCGAGTGGCGTTGCGAGCAACCCGTCTTGGGTTGGCAGTGGCGGGAAGACGCGCGCGGCCGCTTCTGTGGCGCGTACCGTGTCCCGGAAGCGCTCGAAGGGTGTTTGCTGATCACCAACACCTGGCCGTGGCACTACCTCTGTTCTCGCACCCGTCACGTAGGGGCCTTTGCGTTACCCGAAGGACTTTCGTGGGCGCAGTTTGCGCTACTGCAAACGTTGCCGCCGATCCCCCCGGAAGCGATCGAGCCCTTTGCGCGCCGCTGGCGCGAGGTGTTGCCCGCCGAACTGCCGCCCCCCAAACCGGTGGCGCACGTCACGGTGCCCGACGCGCCCCGTTTTCTGCTGCAGCTCACCACCAACGAGGCCGGGCAGCGGCAGATCGAGCCGCAAGTGGCCTATGGCCCGGTGACGCTCTTTGCGGACGGGGCGCTCAGCCACCCCTTCGGCGAAGCGGTTCTCACCCTCTCCAACCGGCGGCGCGACCGCGAACGGCTGTGGTTCGACGCGGTGGCGCTCCTTGTGGGCGAACGGCACGCCGTCGGGGCGGAGTACCGGCGCCTTGCGCCGCGATGGAGTGCCGCGCAGTGGCTGGAACTGCGTGACCAACCACCTGCTGCGTTGGCCGAGTTCGAACCCACGATCGTCGCCGAACCCGATTTTTGGCCCGAAACGGTAGCGGCGCGCTATACCGAAGTCAAACTCACGCCCCTTGCCGACGAACCGGACTGGTTCGAATGGCAAGGCAACGTCATCCTGGACGAAGCAACGCAGCTACCGGTGGAGACGATCGCCGCCGAGGTCTTTGCCCGTTATGGCGCCGAGGGGTGGCCCGACGCGATCTTGCTCGACCTTCCGGGCGCCACCGACCGCTGCGCGCGCGTGCCGCTTGCGCCGCTCGAGCCGGTGCTGCGCGTTGCAGCCGAGCTTCTGAGCCGCGAACCCCACCGCAAAGGGCGGGCGCGGGTCTCGCGCTTCGACGTGGCGCTACTCGATGCAATTCCCGAACCCCTCTGGCCCGAAAAGCCGCCCGCGTTTGCCGCGATGCTCGACGAGCTACGCACCCACGGTGGCCCCGCGCCCATCGAGATCCCCGCTACGCTGACCGTCGCACTGCGCCCCTACCAGCAGATGGGAGTGGCGTGGCTGCAATTCTGGCGGCGCCATCGGCTGCACGGGATTTTGGCCGACGACATGGGGCTAGGGAAGACGCTCCAGACGCTTGCCCATCTGGAGATCGAACGGCTGGCGGGGCGGCTCTCCGCGCCCGCGCTCGTTGTTGCGCCCACGAGCCTCATCGGCAACTGGCTGCGCGAAGCAGCCCGCTTTGTCCCCGAACTGCGCGTTACCGCATGGCACGGTGCCGAGCGGCAGACCACCCTCACGACGCTTTCTGCGCACCACCTGGTGGTCACCTCATACGCGCTCTTGTGGCGCGACATCGAACGGCTGCGCGCGCAACGCTGGTCGGTGGTGATTCTGGACGAAGCGCAAGCGATCAAGAACCCGCGCGCGCGGGTTGCGCAGTCCGCGCGGCAACTTGCCGCCGAACAGCGGCTCTGTCTTACCGGCACCCCGATGGAGAACCACCTGGGCGAACTCTGGGCGCTTTTCGATTTCCTCATGCCTGGCTTTTTGGGGCCGCGCGACCAGTTCACCCGCAGCTACCGCACCCCGATCGAAAAACACCACGACACGGAGCGCCTGGCGCTTTTGCGCCGCCGCATTCGACCGTTTTTGTTGCGCCGCACCAAAGCCGAAGTGGCGCCCGAGCTGCCCCCGAAGAGCGAAATCGTCGCAAGCGTGATCCTGGGAGAAAAACAGGCCAAGATCTATGAGGCGATCCGCGTGGCGATGGAGGCGCGCGTGCGCCAAGCGCTCGCGGAAAAAGGGCTTGCGAAAAGCCAGATCACCGTGCTCGACGCCCTTTTGAAACTGCGCCAATGCTGCTGCGACCCGACGCTCATCGACACCCCGCAGGCGAAACGGGTGGAGGAGTCGGCGAAACTCGACTGGCTCGACGCCACGCTACCGGAGCTCGTAGAAGAGGGGCGCAAAGTGCTCATCTTTTCGCAATTCGTGCAGCTCCTCAAACGGGTCGAAGCGCGGCTCACCGCGCAGGGCATCCCCTACGCGCTTCTAACCGGCACCACCCGCCACCGCGACGAGGTGGTCGCGCGCTTTCAACGCGGAGAGGTGCCTGTTTTTCTCATCAGCCTCAAAGCAGGCGGCACCGGCCTCAACCTCACCGAGGCCGACACCGTGATTCTCTTGGACCCATGGTGGAACCCCGCGGTGGAAGCGCAAGCGATCGACCGCGCCCACCGCATCGGCCAGGACAAACCGGTCTTCATCTACAAACTCATCTGCGCCAATACCGTGGAAGAGCAGATCTTGAAACTGCAAGCCCAAAAAGCGGCGCTTGCAGCGGCCGCAACCGGCGGCGAAGGGCAGGGCGGCTGGACGCTCACCGAAGCGGAGATCGCCGCGCTCTTTGCGGTGACGCCGGTGGGGGGGAGTGCTGCGCGATGAACCCGACCGCCTTAGACACTGCGACGCCCCTTGGCGGCCTTTCCCCGAAAACGCTCGAAACGCTGCGTGCGCTTCTTGCGACGGAACCGCGCGTCGTGCGTGCGATACCTTTCAGTTCCCGCGCCAAGGGCATCTACCGTCCCCGACCTGCGTAATCACATCGCGCGGGTGAGGAAGGTGGTTTATGAGCGAAGCGTTGGTTAACAATTCCCGACAATTTGTTAACAACCAACGTCTCTGCCGCCCACAACACCGGCAACGCCAAGCGGTAGAGAACAAAAAAATTCTTTGCGCGAGAGATGGTTGGCGGTTTTTTTACTCCATGCTCGTTATTGGCACGGTTATTGCTTTTCACTCTGTGCGAACGCATGGGGCGTTCGAGTCGTCTCTCAACGAAAGGAGGTAATCATGAAACGCGTCCAACAGGGCTTCACCCTGATCGAACTGATGATCGTCGTCGCGATCATCGGGATTCTGGCGGCGATCGCGTTGCCGGCTTATCAGGATTACACTGTGCGTGCCCGCGTCTCCGAACTTATGGCAGCCGGTGCAGCGGCCAAGGCCACGGTGGGTGAAAACATTGCTAACGCTGGTGCAATTCAAGCCGGAAGCTGCCGTGGGGTGACTGCCATTACATCCGCTGATAACCTAAAGAGCGTCGCCTCTCTTTCTTGCGCTGATACGACTGGTGTAATCACCCTCACTGGCACCACTGCCGCAAAAAACGTCGTCCTTACTCTTACCCCCACCTTGACCACGAATGGAGTGGTCAACTGGACGTGCGCAGTGAGTTCCTCAGCAAACAACAAATATGTACCCGCTGAGTGTCGCATCTAACATCATTCGATGCTGTTTTAGCAACCCCGCTTCGGCGGGGGTTTTTTATGACTTAAAATGCCATGAGGACGGTACTACTCTGGTTGGCGTTGCTTTTGATACCCAACCTTGTGTTCTGCCTGGTCGCTGATAACCCTATCGATGCACTCATCCGCAGCGTGCCAGCGTCCCTTGCCCTCATTGCAGCGCTACTGGCATGGACACGACGCCCTGCTTGGATCTTAAGGTTACTCAGCCCTTTCTATATTCTTCTGCCCTTTGAGCTTTATTACATTTTCGAATTTGGCCAGCCTACAACACCTCATATTCTCGCTGTGATCAGTGAGTCAAACCCAACAGAAGCCATCGAATACTTAGGCCTATTGCCTCTACTCACCTGCCTCGCAATCGGATTCATTTTATTTATTATAACCCTGAGTCTTGCGAATAAAGCACCAATTATTCCCCCATCTCGTCATCTACGATGGCTTGCGCTCGCAAGTCTGGCGCCCATGATCCAGTACGCTTGGCTGGAATGGGATTGGGCCAAGAAGAAGCCGATCTTCGACGCACAGGCTGCACAAAACTCGCTGGAATCACTCATGACCACCGAGCTGGCGTCACCCCTTGGCGCCACATTGAGCGATAGCTACCCATTAGGAGTAGCTTTTCGCGTTCGCGATTACCTGGCCGAGCGCACCCGGCTACGCGCAGCCAGCGAGCAAATCAAGCGTTGGAACTTCCATCCACGGCGCACCATTGAGGAGAATACCGACGAAGTTTATGTACTGGTGATCGGTGAATCATCGAACCCAACACATTGGGGCATCAATGGCTACGAACGCGACACCACACCCAGGCTTTCAGCAACAGAAAATCTTGCGAGCTTCCGCAATGTGATATCACCTTTTCCTGCTACCCGCCTTGCTGTGCCCGTTATTCTTACCGGTAACCAGGACCCCCTAACCCACCGCGCTCCCCTCGGCCAAGCGTCTGTGGTGAGCCTTTTTAAGCAGGCAGGATTCAAGACATACTGGATTTCCAATCAAGCCCCACTTGGGCTGCATGATTCCGTCATCTCCGTGCATGCCTATGAAGCTGATAAAGTGCTCTACACCAACGGTGTCGACTACTCACAAGAGGGCAACCTCGATGATGCCGTTTTGCCGATTTTTGACCGCTTTCTTCGGGAACCGGAACGGCGCAAGTTTTTCGTCGTCCACCTCCTCGGCAGTCACAAGGCCTACGCTCATCGCTATCCAAAAGATTTTGACCATTTTCTCCCATCGCAGAAACTGAAACCTTTTGACGAGCAAATACAGACCGTGATCAACACGTATGACAATACGATTTTATTTACCGATTACGTTCTCTCAGAGCTTATCCAACGGCTAAACGCGCGCCCCGACAGCCAAACGGCGATGATCTATATCTCCGACCATGGAGAAAACATTCCCCAAGGCGCATGCACAACGAGCGGACATGGCCACAACAATGAAGCCGATTTCCGGGTCAGTGCGCTCACATGGTTTTCCAACAGCTATAAGAGCACCCACCCCGATATCGTGAGGCGCCTGCACGAACGGATCGATGCACCGCTTTATTCAGCAGGCGCATTCCACACGTTGGCGGATATCGCGCATATCGACCATCCTGGCCATAATCCCAAACTTAGCTGGGTCTCGGAGGTTTTCGCGCCGGGCCCGCGCTGGACCTTGGCCGTACCGGATTTTGACCGCGCCATAAGAGTAGAGCCATGCGGAAAACTCAAGATGCCCTGATCCCAACCCTTAGCATGCTATTCCTGATTTCGGGCGCATGCGCACTGATCTATCAGGTGGCCTGGCAACGCATTCTATTTGCCTCGTTCGGCGCCGACTTAGAATCTGTGACCATCGTAGTCGCAGCCTTCATGCTTGGCCTGGGAAGTGGTGCGCTGGCGGGAGGATGGTTGGCCGACCGCTATTCCTCTCGCACCTTGCTGCTCTTTGCTCTCGCCGAGGGTGGGGTAGGGACATTTGGTGTCATCAGTCCAAAGTTGTTACGTTGGGCGGGGGAGGCCACGATTCATACCTCGCTCCCTACCATCGCTGCAGTGAATTTTGCCCTCGTCTTGCTACCGACCCTGCTAATGGGGGCTACCTTGCCGATCCTGGTCGCCGACCTCGCCCGGCGTTGGACGAATATCGGCAAGGCAACCGGGGCACTTTATGCGAGCAATACCCTTGGCGCGACGATCGGGGCTCTCCTCGTTGGCTTCGTCCTCTTCTACTGGCTTACATTGGACATGGCCATTTACCTTGCAGCGCTGGGAAATTTCTCCGTGGCCGCTGGGGTATCTGTACTGCTCTTCAGATATCCCAATGACAACAGGTCGGCTCCATGAGAATCACTGCGCTTGTGTGGCTGACGTCGGCTTTGGTCGGTTTTGCCAGCCTAGGCCAGGAGATTCTTTGGGTTCGGATCGCTGGATTCGCTAATGGCAATTCGCCACAGACCTTTGCCCTTGTCTTGAGCCTTTTTCTCCTAGGCATCGCGCTTGGGTCACTCGCCGGCAAGCGGGCCTGCGAGAACGGTTCGCAGACAGCCATCCGTACCTTTGGCGCGAGCGCTCTCGCCCTCTCTGGAATCATCGATATCGCCGCCCCTTGGTTGATCATGCAGGCCGCTGACGGGATTTTCCTCACGCCACTGATGAGCGTACTCATCGTTGCCACGGCCGCCAGCAAAGCCGCCCTTTTTCCTGTCGTTCACCACCTCGGTGGGCAGTTGGGCAGGACAGACACTGGGCGATCCATCGCACGGGTCTACTTTGCCAATATCGTCGGTGCAACCTTGGCCCCTTTGCTGATTGGATTCTGGTGGCTTGATCTCATGACAAGCCAGTCACTGATGCTCGCACTTGGGGCAGCCATGCTCGTCATGGGTGGGATGCTTGCTCCCCATGGCTCATGGCGCGTCACGCTTGGCCTATCGGGGATGGCTGTACTGGCCGCAACGATCCTGATGCCCCGCCAAACCGCACTACTAGAAACTCTTGCCACCCCCTCTTCCGAAGCGTCGATCGGTTTTTTGCTCGAGAACCGGCATGGCATCATTCACACCCTGATCCGCCCTGGCGAGGATGAGGCCGTCTACGGCGGGAACGTTTACGACGGCAAAATCAATATTGACCTCATCGATAACAGTAACAGAATCGACCGAGTATATCTGCTGGCCGCCTTGCACCCCCAACCGCGCAGGGTGCTTGTGATTGGTTTGTCCGGTGGCTCCTGGACACGGGTGCTTGCAGCCTTTCCTTCGGTAGAGCGTGTTGATGTCGTCGAAATCAACCCTGGCTATATCCCCCTCATTCGGGAACGCCCGGAAGTTTCTCCCCTTTTGCGGGACACGCGTGTGCATATCCATAGCGATGATGGTCGCCGCTGGCTACGGCGAAACGAAGCTGAGCGCTTCGACCTTATCGTCATGAATACCACATTTCACTGGCGCGCCTTGATAACAAATCTTCTTTCATCGGACTTCCTCCATTTAGCGCGCAATCACCTCAACCCCGGAGGTATCCTCGCATTCAATGCGACCGGCTCCCCCGACGCTCTTAAAACAGCCGCCACCGTATTTTTGTTTGCCTATCGGTGGAAAGATAGCAACTTCATCTACGCTGGCGACCATAACTTTACTCAAATTGACCCCAAACTTGCTCGGCAGCGCGTAATAGAGGTGCTTGCGAATCTTCATATCAATCACGCACACGACAGCGAGCACGTATCTCGTACGGTCGACACCTTGTTGTCCAAGGGGTGGGTTAGCGTCGAAGATGAAGAGAGGCTTGCCGGAAGGCCGCTTGAAACTATCACCGATCAAAACATGATCACCGAGTACCGCTATGGTCGCGTGGTATGGTGGTAGTTTCAGGACCCCGAATTTTGATTCCATTTTCCAGGCCATTGAGAAAGGGATTCTACCCTTTGATCCAACGGTTTGGTCGCACGCTTGCTCATTTCAAAAATGCCACACTCTTGCGCAACTTTCAGGTCCCATATCATTATATTCCTCGAAGTCGTGCTAAACTTTTCGAAGCGTACCGTCTCCTTGAGCGCTTGTTTCAAGGGCGGAAAGCGTCGAACGAAGAAGAGCAGCGATGCAGCGTATTCATGCCAACGCCCGAACGACACCCTGGATTCGCCTTGAGATCCAACAAGCACCGGCTTCGGTCAGTCACCGCGAGTCACCGCGAGCTTGCTAGGCGTTACGGGATCCATCGACACACGGTTGCGAAATGGCGTAAGCGCGCAACCGTTGAAGACAAAAGCACCCGACTGCTGCAAAAAGAACGCGAAAGCCTTGAGCAGCGCTGCTACCGCTTTGTTGCGATCGATTGGGCAACGCGCTTTCTTGAAAACGTCCTTGCCAACCACCGCGCAGAACTTGCGTTATCGACCACACGCGCAGGTGGTAGAATGGAAAGCGTTGCAGACCAAACACCCTGCTTCGACCATGACGACTGCTGCCGAAATCTCGTGGGACGAGCTCAAAGCGATGATCCTAGGCCTTGCCGAACAAGGCAAAGAGACCGACCGCCGCATGCAGGAAACCGATCGCCGCATGCAGGAAACCGACCGTCTCATTCGTGAGCTGCGCGAATCGAACAAAGAAACCGGCCGCCTCATTCGCGAACTGCGCGAATCGGGCAAAGAGACCGACCGCCGGATCCGTGCGCTCGAACGCCAATTGGGGCGTCTAGGAAACCGCCTGGGGCAATTCGTGCAGGACATGGTCGAACCTGCGGTGGTGCGCCTCTTTCAAGAGCAGGGCATTCCGGTACATCGGGTGATGCCGAACGTCCGCGCGCGGGACGACGCGGGGCAAACGGTGATGGAGATCGACCTTTTGGTGATCAACGGTGACCATGCGATCGCGGTGGAATGCAAAAGCCGCCTCACCACCGATGATGTCGACGAACACCTCGAGCGCCTTCCGCGCTTCAAAGCGGCGTTTCCTGAGTATGCCGATAAGCTCTTGCATGGGGCGGTAGCGGCGATGGGGGCGCCCGACGAAGTCGTGCGCTATGCCGAAAAGCAAGGGCTTTATGTGCTCGTGCAAGCGGACGACGACGTGGTGGTGTGTAACCAGCCGGGATTTACGCCA
>NZ_JAHLSY010000027.1 GCF_019049855.1 Hydrogenophilus thiooxidans | reverse complement strand
AGCAAGACGTGTTCGGCTTGCGGTCATCTGCAAGACTCTTTGCCGTTATCGGTTCGCGCATGGGTCTGCCCAGAATGCGGCGCGATGCACGACCGCGACGTAAATGCCGCCAGAAATCTGCTTGGGTTGGCCACCCGAAACGGCCCTACGGCGAGTTCCGCCGGATGTCAAGCCTCGCGGAGAGGAAGGCTTCTTCCCGCGCCCGCAAGAGCGCGGTGAAACCAGCCTCGATGAAGCAGGAAGTCAGCTTCGTTCTTGTTTGAGCAAGAATGAGTAAGTCTGACGGAACGGGGCAGTTTCTTAGCGATTTCGGCAATCTGTTCCGTGACGGCTGTCATGGTCATTCCCCCAATTCGATGATCTTCAACGATTCGATTCCTCTTTACTACCCCTCAAACCGCAGCGCAGCGAACAGCGCACCGAGGTCGAGCGCGCCCAGCCGTTTGCCGTGGTACTTTTCGGGCAGGCGGCGGTTTGCTTCCACCAGCGCCGGTGCCCGAACGCCATGTGCGAGCGATTGCGCCGCCTCGGTGAGTGCCGCGAGTTCGTCCATCGCTTTGATGAGCGGCCCGTCGATCGGGTCGCAGGCATCGCGGTCGTACGCCTCTGGGACCGTTTCGTCCGCAAGGATTCGCCAGTTGCCGTGTTCAAAAACCCGGCAGGCGAACTCCGTTTCCGTATAAGCGCGCAGTTGCCCGTGCCAATTTTCGGGGAGAAGCGGCAAAAGCACCTCAGCCATCAACCGCCGCTCTTCCGCTTTGAGGAGTGCTTCCACGCCAGGCGCTTCGCGTTTGATCGGTGAGATGACGTCGCGGGTCAGCACTTCGGGTAGATCGTGAAAAAGCGCCCCATAAAAGGCGTTCGTGCGGCGCCGCGCGCTCTTTGCCCCGAGCTCCCACGCGCCACAGTAGCTCAAAATTGCGACGAAGAGTAGGTGCCCAAGCACCGAGGTTTTGGGTAACCGAGGCGTCTGCGCCCAGCGCTGTTGGAAACGCAACTGCCCCACGAGATCGACGAAACCGAAGAGGCGTTTCCCGAGCGCGATTTTTTGCACGCCGATGAGGTCGTAGTGCGCTTCGATCTCCCCTTCGATCGCGGCGCGTGTGGCGTCGATGCCGTAGAGAAACGGGGCGGTATGGTAGATGAGGCGAAACTCCCATTGCGTGGCCAAATAGTGTGCCGCTTTGAGGATACGGCGCTCAAGGCCATGTGTCGGCGCTGTGAGGTGGGTGCGCATCGCCGCAAAGAGCGCACCGTTTGCGATCGGGGAAACGGCGGGCGCCAGCCGTTCGAGCGCCCACTCGGTCAATGCTTGCCCCTTTTCTGCCATCAAGCGGTGGAAGATCGGCGGCTTCAAGTCGGTGAGGACGATGCGGTGGAGGCACTCGGCGATCGTGCCGCAGATGAGCGCTTCCCAATCGACGGTTTTGCCTGCGTCGCTTTCGGCGCGCGCCAGGACCCACGCGATGATCGCTTTGTGCGCTTGCTTGTCGAGCTCCGTGAAAGGCATCGGGCGCGGATGGTCGTTCCAGCGCTCGATGCTCGCTGCGGAAAAAAGAAGCGTGACGAACTCGGCCGGGATCATCGTCCGTTGCGCGATTTGTGCGGGCTCGCGTCCCGTTTCAACGCTTCGCGCGCTCGAAGGTCGGCTAGGTCGTCTTCGCGGCTTGAAGGCACCTCGATGCCATCGGCAACATAGCCGTGCCCTTTCATGATGATTACCACCAAGCAGCCGAACCCCACCGTGAAGACGATGGTGACGTGGAGCACCAGTGCCGCAAGCGTGAGGATATCCACGGTGTTGAGGTATTTTTCCGCGGCTGGTCCCAGGTCGGCGTACCACCACCGCGCGATGAGTGGTGGCAATGCACACGCCAGCAATCCCCCAGCAAACCAGCGCGGTAACCGTTTGAAGATCTTCCATTCCAAACCGGCGGGCGCTTTGCGGCTGCCGGGCAGGCGGCGAAGCCAGGGAGAGGTTGGGGGCGTCATCGCGTGGATTCCATCGTCGTTTCCTGTTATTCTACTGCGCGTCTTTCTTGGTTGCCAAAAAAATCGTGCCGATTTTGATCGCAGTCAACAAACCATACGGGGTGCTCAGCCAATTTTCTGGGGAACCGGCAGAAGCGACGTTGCGGGCGTACGTGCCCGTACCCAACGTCTATCCAGCCGGGCGGCTCGACAAAGCGAGCGAGGGACTTTTACTGCTCACCGATTACGGCCCGTGGCAGGCGCGGATCAGCGACCCCCGCTTCAAATGGCCGAAAACCTATTGGGTCCAGGTCGAAGGGGAGGTGAGTGACGCGGCGCTCGCGCAACTGCGTCACGGCGTTCGCCTCAAGGATGGGGTGACCCTGCCTGCGCAAGCGGAGCGAATCGCGCCGCCGGATCTGTGGCCGCGTGTGCCGCCGGTGCGGTTTCGTAAAAGCGTACCGACGAGCTGGATTGCACTGACGCTCCGCGAAGGGCGCAACCGACAGGTGCGGCGGATGACCGCAGCGGTGGGGTTTCCGACGCTCAGACTCGTGCGCGTCGCGATCGGCCCTTACGATCTGCGCAACTTGCGGCTTCAGCCGGGCGAATGGCGCATCGTGAAGCGAGGTGCGGTCGGCTCACGGTTGTGAGTCATTGCGGTGGCGCACCCGCCTGTTGCGGTGTGTTCCCGGCAAGGGGTTTGCCGCAGTGCGGACTCGTGCGTGTTTCTTTGCATTCGCTTTTGAGTACTTTCGAGGATGCGGCACCACCGAGCCCGAAGGCGGTTTCGGGGTGATGAAACGGTTGGGTTCATGCCGTGCAGTATAAACTTGGAATGAAACGGTGCGCAGGTTGGCGCGAGGAGGTGCAATGGTTTTCGGTTGGGGGTTTGCAGCGCGTGTACGCCGCGCGGGTTGGGTGCTTGGTCTCGCTGTGTTGGGTTGGTTGAGCGGTAGCAGCGGCACGGTGACCGCTGAGCCTTCGCTGCCCTTGGTGACGCTGCGCGCCGGGCTCTATCAGATCACCGCAGAACTAGCGGCAACGCAACGCGCGCGCGAGCAAGGGTTGATGTTTCGCACGGTATTGCCGCCCAATCACGGGATGCTCTTTCGCTTTCCGTTCCCCGACCGCCACTGCATGTGGATGAAAAACACCCCGTTGCCGCTCGCGGTGGCGTTTCTCGACGAGGAAGGGCGCATCGTCAATATCGCCGAGATGGCACCCCATACGCTCACACCCCACTGCGCCGCACAACCGGTCCGTTGGGCGCTCGAAATGGCCGGCGGCTGGTTTCGCGAACGGGGTATCGTTGTCGGTATGCGCCTCCACGGGCTCGACGCAATCGACAAATAGCCGCTTTTTTGCCCCGTTTTCTCCGTCTTGCGTTGCGCCTGCTGCCGCGATAATGGAACCTGTCGAAGCAGGTGAGCGGCGTGATGGCCGAAGAGAACGACCTCGAAAAGACTGAACAGCCGTCTGCGCGAAGGATCGAACAGGCGCGGGAAGAAGGGCAAATTCCCCAGTCGCGGGAATTGGCCTCTTTCTTGGTGCTCTTGGCGGGCGTTTCGGTACTGATGGTAACTGGCGGTTGGATGGGGGAGCGCATCGCCCGCTTAGTCCAAACCGTGTGGTCGTTCGGAACCGAACGTGCGTTCGAGGTAACCACCCTGCTGGCACTACTCCCCTATGTGGTCAAAGAGACGCTGCTGGCGCTGTCACCGCTCTTTGTCTTTCTCCTCGTGGCGGCTGTCGCGGGGCACGTCGCAGTCGGAGGGTTCCTTTTCGTTCCCAAGCTGCTTGCGCCGAAATGGAGCCGCTTGAATCCGATGCTGGGGATCAAACGGGTCTTTTCGCTCAACGGTTTGGTGGAACTCGCCAAAGCGGTGGCGAAGACGGCGCTGGTAGGGGTGGTTGCCTGGTGGACGCTCACCTCAGAAACCGAACGGGTGCTTGCGCTCATCCGCATGCCGCTCGAGCACGCGGCGGCGCAATTCATCGACGCGTTGGGGTGGGATACGCTCTGGCTGGTGGGCGCCATCGCGCTCATCGCCGCAGCTGATGTGCCCTATCAGCTCTGGAGTTACACCAAGAGTCTGCGGATGACCAAAGAGGAGCTCAAACAAGAGTATAAAGAGACGGAGGGCGATCCCCAACTCAAAGGACGAATCCGTGCAGTGCAACGTGAAATGGCGCGGCGGCGGATGATGGCCGAGGTGCCGAAAGCGACCGTCGTGGTGACCAACCCGACCCATTTCGCGGTGGCGTTGCGCTATGACCCGCAGAAGATGGCTGCGCCCGTGGTGGTCGCGAAAGGGCGTGGTGCGGTCGCGCTCAAAATCCGCGAACTGGCCGAAGCGAATGCGGTGCCGCGTGTCGAAGCGCCGGCGCTTGCCCGCTCGCTCTATGTTCATACCGAAGTCGGGGAAGCGATTCCCGCCGGGCTCTACGCGGCGGTGGCCGAAGTGTTGGCCTATGTCTATCAGCTTGACCAATGGATGGCGCGTGGCGGCCCGAAGCCGCAATTGCCGCCAGAGCTGGAGATTCCCGAACCGCTCTACGTTCCACCCCCTGAGGAAGCAACCGAAGCCTTTGTGAGGAGAAGCTAAGTGGCAAGCCCAATGAACCTTGCCGCGCTTGATTGGCGCCGCTTTCTGACGCCGACGAAACTCAAGCTCTTGGCAGCGCCCGCCTTCATTTTCCTCGTGCTCACCATGATGGTGCTGCCGCTGCCCCCCTTCTTCCTCGACGTGATGTTTACCTTCAACATCGCGATGAGTATCGTCGTCTTGCTGGTGGCGATGTACGTGCAGCGGCCGCTCGAATTTGCGGCATTCCCGGCGGTGCTGTTGGTGACGACGCTGCTACGCCTTTCGCTCAACGTCGCCTCGACCCGTGTGGTGCTTTTGCAAGGGCACACGGGGCCCGACGCCGCCGGTAAGGTGATCGAGTCGTTCGGGCAGTTTCTGGTGGGTGGGAACACCGCGATTGGCATCGTGGTCTTCGTGATTCTGGTGGTCATCAACTTTGCCGTGGTCACCAAAGGGGCAGGGCGGATCGCCGAAGTGAGCGCGCGGTTCACGCTCGATGCGATGCCCGGTAAGCAGATGGCGATCGACGCCGACCTCAACGCGGGGCTCATCGACGAAGCCGAAGCGCGCCGGCGTCGCCGTGAGATTCAGAAAGAGGCCGAATTCTATGGCGCGATGGACGGTGCGTCCAAGTTCGTACGAGGCGACGCGGTAGCGGGCATCCTCATTACGTTGATCAACATCCTGGGGGGACTCGCGGTGGGGACGATCGGCCACGGTATGGATTTCGGCCGCGCGATCGACACCTACGTGCTGCTGACGATCGGTGACGGGCTGGTGGCGCAGATTCCTTCGCTGATGATCTCGATCGCCGCTGGGATGGTGGTCTCACGCGTCGCAGAAGAGGAGAAAGAGGAAGACGTGGGTGGCCAGCTCTTGGGGCAGCTCTTCAGCAAACCGCCGGTCCTGATGATTGCGGCGGCGATCGTCGGGCTGCTGGGGGCGATCCCGGGGATGCCGAATCTGGTTTTTCTGCTCATCGCGGGCGGGCTCGGGTTCCTGGCGTGGAAGCGCTGGCAGCACGAAGTCGCGAAAGCCGCGGCAGCGGCGCGAACCGCGCCGCCTCCGCCCACCGAAGAGACGGTCGAGGCCACATGGAACGACGTGCAGCCCGTGGATGTGTTGGGGTTGGAGGTGGGGTATCGGCTGATCCCGCTCGTCGACCCGCAACAAGGGGGCGAACTGATCAAACGGATTCGCGGGCTGCGCAAGCGTTTTGCGCAAGAGGTGGGCTTTTTGCCCCCCACCGTTCACATTCGCGACAACCTGGAGCTCAAACCGAACGTCTACCGCGTGATCGTCAAAGGGGTCGAAATCGCGAGCGCCGAAGTCTTCCCAGGCCAATATCTCGCGATCAATCCGGGGCAGGTGACCGGTCCGCTTTCTGGGCGCGAAACGACCGATCCGGCGTTTGGCTTGCCGGCGATATGGATCGACGCCGCGCAACGCGAACGGGCGTACGCGCTGGGGTACACCGTAGTCGATGCCGCGACCGTGGTTGCCACCCACCTCAACCAGATTCTGGTCGACCACGCGGCAGAGTTGCTGGGGCGCGAAGAGGTGCAGGCGCTTCTCGATCGCTTCAAGCAAGAGGCGCCGAAACTGGTCGAAGACGTGGTGCCGACGCTCGTGACGGTGACGCTGCTGCACAAAGTGCTGCAGTTGCTGCTCGAAGAGGGGGTGGTGATCCGCGACCTGCGCACGATCCTGGAGACGCTCGCCGAACATGCGCCGAAGACGCAAGATCCGTACGAACTCACCAGCCGGGTGCGGGAGGCGCTCGGGCGCGCGATCGTGCAGTCGCTCGTGCCGGGGCAGCAGAAAGTGCCGGTGCTGGTGCTCGATCCGGGGCTCGAACGGGTGCTGTCGCAAGCGGTGAGCGGGGCGGCGCAAGGAGCGATCGAACCGGGGCTTGCCGATACGCTGCTGCGCCGGATTTCCGAAGCCGCGCAGCGGATGGAGCAGAGCGGCAAAGCGCCGATCCTCCTCGTCCCGCCACAATTGCGCTGGTTGCTTGCGCGCTTCCTGAAGCGATCGGTCCCGATGTTGCGGGTGTTGTCGCACGCCGAGATGCCCGACAACCGTGGGATCGAGATCGTCGAGATGATCGGGGCCGCATAGCGCCGAAATTGCGGCGGTTTTCCCCGCCTTCTCTTCACGTCGATTTCCTGGTTTCGCCGCGATAATGGCGGTAAGACCGCACGAAGTGAAGGAGTGCGACCACCATGAACGTGAAAAAGTTTCGAGCTGCCACCGCGCGCGAAGCCCTGAAACTGGTCAAAGCAGAACTGGGGGAGGACGCGATCGTACTCGCGAACCGCTCGGTGCCCGGTGGCGTCGAGATCATCGCGATGCCCGCAAGCGAAATCGCATCATCACCTCCCCCCGCGGCATCGGTCAAGCAAAGCAGTGCGCCGAAACCCAAAACGATCCGCCCGTTCGAACCGCCCCGCATCGTCACCGCAGACTACGCGGCGCGGCAAGAGGATGTTGCCGCTGCCGGCGAAGCGGCGCGGGTCAAAGCAGGGCTCGAAGCGTTGCAGAAGCGGCTCGGGCGCGACGCGGGACGGAGTGTCGCTGAGCCGGAACCACCGTCGGCGGCAGCGGTGTCCCCGACGGTGACGCAACAGATCGAGACGTTGCACGAACAGAATGCGCTGCTCGCGCGTGAATTGCAGCAGGTGCGCGCGCTCATCGAGCAGCAGCTGGCAGGGTTTGCGTGGAACGAAGCGATCCGCAAAGCGCCGGGGCGCGCGCGTGTGTTGGGTGAGATGCTCGACGCCGGTTTTTCCCCGGCGTTGGCGCGCGCGATCTGCGACAAGATCGAAGCGCACGCCGAGGCCGACGCGGCGCGGGAGGCCGCGAAAGCGCGGCTTGGCGCGCGTTTGGCGGTGGTCGGTGACGACGACGAATTGATCGCCAAAGGCGGGGTCTATGCGATCGTGGGGCCGACGGGGGTTGGCAAGACCACCACTACTGCGAAGATCGCCGCGCGCTGCGTGGTGCAGCTCGGTGCCGCGCGCGTGGCGATGATCACCACCGACGGTTTTCGGATCGGAGCGCAAGAGCAGTTGCGCATCTACGGACGCATTCTGGGGGTGCCGGTCTTCGCGGTGCGCGACGCGCAAGACCTGCGGTTGACCCTCCAAGAGTTGGCGACCAAACACATCGTCTTGATCGACACGGTGGGGCTGAGCCAGCGCGACAAAGCGGTCGCGCAACAGATCGCGATGCTTTCCGGGGGCGGTGTCGTCAAACGGTTGCTCTGTCTCAACGCAGCGAGCCGAGGCGATACGCTCGATGATGTAGTGCGCGCGTTCGGCGGGGAAGGGTTGGCGGGCGCGATCATCACCAAAACGGACGAAGCGGTTTCACTAGCCGCTGCGCTCGACGTGGTCGTGCGCCATCGCCTTCTGGTGCATTACGTGGCCAACGGCCAGCGGGTACCCGAAGATCTCCATCTGCCGAATCGCGCCTATCTGCTCGACCGCGCCTTTCGCGTGAATCGCGGCGAAGAGGCGCCGTGGCGGGTTGCGGCAGACGATGCGGCACTGTGGTTGGCGCACGCGGCCAGTGCATGACGGAGGTGCAGGATGTGGCGACATGACGATCAAGCAGCGACGCTACGGCGCTGGTTTCGCCGCGAACCCCCGGCGATGCATAGCCTCTATGCCGCGGGGCGCGACTGGGCCCGGATGACGGAACGGTTCATGGCGCGTCTGGTTGCGGTGGGAGGCCGGGCGCTGCTCGCAGATGAGGCTACCGGCTCGGTGACGCTACCCGAAGCGCGTGGCGCAGGGCGACCCGCGGACCTGTTGTTGGTGTTGCAGACGCAATCCCCACGGCAACGCTTCGATCTCACCTTGCGTCAAGGGTGGGGGTACCTCAACCTGAAAGCCGCGGCAGTGGCGCTTCCGCTTCTCGACAAAACCCAGCGCGAACGGCTCTTTGCCGCATTCGAGCACCACGCGCGGCGTTACGACGTGGTGGTTCTCTTTGGCGGTGGGGCAAGCGTTGCCGACGCGTCGTGGTGGCTGACCTCCACCCCGCGCCATTGGCTCTTGGCGGAAGTAAGTGGCAGCGGGTGGCGGGCGGCGCTCGAACGGGCGCGCGAACTCGTCCATCTGGGGGTCGATCGCATCACGCTCCTTGCCGACGGCGCCGATCTGCGCGAAGCGGCCCGGTTCCTTGCCCACCTGCAGCGCGCGATCGTGCGCCAAACCTCGTTACCCGTTTGGCAAGCCGCGCCATTAGCATTACTCGATACCCTCTGGCCGGCGGAGGGCGTAGCCGCGTGAGTGTGACCCTATCCCCGCCGCGTTGTGGTAAAAACAGCGCTAGCGGTTCTGCGCGCGCTCGGTGGCTGGCACAGCTCGACCGCGCATTTTTCGTCGGCTGTCGGGATGCGCCCGATCCAAAATGGTGGGGTATGGCGGGAAAAACCACACGTGACGTCAACCAACTGGTCCAACACTACGCCCCGATGGTCAAGCGGATGGCGATGCAGCTCGCTGCGCGACTGCCCGCCAACATCATGCTTGACGATCTCATCCAGTACGGCATGATGGGGCTACTGGAGGCGATCGAACGCTACGAAGTCCAGGACGACGCGCAGTTCGAAACCTACGCGGTGGCGCGGGTACGCGGTGCGATGCTCGACGCGCTGCGCGGCAACGACTGGGTGCCCCGCTCGGTGCGGCAGGCGATGCGCGAGGTCGAAGCGGCGATCGAGCGGCTCACCCACCAATTGGGACGGCAACCGTCGGACGCGGAAGTGGCCGATGCGCTCGGCTGGTCACTTGAAGACTATTTTGCGACCCTTTCCGCGGCGCAAGGCCATGCGGTTCTCTACTACGACGACCTGATCGATGACGATGGGGAACGCTCCGGTGCGGGCCACTTCCTCGAGCGCCACCTTGGCGACGATTCGGCCAATCCGGAAGCGCTCGCCGAACGGCGGGAATTGCAATCGCGGATCGCGCACGCGATCACGCAACTGCCAGAACGCGAACAGACGGTGCTCGCGCTCTACTACGAACACGAGCTCAACCTCAAAGAGATCGGCGCGGTGCTCGAGGTGAGCGAATCGCGCGTCTCGCAAATCCTCTCGTCGGCGATCGCACGCATCCGGGCGCAGCTTCTGGGACAATCGACCGCAGCCGGTAAGCGGCGCGGCCGGCCGCGTAAGCAAACCGCCAAGGACGAACCGGGAGCGAGCGGATGAAGGATTTCACCACGGTCGTTGGGTTGCTCCTTGGGCTGGTTGCGATCGTCGGCGGTTTCGTCGTCGAAGGGGGGCACCCCCTTTCACTCCTCCAGTTCGGTGCGTTTCTCATCGTCTTCGGCGGGACTTTTGCGGCACTTTTCGTCCAAACGCCGTGGCCGATTTTCGTCGATGCGCTTAAAATGTTGGGGTGGCTCTTTCGCACGCCGGTGAGCGACCCCGAGGAGTGGATCGCCAAAGCGGTGGAATGGGGGCGTACCGCGCGCCGTGAAGGGTTGTTGGCGCTGGAGATCAAAATCGCGAGCGAAACCGACCCGTTCGTGCGCAAAGGGTTGCAACTTCTGGTCGATGGTATCGAACCTGAACGGCTGCGCGAGGTGCTGACCACGGAACTCGAAGTGCTCGACGAGCAGTTCAAGGTGCGCGCCAAGGTGTGGGAGTCGGCTGGCGGTTACGCGCCGACCATCGGAATCATCGGCGCGGTGTTGGGGTTGATCCACGTGATGGAGAACCTCGCCGACCCCGGACAATTGGGCAGCGGCATCGCGGTGGCGTTCGTCGCCACCATCTACGGCGTCTATTCGGCGAACCTGCTCTATATCCCGATCTCGAAAAAACTCCTCACCTACGCGGCCGAACTGATCCTGACCCGCCAGATGCTGGTCGAAGGGTTCGTGGGCATCGCCAGCGGCGATAACCCGCGACTCGTCGAGGGAATGATGCGCAGTTTCCTGCCCGGGAGTGAGCCCGAAGCAGATTCGGGTAGTGGGGCGACTGGGTAGCGGGAATGGCGATGGCACGGGCGCGACGGAAAAAAGGGGAGGAGCACGAAAACCTCGAGCGCTGGCTCGTGAGTTACGCCGATTTCATCACGCTCCTCTTTGCCTTTTTCGTGGTGATGTACTCGATCTCGTCGGTCAACGAAGGGAAGTACCGGGTCCTCTCCGAGTCGATCTATGAAGCGTTTCGGGCGGGTGTTCTGGTGCCGAAACCCGGCGAGCGGCGGGAAGAGTCGGTGATTCCGGCAGTCGTTGCCGGATTGCCGCTCGCGGTGAAGCGGCGTGGCGGGAAAGAGGGCGACGAGGAAACGTCGCGCGAAGCTCGGGTCAAGGCGGCGCTGGAAGCGACGGCTCAGACCGCGAATGCGGTGCGTGCGGCACTGGCACCGATGATCGAAAACGGTGACGTGCGGGTGACCGAAGGGGCGTTTGGCGTGACGATCGACGTGGGGGCGGAGATCCTTTTCCCCAGCGGCTCAGCAAATCTTTCGCCCGTTGCCCTTTCGGCGTTGCGCCCCATCGCTCGGGTCCTTGCGCAAAGCGGCGATTTCCCGATCCAGGTCGAAGGGCACACGGACAACGTGCCGTTGCGGCCAGGGGCTGCGTTTCCGTCCAACTGGGAACTTTCCGCGGCGCGCGCGGCAGCGGTGGTCCGCGTTTTCGTCCAAGAGGGGGTCGAGCCAAGTCGCCTTGCGGCGGTGGGGTACGCCGATCAGCGCCCGATCGCTGACAACCTCACGCCGCAAGGGCGGGCGCGTAACCGGCGGGTGACGATCCGGCTCGAGACGATGGCAGGGCTTGAGCAAGCAGGGAGCGAAAGCGCTGCCGCTACGCCGCTACCCCCTTCGGGCGCGAGCATTCTGCCGCCGTCGCTGCGATCGTCTCCGCAATGAGCTTGGGGCCGCGGTAGATCAAGCCGGTGTAGAGCTGCACAAGCGTTGCACCCGCAGCAAGCTTGGCGCGCGCGTCGTCGCCGCACACAATCCCGCCTGCGGCGATGATGGGGATCTTTCCCTGGAGCGCTTCAGCAAGTGCGCGGACCACCGCGGTGCTGCGCGCAAAGAGGGGGCGTCCGGAAAGGCCGCCGGTTTCGTTGCCGTGCGGCAGGTGCGCCACTTCGTCGCGCGCGATCGTGGTGTTGGTGGCGATCACCCCGTCGATCTCGAAGCTGACCAGCGTTTCGGCGATCGCGGCAATCGCGCTTTCGTCGAGGTCTGGGGCGATCTTGACCACGAGCGGCGTGCGCTTTCCGCTTTGCGCTTCGAGACGAACCGTCTCCTCTTTGAGGCCGTCGAGGAGCGCTGCCAGCGCGTCGCGCTCTTGCAAGGCGCGCAACTGCTGCGTGTTGGGCGAGGAGATGTTGATCGTGACGTAATCGGCAACTGCCCAGACCGCCTGCAACCCCAGGCGGTAGTCGTCGAGCGCGGCTTCGATTGGGGTCGTTGCGTTCTTGCCAAGGTTGATCCCCAAAATCCCGCGAAAACGGCGGTGGCGCAGATGGGCAACGAGCGCATCGACGCCGTCGTTGTTGAACCCCATGCGGTTGATGAGCGCCTCTCTTTCGGGAATGCGAAAAAGCCGCGGTTTGGGGTTGCCTGGCTGCGGCCGCGGCGTGACGGTGCCCACTTCGATCGCCCCGAAACCGAGGTGCGCGAGCCCATCGACCGCAATCCCGTTTTTGTCCAAACCGGCCGCAAGGCCCACCCGATTGGGAAAACGAAGCCCCATCACGGTAACGGGCGCGGCTTCGGGCGGTGGGGGCGGCGCCACCCATTTGCCGTAACGAGACAATGCAGCCAACGTGCGCTCGTGCGCCTCTTCCGGGTCCAAGGCAAAGAGGAGCGGACGCACGAGCGCGTAAGGTATGGGAGGTAACGCCATCTCGTTTGGGCTAGGAGGAGAGACGCACCGATTCTAACGCGAAGGATGCGTAGCCGCCAACGGGGGTGTGACCGGGTGCCATTCGGCGTCGCGTCCGGGACAGAATCCTTCGAGCGGCTGAAAGCGCGCTTTGTAGGCCATGGTGCGCGATCCGGCGATCCAATACCCGAGGTAGACGTAGCGCAACCCGGCCCGTTTTGCCTGCGCGATCTGCCACAAAATCGCGTAGGTTCCATAGGAGGCGTGTGGCTCTTCGGGCTCGTACCAGGTGTAGACCGCCGACAGGGCGTCGGGCAGCACGTCGATGAGCGCGACCATTTTGAGCACGCCTTCTGCGGTGCGAAATTCGACTAAGCGCGTATCGAACGGACTCCACAACAGGTGCTCGATATAGGCCTGTTCGCTGCGTTCCGCTTCTGGCAATGCGTGGCGCAACGAGACGTAGCGCGCATAGAGCGCATAGTGGTCGCGGTGAAACGCAAGCGGGAGTTCGCGTGCGGTCAGTTGCTGCGAAAGCCGCTTTTCGGCGCGTCGCTGGCTGCGGTTGGGTTGAAAACGCGCCACCGGTACCCGCACCGAAATGCACGCGCGGCAATCGTCGCACGCCGGGGCGTAGAGGTGTTCGCCGCTGCGGCGAAAGCCGCGTTGCAGCAGCTCTTGATAGTCGAAAAGGGTCGGTTCGGCAAAAGGGAGCATCACCCGGGAGCGTGCCGTGCGGCCCGGCAGGTAGGGGCAGGGGTAGGGAGCCGAAGCGTACCAAGCCCAACGCTCTTGCGGCGTCAAAGGGCTGCGCTGGTTCATGCGAAGGCCTTGTGCAACGCGGGCGCGCGTGCTCGTGCAGCCGCAAGCCATGGCGTCAGTTGGGTCACCACTTCCCTCGTGGTGCGGGGGGCGCCGGCACTGCACGGCTCTTCGCGAGCGGCGTCACCGCTGCGGTTCTCGGCGTGCCCCCACCCTTGCGGTTTGGGAGCGGCGGAGATCGCGCGCGCGAGCACTCGTTCGAACGCGTCGCGCGGGAGGGTCACGCCCCCCATGAAGCGGAGGTGCGCCGTGCTCATCTGACAATCGATCAGGATGATCCCCCGTTCGAACGCCTCCAGGACCAAGCGCGCCAACGCCATTTTCGACGCATCCGCGACAAAGTGAAACATCGACTCGCCGAAAAAGATGTGGTCGAGACAGACCCCGTAGAGGCCGCCCACCAGACGTTCGTCGTGCCACACTTCGACGCTGTGCGCAAACCCCAGGCGGTGCAGCGTCGTGTACGCGTCGCGCATCGCTGGCGTGATCCAGGTGCCTTCGCGGCGCGTGGTGGCGCACGCCGCAACGACCGCCTCGAACGCGGTATCGACGCGGGTGACGAATGGCGCGTGCTTCATGCGCTGCTTGAGCGAACGGTGCAGACGGAACGCTTCCGGCAGCAACACCATGCGCGGTGAAGGCGACCACCACAGGATCGGCTCGCCTGCTTGGTACCAAGGGAAGATGCCGTTGCGGTATGCGGTCACGAGCCAGGCCGGGCTGAGGGCGCCGCCTGCCGCAAGAAGGCCGTTGGGTTCGGTAAGCGCCGACGCCGTGGGCGGAAAGTGGGGCGGCGCGGAGGGGTCGAGCCAGGGAATCATGGTACGATCGCTGCGCTTGGCGTCACACGGTTAGGGAGATTGTGCCATGAAGCGAAGCAGCCCCCAATCGGTTGGGTTCGCGCTCGGCCTCTTGCTCTCGGCGTCGGTTGCGTTCGGTGAGGAGATCGGAGAGGTGTCGACGGTGTGGAAACTGATCGGGCCAAACCACAAGATCGTGGTCGAAGCGTTTCCCGACCCGGACGTCGACGGCGTGGTCTGCTACGTTTCGCGCGCGAAAACGGGCGGGATCAAAGGGGCGCTGGGTGTAGCGGAAGATCCGTCGGATGCGTCGATCGCGTGCCGCCAGGTGGCGCCGCTGCGCTTCAAGCGTGCGCTGCCGCAGCAGGATTCGATCTTTTCCGAACGGGCGTCGTTGATCTTCAAGAAGGTGCAGGTGGTGCGGATGGTCGACCGCGCCCGCAACGTCCTGGTCTATTTGACCTATTCGGACCGCTTGATCGAAGGGAGCCCGAAAAACAGCATCACCGCGGTCGCGGTGGGAGATCAGAAGATCCCCCTTGCCGAGTGACTTTCCTGGACCCGCGATCAGCTTTTGCTGGTGAGCTTGAGGAACTTCTGCATCAACTGCTCTTTGGTTTCGCGGTGCTCCGGATCGACGATGATGCAGTCGACCGGGCACACCTGCTGACATTGCGGTTCGTCGTAGTGGCCCACGCATTCGGTGCATTTGTTCGGGTCGATTTCGTAGATCTCATCGCCCTGATAGATCGCGTTGTTGGGGCATTCCGGTTCGCAGACGTCGCAGTTGATGCACTCTTCGGTGATTTTGAGAGCCATGAGACAGTACTCCTAGGGTTGGGGAAAAGTTACAAACCGCGCTGTTGCAAGTAGTGAAGCGCTGCGGGGGTGACGAAACGGGAGACGTCGCCGCCAAGGCGCGCGATCTCTCGGACCATCGTGCCGGAGATGAACATGTATTCGTCGGCGGGGGTCAAGAAGACCGTCTCGATTTCCGGATAGAGCTTGCGGTTCATCCCGGCCATTTGAAATTCGTACTCGAAATCGGAAACCGCGCGTAAGCCCCGCAAGAGGATTCGCGCCCCGTTGGCGCGCAGAAAATCGACCAGCAGACCGTCGAACCCGACTACGGTGACATTGGTGAGGTCAGCAAGCGACTCGCGCGCGATCGCAACGCGCTCCTCTAGCGAAAAGAGCGGATTTTTCCCATGGCTGCGCGCCACCGCAACGATCAGTTCGGGAAAGAGCCGCGCGGCGCGGCGCACCAAGTCTTCGTGCCCTTTGGTCATCGGGTCGAAGGTGCCGGGATAGACAACTTTGCAGTTATTGGGCATCATCGAGTTCCGTTTGCGGCGTACGCTCCAGCAAATGGTAATGGACTTGACCGGCGGTGCCCCGCTTCACCACCTGCCATGCGCCCAACTGCTCGAGCGGTATTTCGGCTTCGGCGTAGATCGTGCCGGTTGCTTTGACCAGGCGGTCGAGGTGCGGGGTGAGCTTTTCGAGCCAGCCAGCGCGGTAGGGTGGGTCAAGAAAGAGCAGGTCGACCGGCTCCGTCCACGCCGCCGCGCATTGTAACGCATCGCGCACCAACACGGCTACCCTTTCTGGTGCAAGGGTTTGCGCCCAGCTACTCAGCGACGCGGCAAGCCGCCGGTTGCGTTCGACCAGGAGTACCCGTTGCGCGCCGCGCGACGCCGCTTCGAAACCGAGCGCGCCGCTGCCGGCAAAGAGGTCGAGACAAGTGAGCCCGTTGAGCCGCTGTCCCAACCAGTTGAAGAGGGTTTCGCGCACCCGGTCTGGGGTGGGGCGTAGCCCCGGTGCTTCGGGAAAGGTAAGGCGTCGCCCCCGCCATTCGCCACCGATGATGCGCACGTGGCCCATATTCGTTGCCTGCCGGACGTTCAATGCGCGGTGGCCGCCGCGCCGGCTGCGGGGTAAGCGTGCGACGCGGAACCTTGGGCGTTGGGTTGGTCGCCCGCACCGCCCACCCGTACCCAAACGAGAGCGTTGGCGTCGATGCGCCGGCGAAACGCGTCGCGGATCTGTTCGATCGTCACTGCGCGCACCGCTTCGGGGTAGCGTTCCAGCCAGTCGGGTGGCAGTCGGTAGTAGCCGACCACGGAGAGAAACGCGGCGAGCTTGCGGTTGGAGTCGATCCGCAACCCGAAGCCGTCGGCGAGCGCGCGCTTGGCCAACGCCAACTCTTCGGGCGTCGGTCCTTCTGCGAGAAAGCGCGTCAGCGTCGCGGCGACCACCTCGCGCGCCGCTTCGGCATGGCGACCACGGGTTTGCAGGCGGATGACGAACGGGCCAGGCTGTGCCAGGGGCTCGAGCGCGCTATAGACGCTGTAGGCGTAGCCCCGTTTCTCGCGTACCTCTTGCATCAACCGAGCGCTGAAGCTCCCCCCGCCCAGAATCCAGTTGCCGACAAGTAACGGAAAATAGTCAGGGTCGTCGCGCGACAGCACTGCCATACCAATCGCCCAATGGGTCTGTTCCGACGGATGGTCGCGCACGATCGTCTGCGGCGTTGTCGCAGGCGCGGGTACCGGGGGTAGCGCGGGCAACGCTTCACCGGGTGGCAGCGCCGCAACCAGCGTCTGGGCCAGCGCTGCGGCTTCGTCATGGGAGAGCGCGCCGACGATCGTCACCTGAGCGGTTGCGCGGGTGTAATGGCGCTTGAAGAACGCGACGACGTCGTCGCGCGTCAGGTGGCGCAACGACGCTTCCGTGGTCAATTGCCCGTACGGATGGTCGCGATAGATCGCCGCAGTGAATGCCCGTTCGGCGAGTATCTCCGGACGGGTGAGCGCATCGCGCAATCCTGCGATCATGCGCCCCTTTTCCCGCGCAAAGACCGCTTCCGGGAAGGTGGCGTTGCTGAGCACCTCCGCAACCAGCGCCGCCGCGGCGGTGCGTATCTCCGGTTTGGCGAGCGTCCGCCACGAAAGCGTTGCCCGGTCGGGGTCGACGCCGCCGGTAAGATCGGTGGCCAGATCGGCGAACGCTTCGCTGAGCGCCTGCTCGTCGCGTTGCGTCGTTCCTGCGGTGAGGAGCGTCCGCGTGAGTGCCGCTAGGCCAGCTTTGCCGGGCGGGTCGCGGCGGCTTCCTGCGTCAAACGAGACGATCACGTCGACGAGCGGAATCCCCGGGCTCATCACGAAGTCGACGGGAACCCCGTCGACCACGAAGCGGTCGCTCACCGCCGCCCGAACCGGCATTGTCAGGCCGAAACCGATGAGCAGAGCGAACGCCACCGTAGTCAGCCAGTGGTGCAGACGGCGTGCGAACGGGTGAGGATGAATCCGGGGGGCACTCATTGCGTCCGCTCCTCTTCAGATTCCTGAGTGGCGCGTTGCGGCAGGACGTCGACGCGCGTCATCGTCTTCGGGTCGAACCAACGTTGCGCCGCCTGCTGCACTTCGGCAGGGGTCACCGTTTGTAAGAGGCGTAAGAAGCGCACTTCGGCATCAAAAGGCAACCCCACCGCGCGCGCCATGCCGATGCGCATTGCTTGTCCCATCAGGGAGTCGCGCTGATAGACTTGCTGCGCCTCGTACTGACGCAGCACGCGTTCGAGTTCGGCGGGGGTGACCCCCTCGCGGGCAACGCGCTGAACCGCTTCGTGCAGGGCAGCGGCGAGCTGTTCGGGGGAGACCCCTGGGGCTGCTCGGGCGTCGAGCGCGAAAATGCCCGGGCCGCGGCCCATCACGTCGGCACTGGCAGAGACCGAAACGGCAATTTTCTGCGTTTTCACCAATGCCTGCGGCAGGCGCGCGCCATCGAAACCGTCGAGTACCGCGGCAAGCGCCACCAGCGCCGCAACGGCACGATCGTGGTCTGGGTCCTTGAGCGGGGGCACTTTCCAAGCAAGCGTCACGCTGGGTAGTTCCGTTTTGCCATAGACCACCGCGTGTCTCGGCCCGTGCTGTGGCGGTTCGTCGTAGCGGGTCCGTTCCTGCACGGCAGGGACCGGTTTCGCAGGGATCGGCCCGTAGATGCGTTTGGCTTCGGCAATGACCGAGTCCGGGTCGACGTCGCCCACCACCACCAAATGGGCGTTGTTGGGGGCGTACCAGCGGGCGTACCACGCTTTGACGTCGTCGAGCGTAAGCGCCGCAAGATCGGTGGGCCAGCCGATGATCGGATTGCGGTAGGGGTGGGCGAAGAAGAGCGTCGCCATGAGGGTTTCGTACCCCAGCGCCTCAGGGACGTCGTCGGTACGGAGCTTACGCTCTTCGATCACCACGTTGCGCTCTTTCGCAAACGCGTCGGGGTCGAACGTGAGGTTCACCATGCGGTCTGCCTCGAGCGCCATCACCGTGCGCAACCCCTGCGGAGGCACCTGCTGGAAGTAGGCAGTGTAATCGCGGCTCGTAAACGCGTTGTCCCGCCCACCCAGTTCGGCGACGCGGCGGTTGAACTCCCCCGCGGGTACCGTCTTCGTTCCTTTGAACATCATGTGTTCGAACAGATGGGCCACGCCGCTCTTGCCTACGGGCTCGTCGACGTTGCCAACGTCGTACCAGACCATATGCACGACCGACGGCGCGCGGTGGTCCGCAACCACCAGGACTTCCATCCCGTTGTCGAGCCGAGCAGCGACAACGTGCGGTGCCTCCATTGGGGGGACCTGCGGTTGCGTCTTGGCCTGCGCCGGGATGAAACCGCAAAGCCAGACGAAAAAGGCCGCGAGCGGTAGCCATCGCTTCATCAGCTGCTCCTTTCGTTATCGCGCGATATTAGCCGATTCCCAAGGGGATCGTTTAGAATCACACGATTCGACGGCAAAAGGGACAAAAGGTTCGCGATGTTCAGTTGGTTGCGCAAAAAAGGGGAGAAAGCGGGCGAAGCTGCGCCGGTAGCCCCAGGGACCGAAACCGCGGCCGAGCCAGCCCGTGCCCCACAGGAGGAACCGGCTCCGGCTGCTGACACAGGTCAAGGGGCGTCGCCCAAAGGTTCGTGGTTGCAACGCCTCAAAGCGGGCTTGTCGCGCACCCGCGGGCAGTTGGTTTCGCTCTTTACCGGACGCAAGATCGACGAAGCGCTCCTAGAAGAGCTTGAAACCATTCTACTAATGGCCGACTGCGGTGTTGAGGTGACCGAAACCCTGATGGCGCGAATCCGCGAGCGGATCAAGCGTGAGCGGCTGGAGGCGGCCGAATCGCTGCGTCAGGTGCTGGCCGACGAGCTCGAAACGCTTTTGGCGCCTTTGGAAGCGCCGCTTGCGGTCGACGTCGCGCACCCCTTCGTGATCATGGTAGCGGGCGTAAATGGCGCCGGCAAGACGACCTCGATTGGAAAACTCGCCCGTTGGTACCAAGCGCAAGGCAAGAAGGTGATGCTGGCTGCGGGCGACACGTTTCGTGCCGCGGCGCGCGAACAGTTGGTGATTTGGGGCGAACGTAACGGCGTGCCGGTGATCGCGCAAGAGAAGGGTGACCCCGCGGCGGTTGCGTTCGACGCGGTGCAGGCCGCGAAAGCGCGCGGCTATGACGTTCTCATCGTCGATACTGCGGGGCGCTTGCCCACTCAACTCCACCTCATGGAAGAGATCGCCAAGGTGCGACGGGTGATTCAAAAAGCGGAACCCACCGCGCCGCACGAAGTGCTGCTGGTGCTCGATGCCAATATCGGCCAAAACGCGATCGCGCAGGCCGAAGCGTTCGACAAAGCGATCGGGGTCACTGGCTTCATTCTCACCAAGCTCGACGGCACTGCAAAAGGGGGGGTGATCGCGGCGCTTGCGAAACGGCTGCCGAAACCGGTACGTTTCGTCGGTGTCGGGGAAGGGGTGGACGACCTTCGGCCGTTCGTTGCGCGCGACTTCGTCGCCGCGCTGGTGGGTTTGGAACGCACGCAATGATCGCGCGCTGCTTATGATTCGCGTGCAGGACCTCACCTACGCGCCGCAACCGGGCCTTGCGATCCTCGCGGGGGTGACGCTCACCATCGCGCGGGGCGAGTGGGTGTGGCTTCGTGGCGCGCGTCATGCGGGCAAGAGCGTACTGTTGCGCATCATCGCGGCGCTGCTGCGCCCCACTCAAGGGGAGGTGTGGTGGGACGACGTTTCGCTGCAACGTTTGCCGGCGCGCGCGCTACCCTATTGGCGGCGTCGGGTTGGAATGCTTTTCACCGAATGGCCGCTCATTGCGGATCAACCCGTGATCGAATCGGTGGCGTTGCCGCTCATCATTCAGGGGACGCCACGCCGCCGCGCGCACGCTCGGGTTCGGCAATGGTTCGACGAATTGGGGCTTGCCGAACAAGCCGAGTTGTTGCCGCACGAACTCTCCGGCTCGGAACGGCAACTCGCCCTGTGGGTTCGCGCCGTGCTCCATGCGCCAATCCTGTTGTTGCTCGATGAACCCACTGCGGGGGCGTGTGCGGAAACCGCGATGCGCTTGTGGCGCCTCATTGCCGCGGCGCACGCTGCCGGCGCAACCGTGCTGGTCGCCACGGGAGGCGACGTGCCGTTTCTCCACGAGCACCCCGTACGGCGGGTAACGCTCGTCCGCGGCCGCGTGGTGGAGGACGTGCACCCGTGACCCTCCGCCGCACGCGACGCATTTCCGGACTCCTTTGGCACGCGGCGACGCTGGGCGGCGTGGTCGCGTGGGGGGTGTGGTTCGGGGTGCTCGTTGCGACGTTCGCCTTTTGGCTCCAAGCGCAGCGCGACCCATTCACGGTAGGGGTCGTCTTTGCGCTCGACGCCGACGCCGCCGCACAAACTTTCGTGGTCACTGCCCCAGAAACCGGCCCGTGGCAGCGCGCGGAACGCCTTTCCGACGACGCGGTCCGCGCGCTGTTGCGCTTCGAGGAGTCGGAACCCACCGCGGCGCTGGTGTTGCCGCCTGTGGTGCGGCTCGTGCCTCGCGAATGGGAGGCCAACGCGCTTGCCGATGCCGTCGGGGCGCTTCGCGCACGCCCTGACGTCCGCCAGGTGGTCTATGACGCTTTGTGGTTGGCGCGTTGGCAGGCGTGGCAGACGTGGGGCACGCGTCTCGTGCAGGGGTTGGGGGCACTGGTAGCGCTGCTATGGTTTGCGGCGCTCTGCGCGCTGATCGCGCATGCTGCGCGCGCCACCGCAGAAGCGTGCGCATTGCGCTTTGCGCTGGGTGGGGGGCGTATCGCCACGCTCTTGCCCCTGTGGCAGCGGGTGTGGTTGGGAGCGCTGCTTGCTGCGGGCTTCGCCATACTGTTCGTGCTTGCCGCGTTCCAGTGGCTGAATCCGGCCTGGAGTGCCTGGCTCAGTGCGTACGGCTTCGACGGCGACCCGCTGCGTCTCCTCGCTCATCGGTTCGTGGGCGCGGTGCCAGCGGATTCGGGCGCGCTCGTTGTGGTGCTGAGCGGCGCGGCGGCGGTGCTGGCGGCGTTTCCGCCCGCGTTGGTGGTGTTGGCCTATCCGCTTCGAGCGCTTCTGCCGCGGTCGCTGCGCTGAGGAACGAAACGTGAGGGAAGGAAGCAGATGACCGAAACGTGGCGGACGGTGGCGGCTGTTTTCGTCGGCGCGGGCTTTGGCGCGGTGCTGCGCTGGTGGCTGGGGGTGAAGCTCAACGGGTTGTGGGCGACAGTCCCGCTCGGGACGCTTGCGGCCAATCTCCTGGGCGGCTACCTCGTTGGTCTTGCGCTCGGCTGGTTTGCTGCGTTGCCCAACCTGGCGCCAGCGTGGCGGCTCTTGATCGTCACCGGCTTTTGCGGTGGGCTTACCACCTTTTCCACCTTTTCCGCGGAGCTCGTCCATCTGTTGCAACACGAGCGCTACGGCTGGTTTGCGGTTTCCGTGCTGCTGCATCTGGGCGGTTCGGTGGCGATGACGTTCGCCGGCTTGGCGACGATGGGTTGGCTGCTCGATCGGTGAGGGTGCGCCCCGTCGCGCGGCGAGTGCCTCTTTTCGGCGAACGAACCGCGCTGGTTTTGACCATTGAGTTGTGCTTGGCGCGTGCGCCAATCGGGCAAAAACCGGTCCATCCACGCATGGAAGCGGGCATTGTGGTGGCGTTCCAGAAGATGGGTGAGTTCATGCACCACCACATATTCCAGGCACGCGGGGGGATGGGCGATCAACGCCGGGTTGAGCCAGATGCGGCGGGCACGGACGTTGCAGGTGCCCCAGCGCGTCTTCATCCGTTTGATCCCCCAGTCGGCCACGGTCACGCCCATACGAGGCGCCCATTGGGCGATGAGTGCCGCTACACGTGTTTTGAGTTCGGCGCGGAGCCACGCTTCCACCGTGTCAATGGCCACGAATTTTGACCCACTTTGGCCAGATAAAACTGACCCACCCCCCTAACTGGCTGAGGGTCGAACACCGGGAAAAATCCCCGCCCGG
>NZ_JAHLSY010000026.1 GCF_019049855.1 Hydrogenophilus thiooxidans | reverse complement strand
TGGTATCCATTAGAACCGTCCTTGCCCCAGCACCGGGGGGCTCGGCCTACCGCTTGCTCCATTTTCGCGTAAAACTGGCTAATGGAAAATCTGGGATGATCGAAACAGCTTCCCGTTGCGATGAGCACCATGACGCCGAAAGCGAAACAACCGACAAAACCGGAAGCGGCGCACCCAAACGGTGACCCCCAATTGGCGCCGCCAAGCCATGAACAGGGGCAGCTCCCCGACCCCGTCCCGGAACACCCGCTCCTTTCCGGCAAACGGGAAATCGGCCGAGGTCGCTTCAGCATCGTCCTCGACGCGGGCCCTGAACGCGTGTTCAAAATTGTCACCCATCCCGACGAATACCTCTACTACACCGCGGACGATCGCCCGCAAGGGCCTCATTTTCCTATCGTCCATGCGTACCACGGTATCATCGGCCGTTCGTCGCTCGGCTACCCGATGCACCTCTTCGAAATGGAAAAACTCTACCCACTGCCGGAACAGTCGCCAGCAGGCCAATTGGCGCGCCGTTTGGCCGCCGTCTATTGGGAAATGTGCAAACAGTGGGGCGAACTCAGCCGCAAAATGGGCGCAATCGCGTTACAGCAGATGGTGCAAACGCAACCACCTTTCGACAAGACACTGACTGAGGCCTTGGACGCGTTGGCGCGCTTTATCGAGCAGTACCGGCTGTTGCCCGATCTCATCGCGCAAGACAATTTGATGATGCGCAAAGATGGCACGCTGGTCTTCTCCGATCCCTTGGTGCTGGAAGAATAACGCCTTTTTGCGCGCGTTCCCGAACCGCGTCATTTGCGCCGTTCGTTCCCCCTTTCACGGGTGCCGGCCCGGCGGCACCAGACGCTCGACAACGTCGCAGCGGCCATCTTCCGCAATACGACGCGTCAATTCGATCCAGCCTGCTTTCCCACCGAGATCGGGACCGTTGGTGTAGAGTACCCGAGGCGACTCCTCCGGTGAGTGCACCTCCCACCCCAAAAGCTCTGCGACGAACTGCCCCAATTCGTAGTGCGTGGGCCGACAACGCAACCGTGATGGCCAAGGTTCTGGGATCGTGGCGCCATTCCAGGCGGCGACCACCACGGGAACTTCGCCAGCATGCGCGGTAAGCTGCCCGTGGCCCCAACGGCCGCCTTCACCCAGCAATTCGTTGTGGTCACCGGTAAGGATGAACCAAATCGGCTTGTCCGTTTTGCTTCGTACCGCAGTAACGATCTGCCGTGCCAATTCGTCGAACCAGGCAACAGCGTTACGGTAGGTCGTCTGCATCTGAGCGCTGCGCGACGAGGTATCGACGGGAAACGGTTGCCATCCTGGCGGCAGATAGCGGTCGTACGCCGAATGCGCAACGCGGGTGTGGAGGATCAACAAGGTTTTGTCGCGAAATGGTTCCGCGGCGATGCGTTCGAGTAAGACGCGATCGACCCCCGCTTCGGCACGATTGGGATCGCATCGATCCACGGTACAGAAATGGTCGGCCAACTCGGCCCGGGTAAACGTAAACAAGTTGTTGGTCTGGGCCGATTCAACCACGACACGGTAACCGTGTTGTTTGGCGAGCGCAATCAGATTACTCTTGCCGTCGACCGGAACGTCGTTGCGCCACGGTTCTCGCTGCAGGTTGAAGAACATCGGCAAGGTCACCTTGGTGGCCACCCCTGCCGCTTGCCCGATCACGACGATGCAGGTCGAGCACGCGCGCAGCGACGAAAGAAACGGTGTGGTGGGCTGTGGGTACCCAAACGCGCTCATCATACTGGGGTTGGTCGATTCCCCCATCACCAAGACGATCACCCCATCGACCCCCTTGCCGACTGATCGCACGCGATATGGTTCGGCATTCACGACCGGTGCCGCCATTGCTGCAGTTCCCTGATGGGCCGCGGTTGCTCCGATCGCGTACGCAGTGACCAACCAAGCATTTTTGAGCGCATAACCGTAGGGACGCGGATAGAATGCCTGCGTGTTTTCGGGTTGTCGGTACGCTTTGAGCGGCAACACCAACCACAACGCCAAAAAGAGGATTCCTGGCCACCACCGTCCCTCTACGCCAAACCGCCGGTTGATCCGCTGCACCGCGGCGAAGACGACAAGTGGCGCAAGCGGCAGCAGCAGCGCATCCCAAAAATGGTGGATCAGCCCGGAAAACGCCACCGTGATTTCACGCCATTCGGTAAAAAGCAACACCGGCTCATGCGGCGCGATGGGCGCACCGTAATAGCGGTAGTGCAAGAACTGCCCCCACTGCGCCGCCGCGAAAAAGAGCGCTGCCGCCCAGGCGGCAGCCGCCGAGCGTAATGCCAGCGCAAGCGCAAACCAGACGCCTGCCAGCGCAATCGTCAACCCTTCTGGCTTGACCTGATAGCGGGGATCGAGCGCCGCATAAACGTGATCGACCCCCAGATAGACAGCCAACCAAAGCAGCGCCCCACCCAACCAGACCGCTATGTGCGGTAGCGTACGCTGAGCCCAATTCCGCTTCAATCCCATCATGCTCTACTCTGCTGCAACGGATCCGCTCTCACCGCATTCGGCTCTCAAGCCGTGGTTCAGGGGCGTTGGGTTGCGCCACGAGCCCGTGCAACCAAGCCAGCCCTTTCTGGATTCGCTCATGTAGCCCATAAGGGGGTTGCAAGACCACCAACCCGCTTCCGTACATACCCCAGCCGCTTTTCGGTGGCGCCGTGACCGCCAGCTCCACCCACAGGTGGTCTTCCGGCAGCACGTTGCGCAACCGTCGCACCAGGATCGGGACTTCGTAACGCTTGAGCAATGGGTACCAGACCACTACCACCGCTTGCGGGAAGCGACGTCGCACCTCACGAACGAACGGCACGACGGCACCATAGTCCTTTGCCCCTTCGTACGAAGGATCGACGAAAACGATCCCGCGCCGCACAGGGGGCGGCATCCGTTTGACCGCCGCTTGCCACCCGTCGGCAAGCGCAACGGCCACCCGGGGGTCACGCGCAAAGAGCTGCCGCAACGCTTCGCCGTCGGTAGGATGGCGCTCGAAGCAATAGAGCCGATCGGGAAGATCGGCGCGCATCAAGAAGCGCGCGATCGCGGGCGACCCAGGATAGACCGTCAGTGCGCCATCGGGATTGAACGCGGTCAAAATGGAGCGAAACGTGGCAAACGGTGCCGGAGCCTCGGCCCGCGCCGCCCAAAAGCGTCCGACCCCGTCGCGCCACTCTTCCGGAAGTCGCCCGCCAATGCGCTGCGTCAACGCATAGACGCCTGCCCCGGCATGGGTATCGAACGCACACCACGGCTTCTTTTTTTGGTTGAGCAGCGCGAGCGCTTCGCTCAACACCCAATGTTTGAGCAGGTCACCGGGATTTCCTGCATGAAACGCATGACGGTAAGCAAGCATAATGCGCAACTTTCAGCACGAACGCGGTTTCATGGGATAATGAAGCGCGTTTCAGAAAAAATGAGAGCGTGACAATGGCCTGTTTTGCCCTCGACGACAAGAGACCCATTTTATCGGAAGGCGTCTGGATTGCCGAGAGCGCCGAAGTGATCGGTGACGTTCGGCTGGGCCCAGACGTCTCGATCTGGTTCCACGCGGTGGTTCGCGGTGACAACGAACCGATCACGATCGGGGCGGGTACGAACATCCAAGACGGCGCGATCCTGCACAACGATGAAGGCGTTCCGCTGACGATCGGAGCCCATGTCACCGTCGGCCACATGGCGATGCTCCACGGGTGCACGATCGGTGACGGCACCTTGATCGGGATCAACGCGGTGATCCTCAACCATGCGGTGATCGGCAAAGAGTGCATCATTGGCGCCAATGCGCTCATTCCCGAGCGCAAGGTGATCCCCGACCGCAGCCTGGTCGTGGGCTCACCCGGCCGTGTGGTGCGCACGTTGAGCGACGAAGAGGTTGCTGCACTGCGCCAAAACGCGCAGCACTACATCGACGCCGCGCGACGCTATCGCCGGTTCCTGCGCCGCATCGACTGACCGGTAAGCACCTTCCTTCATGGGCGGCTGGCGGGCTCCGGCACCATGAAGAGGAGCTCGTCGCTGCGAATCCAGTTGTATTGGCGACGAACGGTCTCTTCAAGCGCCTCGCCGCCCGTTTCCAATTGCCGAATCACCTCGCGCAGCCGTTCGTTGCGGGCTTCGAGCGCAGCGTTCTGCGCGCGCAACTCGGCCATTTTCGCTTCCAGACGCTGCCGCGCGACGATCCCCCCTTCGCCAAACCAGAGTTGGTATTGCAAACCGAGCACGAGGAGAAAAATCGCCAACCGCCGCAGCGCCGTGACCATCACATGACACTCCGGGCGCAGCGACGCCGCAACAGCGCTCAGCGGCGGCGCAGGTTATAGAACGCGGCGATACCGGGATAGTGGGCCGTATCGCCCAAATCCTCCTCGATGCGCAGCAGCTGGTTGTATTTCGCCAACCGGTCGGAACGGGAGAGCGAACCGGTCTTGATCTGCATCGTCGACAACCCGACCGCGATATCGGCGATCGTCGCATCTTCAGTCTCGCCCGAACGGTGCGAAACCACTGCGGTATAGCCAGCACGTTTCGCCATTTCCACCGCAGCGAAGGTTTCGGTGAGCGTCCCGATCTGATTGATCTTGATCAGGATCGAATTGGCGACGCCCTCTTGGATTCCTTTTTCCAAGATTTTGGTGTTGGTGACGAAAAGATCATCGCCCACCAACTGCACCTTCTGCCCCAACCGTTCGGTCAAGAGCTTCCACCCGGCCCAATCGCCTTCGGCCATACCATCCTCGATCGAAACGATCGGGAATTTGTCCACCAGGGTCGCCAGGTAGTCGGCAAACGCTTCCGAAGTAAGCGTGAGCCCCTCCCCTTCGAGCACGTATTGACCGTCGCGGTAGAACTCGGAACTCGCGCAGTCGAGCGCCAATACCACGTCGCGCCCGGGTTCATACCCCGCCGCGGCAACCGCTTCGAGAATCAGGTTCAACGCCTCTTCGGTGTTTTTCACGTTGGGCGCAAAACCCCCTTCGTCCCCCACCGTCGTGGGCATGCCGCGTTTGTCGATGATTTTCTTCAAGTGGTGAAACACTTCGGCGCCGCAGCGCAACGCGTCACGGAATGTCGACGCGCCCACGGGCATGATCATGCACTCTTGAATGTCGAGGCTGTTGTTGGCGTGCGCGCCGCCGTTGATCACGTTCATCATCGGTACCGGCATCGCTTTGGGGCCGCTGCCGCCCAGGTAGCGGTAGAGCGGCAGTCGCGCCTCTTCCGCCGCAGCCTTCGCCACGGCGAGCGACACCGCCAGGATCGCGTTCGCGCCCAAGCGCGATTTGTCCTCGGTGCCGTCGAGCTCGATCATCGTTTTGTCGATGAGCGCCTGGTCGTCGGCGTCGAGCCCCAACAGGGCTTCGCAAATTTCGGTGTTGACGTTTTCAACCGCTTTGAGCACGCCTTTGCCCAAATAGCGGTTGGGATCGCCATCACGCAATTCGAGCGCTTCCCGAGAACCGGTCGACGCCCCGGAAGGGACCGCCGCACGCCCAAGGACGCCCGATTCGAGCAACACGTCCGCTTCGACCGTGGGGTTGCCGCGCGAGTCGAGCACCTCGCGGGCAACGATATCTACGATTGCTGCCATGGTTTCACTCCTTTACTCTGTATTCGTTTCGACCGCGCCTTACGCCAGGCCTTCGACGACGAGCATGTCATACTCCGCAACCCCCTCACGCGCAGCTCGAGCTTGCCGATAGGTTTCGGAATCGTAAAACGCTTTAGCCGCATCATAAGAGGGAAATTCGACGACGACGACGCGCACCGGCTGCCAGGTACCTTCCAGCACCTCGAAGTGCCCACCCCGCACCAGGAAACGCCCACCGTGTTCGGCCACCGCCTGCGCCGAGAGCTCGCGATAACGCGCAAGCGCCTCATTGTCGGCACGGCGCGCCACCACAACCACATATCCTTTTGCCATCTTCGGCTCCTTTCAGCGAAGTAACCACTCGTTCTCGAGGAAGGGGCTGCGTTTCACTGCTCGATCGAGCTCGACCAACGTCGACAGCAACGCCTCGAGCCGGGGAATGGGCCAAGCGTTCGGCCCGTCGGAAAGGGCCTTGTCGGGGTCGGGATGACACTCCATGAAGAGCCCGGCCACCCCCGCAGCGATCGCAGCGCGCGCCAGAACCGGGACGAACTCGCGGCGGCCGCTCGACCGCCCGTCTCCCCCGCCGGGCAGTTGGACCGAATGCGTGGCGTCGAACACCACTGGGCAACCGGTCTCGCGCATGATCGCGAGGCCGCGCATATCGACCACCAAATTGTGGTATCCGAACGAAACGCCGCGCTCACAGACCAGGATCGTATCGGCACCGCCATTGGCCGCTTTGGCTTTCGCGACAACGTGGCGCATATCCTCCGGGGCCAAGAATTGCCCTTTTTTGATGTTCACCGGCTTGCCGCTTGCGGCAACCGCCTGAATGAAGTCGGTTTGGCGGCAGAGGAATGCGGGCGTTTGCAACACGTCGACCACTTCGGCAACCGGCACGACCTCACGCTCCGTATGGACGTCGGTGAGCACGGGAACGCCGACGGTCTCGCGCACTTCGGCTAGGATCTCGAGCCCTTTGGCCATACCCAGACCACGAAACGACGCGACCGAGGTGCGGTTCGCCTTGTCGTAACTCGATTTATAGATGAACGGAACCCCCAGGCGATCGGTGATCGCCTTGATCGCCGAAGCGGTTTCGAGCGCCATTTGCCGCGACTCGATCACGCACGGCCCGGCAATCAGGAAAAAGGGGCGATCCAGCCCCACCTCGAAGCCACAGAGTTTCATCATCGCCCCTCTTTTTTTCCCGGCACGGCCGCACCCATCACGCCTCCTTGGGGAGCAAAACCGGACGTCCTGCCCGTTCCCGCGCCGCGAGCGCCGCAGCGACGAACGACGAAAAGAGCGGATGTCCGGTACGAGGATTCGAGGTGAATTCGGGATGGAATTGGCACCCCAAAAACCACGGGTGGACCGAACGGGGCAACTCGACGATCTCACACAGGTCCGTACCCGGCGCACGGCCCGAAACGACGAGTCCGTGCTGTTCCAATTCCGGCAACAGTCGGTTATTGACCTCATAGCGGTGGCGATGGCGCTCGACGATCTCATCTTTGCCGTAGATCTCGTGCGCCAGCGTCCCCGGCGCCACGCGACACGGCTGGCCACCAAGCCGCATCGTACCGCCCAGATCGGCGTCCGCACTGCGGCGGATCACCTGCCCCGTGCGATCCTGCCATTCGGTTATCAACCCCACTACGGGATGCGCCGTTTCGGGATCGAATTCGGTCGAGTGGGCGTCTGGCCATCCCACGACGTGGCGCGCAAACTCGACCACCGCCAACTGCATCCCCAAGCAAATGCCCAGATACGGAATCTGCTGCTCGCGCGCGAATTGGATCGCGCGAATCTTGCCTTCGGTGCCCCGCCGGCCAAACCCACCCGGGACGAGGATCGCGTCGAGCTGCTTCAGGATCGCTTCCCCACCTGGTGCTTCGAGATCTTCGGCATCGATATAGTGGATGTGGATCCGGCAGCGCGCTTTCAAACCGGCATGGGTGAGCGCTTCGATGAGCGATTTGTACGATTCGGTGAGATCGACATATTTCCCCACGAACCCCAAATCGATCTGCGTCTGCGGATGGTTGAGCGCTTCCACGATCTCTTTCCAGATGCGCAGATTGGCAGGACGTGCCAAAATTCCGAGTTTGTGGCAGACGATCTCGTCGAGCATCTGCTCGTGGAGCAACAACGGAATGCGGTAGATGGTATCGGCGTCGCGCGCCTCGATCACCGCTTCGGGACGGACGTTACAGAAGAGCGCGATTTTACGCCGCTCCGCTTCTGGGATTTCGCGGTCCGCACGGCACAAGAGGATATCGGGCTGAATGCCGATCTCCCGCAACTCTTTCACCGAGTGTTGCGTCGGCTTGGTTTTGAGTTCACCTGCCGTCGGAATATAGGGCAGCAACGTCAAATGGATGTAACATGCCCCTTGCGGCCCGAGCTCTTGCCCCATCTGGCGAATCGCCTCCAGAAACGGAAGCGACTCGATGTCCCCGACAGTTCCCCCAACTTCGACGATCGCCACATCGGCCCCTTCGGCGCCGCGGCGGATGTACAGCTTGATCTCATCGGTAATATGCGGGATCACCTGAACCGTCTTGCCCAAGTACTCCCCGCGGCGCTCCTTGCGGATCACCGACTCGTAAATTTGCCCGGTGGTAAAGTTGTTCCGCCGGCTCATCTTGGCGCTTGTGAAGCGCTCGTAGTGCCCCAGGTCGAGGTCGGTCTCCGCACCGTCTTCGGTGACGAAAACCTCGCCGTGCTGGAACGGGCTCATCGTGCCAGGGTCGACGTTGATGTACGGGTCGAGCTTGAGATGGGTGACACGAATGCCGCGCGATTCCAAAATCGCGCCAAGTGACGCGGCGGCGATCCCCTTACCCAGTGAGGAGACGACGCCGCCGGTGACGAAAACATACTTGGTCATAGCGAATAGACGCTCGCGAAAAGCGCTATTCTACCCGAAACTCAGGTAGCGAGCTCCGGTCGATTCCGGAAGTATTCGAGCGCTTCGGGGTTGGCGAGCGCTTCGACATTCTTCACCGCTTCGCCATGCACCACCTGACGAACCGCAAGCTCGACGATCTTGCCGCTTTTGGTACGGGGAATATCGGGCACCTGAACCACCTTTGCCGGCACATGGCGTGGGGTGGTGTTGGTGCGAATGGTCTCTTTGATTTTCTGGATGAGCGCGTCGTCCAAGCTCAAGCCATCACGCAACCGCACAAAGAGCACCACCCGCTCGTCGTTGCCCCACCGCTGGCCGATCACCAACGATTCGACCACTTCGTCGAGTTTTTCGACTTGGCGGTAGATCTCCGCGGTGCCGATCCGCACCCCACCCGGATTGAGCGTCGCGTCCGACCGCCCGTAGATGATGAAACCGCCACGCGGCGTCTCTTCGGCGTAATCGCCGTGGGTCCAGACCCCCGGGAACCGTTCGAAATAGGCCGCACGATAGCGCTTGCCGTCGCGGTCGTGCCAAAACCCAAGCGGCATCGCCGGAAACGGCCGAGTGCACACCAGCTCCCCTTTCGCTCCGACCACGGGTTTGCCCTGTTCGTCGAACACCGCGACCGCCATCCCGAGCCCCTTGCACTGGATCTCGCCGCGATAGACCGGAAGCGTTGGGTTCCCCAGCACAAAACAGGAGCAGATATCGGTGCCGCCCGAAATTGAACTGAGGCAGACATCGGTTTTGATGCGTTCATAGACGTAATCGAACCCTTCTGGCGCTAGCGGGCTCCCGGTAGACAACACCGTGCGCAGCAGCGCAAGCGAATGGGTCTCGATCGGTGCAAGCCCCTGCTTCGCCGCGGCATCCAAGAACTTCGCCGACGTGCCGAAATGGGTCATCCCTTCGGCGTCGGCCAGATCGAAGAGGATCCGCCCTTCGCGCGCAAAGGGCGAGCCGTCATAAAGCAGCAACGTCGCTTCGCTCGCCAAGCCGCTCACCAACCAGTTCCACATCATCCAGCCGCAGGTGGTGAAGTAGAAGAGGCGGTCACCGGAGCGAACGTCGGTATGCAACCGGTGCTCTTTCAGGTGCTGCAGCAATACGCCCCCAGCGCGATGGACGATACATTTGGGCACACCCGTGGTGCCCGAAGAGTACAAAATGTAAAGCGGATGGTCGAACGGCAACCGGACGAACGCGAGCTCACGCACCGCCGCGTGTGGCGCCAACCAATTCGCCCACGAAACGGCGCGGGGTATCGTCGACAGCGCTTCGTTGAACCCGGCCGCAGGCAACCCCCCGGAAACACTCAGGTAGGGGGTTACTACCACCCGTTCGACACTGGGAAGTTGCCTGGCCACCTCGGCCACTTTGGCGCGAATGTCGACCGCTTTGCCGTGGTACCAATAGCCGTCGACGGTGAAGAGCACCTTGGGTTCGGTCTGACCAAAACGGTCGAGCACCCCCTGAACGCCGAAATCGGGCGACGCCGAGGTGAAGATCGCGCCAAGGCTCGTCGCAGCGAGCATCGCCACCACTGTATGGGGGTGGTTCGGCATATACGCGGCTACCCGGTCCCCACGCCCGACCCCAGCTTCTGCCAACGCCGCGGCACACTGCGCAACCGCCTGATAGAGTTCCGCCCAAGTAAAGCGCAGCGTCAGTTTGTCTTCGCCCCAAAAGATGAGGGCGGGGGTATCGTCGCGGCGACGCAGCAAATTTTCCGCGAAATTGAGCCGCGCTTCCGGAAACCACTGCGCAGCCGTCATCTCCGCCCCTTCGACGAAGATCACGTCGCCCCGTGTGCCGATCACCCCACAATCGTCCCATACTTGCGCCCAGAACGCTTCGGGGTGCTCGATGCTCCACTGGTGCAGCGCACGATAATCGGGCAGATTCACGCCCCAGCGACGCTCGGCACGATGCGCAAACGCCGTGATCTGCGCGTGTTGCACCCGTTCCGGGCTTGGCGCCCAAAGCATGGTTGCATCTTTGTTCATGAATTTTCCCTCCTTTGGTTTAGGAACGAACGTGATCTTATTCTGGATGGAGCAATTTTTCCCGCAACGCATCGGGAATCGGTACCGATTGGCCGGTGCGGGGATTGAACCAAACAATCTTGGCATACCCCGTGGCGTAGAGGTGATCCTCACCCACACAACGCAATTCATACCACGTCATCACACTCGAACGCCCCGGTTCCCCCAAAAAGAGCTTGACCTCCACCGTCGCCGGGTAGGTCACGGGACGCAAAAAGGTGCATTCGGCGTTGATGATCACCGGCGCCCCTTCGGCCTCGGGATGGACGCGATAACCGATCTGTTCCAGCCATTCGACCCGCGCCTGCTCGTAGAAGCGGAAATAGACCGTATTATTGACGTGCCCGTAGGCATCCATATCCCCCCAACGAACCGGGATACGCGACACCCACGCCAACCGCCGCACCGCGGCTTCCGGGTTGTGGCCACCCCCCGCTTGGGGCGCAGTTACCTCGCTCATTGTCGATTACCCCCTTGTCATTCGAACGCTTTTTTGCCAACATACGCTAGCGTATGGAAAGAATTGTAGCGTAAGGAGCGTAAAGATGGAACGCGAAACGATGGAGTTCGACGTCGTCATCGTCGGCGCGGGCCCTGCTGGGCTTGCCGCGGCGATCCGGCTGAAGCAGCTCGCGAACGAACGCGGCGAGGATTGGTCGATCTGCGTGCTGGAAAAGGGGGCCGAAGTCGGCGCGCACACTCTTTCGGGCGCGGTATTCGACGCCCGCGCGCTTGCGGAACTCATTCCCGATTACCGCGAACGCGGCGCCCCCATCGGGACGCCCGTCACCGAAGATCGCTTCTTGTTCCTCACCGAGCAGCGTGCGTTCAAAACCCCCAATTTTCTCCTGCCCGTGTGCTTTCAAAACCACGGCAACACCATCGTTCGCGCCGGGTTTTTGGTCAAATGGCTGGGCGAACAAGCCGAAGCGCTCGGCGTCGAGATCTTCCCTGGCTTTGCCGCGGCTGAGATGCTTTTCGACGACAACGACCGTGTGATCGGGGTGGTTACCGGCGACATGGGGGTCCAGAAAGACGGAACCCCAGGGCCCAACTACCAACCGGGAATCGCGATCATGGCCCGTTATACCCTCTTTGCCGAGGGGTGCCGCGGGCATCTCGGCAAGCAACTCGAAGCCCATTACCGGCTCCGCGATGGGAAAGACCCGCAGAAATATGGCATCGGGATCAAAGAGCTCTGGCGCATTCCCAAAGAGCAACACCAAGCGGGCCTCGTGATGCACACCGCGGGCTGGCCGCTCGACCCCCACACCTACGGTGGGTCGTTCTGCTACCACCTGGAAGAGGATCTGGTCGCGATCGGCTTCGTCGTCGGTCTCGACTACCAGAACCCGTACCTCTCTCCGTTCGAAGAGTTCCAGCGTTTCAAGACCCACCCCGCGATTCGACCGATGCTCGAAGGCGGGGAACGCCTCGCGTACGGAGCGCGGGCATTGACCGCAGGCGGAATCCAGTCGCTCCCGAAACTGGTCTTCCCAGGCGGCGCGCTTATCGGAGACGACGCGGGCTTTCTCAACGCGTCGCGCATCAAAGGGCTCCACACCGCGATCAAGTCGGGGATGCTCGCAGCCGAAGCCACCGCCGACGCGCTCGCAGCTGGGCGCGCGCACGACGAACTCACCGCCTACCCAACCGCTTTCGAAACCAGCTGGATGAAGGAAGAGCTGTATCGCGCCCGCAATTTCAAACCCCTGATGCACAAAGGTCTTTACCTTGGGTCGCTGCTCTTTGGGATCGACCAGATGGTGTTCCGAGGCAAAGCGCCGTGGACCCTACACCACGCACAAGCCGACCACGAAGCGCTCAAACCGGCAAGCACGTTTCAACCGATCGCCTATCCCAAACCCGACGGCAAGATCACCTTCGATCGCCTCTCGTCGGTCTTCCTCTCCAATACCAACCACGACGAAGATCAGCCGTGCCATTTGCAACTGCGTGAACCAGAGAAGGCGATCGCCGTCAATTTCAACGTCTATGCGTCACCGGAAACCCGTTACTGCCCCGCGGGTGTCTATGAAATCGTCGAAACGGACGGCCAGCCGCGCTTACAGATCAACGCGCAGAACTGCGTTCACTGCAAGACGTGCGACATCAAGGACCCCACCCAGAACATCAACTGGGTGACCCCTCAAGGGGGCGAGGGTCCGATCTACCAAGGGATGTGACCCCGTATCGCGTCACTCCAGAACCCGGCGGGCGTTGAGCGGTTGCACCGGGCGCGCGTTTTCGTTGAGAAGCGCGCGCAAGCGCTGCAACTGCGCCTCGCTCGCCGTAAGGGGCTCTTGCATCACGTACCACCGCACCCCTTCGGAGCACGGCGGCGTCGTCAAGGAGCCGTTGTAGCGGAAAAACCCTTCGCTGCGCGGCAGCAACGCGCGCAGATCAACCGTTTCGTTACTGACCCGTTTGCGCTCCTGATGCCCTTTCGGCTGCGCCTCCCGAGACTGGGCGCGAGGTGCAGGCGGTTCGGGCGCCCAGCGGAGAATCTGCGTCAACACCGGATTTTCTTCGCCACTTTGGAACCAAACCCCGACCACCGCAAGCGCCCCTTTGGCGTTGCGATGCACGAAATGGGCTTCGAGCGGATAGCGGTTGCCGTTGTCGGTATGTTCGCTGGGCGAGTGGAAATGAACGTTGATCAACGAAAAGGTTTCCCCCTCTGCACTCAGGGTCCATTTGCCTTCTGGCACCGGTAAGACGATCGTATGACCGTTATCAACCACCGTCAAAGGCAATGGTAGGTCGTATTGGAACTGGATCGGACGCAGGTCGGTACGCAACACCCGTACGCGGTCGATGTCGATCGGCGACTGATTCTTCCCCGTTTCGCACAGCAGATACTCTTTGGAGAGCTTCCCCCACCGCTCGGGCCCAAGCGTACCGTGGTAGCCCCAGGCAGCTCCACCAGCGGCCTGTGCCAACGCAGCCGTAACGAACAGGCCAACTGCGATCCCTCCGCGAATCCCTCGGCGCATCTCACTCTCTCCTCTCGAACACTTTCCGAGTAAAATAGCACAGATTATTCCCAAGACCTATTGCCATGGCACCAAAACCCTATCCCCACCCCATCTTAGCGCGCGAAGGTTGGCCCTTCATCGCCCTTACGGGTGTGGTGGCGCTCGCCACCACCGCGTGGTGGGGAGCCGGATCACTCCCCTTTTGGGCGCTTTTTCTCTTCGTCGTGCAATTCTTCCGTGACCCGGCGCGTCCCATCCCCGATACGCCGCACGCCGTCCTCTCCCCCGCCGATGGCCGCATCGTCGCGATCGAAGCAACCACCGACCCGTGGCGCGAATGCCCGGCACTCAAAGTGAGCGTCTTCATGAACGTCTTCAACGTCCATTCGAACCGCAGCCCCGTGGACGGAACGGTGATCAACCGCTGGTACCACCCCGGCAAATTTCTCAACGCAGCGCTCGACAAAGCCAGCGTCGAAAACGAACGCAACGCGCTGCACTTCAAAACCGACGAAGGCCACGAGCTCACCTGCGTGCAAGTCGCCGGCCTCATCGCCCGCCGCATCCTCTGCACCGTGGAACCTGGCCAACATCTGGCCCGAGGCGAACGGTATGGCTTCATTCGCTTTGGTTCGCGCGTCGACCTCTACCTGCCACCGGAAAGCCAGGTCTGTGTCACCATTGGGGAGAAGGTGAAAGCCACTTCGACCATTCTCGCCCTTTTGCCGGAAGCACCCGAAAAACCATGACCAACCCAGTCGACGAGATACCGGACGAGGAGACTCCGAATCACCCGCGGCGGGCGATCTACCTCCTGCCCAACTTGATGACCACCGCCGCGCTCTTTTTCGGCTTCTATTCGGTGGTCCAGTCGTGGCATGGGGATCTCGCTGCAGCGGCGATCGCGATCTTCATCGCGATTCTCTTCGACGGGCTTGACGGTCGCCTGGCGCGGCTGACCCACACCCAAAGCGCGTTCGGCGCGGAATACGATTCGCTTTCCGACATGGTCTCGTTCGGGGTCGCTCCGGCCGTCCTGGCGCTGGCCACCGCGCTCAACTCCTTGGGCAAACCGGGGTGGATCCTCGCGTTCGTCTACTGCGCAGCGGCGGCGCTGCGCTTAGCGCGCTTCAACGTCAATCAAACGGTCATCGGCAAGAACTACTTTCAAGGGCTTCCAAGCCCCGCCGCCGCGGCGCTCGTCGCAAGCTTCGTCTGGCTGGCGCACGACCTTGCCTGGAACCCCACCACCACCGCAGTTTGGTGTGGCGTGATCACCCTGTTCGCGGGCCTCAGCATGGTCAGTAACATTCTGTTCTGGAGCGGGAAATCGATCGATCTGCGCCGCTCCGTTCCGTTCCTGGCCGCAGCCGGGCTGGCGTTGGTGTTTGCGTTCATCTCGTTTTACCCCCCCGGCGTACTCTTCGCATTGACGCTTGCTTACGCGCTGAGCGGTTACTTGCTTGCGCTGTGGCGCTGGTGGAAAAAGAGACACCCCCTTGCCAAAAACGAAAAAGGTGGGTAGATTTACGCCATGGCTTGTGCATCGATTCCTTCGCGCACGCGAAACATTCTCCTTCGGGCAGGACTTCTGCTCGGTCCTCTGCTGCGCCTTGCGCGCTGACGAATACACCCACACTCCCTTCATTTATTCCCATCCCTTCGCCCTGCGGGAAGGAGACCCTATAACCGTCATTTTTGCGAGGAAGCCATGAAAGAGTCCTTGATCATTTTCGACACCACGTTGCGCGACGGCGAGCAGAGTCCTGGCGCTTCGATGACGCAAGAGGAGAAGGTCCGAATTGCGAAACAACTCGAACGGTTGCGCGTCGATGTGATCGAAGCGGGCTTCGCCGCAGCAAGCCCCGGTGATTTCGCCGCCGTGCAGGCGGTCGCGCAAGCGATCAAAGAGAGCACGGTCTGTTCCTTGGCACGTGCCAACGAAAAGGATATCGCTGCGGCCGGCGAAGCGATCGCACCCGCAGAACGTAAGCGCATCCATACCTTCATCGCCACCAGCCCGATCCACATGGAGAAAAAGCTCCGCATGTCTCCGGATCAGGTGCTCGAGCAGGCGGTGAAAGCGATCGGTTGGGCGCGACGCTATACCGATGACGTCGAATTCTCCGCCGAAGACGCCGGCCGCTCCGAGATCGACTTTCTTTGCCGTATCTTCGAAGCCGTGATCGACGCGGGCGCGACCACGATCAACGTTCCCGATACCGTCGGTTACGCGTTGCCCCACCAGTTCGGAGAACGAATTCGCACGCTCATCGAACGCATCCCCAACTCCGACAAGGTGATCTGGTCGGTGCACTGCCACAACGACCTTGGCCTGGCAGTCGCAAACTCCTTGGCTGCGGTGCTCGCTGGCGCCCGTCAGGTGGAGTGCACCATCAACGGTCTCGGAGAGCGGGCGGGCAACGCAGCGCTTGAAGAGATCGTGATGGCGGTGCGCACCCGACAAGACGTCTTCCCGTGCGATACGCGCATCGACACCCGCCAAATCGTCCCCGCGTCGAAACTGGTCTCACAAATCACGGGTTTTCCGGTCCAACCCAACAAAGCGATCGTTGGCGCGAACGCATTCGCGCACGAATCGGGCATCCACCAGGACGGCGTCTTGAAACACCGCGAAACCTACGAAATCATGCGCGCCGAAGAGGTCGGCTGGGCTACCAACAAGATCGTGCTCGGCAAACACTCGGGGCGCAACGCCTTCAAAACCCGGTTGGCTGAACTCGGCATCACGTTCGACAGCGAAGAGCAGCTCAATCAAGCGTTTGCCCGCTTCAAGGAGCTGGCCGACAAGAAGCACGAGATCTTCGACGAAGACCTGATCGCGTTGATGAGCGACGAAGGCGTTTCCGGCGGTCACGAAGTCGAACGTTACCGTCTCGTCTCCAGTTGCTTTCACAGCGAAACGGGAGAGACCCCGAAAGCGCGCTTGGTGATTGCAATCGACGGCGAAGAACACACCGTGGAAAACGAGGGCTCAGGCCCCGTGGACGCTGCGTTCAAAGCCATCGAGAAACTGGTCCAGAGTAACGCCGAATTGCTCCTCTATTCGGTAAACGCGATCACTCAGGGTAGCGACGCGCAAGGAGAAGTCACCGTCCGGCTCAGCAAAGAGGGGCGGATCGTAAACGGCCAAGGGGCAGACACCGACATCATCGTCGCTTCGGTCAAAGCCTACTTGAACGCACTCAACAAATTGTTGGCGAACCGCGCCCGCATCAGTCCTCAGGTGTAGGTGAAGCGTGCCGTTGGCGGCGGGGGAAAAACCGCACATAGCGGACCACCGCCGCAAAAAGGAGCAACGCAAGCGCCGCCTCTCCGACTGCCAGCCAGCGAACGGGCGCAGGATCGAAGAGGCGTGCGCTCCCTTCCAAGAGATAGAAGCTACACCAAAGCGCCGCCCACTGGTAGGTCCGTAGCCGCCCACGCCAGAGTCCGGGTAGCAGCAGCGCCAACGGCACCGCTTTGAGCACCAGCCAAGAGCCACCCGGCCGGATCGGGGCGACCACGCTTTCCCAGGCGACTGCCCAAACCGCAAGCAAGAATGCCAGCAGCGTCGCCATCGCCGCCCAGCGCCGCGCCATTACGCCTCCTTCGGCCAGATTTCGGCAACCGTTACATGCGGCGTCACCAAACGGATACGCCCCGGTTGAAACCGCTCGACCCGCACCCGAAAAGGATCCGATTCGCGGACCAACCACCAGCCACCCGACAACCGCTCTAACCGACGAAGCGCAAGCGCTGGTTGCGGAAAATAGGGCAACCACCGTTTCAACACGATCCCACCAAGTCGCGTCCCGCGCTTCTCTTCGGGCGCAAGGGAAAGGATTGTGGTTGCCGACTCGATTGGGGCAAGCATCTGAAGCCCTACGATTGACAGAGTTGCCGCGCTTCGTTGCCAGCGGACTACCCCCAACCACCAATGGGTTGCAGCGGGGTCACTCAGGTGCTCTCGTGTGAATCGCACTGCGACGATTTCCCCGTCCCGCACCGAAACCGGTGTCGCGAAGCGAAGCCGCGCGCCCAAAACCCAATCGGAAAGCTCGACGATCTCAGCCCCTTGCCAAGCCACAGGGGCACCACTTGCCAATGCTGCGATCGCTTCCCACCCCACCACCACTTTGGCGTCGCACTGGCAGGGTTGCCGGCGGGCTCGCCGCCCCCCAAGACCGAGTCGCTCCATGAGCGCGAGCAGCAACCAGATGAGCTGCTGCGGTTGGGTTTGGTGGGGCGCTTGTAACCAACGTTTGACCAAGCGATCGATTTGACGCCCCAATGCAGAGAAATCGAGCCAGTAGCGCGTCGCGCCTTCTCCCTCCCGCTTACCTCGACGAACCAACTGCACGGTTGGCGCGATCGCGATACCCCAATCGGGAAGTGGCGCAGGATCGCCAGGCGCAAGCGCAGCGGTCTCTCCGGCATCCGGCAGCAACCGAACCGTGAGGCTTCGAAGCGCCATGAGCGCCATCACACATTCGACGCGCGCGTCAAGCGGCCAAACACCGTCTCCGGCAAGGTGCAGTGCCAGCGCTGCCGCCGCTTCGCCGGTAACTGCGCCGTCGTGCTGCTGCGCCTCAGCGACCACCTTGGGTAACCAGAGCGTCCAAAACGCCCCATCTAACGCACACCCCACGGCCCAGGCAACGGCGACCACCCAGGCGCCAGCCACCGTTGCGGTCGCATCCTCCTGGTTCCCATACCGCGCGTGCCACAGCGCAGAGAGGCGCGCCGCGGTTTCACCGTCCCAACGAACGGCTTCCGGCGCCAATTCGGGAAAATGCTCGCCCAGACGTAGAGCGAGCCACTGCGGGGAAACGGACACCGCGGCAGTGGCTTCCTCCGTCGTCATCACGCCTCCGATTGCTGGGACGCCAATCCCACCGACGCAAAGAGCGCGCTCAGTGCCGCTCCGGGTTCGGGCGCACGCATAAACGCTTCGCCGACGAGAAAAGCGGGAACACCTGCCCTCCAGAGCCGTTCGACATCGGCGCGCGTCAAGATCCCCGATTCGGCAATCGGCAAACGATCGGCCGGGTAGCGCGGCAATAGAGACAACGTCGTTTCGAGCGAAACGTCAAAGGTCCGTAGATTGCGGTTGTTGACCCCGATGAGCGGCGTCGGCAGCATCAACGCCCGCTCGAACTCTTCTGGGTCGTGGACTTCGACCAGAACGTCAAGCCCCAACTCCATCGCAAGCGCCGCCAGATCCCGCAGACGCGCATCGTCGAGCGCTGCGACGATCAACAAAATCGCATCAGCGCCGATCGCCGCTGCTTCCCAAACTTGCCACGGGTCGATCAGGAAATCTTTGCGCAACACGGGAAGCGAAACGGCCGCACGCGCGGCTTGCAGAAAGGCGTTGCTCCCTTGAAAATAGCGGAGATCGGTCAACACCGACAGACACGCAGCCCCCGCCGCTTCGTAACTTTTTGCGATCGCCACCGGATCGAACGGATCGCGCAAAACCCCTTTCGAAGGGCTTGCACGCTTCACCTCGGCAATGACCCCCGGAAGACCCGCAGCGCGCTTACGCTGCAACGCCTGGGCAAAGCCGCGCGGTGGGTCGGAGTGCAAACGCCTTTCCGCTGCGGCACGCATCACCGCATCGGGTTGCCGCGCACGCCCCGCCGCCACCTCTTCTTTTTTGGTTGTCAGGATCGCCGCCAGAATATCGGGAATGGCTCCCCCCACTCGCGTCCCCTCTCGCTCACATCGCCGCGGCCGCAGTCGCCACGACCGGTTCGCTCACGGTTGCCCTTTTTGTGCGCCATCCGCCAAGCGGTTCGTCGCCTGGACGAACGCCTCCAGCCTGGCACGCGCGGCGCCATTGGCGATCAGTTCCCGTGCCAATTCGACCCCTTGCGCGATCGACTCGACGCGATTCGCCGCATAGAGGGCAACCCCCGCGTTGAATACGACGATATCGCGCGCCGGCCCCGGCTCATTTGCCAACACCTGACGCACGATCGCCGCCGACGTCATCGCGTCGTCCACTTGGAAGTGGCGGCTTGACGCCATCGCCAAACCGAAATCCTCGGGGTGGATGCGATATTCACGAATCTTGCCATCCTTGAGTTCGCCCATCAAGGTTTCGGCACCGAGCGTCACCTCATCGAGCCCGTCGAGACCATGGACGACCACGACGTGGCGCGCACCCAGCCGCTCCATCACCCGCACACAAATCCCAACCAGGTCGGGATGGAAGACCCCCAAGAGGCTATTGGGCGCACCGGCTGGGTTGGTGAGGGGGCCGAGGATATTGAAAATCGTGCGTACCCCCATCTCTTTCCGAACTGGCATCACATGCTTCATCGCCAAATGGTGGAGCGGCGCGAACATGAAGCCGACGCCGGTTTCGGCGATACATTGGGCCACGGCTTCAGGGGAGAGGTCGACGCGTGCGCCGAGCGCTTCGAGCACGTCGGCGCTGCCCGATTTCGACGAAACGGAGCGGTTGCCGTGCTTCGCTACTTTCGCCCCGCCAGCAGCCGCAACAAACGCTGTGGTCGTGGAGATGTTGAAGGTATGCGCCCCATCGCCACCCGTCCCCACGACGTCGAGCAGATGGTCGTGCGGCCCCGGCACCACCACCCGTGTCGCCAGCTCGCGCATCACTTGCGCTGCCGCCGCAATTTCGCCGATCGTCTCTTTCTTGACCCGCAGCCCGGTCAGAATCGCCGCGGTCATCACCGGCGAAACCTCTCCGGCCATGATCTGGCGCATGAGCGAAAGCATTTCATCGTGAAAAATCTCACGGTGTTCGATCAAACGTTGCAACGCCTGCTGCGGCGTGATCATCGCCAGCCCTCCCCTCACCGCTCACGCTACATCGGCACGTGGCGCGTGTTGAACCAAGAAATTTCGGAGCATCGCATGACCATGCTGGGTCAAAATCGATTCCGGATGGAACTGCACCCCTTCCACCGCCAGCGTGCGATGGCGCAACCCCATGATCTCGCCATCCTCGGTCCACGCCGTCACCTCGAGTTCAGAGGGCAAGTCTTCGCGCGATACCGCCAACGAGTGGTAGCGGGTGCATACCACCGGGTTGGGCAACCCCGCAAAGACGCCGACCCCTTCGTGATAGACCGGCGCGGTCTTCCCATGCATGATGCGTTTTGCATGCACCACGCGGCCGCCGAACGCTTCGGCAATGGCTTGGTGCCCCAAACAAACCCCCAGGATCGGGATTTTGCCAGCAAACGCGCGAATCGCCGCAACACTCACCCCCGCTTGCGCTGGCGAGCAGGGCCCTGGCGAAATCACCAGATAGGCAGGCTGCAACGCCGCGATCTCAGAAACGGTGATTTCGTCGTTGCGCACCACTTTGACGAAAACCCCCAACTCGCCGAAATATTGGACGAGGTTCCAAGTGAAGCTGTCGTAATTGTCGATCATCAAGAGCATGAATAGCCCTCGCTCAACGAACCGCGCGCAGCCGCTCTTCCAGTTTTTCGGCGGGCAAAAAACCACCGATTCGGGAACCATCCCGCAAAAAGAGCGTAGGCGTGCCGCCGATTCCCAATTGCCGCCCCAACGCCACGTTGCGCTCGATCACGCTGGTATCGCACGATGGCGGCACTGCTGGCGGGGTTTTCCCTTCGACCATCCAGCTTTGCCACGTCTTGGCCGGATCGTCGGAACAGAGGATGCGCTTTGCCTTGTCTTCTGAGTCGGGCCCCAGAATGGGGTAGAGAAAGAGATACTGCGTGGTATTGTCCACTTCTTGCAGCGTTTTCGCCAGGCGCTTACAAAAGCCGCAGTTGGGGTCTTCGAACGAAGCAAAGACGCGCGACCCATCGCCCTTTTTGATCACGATCGCGTCTTTGAGCGGCAAGGTGGAAAAGTCGATGCGGGACAATTCGTCCAACCGCTTCTCGGTGAGATTCGTCCGGGTTTTCGCGTCAATGATCGAACCCACGACGATGTGGCTGACCTCGCGATTGGTATAAACGAGCTCACCGCTGGTGAGCACGACCTCATAGAGCCCAGGCATTGGCGCCGCGCGAACCGAGCGCACCGCATCGCTACCCAATAGGGCATCGATCGATTTGCGTACCTTCGCTTCCTCTGCCGTTTCGGCAAATGCAGTTGCATGTAACCCAAAGCAGACCAGCCCCAACACAAGGGACCTTTTCATCACTCCACCGCTTTTCGCCATACGCATTACCCCCGTCATCTTGGCCATCCCCGTCACCACCGCGCCAATGTCGCGTAACGGATCAACCGCCTTTTCACAAACGGCAGATGATCCACCAACGACATCCCGAAATTGCGCATCCATCGCAACCGCGGCTCTTCCCACGCAAAGCCTTTTGCTAATGCATCGGTCACCGTCTGGAGCAAAAACGGCTCTTCGAAACGCCGCCGCTCATACCGCGCCAATAATACCGGATCCCCGGGATCTTTCCCACTTTCGGCCGACCCCAACAAGGCCGCCAGTTCGGCCGCGTCGTTGAACCCCAGATTGATCCCGTGCCCGGAAAGCGGATGAATGCCATGCGCGGCGTCGCCGATCACCACGGTGCGTTTCCCCACGACGCGCTCACACCGTAACAAGGATAGCGGAAACGCTTGGGGGGGCGTGCGCACCGTAAGCCGCCCCAACATCCGTTCCCCGGCATCGGCAACCGCCGCGGCCAACGTTGCGGCATCCATCGCCAGCAGTGCCTCGGCATGCGATGGGGACGTAGACCAAACGATCGAAACCCGATTCCCGGGCAGTGGCAGATAAGCCAAAACCCCATCCTCGCGGAACCACTGAAACGCCGTTTGGTCGTGCCCCTTTTCGGTTTCGAAATTGGCCACCACCGCGTGATGGTGATAGGGATGGATCTCGGCGCGAATGCCTGCTACGTGCCGCACCCACGAGCGCCGACCTTCGGCACCAACCAGCAAACGCGCCCGCCAATTCCGGCCATCGTGCCCTTCGACGGTCACCCCCTCCCAATCCACGGCACAAGCGCGCAATGAGGCCGCTGCTTCGGTCACGCAATCGACCGTCGCGCACGCATGGAGCGCCGTCCAAAGTGCGGTGCGCACCGTTTCTGCTTCGGCGATAACCGCCAGATAGGGAAGCGGGACCTCGTCTGCAGCAAAGACGATTCGCCCCGCTGCGTCGCCCTTCACCACCATGCGGGTCACGGGCTGGAACCTTTGCTCGGGAACAAAAACCTGTAGCCCGGCCAACCAACCCCAAGGACGAGGCGCAAACGCGTAAATACGCGTTTGCCACTGGTCGGGATCTTGAATCGGTTCCGGCGTTGGCGGGTTGGGTTCGATCGACAAGACGCGCCAGCCCGCGCGCCCCAGCGCCAACGCCAGTGATGAACCGGCCAAACCCCCACCATGAACGATGATGTCGTAATCGAACCGTAAAGAGCCCATGACTCTCTGCTTCGCGCTCCAATGCAAGGATTTTCGCACGAAAGCGGAGAGGAAAAAAGAAACGCCACCGACCCAAATAGGGAGCAGCACCTCACAACAAAACTGCGATGAATTATACGCGAAGGCTTTCCGGCCCACGAAGCGTAAACGTCAAACGCCCATCTTTTGGGATGGGCGTTTGGTGTTTGGGTTTGACTGGTTTGGGTTGTTGGGTTGAGTCTGACGATGACCTACTTTCCCGAGGAGTGTTCCTCAGTATCATCGGCGCTGCCTTGTTTCACGGTCCTGTTCGGGATGGGAAGGCGTGGTGCC
>NZ_JAHLSY010000025.1 GCF_019049855.1 Hydrogenophilus thiooxidans | reverse complement strand
GGCTATCCCAAATTGTCAAAGAACCAACATCCTCGCGACAGAAGCGGAACTGTATCAAACTACCCGCCACTCCGTCAACCCCCCAGCACCGCAACGCTTTAGCAACACTTGCTACTCCACCGCTCAAGCACCGCAGCGCAAGGGAAGGCGCGATTATACGGGTTCATTGACGCATGTCAACACGGAGAACGTATCATCACAGTGCGCCGTTGCTTTTGCCGGTTCCGGTGCTTTTCCCTGGGTTTTGTATCGCCTGTAACGACAAGAACAAGAGCGCGCGCTTGATTGGGAAAGAGAAGCGAGGTCGCCGCAGCCCCCGACTTCGAAACCATACGAACGGATCGAAGTGAATGCCGTACTGGCATAACGCTTGAATTGCGCGCAGGAGGGGGGGATAATCGGTAGGTTCGCGAGTCATGTCAGGTCTGCCCGATGGCACACTATCTCTTACTGGTAATTGGCGCAGCGCTCGTCAACAACGTCGTCTTGGTCCGCATCTTGGGGCTTTGCCCTTTCATGGGGGTGTCGAAAAAGGTCGACACGTCGGTGGGCATGGGGCTGGCGACGCTTTTCGTGCTGACGCTCGCTTCGGGATGCAGCTATTTGATCGAGACCTACCTCCTTGAACCGTTCGAGCTACAGTACCTACGCACGCTCTCGTTCATCGTGGTCATCGCGGCGATCGTGCAATTTACGGAAGCCGTGATCCAGAAGACGAGCCCGTTGCTCCATCAAGTACTGGGCATTTATCTCCCGTTGATCACGACGAACTGTGCGGTCTTGGGAGTTCCGTTGCTGGCGGTTGCCGGGCAGTACGATTTCATCGAGTCGTTGTTGTTTGGCGCCGCTTCTGCGGCCGGGTTTACGCTGGTGATGGTGCTCTTTGCCGGCATTCGTGAGCGACTCGAAGGCGCCGACGTTCCCACCCCCTTTCGCGGGACAGCGATCGCGCTGATCACCGCGGGAATCATGAGTCTGGCATTTATGGGCTTTGCCGGACTCGATCGTTGACGAAAAAAAGGAAATGCGAATGCTAACCGCGCTCTTGGTGATGGGCGGAATCGCACTGGTGCTCGGTGTCATCTTGGGCTGGGCAAGCGTGCGGTTTCGTGCCGAAGGGGATCCGATCGTCGATCAGATCGACGCCATTTTGCCGCAAACGCAGTGCGGCCAGTGCGGGTACCCGGGCTGCCGTCCCTACGCCGAAGCAATCGCGAAAGGAGAAGCGGACATCAACCGGTGCCCCCCCGGTGGCGATGAAGGGGTGCGCCGCCTGGCGGAACTCTTGGGTCGGGAATACAAACCGCTCGAGCAAGAGGAAGCGGCTGCGAAACCTAAATCCGTCGCAGTCATCGACGAGACCCGCTGCATCGGGTGCACGTTGTGCATCCAAGCGTGCCCGGTCGATGCGATCGTCGGCGCAGCAAAACAGATGCACACTGTGATCGACGCGCAGTGCACCGGGTGCGAATTGTGCGTTGCGCCGTGCCCCGTTGACTGCATCACGATGGAGCCGATCCCCGAATCGCTGGAAACCTGGAAGTGGCCCAAGCCGACGGGGTCATCGGAAAGAAAAACGACGGAGACGGTATGAGGTGGTTTTCCTGGCTGACCTCGTCAGCGGCGAACACATTAGTCGACCCGGTTTCGGGGCGGAAGCTTTACCCGATCGACGGGGGGATCGCTTTTGCCGATTACCACAAGCAGGAGACCGCCGACATTCCGATCCGAAACGTCGCGATGCCATCGCATTACATCGTTCCGCTTCGGGTCAATCCTCGCTTCACTGCACGACCGATCGTCGATATCGGTGCCCGGGTACGGAAAGGGGAAAAAATCGGTGAGTCCGAAGGGAAATTTGGCGTCGCAGTGCACGCGCCGACCTCAGGTGTGATTCGCGATCTGGGGCAATACCCGATGACCCATGTCTCAGGGTTGCCCGCGCTGGCGTACTTCATCGAACCCGACGGCAAAGATGAGGCGATCGAACCCACACCGTATCGGGGCGCTTGCGACGACACGGATCGCATTCGCGACTTCCTCCAACAGATGGGGCTAGCAGGATTGGGCGGCGCAGCGTTCCCTTCACACGCCAAAGTGGCGTCGAGCCCGGTAAAAACCCTCATCATCAACGGAGCCGAATGTGAGCCCTGGATCACGTGTGACGACCGGCTGATGCGCGAACATGCGAGCGAAATCGTCGCAGGCGCGTGCGACCTGGCCGCTGCCATTCACGCACAAGAGATTTTGATCGGTATCGAAGACAATAAACCCCAAGCCATTGCGGCGATGCAAGCCGCCGCGGCCAACCATGGCACGGTCACCGTAGTGGCGATCCCGACCATCTACCCAGCCGGCGGGGAAAAACAGCTGATCGAACGCCTGACGGGCATCGAGGTGCCCTACGGTCACCTTTCGGCCGAATTCGGGGTGTTGGTGTTCAACGTGGGCACCGCGCGCGCCGTCCATCGTGCGCTCACCTACGGCGAACCGTTACTCGAGCGCGTCGTCACGCTGACGGGTGCCGCGGACAATCCCGGCAACCGTTGGGTTCGGATCGGTCATCCCATTGCGGAACTCATCCCAGAGATGGCACCCAAACCAGAGGTCGATCGCTACCTCTTGGGCGGGCCGATGACCGGTTTTGCGATTCCCGACCTCGACGCACCGATCCTCAAAGGGAGTAACTGTATCATTGCCGCATCGCCGGCGCTCTTCCCGCCACCGCCGCCGGAACAGCCGTGCATTCGTTGCGGTGCCTGCGCGCCGGTGTGCCCCGCGCGTCTCGAACCCATGGAGCTCTATTGGTTCGCCCGGGCGCAACAATTCGGCAAAGCGCAGGAGTTTCACCTGTTCGATTGCATCGAATGCGGCTGCTGCGCCTATGTCTGCCCCGCGCACATCCCGCTCGTCGATTACTACCGTTACGCCAAAAGCGAGATTTGGGAGCGCGAACGGGAAAAAAGCAAAGCCCAGCAATCGAAAGCCCGTTTCGAATTCCGCAATTACCGCTTGGAACGGGAAAAAGCGGAAAAAGCGGCGCGCGCTGCCGCGAAAGCCGCCGAAACGAAGCGACGACTCGAAGCGCAAGCGCAAGAGTCTCACGCTGAAGCGACCGCAAGTGGCACCAACGACCGCGATGGCGCCGCTTCGCCATCCGCACCGGATGCAAACGATGCCGCTGCACGAAAAAAGGCGCTCGTTGAAGCGGCGCTGGCGCGCGCCCGTGCGAAACGGGCTGCAGAGGCGACAGAACCTTCCGGAGAGAATCGGGAATGATCACGGCACCTTATTGGCGCGCACCGGTGAGTGTCACCCGCGTGATGGGATGGGTTTTGCTTGCGCTCATTCCAGCGATCGTGCTCCACGTGATTTTCTTCGGCCCGGTGCTGTTGGCGCAATTGCTCTTGGCCAGCGTCGCCGCCGTTGCCGTCGAAGCGCTGCTGCTGTGGGTGCGGCGAAGACCGGTGGTTTCCGCGATCACCGACCTTTCGGCGCTCGTCACCGCTTGGTTGTTGGTCCTTGCTTTGCCCGCAACCGTTCCGTGGTGGTTGACGCTATTGGGAATCGTGATTGCGATCGGGGTCGCAAAACAGCTTTATGGTGGCATTGGGCAAAACCCGTTCAACCCGGCGATGGTCGCTTTTGCGGCGCTGATCGTTTCGTTTCCAGCAGAGCTCTCGCGCTGGCCGTTACCAACGACACCCGTTGCGTGGCAATGGGCCAGCTTCCTTGGAACCCCCAACGTCGATGCACTGGCGAGCGCGACCGTGTTGGACACGCTCCGGACCGCGGTCCATAGTGGCCAGGCGGTTAGTGAGCTCTTGGGGCGTTCGCCCGTTTTCGGTACCCTCTCGGGTGCCGGGTACGAGTGGATCGCAGTGGCGTTCCTGGCGGGTGGCCTCCTCTTATGGCTTCGGGGGATCATCCCGGGACGCCTTCCTTTTGCGTTTCTTCTGACCTTGGGGGTTCTGTCCACCCTCGCCTGGCTGGTCGCCCCAGAACGGTTCGCGCCCCCGTGGGTCCATCTCTTCGCGTACAGCACGATGCTGGCCGCATTCTTCATCATCACCGACCCGGTGAGCGGGGTGGTCACGCCACGCGGGCAATGGGTGTTCGCTGCGGGCGCTGCGCTGCTCGTTTTCTTGATCCGCCATTTCGGACAATTTCCGGACGGGGTCGCGTTTGCGGTTCTGCTGATGAATCTGGCGGCCCCATGGATCGAGATGAAGACCCAACCGCGCGTCTTTGGGGAGGACCACCCATGACGTCGGCTACCCAACCCACCGTTTGGCAAGCGGTGCTCCGCTCGTCGTTGCTCTTGACCCTGTTTGCCGCGGCGTTTACGCTGCTGATGAGTGGCGCCTACCAACTGACCCGCGCGCCGATTGCAGCAGCGATTCAAGCAGAAGAGCTGCGACTGGTTCGGGCACTCGTCCCACCGTCTCCTCCTGCGCGCACCATCCGCGAGATAACGTTACCTGAAGCGATCACGAAGGCGCTCGATCTCAACCCGCCGGCCAAAGGGTACGTGGTCTTTCGTGAGGCCGAACCCGAGCTGGTGATCGTGCCGGCAAGAAGCCGACAAGGGTACGGTGGCGACGTCGTCGTGATCGTCGCGGTCAATAAAAGCGGGGAACTCATGGGCGCCCGCGTCACCCAACACCATGAGACGCCGGGGCTTGGCGACTATATCGACCCAGAGCGCGATCGCAACAAAACGCGCCCCTGGATCACGCAGTTCTCAGGGATAGCGATCGCCGCGCACCCAACTCCGTGGCGGGTGAAAAAGGACGGCGGATTCGTCGATGCGCACGCGGGTGCGACGATCAGCGCTCGCGCCGCAACGATGGCAATCGAGCGCGGCGCGCGGGTGGCGAGCAGCGCCTTCGCACAATTGGTCGCGTTAGCCAATCGCGAACGCGGAAACGACGAGAAAGGGAACCAACCATGAACGGCCATGGAACGATCGCCAACGAATTGGGCGTAAATGGGCTCTGGAAACAGAATCCGGCGTTGATCCAAATGCTGGGGCTGTGTCCGACGCTCGCGGTCAGTACCAGTTTCGTGAACGCGGTCAGTTTGGGGTTGGCTACGGTTGTCGTGATGATGATCGCCAGTACCGCGGTTGCGGTATTGCGTCATGTGATCCCGCGTGAGATCCGAATTCCCGTTTTCATTCTCATCATCGCGGGGTTGGTGACCGTGGTCGACCTCCTGATGAATGCCTATTTCCATTCCCTCTATTTGGTTTTAGGCATTTTCGTGCCGCTGATCGTTACCAACTGCATCGTGTTGGCGCGCGTCGAGGCGTTCGCCGCGAAAAATCGCCCAGATTACGCAGGGTTGGACGCATTGATGATGGGGTTGGGGCTCGTCTGGGTGTTGGCGCTGATCGGTGCGATTCGTGAGATCATTGGACAAGGGACGCTCTTTGCCGGAATCGAATGGATCGTGCCGTCTTGGTCCGCGATTACGCTGTTCGGCGAGACGTCGCGGGGGTTCCTGTTGGCGATGTTGCCGCCGGGCGCGTTCATCGTGCTGGGCTTTTTGGTCGCTGCGCACAACGCGCTCACCGCGTGGCAAAAAGCGCGAACGAAAAAACGCACTTTGGCGGCATCCGCGCCCGCTGCACCAACGCCCGTCGGGGGTGAGGCGTGACCGCTGCGCTGATGAGCGACGCCGCGGTGGCGGAGGCTTTTGCGCGCTGGCAAGCCAACAACCCGGAGCCGACCACCGAACTGCACTACGGCAACCCCTTCCAGCTCTTGGCTGCAGTGGTGCTCTCTGCGCAGGCAACGGACAAAAGCGTCAATGCCGCTACCCAAACCCTCTTTGCGGTCGCACCCGACGCCTGTTCGATGGCGCAGCTCTCCGAAGCGGAAATTGCCGCACACATCCGGAAGATTGGCCTTTACCAAAGCAAAGCGCGCAATTTGAAGCGCCTTGCCGAGCGGCTCTGCGCGGAGTGTCACGGCGAAGTCCCCAACGACCGCGCGTACCTGGAAAGCCTACCGGGTGTCGGGCGTAAGACCGCGAACGTCGTGCTCAATACGCTCTTCGGAGCAGAAACGATCGCGGTTGACACCCACATCTTTCGTGTCAGCAACCGGATGGGGCTGGCACCGGGCAAAACCGTTCGGGAAGTGGAAGATCGGCTCATGGCGCGCGTGCCCAAACCGTATCGCCGCCATGCGCACCATTGGTTGATCCTGCACGGGCGCTACACCTGCACGGCGCGGCGCCCCCAGTGCGCGCAGTGCTTGGTTGCCGATTTGTGCGGCTACCCCGAAAAGTCGGTCCCGCTGCAACCGCTTACCACAGAGGAGGCGTGATGCTCTTTCAACCATCCCGGGACGATGTCCGCCGTTTTCTGGCCGAGAGCTATCGCCGGTGGCGGGCCGGATTACCGCTCGAACCGATGCAGGCGGTTGCCGCCGAGGTGATCGCGCTCCACCCGGACTACTTTGCACTCTTTGACGATGAAACGCGGCTTTTTCGCGATTACACACCGGAAGATGGCGGCGTCAACCCCTTTTTGCATTTGACGCTGCATTTGGCCGTAGCCGAACAGTTGGCGATCGACCAACCGCCTGGCATCAAGGCGCTCTACGCTGCCCGGGTGAAAAAGCGTGGCGATCCGCACGAAGCGTTGCACGATCTGGTCGAAGCGCTGGGCGTGACGCTCTTCGAAGCGCAACGCGCTGGCCGCATGCCGGACAACGACAGCTATCTGGAACGGATCCGCCGCTTGCCGTGAGGCGAAGCGCGCCCATGCTGCGTGGTGCGTCGACCGATCAGCGGGGCACGCGGTAGTTGTCCTGCGTCATCAGGTCGACGCCACACGGGAACGATTCCACCCAATCGATGAACCGCTGGACCATCGCTCTGCCCTCGAATCGTTGCCCGTGCTGCGGCACGATCATTTCGATCTCGAGTGAGCGCGCCATGTTCGCCCAATAGCGCAGGATCTTTTGCGACACCATATAGCGCCGGTGAAACGCGCTCATCTTGGGAATATGTGCGTCGAAATCGGCCACCGGTTTCGCGGCTTGGCTATGGTCGACGATCGAAACGCCCAAATCGCCAGAAAAGAGGATTTTCGCGACCGGATCGTAAAACTGGAAGTTCCCTTCCGCGTGCATGAAGTGTGCCGGCAGCGCGATGACTTCGCTGTTGCCGAGCGGGATTCGCATTCCCTCGTCGGGAATTCCCAGAATACGGTCGGAGTAATCTTTCCCTGTGGTGAAATGGGGCACGAACCGCGTCCACAGGTTCGAAATGTACACCTTTGCGTGCGAGGTGATCAGCCATTTATTGACGGACGCGATGATGTCCGGGTCGGCGTGGGACGCGAAGATATAGTCGATATCTTGCGGCCGGCAATATTTGGACATTCCCATCAACAGACCCGTATGGGTCATATTGCCGCCGGGGTCGAAGAGCGCTGCATGGTGCGCGTCGATCACCAGGAATTGGTTGCATTGCACCGCGTGGTTGCGTTCTTCATCGACCAAGTCGTAGAACCCGAGCACGACGTGCTCACCATTGTTGAAGAGCTCGATTGCCATCAGCGATTCCTTGCCTTGCTGCGAGTGTTCTGCGCCATTTTCCCACAAAAGGCACGAAAGGAAATAGTGCTGTAAAAAAGGTGTGTTTTTCCCCCTTTTTCTCCCCACCATCTGGCGGAGGCACGCGCGACAATGGCAACGCAGAAGGAGCGACACGATGAACTGGGATCCACAGTGGGCGCCGCTTGTGCGGCTGATCGGCGTGTTGGTTTTGTTGGTGGTGGTGGCGTGGGGAGTCAGCCAATGGCTGAAGCGTCGCCCCGGCGGCGCGAGCGGTAACCGGCAATTGCGCGTCGTCACCGCCATTGCCGTAGGCACCCGAGAACGGGTGGTCCTGCTCGAAGTAGAAGGCGAACGGGTGCTCGTGGGCGTGACACCACAACAGATCACCCCGCTGTGGCACAAGGGTTTTGCCCAGACGATCGCGAACGTTCAGCACAGGCGCTCTGCACCCTCTGCGGACGTCACATCAAAAGAATCCATCCCCCAACCGCAAGACGAGGGCCGCGATGACACCCATCGCCAACCGGAATAACCGCCCCACGGTACCGATGCGGCATTCATTCGGGCACGAGCAAACCGTGACGAAGCGCCGTCGACACGTTTCGTGGTTTGCCGTGTTCTTCATGGCTTGCGCGCTCTTCCTGATCAGTCACCCGGTACTCGCGCAACAGGGCATTCCGCTCGCGACCGTGACGCCGCAACCCAACGGCACGTCGAGCTATTCGCTCAACGTGCAGACGCTGCTGCTCCTTACCGCACTCACGTTCCTTCCCGCGGCGTTGCTGATGATGACGAGTTTCACCCGCATCATCATCGTGCTGTCGCTGCTGCGCATGGCGTTGGGAACCCAAACCTCGCCCCCCAACCAGGTGCTGATCGGCATCGCGCTCTTTCTCACCTTCTTCATCATGGCGCCCGTTTTCGACCGCATCTACCAAGAAGCGTGGGTACCCTACCAGAACGATACGCTGCCGTTCGAGGCGGCCGCAGAAAAAGCCGCGGAGCCGCTCAAAGCGTTCATGCTGGCGCAAGTTCGTGAAAACGATCTGCGGCTTTTCGCCGATTTGGCACAAACCCCAGCGGTCGAAAAACCTGAGTCGCTGCCGCTGCGTGTGATCGTGCCCGCGTTTCTTACCTCTGAATTGAAAACCGCGTTTCAGATCGGCTTCGTGATCTTTTTGCCGTTTCTCATCATCGACATGATCGTCGCGTCGGTGTTGATGTCGATGGGGATGATGATGGTCTCACCCATCCTGGTCGCGCTGCCGTTCAAACTCCTGGTCTTCGTGCTGGTCGACGGCTGGACGCTGTTGGTTGGTTCGCTCGTTCGCAGTTTTGGTCTTTAGGAGAAAAGCGATGCATGCTGCGCTGTTCGATTTGGCCAGGGACGCCGTGATCACGACGCTGCTCCTTGCAGCACCGCCGTTTCTGGCGGCGCTGCTCACGGGGTTGCTGGTGAGTATCTTCCAAGCCGCAACGCAGATCAACGAGATGACACTCACGTTCATTCCGAAATTCGTTGCGGTGGTCGCCACCTTGGTCTTCATGGGCCCCTGGATGGGACAGACGATCACCGATTTCATGACGCGTCTGATGACCGATCTGCCACTACTCCTTTCCTGATCCACATCCTGCGGCTGCTTGCCTATCAGGCTGGTCGCAGCGCCTCCAGGGAAAAGTCCCCCGATGCTCACCCTCTCGGAAACGCAATGGAGCACGTGGCTCGCCCTTTATGGGCTACCCTTGTTTCGCGTGCTGGCGCTCCTCACCGCCGCCCCGGTCTTTTCGAACCGTGCGGTTCCCACCCGCGTTCGCCTGGCGCTGGGGCTTGCGGTAACCTTGGTGCTTGCGCCCACGCTCGCGCCGCTTCTCAAGCCGCTACCGCTCGGCTCCTGGCTGATTCTGCCCGCGATCGTCAGCGAAATCCTCATCGGTATCGCGATCGGTTTTTTCCTGCGCCTCATCTTCGCAGCGATCGATCTCGCTGCAGCGTTCGTCGGGTTCCAAATGGGGCTGTCGTTCGCCGTTTTCTTCAGCCCGACGAGCGGCGCACAGACCCCAGTCCTCAACGAGTTCATCGGGGTTTTCGCCACCCTTCTCTTTTTGGCACTGGACGGTCATTTGATGCTGATTCTGGCGCTGGCGCGGAGCTTCGAATGGTTGCCACCGCTTGGCGGTCCTTGGGCATGGGAAGCCGGGTGGGCGGTTGCGGTGCAAGTGCCCGCGATCCTCTTCACCACCGCGTTCATGATCGCGCTCCCCGTTACCGCAGCTCTGTTGCTCACCAATATCGCGCTGGGTTTTCTCACCCGCACCGCGCCGCAACTCAACATCTTCGCCATCGGGTTTCCGATCACGATCACGATCGGTTTCTTGGCGCTCTGGGCCGTCTTTCCCGCGCTGGGGACGGCGATGCAGCAACTGTTCGCCGATGGGTTGTCGTGGGCAGAGCGCTTTCTCCACGCCCTGGGCGCGCTGCCCACCTAGCGATCGGGTACCATTACCCCCGTGACGACGACTGCATCCCCCCTCCCCCTACCGGCGATCCTCGGTCCGACCGCGTGCGGGAAGACAGCCCTCGCGCTGGCGCTGGCCGAACGCTTTCCCGTCGAAGTGATCAGCGTCGACTCGGCGCTGGTCTATCGCGGCATGACGATTGGAACCGCGAAGCCGGATGCGTCCGAACGGGCCCGGTGTCCGCACCACCTGATCGATCTCGTCGAACCCGAAACAACCTACACAGCCGGGCGTTTCGTCGCCGACGCCGAGCGGGTAGCGGCAGAGATTGCTGCACGCGGCCGGATCCCGCTGTTGGTTGGCGGTACGATGCTCTACGCCAAGGCGTTGCACGAAGGCTTGGCGGCTTTGCCTGCCGCGGACGCCACGCTACGCGCCGAAATCGACGCACGCGCCGCACGCGAAGGGTGGCCGAAACTCCATGCTTGGCTTGCGGAACACGATCCGGAAACGGCGGCACGGCTTTCGCCGAACGACCGGCAACGCATCCAACGCGCCCTCGAAGTGGTGTTGACCACGGGCAAACCCATGGCAGCGGTGCTGGCCGAGCACCAAGCACAAGCGCCGCGCGATCGACTGACCCTTTTGGCGTTGATTCCCGGGTCACGGACTTGGCTGCACGACCGGATCGCGGCACGATTTCACCAAATGCTGGCCGCCGGGTTCGTCGCGGAAGTGGCGGCACTCCGGCAGCGCCCAGCCTTGACTGCGGAACATCCGTCGATGCGCGCAGTGGGCTACCGCCAGGTTTGGGCCTATCTGGACGGGCAACTGAGCGAAACGGAAATGATCGCGGCAGGCATTGCGGCGACACGCCAACTGGCGAAACGGCAACTGACCTGGTTGCGGCAATTCACGAACCGCTGGCCACGCGTCACGGTGCTCGATCCGTGTGACCCTCAGCTGATTGCCAAAGCCAGCGCCTGGCTTTGCCGGACTGCGATCGCTGCGACCACCAAAGCGTAGCCGATCATCGCATAACGCCAGTTGCCCCGGGCGAGCTGGACTGCAGAGAGGCCGAAGCGCGCTTCCAGTAACAGATGGACCCCCGAAAGGGGGTTCACCGCCAACCCCAGTGCCCACGTACCCAAGAACATGAGCGCAAGCACGACAGGGTCTGGTGCCAGCGGCGCGAACCACGAACTGACGATGGTGATGGTGATCACCGCATGAACGCCAATGGAGGCAAGCGCGATCATCCCGGCCAAAGTCAAGGCGGCCACGACCCAATCGAAACGGGCAACGGGTAACCAGTGGCCGATCACCGGCAGCCACGACTCGATGCCCACGGCGAACACCCCTGCGGCAAGGAAAAGCAGCAACTCCCCGCGCATCAAGGGCAACCGCTCGACGATATGGTGGTAGAGCGTATGTTGCCAATCCGCTGCCGAGGCGCGAACCAGCAACACGACGAACGGCAACCCCATTGCGGCAAGATTGATCACCGAAAGCATCGCCCAATCCGGACGCCATTCATGCCCCACGACGACCAGCGTTGACATCGCGAACGGCAAAAACAACTGCCGTGGCGTCAACGGATAGTCGGGCAACGATGCCAATGCTTCGGCGGGATAACGGCGGACGATCTCGGCAATCGAAAACGCAATCAACACGACAGCCAGCGGCGCGCCATACTGCGCGATCGCAGCAAGCGACGCACCGGGTGCGTAGGTGATCGCCACCGCCATCGCGGCAAAGAACGGAGACCACAACGCCGCGGCGAGGAACCCGCGCGCCAGCGCCCGCGCCATCGGCTCCGGGAGCGGCGCGTGCGATCGCTTGACCAATTGTTCGACCGTGATCACGACCATCGAAAGATTGATCACGGCACCGATGAGGTGCACCGCGCTCACCACTTGCAGCAGCCGCCGCCACGGCGGTGCTGGGCACGTTTCCGCACGCACCGCAGGCGGCGCTGGCGCGACCAACTGCAAAAAGGTGACGCTGGCGAGCATCGCGATCAGGAGCGTATTTTGAGTGAGCATTTTCGCCCACGCCACGGAATGCCCCGTCGCCGCTGCCGAGAGCGCAAGCAGCAGACCGATTCCCAAGAGCGCGCCGACGGTGCGCTTTTGCCGCGCGTCGAGCTGCGGAAAGAGCCACGGCGTCAATAGCCAGGCAAGCGCGCCCGCCCACGGCAAGGTGGGCGCACCCATCCCCCCTGTGGTGGCGAGCAGCGCCACCGCAAAAATCCCCCAACCGCGCATCGGCGATCAGACGTACCGCACGTGCGGCGCCCCTTCGTGCGCGACGATCGCGCCAATCCGGTAAACCCTTTCCCCCATTGCCGCAAGGGTTGCCGCAACCGCATCCGCGGCACCGGGGTCGACCACCACCGTCATACCGATGCCGCAGTTGAAAACACGCAGCATCTCATCGTCGGCAACATCTCCGTGCGCTTGCAGCCATTGGAAGAGTTCCGGGCGTGGCCACCCGTTGCGCTCGATCTCAGCCGCCGTACCCTGCGGCAACACGCGCGGCAGGTTTTCGGTCAATCCGCCGCCCGTGATGTGCGCCAGCGCCTTGATCGCGTCGCGGTGCGCCGCGAGCGCGGCGAGGATACTCTTGACATAGAGCCGAGTGGGCGCCATCACTGCGTCGCGCAGCGGCCGACCGTCGAGGAGCACGTTCGCGTCCGCCTCTGGGTCATCCCCCAATCCCGCACGGGCCAAAATCTTGCGAATGAGCGAATAGCCATTGGAATGGGCGCCGCTACTGCCCAACCCAAGCACCACGTCCCCTGGTGCCACGTTCTTGCCATCGAGCAGCTGCGCGCGCTCGACCACCCCCACCGCGAAACCGGCCAGATCGTATTCGCCATCGGGGTACATATCGGGCATCTCTGCCGTCTCCCCGCCGATCAGCGCGCACCCACACGCTTCGCACGCCTGAGCGATACCGGCGACCACCCGTTCGGCAACCCCGACGTCGAGCCGACCACACGCGAAGTAGTCGAGGAAAAAGAGCGGCTCTGCCCCTTGCACCAGGATGTCATTGACGCTCATCGCCACCAGGTCTTGGCCGACGGTGTCGTGACGATCCCACGCGAACGCCAATTTCAGCTTGGTACCAACACCGTCGGTCCCCGAAACCAGCACGGGATCGCGATAGCGCTGCCCCAAAGCGAAGAGCGCCCCAAAGCCGCCGATACCGGCAAGCACTTCTGGCCGCATCGTCCGCGCGGCCCAAGGTTTGATGCGGTCAACGAGCGCGTCCCCAGCGTCGATATCGACACCGGCATCCCGATAAGTCAATCCCGCCACGTTCGGCTCCCTTGCAGAAATGGTTGGTCACGGCGATAATTCGCACTTTCCGAATTGTACGACGAACGGTTACCGAGACGCGAGACACCCGGCCGGTGCAACTGCTACTGGATCTTTTCGACCCTCTGCCCCAACGCTTCGACAATTTCGAACCGCTGGGCAACGAAGCGCTCGTTGCGACGCTCGAACGGTTTGCCGTAAACGAACCGATGCCGGGGGTGACCACCCCTCATCTCGCGATTTGGGGGCCAGCGGGAAGCGGCAAAAGCCACCTGTTGCACGCCGTCGCGGAAACGGTGCGCCGTAACGGCAACGTCGCCTGCTACTGCCCGTTGCGCGAACCGTTTCTTGAACCGCCACCGCAATTGTCGGGTGCCGTGGTCCTCTTCGACGATCTCGACGCGGCGGACGCCGCGGCACAAGAGGCGCTCTTTCATGCGTTCAACCGCGCCGAACGCCTCAAGCAGCGGTGGTTGGTCGCGGCGAACGCCCCGCCGCATCAATTGCCTTTGCGGGAAGATCTGCGCACCCGGTTGGCGCTGCTTCCCCTCCTGCCGGTAACGCCGCTCGACGACACAGGGCGGGCGCGCCTCATCGCGAGACGTGCCGCAGAATGGGGGGTAGCGATTTCCGACGATGCCGTGCGCTTTTTGCTCACCCATGCGTCGCGGGCCATTCCCGAGCTCTTGCTGGTACTCGAAGCCGCCAGCGAAGAGAGCCTGCGCCGGGGCAAACCGATCACCGCACCGCTCGTCAAAGCGGTGTGGCAACTGATTTCACAGGAACCCTGAACGATGGATTTGACCCTGTTCGATCTGGACAATACGCTACTTGCCGGTGACTCCGACTTCAACTGGGCCCAATTCCTCATCGGCAAAGGCTTGATCGACCGCGAGCTGCACGAAGCGAAAAACCAGCAGTTCTACGACGACTATCTGGCCGGTACGCTCGACATCGACGCCTTCTTGGCGTTTCAACTCGCCCCCCTGGCGCGCCACGATCGGGAAACGTTGGAAGCGCTGCGCGCCGAATACCTCGAGACGGTCGTCCGCCCGATGATGTTGCCGCGCGCGCAAGCCGAAGTCGCAGCGGCCCGTGCGCGCGGTGACCTCGTTGCGGTCGTCACCGCGACCAACGCCTTCGTCACCGGCCCGATCGTCCGCGCGTTCGGTATCGAACACCTGATCGCGACGATCCCCGAGGTGGAACACGGCTGTTTCACCGGCCGCTGCCGCGGCACACCGGCGTTTCAAGCGGGCAAGATCGCGCGCGTCGAGGCGTGGCTGGAGTCGCTGGGTTATTGGTGGAATTCGTTTACGACGATCCGCTTCTACAGCGATTCGCACAACGACCTGCCGCTCCTTACCCGCGTCGATGAGCCGATCGCGGTCGATCCCGATCCGACGTTGCGGGAAGCCGCGCAGCGTAACGGCTGGCGTATCGTCTCGTTCCGGGAGCCGAGGGAAAGATGATTCGCAAAATCTTGCGCACACTCACCGCTAAAATCGCTCCGCGCCCGAAACTTGCGGTATTGAACGCGGCGCACTACGGCATCGCCCCGGAGCAGATCTCCCCTGCGGCACGGCGGGTGTGTGAAACGCTGCAACGCAACGGCCATCAGGGATTGATCGTCGGCGGCGCGGTGCGCGACCTGATTTTGGGGCGAAAACCCAAAGATTTCGACATCGCGACCGACGCGCCCCCGGAGCGGGTGCGCGCCCTTTTCCGCCGTTCCCGGATCATCGGCCGCCGCTTTCGCATCGTCCATGTCTATGCGGGACGGGAAACGGTCGAAGTGACCACGTTTCGCGCCCACGTCGACCCCAACGCGCTGGCCACGGACGAACATGGCCGTATTCTCGAAGACAACGTCTTTGGCACCATCGAAGAGGACGCGCTGCGCCGCGACTTCACCGCGAATGCGCTCTACTACGACCCGATTCAAGGCGTGATCCACGACTTCCACCACGGCGTGGGTGACCTGCAAGCGGGTGTGCTGCGGATGATCGGCGACCCCGAAAAGCGCTACCGCGAAGACCCCGTGCGGATGCTTCGTGCCGTGCGCCTGGCCACGAAGCTCGGCTTGACGATCGATGCGGCCGCACGGGCGCCACTGCGCCGCCTTGCGCCGCTTCTTGCGAACGTTCCCCAAGCACGGTTGGTCGATGAACTCTTCAAAGTCCTTACTTCCGGTCGCGCCCTGCACTGCCTGGCGCGCCTGCAGGAAGAGGGATTGGCCGAACACGCTCTCGCGCCGGTAGAGCGGTTGCTTGCCGTGCCCCACTACCGTACGTTTCTCGAGATCGCGCTTGACGCAACCGACCGGCGAATTCACGAGGGAAAACCGGTTTCCCCCGCGTTCACGCTTGGCGCGATGCTCTGGCCGGTGGTGCGTGAAGCGTGGGTTGCCGGGGAACAGGCCGGACTGCCCCGCGTGCCGGCACTGCAAGCGGCATGCGACGAAGTCCTTTCCGGAGATTTCGCGGCGCTCGCGCTGACGCGCGCGATGGCTGCCGACATGCGGGAACTTTGGTTGCTGCAACCCCGGTTCGAGAAACGGACGGGGAAATACCCGTACCGGCTGCTTACACAATCGCGTTACCGAGCGGCATGGGACTTCCTGATGTTGCGGGTCCGCGCCGGCGAAGTGCCCGAAGCGCTGGGCATGTGGTGGGAACGCTTCGCCCACGCCAGCGAAGCCGAACGCGCCGAACTGATCCGCGCCGTGCAACAGGGAAACGCCCCTGGCAAGAAAAAACGCCGGCGCCGCAAGAAAGCGAAACCGCGCTCCGCGGACGCTGCCGTCGCACAAACGGATGCGGCGCCACCCGTTGCGACACCGAGCAAGGAGGCGTGATGACCCAAAACCCTTTCGTCACGGCCTATGTCGGCCTTGGCGCGAACTTGGGGGACGCCCCCGGGCAACTGGCTGCCGCCGTACAGCGCCTCACCCTGCTGCCCCGCACCGAAGTGATCGCGCTCTCGCACCTCTACCGCAGCGGCGCGATCGAGGTCGATGCCCCGCAACCCGACTACTACAACGCGGTTGCGGCGCTGCGTACCCAGCTCGATGCCGAGGCGCTGCTTGCTGCGTTACTCGCGCTCGAAGCGCGTTTCGGCCGCATCCGCACGGGCTACCATTCGCCGCGGACGCTGGATCTCGATCTACTCCTCTACGGCAACGAACGCTATTGCTTGCCGCACCTGACCGTACCCCATCCGCGGCTTCACCAGCGCGCGTTCGTGCTGTTGCCACTGTTGGAGCTGGCCCCGGACCTGACCGCACCGGGCCTGGGACGGTTACTCGACTACCTACCGGCCGTAGCGGCGCAGCCGATTACTCGGATCGCACCGCTTGCCGCACCCGAATCGACACGTTTGCAACCGATAGAGGCTTTGGCACAATGACACCCTATGCGCAACCCAACCCGGGAGCCACCGCGATGAACGCTGCAGAGAAAGCATCACCCGTAACTCTGACCACTTTGCAACGCATGCGTGAAAACGGTGAGAAGATCGCGATGCTCACCTGTTATGACGCCGCGTTTGCCGCACTGCTCGATCGTGCCGGCGTCGATGTCCTGCTGGTCGGCGATTCGTTGGGCAACGTCATTCAAGGGCACAAGACGACGTTACCGGTGACCCTCGAGCAGATGTGTTACCACACGGCGTGTGTCGCGCGCGGCGCGCACCGCCCCTTCATCGTCGCAGACCTACCTTTCGGCAGTTACCAGCAAAGCCCCGAACAGGCGTTCGCGAGCGCGGCGCAACTGATGGCTGCTGGCGCCCAGATGGTGAAGCTCGAAGGGGGCATGCCGATGGTCGATACCGTGCAATTCCTGGTCGAACGCGGTATCCCGGTCTGCGCCCACATCGGCTTTACCCCGCAAGCCGTCAACCAACTGGGCGGGTACCGGGTGCAAGGGCGCTTGGAAGCGGAAGCCGAACGGCTCTATCTCGAAGCCGCAGCGTTGGAGTCTGCGGGTGCGGCGATGATCGTGCTCGAAATGGTGCCGCGCGCGGTCGCAAAAGAGGTCACCCGCCGCACCGACGAAATGATCACGATCGGCATCGGCGCCGCCCCCGAATGTCACGGGCAAGTGCTCGTCCTCTACGACATCCTCGACATTTTTCCGGGACGCAAAGCCCGTTTCGTACAAAACTTCCTTGCCGGCGCAGAAAGCATCCACGCTGCGGTTGCCGCGTACGTCAACGCCGTGAAAAGCGGCGCGTTTCCCACGGAAGCGCACTGTTACTGACGCGGTGCCGCAAAACATCGAACCGATCCGACGACGCACGGAGGGGTGATGGACCGCACGTTACAGACCTTCACGACGACCCGCGCTTGGCGGGAATGCCGCGCCACGCTTGGTGAGGTCGCTTTCGTCCCGACGATGGGCGCGCTGCACGAAGGCCATTTGGCGCTCGCACGGCAAGCGCTCGCACGCACGCCCAACGTGGTGGTGAGCATCTTCGTAAACCCGCTGCAATTCGGTCAAAACGAAGACTACGGCCGTTACCCGCGGATGCTCGAACGCGATGCGGCGCTGTTGCACTCGGTTGGCGTGCCGTATCTCTTTGCGCCCGACGTCGCGGAAATGTACCCGGAACCGCAGCAGTTCTTCGTCGAACCCCCGGAACGCTACGCCGCGATTCTGGAAGGAGCCGCACGTCCGGGGCACTTCCGCGGTGTTGCTACCGTCGTGATGAAGCTCTTAGCGATCATCCAACCCACGATCGCCCTCTTTGGCAAGAAAGATTACCAACAGTTGATGATCCTGCGCCGCATGGTGGAACAATTCGCGTTGCCGATCACCATCGAAGCAGGTGAGACCGTTCGTGCCGACGACGGATTGGCGCTCTCTTCTCGCAACGCCTACCTCTCGCCAGCGGAACGGCAGGAAGCGCCGCGGCTCTTCCAGGTGCTCAAAGCCACCGCGGATGCCCTCCGTGCGGGTCAAGGTACCTACGCCGCGCTGGAAGCAGAAGCGACTGCAACGCTCGCCCGCCACGGCTGGCAACCGGATTACGTTGCGATCCGGCGGCAACACGACTTGCAGCCACCTTGCTGCACCCCGCCCGATTTGGCCACAGAACCCCTCGTCGTCCTGGGCGCGGCCCGCTTGGGGACGACGCGGTTGATCGATAACATCGAGGTAGGATGACACCGGTCGTCCGTTGGTCGCAGGATAGCGTACCGGCAAGCGGCAAAAAAACCCGGCCGTGCGGCCGGGGGTAATCTCCTCTTTGTGAAGCGGGCCTTTCGCCCGCCCTCCTCCATCTGTTCGTCAGCCTTTGAGCTGCTCGAGGATCGCCGGGTTTTCGAGCGTCGAGGTGTCTTGGGTGATCGCTTCGCCCTTCGCGAGCTGGCGCAGCAAGCGGCGCATGATCTTCCCGGAACGGGTCTTCGGCAGGTTGTCGCCAAAACGGATCTCTTTCGGTTTGGCGATCGGCCCGATCTCTTTCGCCACCCAGTTCTGCAGCTCTTTGACGATCTGCGCGGCTTCTTCCCCTTCGGGGCGCGGCCGTTTCAACACGACGAACGCGACGATCGCCTCGCCGGTGACTTCGTCCGGGCGACCGACCACCGCCGCTTCGGCAACGAGTTCGTGCGCCACCAGCGCCGATTCGATCTCCATCGTCCCCATCCGGTGTCCTGAGACGTTGAGCACGTCGTCGATCCGGCCCGTGATGGTGAAGTAACCGGTTTCGGGGTCACGAATCGCACCGTCTCCTGCCAAGTAGAGCTTGCCTTGGAAGTCCGCCGGATAGTAGGACTTCTTGAAGCGCTCCGGATCGCCCCAGATGGTACGGATCATCGACGGCCACGGCTTCTTGATCACCAGGAAGCCGCCCTGACCCCACGGGACTTCGTTCCCCGTCTCATCGACCACCGCAGCCTGAATCCCCGGGAACGGCAGCGTGCACGAACCGGGCACAAGCGGCGTGGCACCGGGCAACGGCGTGATCATATGGCCGCCGGTTTCGGTCTGCCACCAGGTATCGACGATCGGGCACCGTCCGCCCCCTACTTCGCGGTAATACCACTCCCACGCCGCCGGGTTGATCGGCTCGCCGACCGAACCGAGGATCCGCAGCGACGAGAGGTCGAAACGCTTGGGATGCACGTCCGGGTTGCTCTCCGACGCCTTGATGAGCGCCCGGATTGCGGTTGGCGCGGTATAGAAGATCGAAACCTTGTGCGCTTCGATCATCCGCCAGAAGCGGCTGGCATCCGGGTAGGTGGGCACCCCTTCGAAGACAACCTGGGTGGCGCCCACCGCAAGCGGCCCGTAACAGCCGTAGGTGTGACCGGTAATCCAGCCGATATCCGCGGTACACCAGAAGATGTCCTCCGGTTTGTAATCGAAGGTCCAGAGCATTGTAAGCGCCGCGTGGGTGAGGTACCCGCCGGTGGAATGCTGTACCCCCTTCGGCTTCCCGGTCGAGCCGGAGGTGTAGAGCAAAAAGAGGGGATGTTCGGCTTCGACCCACTCGGGCTCGCACACGTCGCTTTGCCCTGCAATCGCGTCGCTCCACCACAAGTCGCGCCCTTCTACCCAATTGATTGCCATGCCGGTGCGTTTATTGACGATCACCTTCTCGACCGTGTCGCACCCGCCCATGCCGATCGCCTCATCGACGATCGCTTTCAACGGCAACTGCTTACCGCCGCGGAACTGACCGTCGGAGGTGACGACCACTTTCGCGCCGGCATCTTGGATGCGGTCTTTGAGCGCCTGCGCCGAGAAGCCACCGAACACGACCGAATGGGTTGCGCCGATGCGCGCACACGCTTGCATCGCCACCACCCCTTCGACGCCCATCGGAAGGTAGATCACAACGCGGTCGCCTTTTTTTACGCCCAGCGCTTTGAGCGCATTGGCAAACTGCGCAACCCGCTTCAACAATTCCGCGTAGGTGACTTTCGTGACCTGGCCATCGTCCGATTCGAAGATGATCGCGACACGGTCACCTTTCCCCGCTTCGACGTGGCGGTCCAGACAGTTGTACGAGGCGTTCAACACCCCGTCGGCAAACCACTTGAAGAACGGCGCGTTGGATTCGTCCAGAACCTGGGTAAACGGTTTTTTCCAGGTCAATAGATTACGCGCATGGTTGGCCCAATACCCTTCGTAGTCCCGTTCCGCCTCTTCACAGAGCCGGCGGTAGTGGTCCATCCCCGAGACCGCAGCATTTTTGACCAATGCTTCTGGCGGGTAGTAGAGCTTTTGTTCGCTCATGGCCTGACACTCCCTCTCACTTGTGGAACAAAAATCAATGTATCGGCATTATCTTACAGCAACCTTACACACGACAAGCGATCGTGCGTTGGTGGCGTTTTCGATACAATCGCGGGCAGTACAACCAGGGAGTGCACCGATGACCACCACCATTTGCGAAGCCGACTTCATCGAATCGATTGCCGACGCGTTCCAATTCATCAGTTACTACCATCCCCTGGATTTCGTCCAGGCGATGGCCGAAGCCTACGAAAACGAACAAAACCCAGCGGCCAAGGACGCCATCGCCCAAATCCTGACCAACTCGCGCATGGCCGCCGAGGGACACCGCCCCATCTGCCAGGACACCGGAATCGCCGTCGTTTTTCTGAAAGTGGGGATGAATGTCCGCTTCGACACCACGAAAAGCCTGCAGGAACTGGTCGACGAGGGGGTTCGGCGCGCCTACACCAATCCCGAAAATCCGCTGCGCGCCTCGATCCTGCGTGACCCGGCGGGCAAACGGCAAAATACTCGTGACAACACCCCCGCGGTCGTCCACTTCGAACTGGTGCCCGGTGACACCGTGGAAGTGATCTGTGCCGCGAAAGGTGGCGGTTCGGAGAACAAAGCAAAACTGGCGATGCTCAACCCGTCCGACTCGATCGTCGACTGGGTGCTCAAGACCGTCCCAACTCTGGGCGCCGGGTGGTGCCCGCCAGGGATTCTGGGGATCGGCATCGGCGGTACGCCCGAAAAAGCGATGCTGCTTGCGAAAGCGGCGTTGATGGAACACATCGACATCCACGAACTGCAAGAAAAGGCGGCGAAGGGCGAAACCCTCTCCACCGTCGAAGCGCTGCGTTTGGAACTCTACGAAAAGGTCAACGCCTTGGGAATCGGCGCACAAGGGCTTGGCGGGCTCACGACGGTACTGGACGTCAAGATCCTCGACTACCCCACGCACGCTGCAAGTTTGCCAGTGGCGCTCATTCCCAACTGCGCCGCAACGCGCCACGTCCATTTCACGCTCGACGGCTCTGGCCCAGCGCAACTCACGCCACCACGTCTCGAAGATTGGCCTGCGATCACCTGGACCCCAGACGTCAAACAGGCCAAACGGGTCGCTCTCGACACCCTCACCAAAGAAGAGGTAGCGACGTGGCGGGCAGGCGATATCCTGCTTCTTTCCGGCAAACTGCTCACCGGCCGCGACGCCGCGCACAAACGCCTCGCCGATCTCCTGGCCAAAGGCGAACCGCTACCGGTCGATTTCACCAACCGGGTGATCTACTACGTGGGCCCCGTCGACCCCGTTCCCGGTGAAGTGGTCGGCCCTGCCGGCCCCACCACCGCAACCCGTATGGACAAATTCACCCGCATGATGCTCGAAAAGACCGGGTTGATCGCGATGGTGGGCAAAGCCGAACGCGGCCCGGAAGCGGTCGCCGCAATCCGTGACCACAAAGCCGCCTATCTGATGGCGGTGGGTGGCGCTGCGTACTTGGTGGCGAAAGCGATCAAGAAAGCCCGCGTCGTTGCGTTCGAAGACTTGGGTATGGAAGCGATCTACGAATTCGAAGTCCAAGACATGCCTGTGACCGTCGCGGTCGATAGCGCGGGCAACAACGTCCATGAACGCGGTCCGCAGGAGTGGCGGGTCAAAATCGGCAAAATTCCGGTGAAGTCGGCGTAGCCAGACCGATTCGCTCTACAATCGGTAGGAGAGGAAGGGTGTCGCTGATGAGCCGTCCCCCCACGCGGCTAAAGCTACCGATCGGAATCCAGTCTTTCCGAAAAATTCGGGAAGGCGGGTTCTACTATGTCGACAAGACACCCTTCATCGCCGCGCTGGCTGAAGGCGCCAATTACTACTTCCTTTCCCGCCCGCGGCGCTTTGGCAAATCGCTCTTCCTCGACACGCTGGCTGCGGCCTTTGCTGGCGAACGAGCGCTTTTCACCGCCCACGACGGTAGCGACGGCACGGCACCGCGGCCAGCGCTGTACCTCGCGGACCATTGGGACTGGGCGAAGCGCTACCCCGTGGTGCGCATCTCGTTCGGCCAAGGCATTCGCCATTCCCCCGAAGAGCTCGATGAGGCGATCGCTTGGCAGCTCGATGCCAACGCGGCGCGACTCAATGTGCCGATCAGCCGGGCGCACGGCATCGCGGAGCGCTTTGCCGACCTGATCACCGCCGCTGCCGAGGCGTATCGCCAACGCACGGTCGTGCTGGTCGACGAATACGACAAGCCGATACTCGACCACATCACCCGCCCGGACCTTGCCGCTGTGATGCGCGAACGGTTGCGTAATTTTTACAGCGTCCTCAAAGAGCGCGACGCCGATCTCCACTTCGTGTTTCTGACAGGGGTCAGCAAATTCAGTAAAGTGAGTCTCTTTTCAGGCCTCAACAACCTGGCAGATATCACGTTGATCGATGAGTTCGCAACCCTTTGCGGCTACACCGAAACCGATCTCGACACCGTTTTCGCCCCCGAATTCATCGCTGCCGAGCAGGAGGGCCGCCCGCTTTCCCGTTCAGAGGTGCGCGCCTGGTACAACGGCTACTGGTGGGGCAGCAATGCTCGGGTCTACAACCCGTTCGACGTCCTGCAGCTTTTGCGTTTCCGCACATTCCGTCCGTGGTGGTTCGAAAGCGGCACGCCAACCTTCCTGGTCGAACTGCTCAAAGAGCGCGCCTTTTTCACGCCACGGCTCGAACGCCTCTTTGCCACCGAAGCGCTCTTGTCGTCGTTCGACGTCGAAGCGATCGAACCCGAAGCACTCCTTTGGCAGACCGGCTACCTCACCATTGCCGACGCACACTCGGCTGGAGGGCTCATCGAGTACGAGCTCACGCTGCCCAACACCGAAGTGCGCACGGCACTCAACCAAGCGCTAACCCACGTGCTTCTTCCTTCCCGTCCGGGTGAGAGCCTCACCCAAATCGTCCGGATGTTGCAACAGGGTGACTCCGAGGGCCTGCACCACCACTTCGTCCGCCTTTTCGCTTCGATACCGCACGACTGGTACCGCAACAACCCGATCGCCCAGTATGAAGGGTATTTTGCGAGCGTCTGCTACAGTCACCTAGCTAGCCTAGGGTTACCGCTCAAAGCGGAAGCGGTGAGTGAAGCAGGGCAGGTCGACCTCGTGATCGAGGCGGGTGCGACGATTTGGGTGATCGAATTCAAAGTGGTTTCCGGGGAGGCTGCCACAGGAGAAGCCATGGCCCAAATCCAGGCGCGTGACTATGCCGCCCCCTATCGCGGCAAGCCAGGTGTTGCCCGTGTGATCGAGCTTGGCGTAGAGTTCAGCAAGACTCGCCGAACCTTGGTCGGATGGCACGCGCACGAATGGGTCGCCCAACGTTAGCGTGATGTCGTACGCCCTATGCTATAATCCGCCCCGCTTCTCATCCGCCGGCATAGCTCAGCTGGTAGAGCAACCGCCTTGTAAGCGGTAGGTCGTCCGTTCGAGTCGGACTGCCGGCACCAACTCATGACCCAACCCCACCACACCCTCACCGTCGCATCAGAAACGGTCGCCGTTTACCGCAAAGCGATCAAACACCTCTACTTGCGCGTGCGTCCCGAAGACGGCACGATCTGCGTCTCCGCACCGCGCTTCGTTTCCGATACCGCAATCCGCCACTTCGTCCTGAGCAAATGGGAATGGATCGCGCGGCAGCGTACGCGCCTGGCGCACCACCCTTCTCCCGGAAAGCCCCTGGTAGACGCTGCGTGCCTTACCGCAGCGCAACCGCTCTGGTTCGAAGGCAAGCCATACCGCTTGGTATGGATGCCCGGCACCACCCGAGCGGGCGTGCGCTGCGACGCGGCGACGCAAACGGTCACGGTTGCGGTTGCGCGTACGACGCCGCCGGAACGGGTGACGCGTGCGGTTGTCGATGGCCATGTAAAAATGACCCACCTTGGCCATCGAAATTGACCCACCTTCGTTACCCTGCCTCTGATGATGTTCATCAGGAGGCGAGTTGTGT
>NZ_JAHLSY010000024.1 GCF_019049855.1 Hydrogenophilus thiooxidans | reverse complement strand
CAGTTGGTAGCGTTCGAGCGTCACCGGCGCCGTCCGGTCGGCGCGTAGCGTTTTGTCTTTCCAGGTGCATTCGTGCCCGAGCGCATTGACGAGCCACGGTTGCCCTTCGGTGTCGAGCCAGAGGGGCTCCCAGATCGCGTCGTCGAAGCGCTGCCCGGTGGCCTCGGTGTGCTGCAGCCACAGCGCTTTGGTTTCGTCGAAGGTGAAGTTTCCCAAACGCAGCGATTCGGCTTTGATGTTGAACGCCGAACCCCCGGTGATCACCTCTTGGCCGGGGGTGTGGATGCGGTAGTCGCGCACGTCGCGCACGCCGCACAGGATCACCGATTGCGGAAACGCCCGTGGCCGCTGGGTGTAACCAGCACGCAGTTGCCTGAGGAGCGAAACCAGGGTGTCGCCAACGAGGGCGTCGACTTCGTCCAGGAGCAGCACCACGGGTCGATCCGGGTCGGCCAGGGAAAATTCGGTAAGCCAGCGTTGGAGCCATGTGTGGGGGTCGTCGTTGGCGCGCGCGGCGTGCGCCCATGCTTGACCGCGCGATTCGCCCAGGTAGAGGCGGGCCGCCTCATAGAGCGCAGTGAGTACCGCGCCGATCCCTTCGGCGACGTTGCCACGGGCCGTTTGCGCCACTTCGATGTTGGCGTAGAGCGCGCGGTAGCGCCCTTCGCGGTTGAGGTGATTCATGAGCGCCAACAGGCAGGTGGTTTTGCCGGTTTGTCGTGGCGCGTGCAGCACAAAGTAGCGTTCCTGTGCGATGAGTGCTTCGACTTCCGGGAGATCGATCCGCGCCAAGGGGTCGATCATATAGTGGAGCTCGGGTTTCGATGGGCCCGCGGTGTTGAACGTCTTTTCGCGCGGCATCACGCTGCTTCCCTGACCTGCAACCGCGTTAGCTTAGCACAGCCCCAGCGGCGAACCTATTTCCCTGTGCGCCGGACGCTGCCATGAGGCGAAGGCAAGGGCAAGGCACCGAAATGACGTTGACGTTAACGTCAATTTCGGTAAGATAGTCTCAGTGCACCGCAAAAGCGACCACAAGAGGAGACCCATCATGACCGATCCCCGTATCGCCAAAGCGCTTGCGCCCTATCAGCCCAAGAACCACGTGCGGTTCGTCACTGCGGCGGCGCTCTTCGACGGCCACGACGCGGCGATCAACATCATGCGGCGCTTGTTGCAAAGCACCGGCTGCGAAGTGATCCATTTGGGGCACAACCGCAGTGCCGCCGAGATCGTGCGCGCCGCGCTGCAGGAGGATGTGCAGGGCATCGCGGTGACCAGCTACCAAGGGGGGCATGTCGAGTTCTTCAAATACATGGTCGATCTGCTGCGGCAAAACGGTGGCGAGAAGATCAAGGTTTTCGGCGGCGGTGGCGGGGTGATCGTTCCGCCGGAGATCAAGGAGCTCGAAGCGTACGGTGTCGAGCGGATCTACTCCCCCGAAGACGGCGCCCAGATGGGGTTACAAGGGATGATCAACGACGTGGTCGAGCGTTCCGATTTCGATCTCTCCCACGAAGCGCCGCAGACCTTGCCTGAAATCCTGGAAAAACTCCAAAGCGGCGATTGGCGGACGCTCGCACGCGTGATCACTGCGCTCGAAAATGGCGCCTACCCAGACGCAATCCGGGAAGGGCTCCTTGCGGCGGCGCAAGGGCTCAAAGTGCCAGTGTTGGGGATCACTGGTACCGGAGGGGCGGGCAAGAGTTCGCTCACCGACGAGCTGGTTCGCCGTTTCCGTTTGGATCAGGAAGATGCGCTCAAAATCGCGATCATCTCGATCGACCCGTCGCGCAAGCGCACCGGGGGCGCGCTCTTGGGTGACCGCATCCGCATGAACGCGATCGACCACGAAAACATCTACATGCGTTCGCTCGCCACCCGCGACACCGGTCAAGAAGTGTCGCGGGCGCTCAAAGAGGTGATCGCGGCGACCAAGCTCACCGGTTACGACCTCGTGATCGTCGAAACGTCGGGGATCGGACAGGGCAACGCGGCGATCGTGCCCTACGTCGACTGCTCCCTCTACGTGATGACCCCCGAGTTCGGCGCAGCGAGCCAGCTCGAGAAGATCGACATGCTCGATTTCGCCGATTTCGTCGCGATCAACAAATTCGACCGCAAAGGGGCCGAAGATGCGCTGCGCGACGTCGCGAAACAGTACCAGCGCAACCATCAGCGTTTTTCCGAACCGGTCGATGCGATGCCCGTCTTCGGGACGATGGCAGCGCGCTTCAACGACGACGGGGTTACTGCGCTTTATCAAGCGATGCTGCCGAAATTGATCGAATTGGGGTTGCCCGCGAAAGCCGAAGGGAAATTGCCGCGCGTCTCTGTGCGCCATTCCAGCAAAGGACAAGCGATCATCCCGTCGCACCGCAATCGTTATCTGGCGGAAATTGCGCAAACCGTGCGCGACTACCACGCCCACGTCCGGGAGCAGTCGCGGGTGGCGCGCGAACGACAAGCGCTCAAGATCGCGAAGGCGCTCTTCGAGGCGAGCGGCAAACCGGCCGAGCATTTCGACGAGCTGATCGACTGGAAAGACAGCCAGTTGACTCCACACGCGAAGAAGCTGCTCGAACAGTGGCCGACGCTGAAAAAACTCTACGCGCAGGACGAATACGTCGTCAAGATCCGCGACAAAGAGATTCGCACCCGCCTCTACCACGAATCGCTTTCGGGCAACAAGATCCGCAAGGTAGCGTTGCCTGACTTCGAAGACGACGGCGAGGTGCTCAAATTCCTGATGAAGGAGAACGTCCCCGGGTCGTTCCCATACACCGCCGGGGTGTTCGCGTTCAAGCGCGAAAACGAAGACCCCACCCGGATGTTTGCGGGCGAAGGCGATCCGTTCCGGACCAACCGCCGTTTTCGCAAGCTCACCGAAGGGATGCCCGCGGCGCGGCTGTCCACTGCGTTCGATTCCGTTACGCTCTATGGTTGCGACCCCGACGAACGGCCCGATATCTACGGCAAAATCGGCAATTCGGGTGTCTCGATCGCCACGCTCGACGATATGAAGGTGCTCTACTCCGGGTTCGATCTTTGTGCGCCCAACACCTCGGTGTCGATGACGATCAACGGTCCCGCGCCGATGATCCTAGCGATGTTCTTCAATACCGCGATCGACCAGCAGGTGGACAAATTCCGCGCCGACAACGGTCGTGACCCCACCGAAGAGGAGTATGAAAAGATCAAGGCGTGGGTGCTCTCCACTGTGCGCGGCACGGTCCAGGCCGATATCCTCAAAGAGGATCAGGGGCAGAACACCTGCATCTTCTCCACCGAGTTCGCGTTGAAATTGATGGGCGACATCCAGGAGTACTTCGTCCATCACAACGTGCGCAACTTCTACTCAGTGTCGATTTCGGGCTACCACATCGCGGAAGCAGGCGCCAACCCCATTTCGCAGCTCGCGTTCACGCTCGCCAACGGCTTTACCTACGTCGAATCCTACCTGGCGCGCGGCATGCACATCGACGATTTCGCGCCCAACCTCTCCTTCTTCTTCAGTAACGGGATGGACCCGGAATACACCGTGATCGGGCGGGTGGCGCGTCGCATCTGGGCGATTGCGATGAAGCACAAATATGGCGCGAACGAGCGCAGCCAAAAACTCAAATACCACGTCCAGACCTCGGGGCGGAGTCTCCACGCGCAGGAGATGGCATTCAACGACATTCGCACGACGCTCCAGGCGCTGATTGCGATCTACGACAACTGCAACAGCCTACACACCAACGCCTACGACGAAGCGATCACCACCCCTACCGAAGAGAGTGTGCGGCGGGCGATGGCGATCCAACTCATCATCAACAAAGAGTGGGGGCTGGCGAAGAACGAAAACCCCAACCAAGGCAGCTTCATCATCGAAGAGCTCACCGATCTGGTCGAAGAAGCGGTGTTGCGCGAATTCGAAGCGCTGGCCGAACGGGGGGGCGTGCTCGGCGCGATGGAGACGGGCTACCAACGCAGCAAGATTCAGGAAGAGTCGCTGCACTACGAGCAGAAAAAGCACGACGGGAGTCTACCGATCATCGGGGTCAACACCTTCCGCAACCCGCACGGCGACCCGATCCCCGAAAAGCTGGAACTTGCCCGTTCCACCGAAGAAGAGAAGCAGAGCCAGCTGCGGCGGCTGCGCGAATTTCACGCGCGCCACGCCGCCGAAGCACCGAAGTGGCTGGCGAAGCTCAAGACGGTGGCGATGGAAGGGGGCAACACCTTCGAAGTGTTGATGGACGCGGTGCGCTACTGTTCGTTGGGGCAACTGACGCAGGCGCTCTTCGAAGTGGGCGGACAGTATCGGCGGAATATGTGAGAAGACCCCGTGTGCGGCATTGCCGGTGAGATTCGTTTCGACGGGACGGAACCCAACCTCGACGCGATTGCGCGCATGAACGTGAGCCAGCGCCCGCGCGGCCCCGACGGCGGCGGCGTTTGGGCGCAGCGCAGCATTGCGTTGGGCCATCGCCGCCTCAAGATCATGGATTTTTCGGAGGCGGCGCAGCAGCCGATGATCGACCCTGAGCTGGGGCTTGGGGTCGTCTTCAACGGCGCGATCTACAACCACGAAGCCCTACGGCGGGAGCTTGCGGGGCGCGGCTACCGCTTTTTTTCCCACGGCGACACCGAAGTCCTCCTCAAAGCCTACCACGCGTGGGGGGAAGCCTTTGTCGAGCGGTTACACGGGATGTTTGCGTTCGCGCTCTGGGAGCGCGACAGCGGCCGTGTGGTGCTGGCGCGCGACCGCCTGGGAATCAAGCCCCTTTATACGGCAACGATTCCCGGCGGGTTGCGTTTTGCCTCAACCTTGCCGGCGCTTCTTGCCGCCGGGGGGGTCGATACCGCGATCGACCCGGTGGCGCTGCACTACTACCTCTCGTTTCATACTGTCGTGCCGGCGCCCCACACGATCCTCAAAGGGGTGCGCAAGATTCCCCCCGCTACGGTGGTGACGATCGAGCCCGACGGTCGGGAACGGCGCCGTACCTACTGGCAGCTCGACTGTAGCCGCAGCGCCGAAGAAAAGGCGCGGCCCCTTGCCGAATGGGCCGAAGGGGTGCTCGAGGCGCTGCGCGCGGCGGTGCGGCTGCGGCTCGTTGCCGACGTGCCCGTAGGGGCGCTTCTTTCGGGCGGGGTCGATTCGAGCCTGATCGTGGCGCTGATGGCCGAAGCGGGGGTTGCGCCGCTCAAGACCTACACCATCGGTTTTCCCGACAAAGGTGGGGAGCAGGGCAACGAGTTTGCGTACGCCGAGGTGGTCGCTCGCGCCTTTGGCACCGAGCATGAGCGCATCTTTGTGACCGAAGCGGAACTCCTTGCGCGCTTGCCCGAGGCGATCGCCGCGATGAGCGAGCCGATGATGAGTCACGACTGCATCGCGTTCTATCTTTTGGCAGAGGCGGTGTCGCGCCACAGCAAAGTGGTACAGAGCGGCCAAGGGGCCGACGAACTCTTTGCCGGTTACTTCTGGTACCCGAAATTGGCCACAAGCAGCGATCCGGTTCGCGACTATCTGGCGGTCTTTCGCGATCGCGACTACGAAGAGTATTGCCAGGTGGTGACGCCGCCGTGGCGGGTCGCCGATCTTGCCGAGGCGCTGGTAGCGACCCACTTTGCCCAGCCAGGCGCGGAGACGCCGCTTGACCGGGCGCTTCGTCTCGATGCGACGGTGATGGTGGTGGATGACCCAGTAAAACGGGTCGACAACATGACGATGGCGTGGGGGTTGGAGGCGCGAGTCCCCTTTCTCGACCATACCTTGGTCGAATTTGCCGCGCGCATTCCGCCGCACCATAAGCTCGCGCAAGGGGGCAAAGGGGTACTCAAAGCGGCGGCGCGCAAAATTCTCCCCAGCGAAGTGATCGACCGCCCCAAAGGGTACTTTCCTGTGCCCGCGCTGCAGTATCTGCACGGAGCGATGCTCGATCGCGTGCGCGAGCTGCTCCTTTCGCCTGTGGCGAAGGCGCGCGGGCTTTTTCAGCCTGAATACGTGGCGCAGCTTTTGGCCGAACCGACGCGCCACTACACGCGCTTGCGCGGCGCGAAACTCTGGCAGTTGGGGGTGCTCGAGTGGTGGTTGCAAACCCATCTGCCGTGATCGCGGCGCGCTGTAACAATTGCGTTACATTTCCGCAAAACCGTTGTAACAATCGCGTGCGATGATTCCCTCTGAGCAAATTCCCGAACCGAACGTCGGGAGTGTGGAGGAGACACAACAATGACCATCGTACGCGGCGAAGCAGCCCCTCCGCTGCCTGCCGGGCTGGACACTTTCCCGCGGCTTTTGCGCCACCACGCCGCCGTGCGTGGGGCCAAAGCGGCGATACGGGAAAAAGAGTACGGCATCTGGCAAACCTACACCTGGGCCGACTACTACCGCACCGCGCGCGCGATTGCGTGCGGTCTGGCTGAACTCGGGTTCAAGCGCGGCGACCGGCTCGCGATCATCGGGGACAACCGCCCCAGGCTCTACATGTCGATCGCCGCGTGTCAAATGCTCGGCGGCATTCCGGTGATGCTCTATCAGGACGCGATCGCGGAAGAGATCGCGTTCGTCTTGCAAGACGCCGAAATCAAGGTGGCGATCGTCGAAGACCAGGAGCAGGTGGATAAGCTCCTGGAAACCTTGGCGTCGACCCCTTCGCTCGAGAAGATCGTCTACGATGATCCGCGCGGGATGTTGCACTACGACCAGCCCCAACTGATGGGGCTCGACGAGCTGGTCGCCGCCGGCGAGATCCACGACCGCAACCAACCCGATTTCCTGAACAAGGAGATCGAAAAGGGTTCGACCGACGACGTTTCGGTGATGCTCTACACCTCCGGTACCACGGGCAAACCCAAGGGGGTGTGCCAGACCCACCGCGCGTTCATCTTTGCCGCGAACGGCGGGATCCATTTCGACCGCCTGACCGACCGCGAAGAGATCCTCTCCTACCTGCCGATGGCGTGGGTTGGAGACCACCTCTTTTCGTATGCTCAGTCGCTGGTGGCCGGGTTTGCGATCAACTGTCCGGAATCGTCGGACACCGTGATGACCGACTTGCGCGAAATCGGGCCGACCTACTACTTCGCACCGCCGCGGATCTTCGAGGGGTTGCTCACCCAGGTGATGATCCGAATGGAAGACGCCAGTGCCATCAAACGCAAGCTCTTCGACTACTTCATGGCGGTGGCACGGCGCTGTGGCGCCGAAATTCTGGAGAAGCGTCCGGTATCCCTCAAAGATCGTTTGCTCTACGCGCTGGGCGAAGTGTTGATCTACGGGCCGCTGCGCAACGTCTTGGGGATGTCGCGCATCCGGGTGGCCTATACCGCGGGCGCTGCGATCGGACCGGACCTCTTCAAATTCTTCCGCTCGATCGGGATCAACCTCAAACAGCTCTACGGGCAAACGGAGACGTGCGCCTACGTCTGTTTGCAGCCCGACAGCGAAATCAAGCTCGATGCGGTGGGGCGGCCGGCGCCAGGCGTCGAAATCAAGATCGCCGAGAACGGTGAAATCCGCGTGCGCGGCCCGATGACGCTGCAATCGTACTACCGTCGTCCCGACGCCACCGCCGAGGCGTTCGACGAAGAGGGCTTCTTCATGACCGGCGACGCCGGGTATATCGGTGAAGATGGCCAGTTGCGGATCATCGACCGCGCGAAAGACGTCGGCAAACTCAACGACGGCACCCTCTTTGCGCCCAACTACATCGAGAACAAGCTCAAGTTCTTCCCGCAGATCAAAGAGGCGGTGGCGTTCGGCAACGAACGCGATTACGTCGCGGCGTTCATCAACATCGACCTCGACGCGGTGGGTAACTGGGCGGAACGGCGCGGGTTGGCCTATTCCGGGTATACCGATCTCGCGCAGAAAGCCGAGGTCTATGCGTTGATCGCCGAATGCGTCGCGAAGGTCAATGCCGACCTCGAAACCGACCCGATGATGAAAGGGGCGCGGATCCGCCGCTTCTTGATCCTGCACAAAGAGCTCGATGCCGACGATGGGGAATTGACGCGCACCCGTAAAGTGCGACGGCGGTTCATCGCCGAGAAGTACGCACCGCTCGTTACCGCGCTTTATAGCGACGTAACCGAGCAGTATATCGAGACCGAAGTGAAGTTCGAAGACGGGCGCAGCGGCAAGATTGCCGCAACGGTGCGCATCGCGGACGCGTAATCGGGAGAAGAAGATGGCGCGCACCATCGGCGACGTAATCCTGGATCTGCAGAATATCAGCCTCAGTTTCGGGGGCGTGAAAGCGCTCACCAACATCAGTTTCAACGTCCGGCAGGGGGAGATCCGTTCGATCATCGGGCCCAACGGCGCGGGCAAAAGCTCGATGCTCAACGTGATCAACGGCGTCTACCATCCGCAGGAGGGGCGGATCATCTTCATGGGCAAGGAGCGCCGCAAGATGAACCCGCACGAAGCGGCGGCGCAGGGAATCGCGCGGACGTTCCAGAACATCGCGCTCTTCAAGGGGATGACCGTGCTCGACAACATCATGACGGGCCGTAACCTCATGATGAAGCGCAATTTCCTGTGGAACGCGCTTTATTGGGGTCCCGCGCAGCGCGACGAAATCGCGCACCGCAAACGGGTGGAAGAGATCATCGATTTCCTGGAGATTCAGCACATTCGTAAGGTGCCGGTTGGGCGGCTTCCCTACGGATTGCAAAAACGGGTGGAACTGGCGCGTGCGCTTGCCGCGGAGCCGAAACTCCTTTTGTTGGACGAGCCCATGGCGGGGATGAACGTCGAAGAGAAGCAGGACATGTGCCGCTTCATCCTCGACGTCAATGAGCAGTGGGGGACGACCATCGTCTTGATCGAACACGACATGGGCGTGGTGATGGACATTTCGGATCGTGTCGTCGTGCTCGACTACGGACGTAAGATCGGCGACGGCCTTCCCAACGAAGTGAAGAACGACCCCGAGGTGATCAAAGCCTATCTTGGCGCGGTCTACTGATAGCGGAAGGAGAGAACCGTGACCTTTTTCTTCGAAGTCTTGATTGCGGGCCTGTTGTCCGGGATGCTCTACGCGCTGGTGGCGCTCGGTTTCGTGTTGATCTTCAAAGCTTCCGGCGTCTTCAACTTCGCGCAGGGGGCGATGGTCTATTTCGCGGCGCTTACCTTCGTCGGCGTTGGCGAAAAGCTCCTCCTTTGGCTCGGCTGGGCGCCGGGTTCGTTTGCCTCGTTCCTCGGTTCGTTGCTGGTGACACTCGCGGCGATGGTGGTGCTTGCGATCCTCATCGAGCGCTTCATGCTGCGGGGGTTGGTCAACCAGCCGCTCATCACCCTGTTTATGGCGACGATCGGGCTTACCTTCTTCATCGACGGGCTCGCGCAGCTCGTCTGGGGGTCGAACGTCCGGGGGTTGGACATTGGGATCGCCGATGAGCCGGTGATCTGGCTCCTTGATTCGGCGAACATGCTGGTCTCCAAATTCGACCTCACCGCCGCAGCGATAGCGGCGATCTTGGTTGCGCTCCTCTCGCTCTTTTTCCAATACACCAAGACGGGGCGGGCACTGCGGGCGGTTGCCGACGACCACCAGGCAGCGCTCTCGATTGGGGTGCCGCTTGAGCGCATCTGGGTGATCGTCTGGGTGGCGGCTGGCGTGGTGGCTCTGGTTGCCGGATTGATCTGGGGGGCGCGTAACGGCGTGCAGTACGCCCTCTCCTTCACTGCGCTCAAGGCTCTGCCGGTGCTGATTCTCGGGGGGTTTACTTCGATTCCCGGCGCGATTGTCGGGGGGCTGATCATCGGGGCGTCGGAAAAACTCGCCGAGGTCTACCTTGGCCCCTATGTCGGGGGCGGAATCGATTCGTGGTTCCCCTACATCATGGCGTTGGCGTTCCTGTTGATCCGTCCCGAAGGACTCTTTGGCGAAAAACACATCGACCGGGTGTGAGGAGAGAGACAAATGATTTATCGTGAGGCAGGGCAGTTCAAGGCGAGCTACGAAGCCGACATGCAGATCTTTCCGATCCGACAGGATCGGATCGCGATCGCGGCGATCGTGCTCTTCGCGTTCGTCGGGGTGCCGCTCTTCGCAAGCGAATACTGGTTCCAAGCGATCATCACGCCGGCGCTCATCTTTTCACTTGCGGCACTGGGACTCAACATCCTCACCGGCTACGCGGGGCAGTTGTCGCTCGGTGCGGCGGGGTTCATGGCGGTGGGGGCGTTTGCCACTTATAACTTCATGTTGCGCATCGACGGAATGCCGTTCCTCGTCGCGATGGTTTTGGGTGGCGTGTGCGCGGCGCTCGTGGGTATCGTGTTTGGTCTTCCTTCGCTTCGGATCAAAGGGTTTTACCTGGCGGTGGCGACACTTGCGGCCCAGTTTTTCATCCTCTGGGTGCTGGTGAAATTCCCGTGGTTTTCCAACTACTCCGCTTCCGGCGTAATCACGGCGCAAGAGATCGTCATCCTGGGGTGGACGGTCGATGAGCCGGTCGAGAAATACCTCCTCACGCTGGCGGTGGTGACGGTATTGGCGCTCGCGGCGAAGAACCTGGCGCGGACCCACACCGGTCGCGCGTGGATGGCGGTGCGGGATATGGACGTCGCCGCCGAGGTGATCGGCATCCCGCTGATGAAGACGAAACTGCAGGCTTTTGCGATCAGCTCGTTCTACTGCGGTGTCGCGGGTGCGCTCTACGCCTTCACCTACTTGGGAACGGTCGAACCGGAAGCGTTCAATCTCGACCTGTCGTTCAAGATCCTGTTCATGATCATCATCGGCGGGGTGGGAACGGTGTTGGGGTCGTTCCTGGGGGCCGCGTTCATCACCTTGTTGCCGATCTTTCTCAACCAACTCTTTCACGCGTTGTTCGGGGATTCGTTGCCACCCGCGTTTGCGTCCAACGTCGAGCTGATGATTTTCGGGGGGCTGATCATTTTCTTCTTGATCGTCGAACCGCACGGGTTGGCGCGGCTGTGGCAAATTGGTAAAGAGAAATTGCGGCTATGGCCATTCCCGCACTAAAATGGGTTTTTCGGGTTCAACCCCGCTGGGGTTGGGCATTGTGTGTGTCGGTGGTAAAGGAGACAGAAGATGAAGCGCATGCGCAGCAAATGGAAGAAAAGCGCGATGGTCGCGCTGGCAGTTGCCGGCCTTGTGGGCAGCGGTGTCGGGCAAGCGCTTGCTGCAGAACAGTACATGGGGCTACCCAGCTACCGCGTCGGTGCATACGCCGCAGGGGGTTCTGGAATTTTCGGCGGCTGGATCGACTACATGCAGATGATCAACGAGCGCGACGGCGGGGTGAACGGCGTCAAGCTCGTGTGGGAAGAGTGTGAAACCGAATACAACAACGCGCGTGGCGTCGAGTGCTACGAGCGGTTCAAAGCGAAGGGCAACACCTTCTTCTCGCCGCTTTCCACTGGGATCACCTATTCGGTGCTCGATCGCGTCGCGCAGGACAAGATTCCGCTGGTGACCATCGGCTACGGCCGCTCCGACGCTGCCGATGGTCGAGTCTTCCCGTGGGTTTTCCCGCTCGTGACCCATTACTGGTCGCAAGCTTCGGCGATGATCAACTTCATCGGCAAAGAGAAGCTCGGCTCGATGGATCAGCTCAAAGGCAAGAAGATCGTGCTGCTCTACCACGACTCGGCGTACGGGAAGGAGCCGCACGAAGTGCTGAAAAGGCTGTCGCAGAAGTGGGGCTTTGAGCTCGAGCTGATCCCGGTCGCGCACCCCGGGAACGAGCAGCAGTCGCAGTGGCTCCAAATCCGCCAAATTCGGCCTGACTTCGTGATCCTCTGGGGTTGGGGGGTGATGAACCCGACCGCGCTCTCCACCGCGAAACGGACGGGTTTCCCCATCGACAAGATCATCGGCGTCTGGTGGGCTGGTGCGGAAGAGGACGTGATTCCGGCGGGCAATGCGTCGGCCGGTTACATCGCCGCTGGGTTCAACGCTGTGGGTGACCAGCATCCGGTGATCCAGGACATCAAGAAGTATGTCTATGCCAAAGGGAAAGGCAACCTCGATCCCAAGCGGGTCGGCAGCGTCTACTACAACCGCGGCGTGGTGCACGGCATCATCTACGTGGAAGCGGTGCGTCTGGCTCAAGCGCACTTCAACAAGAAAGGGCAGCCGGTCACGGGCGAAGAGATCCGTTGGGCGCTCGAGCATCTGAACTTCACGCCGGAACGGCTGAAGCAGTTGGGCGCGGAAGGTTTCTTGCCGGTGATGCAGACCTCTTGCATGGATCACGAAGGGGCTGGGGTGGTGAAATTCCAGCAGTGGGACGGCAGCAAGTGGAAGATGATCAGCGACTGGATCGTGCCGGACCGCGTGCTGGTACGCCAGCTCGTGGAAGAGTCGGCTGCGAAGTACGCGCAAGAAAAAGGCATCACGCCGCGTGATTGCAGCAAGGAGGGTTGATGATGAATCACGCCGCGGCCTCGGGTGCTGCGGCGGCGCAGGCCGCCGCAGCACCCTACTTGGTGGTCAATAACGTCGAGGTGATCTACGACCACGTGATCCTGGTGCTCAAAGGGGTGTCGCTCGAGGTGCCCAAAGGCGGTATCGTCGCCCTCTTGGGCGCAAACGGAGCGGGCAAATCGACGACGCTCAAGACCATTTCGAATCTGTTGCGAGCCGAACGGGGTGATGTCACCAAAGGTTCGGTGGAGTTCAGGGGCGAGCGGGTGGACCAGCTCACCCCCAACGAGCTGGTACGCCGCGGCGTGATCCAGGTGATGGAAGGGCGCCACTGTTTTGCGCACCTGACCATCGAGGAAAATTTGCTCACCGGTGCCTATACGCGCAACATCTCGCGTCGCGAGCTCGCCGCAGACCTGGAACGGGTCTATCACTACTTCCCGCGGCTGAAAGAGCGGCGGAAATCGCAAGCGGGCTACACCTCTGGGGGCGAACAGCAGATGTGCGCGATCGGGCGGGCGCTCATGGCGCGGCCGCAACTGATTTTGCTCGACGAGCCGTCGATGGGGTTGGCGCCGCAGATCGTCGAAGAGATTTTCGAGATCGTCCAAGATCTTAACACCAAAGAGCAGGTGAGTTTTCTTTTGGCCGAACAGAACACGATGGTCGCGCTTCGCTACGCACAATTCGGCTACATATTGGAAAACGGTCGGGTGGTGATGGAAGGCACCGCTGAGGCACTGCGCGAAAACGAAGACGTGAAGGAGTTTTACTTGGGGCTTTCCGGTGAAGGCCGCAAAAGTTTTCGCGACGTGAAACACTATCGCCGCCGTAAGCGCTGGTTGGCGTAACAGCAAAGGATCGGTGCGATGACCGCAAACCGCAGCTCCCTCTATTTCGACGACCGGGAAACCTGGGATCCGGAGCAACGCGAACATGACCTCTTTGCGCGCTTGCCCGCGCAATTGGCCCATGCCAAAGCGCACGCGCCCGCGTTTGCCATGGTTCTTGCCGATGTCGACCCGCAGGCGGTCACCGACCGGGCGGCGCTAGCGCAGTTGCCGGTGGTGCGTAAGTCGGAACTGCTGGAGCGGCAGAAGGCGGCCCGCCCCTTTGGCGGATTCGCCGCAGTGCAGTGGGGGCGAGACTGTCTGCGGGTCTTCGCGTCCCCGGGACCGATTTACGAACCCGAAGGGCCGCAGCCCGATTACTACCGGCTGGCGCGCGCCCTTTGGGCAGCCGGGTTCCGTGAAGGGGATTTGGTGCACAACACCTTTGCGTACCACATGACACCCGCGGGCAGCATGATGGAGACCGCGGCGCACGCAATCGGCTGCACCGTCTTTCCGGCTGGAGTCGGACAAACCGAACTGCAGGTACAAGCGATTGCCGACCTGCAGCCCAACGCGTACACGGGTACGCCGTCGTTCCTGCGGATTCTGCGCGAAAAGTGCGAAGCGATGGGCGTGCCATGCACCTTCCGCAAAGCGCTCGTCTCCGGTGAGGCATTCCCGCCCGCGTTGCAACAGGAGCTCGCCGCCGCTGGGGTCGACGCGTACCAAGCATACGCCACCGCCGATATCGGGCTGATCGCGTACGAGACGGCGGCGCGTGCGGGGCTGGTGGTGGGTGAGGATCTCATCGTCGAAATCGTCCGTCCGGGTACGAACGAGCCGGTGCCCGAAGGTGAGGTGGGAGAGGTGGTCGTCACTACGCTCAACCCCACCTATCCGCTGATCCGCTTTGGTACCGGCGATCTCTCTGCAGTCATTCCCGGCCGGTCACCGTGCGGGCGGACCAACATGCGCCTCAAGGGGTGGCTGGGGCGCGCCGACCAGACCGCAAAAATCCGCGGGATGTTCGTCCATCCGGCGCAGGTGCAGCAGGTGGTGCGCCGCTTCCCGGAAATCACCCGTGCGCGGCTGGTCGTCACCAACCCAGACCTCAAAGACGAGATGACACTGCAGTGTGAGACCGCCGGTGCCGTGCCAGACGGCTTGGGGGAACAGGTCGCTGTGGCGCTCAGGGAGATCACCAAATTGCGCGGGTCGGTCGCGTTCGTGGCGGCGGGAACGTTGCCCAACGACGGCAAGGTGATCGACGATCAGCGGCAGTACGAATAGCGGCAAGTCCCGTGTTTTCTCAGTGGCTAACCGGTTGGCGCATCCTCGACCTTTCGCTGCTCCTGCCTGGTCCGTTTGCGTCGCTGCGGCTTGCGCAGATGGGGGCTGAGGTGGTGAAGGTCGAACCGCCCACAGGAGACGACGCGGCGCGGTTGGGTGTGGCAACGGATTCAGCGAATGCACCGCCTTCGTGGTTCTATCGCCTGCTCAACCACGGCAAGACGGTGGTTTCGCTCGACCTCAAAAGCGCCGCCGGGCGCGACGCGTTGCTGGCGGAAGTGGCGAAGAGCGACGCGGTGCTCGAAGGGTTTCGACCCGGAACGTTCGCCCGTTTGGGGCTCACTGCTGAGGCGCTGTGGGCGGTCAATCCGCAACTGGTGATCGTTTCGATTACTGGGTTTGCGAGCGACGGACCGCTTGCCCCCTACGCGGGTCACGACCTTACCTACCAGGCATGGGCCGGGTTGCTCCAATCCCACGGGAACGCCAGCGGATGTACGGAGGCGCCCGCGTGGTCGAACGTGCAGATCGCAGACCTCTTTGCTGGCGCGATGCACGCCGCGCTGGCGCTGGTTGCTGCCGTTTACCATGCGCGCGCGACCGGGAAGGGGTGTCACATCGAAGTCCCGATGTGCGAAACGCTCCTTGCTTCTGCGCCGTTTGCGTTGGCAGAAGCGCTCCAGCCGCCCGCGCAACGGGGCTTACTTCTGGGCGCGGTGCCTTGTTACGCCGTCTATCGCTGTGCTGACGGGCGTTATTTGGCCGTCGGGGCGCTTGAGCCCAAATTTTGGTACCGCTTTTGCGAAGCGCTCGACTACCCGGACTGGGTGCCGCACCAATTCGACCGCAGCGGTGAAACCCACCGCACCGTCGCCGCGGTGATCGCTTCCGAACCGCAAGCGGCGTGGTGCGAGCGGCTGGTGCCGCTCGACTGCTGCGTGGCACCCGTGCTGTCGATCGAGGAGGCCAAAGCGTTTTTCGCTACCCGCTTCGACCCTGTGAACCACTTGCCCCATTTTCCGCTGCGGGCGCGCTCGTGCGCTTCGTAGCCCGCTTCCGTTTCGTGGGTTTCGTGGTGGTTGCTTCGGCGTTTGGTTGATCCGCACCAGTTGTCGCGTGCGCGGACGTGGTAGAAGCGGCGTCGGCACTGGGACCGGTTGCAGCGCTTGCCATCGCCTGGGTGGTGTTGTCCCACCACGCCTTCATCAGCTCGAAGGGGTTAGGAATCGGCGGGGTTTGCGTATCGCCCGTGTCAGTCGTTTGTGGCGCTGCTGCTTTGGCGGCGTGGGCAGACGCAGTTGAGGATGGCGCTGTTGCCTCCGGCGCTGGCGCTTGTTGCCAGTTCTGGTTCATCTCCTGCCACGCGGCTACCGCGGCACGCTGCATTTCGAGCGACTGCCGCATCATCTGCACGCTGGAGAGGTTCATTTGTAACCACCCCTCGACGGTGCGGTATTCACGAATGCGCCGGTCGAGCTCGTCGAGGTCGAGCGTGGGTACCGCAAAACCGGGAAGCGGCAGTGAAGGCGCTTGCTTCATCCACTGTTGCCACCAGGCGAACGGGTCGGTGTGCGCGGCAGTCATGGCGTCTCCTCCTGGGTTGGGTGATAAACCCATTGTAGCAAGGACGCGCGCTCATGTTTGACCCAAAAACCGCCGCAACAGCGCCCAATGCTCCGGATCGTCCACCCAGAGAAGCCCTTGTTGTCGCTCCTCTTCGCTCAGCGGCGCGGGATTCTGCGTCAAGCGCGCCAACCACGCTTTGTGTGCGGCTACCGCCCGGTGGGGGCGTGCCGCGATCCGTTCGGCAGCAGCGCGGGCTACGGTCAATGCGGAACCCGGGGCGACGCTATCGGTGACGACCCCAGCAGCCACCAGCGACGCCGTCGGCAGCAACGCCCCTTCCAACAACATCCGCGCGAGCAGCGCGCGGGGCAGGCGCGGCGCGATCAATTCCATTTCACCTGGATAGACCGCAAAGCCAAGTTGCGCAACCGGTGCGCCGAAACGGGCGTTTTCTGCGGCGACGATCCAGTCACAGAGAAGCGCGATCTCCAGCCCACCACCGACGCACGCACCCTCCACCGCCGCGATCACTGGCTTTGGGCAGTCGCGAATGGCAAGCAACGCCGGACGCACCGCCCCTTCGTGGTACGCTGCGGCGCGGGCTCGGTTGGCGCGCACGATCGGGAATTCGCTGAGGTCGCCGCCTGCGGCGAAATCCCCGTCTGCGCCGGTGATGACAATCGCCCCTACCGCGTCGTCGTTGGCGAGTTCGGCAAAGTGCGCGGCGAGCTGCCGCCACATCGCTTCGTTGATCGCGTTCTTTTTCCTAGGGTGCGCGAGCGTGACGATCGCAACGCCGCACGCGTCACGCTGAAGTATCACGGTGCCGTGCATCGCTAAGGGCTTGCCTGTTCCGGTAGGGGCGCTGCCGCAGGCGCTGCGGGCTCCGTTCGCGCTGCAGCCTGGATCGCGGCGCGACCATGGGTGAGGTGTTCGCGCATCAACCGTTCGCTGGCCGCGCTGTCGCCGGCAAGGAGCGCTTGCAACAACGCACGGTGCTCTCCCAGACTCTGTTCCAGCCGACCACTGCTGAAGAGCGATTGGTGGCGCGAGAGTTTGATCTTCTGGCGCAGGTCTTCGATCGTGGCAAGCAGCCAGCGGTTGTCGGCCAGACGTTGGACTTCACGGTGAAACGCCTGGTTGGCGTCGAAAAAGCCGTCGATGTCTTGCGCGCGAAAGGCCGCTTCGAGCTGTTCGTGCAGTTGCTTCAGGCGCGCTTTGGCTCTTTCGTCGATGCGTTCGGCGGCAAGCCGCGCCGCGTGGCCTTCCAAGAGGATCAACACCGAGAAGATGTCGTCGAGATCTTTGTCGGAAATCTGGGTGACGAACGAACCGCGGCGCGGAGCGAGGGTGACGAGACCCTCTGCGGCCAGCACTTTGAGCGCTTCCCGCACCGGGGTGCGCGAGATGCCCAATTCGGCTGCGATCACTTGTTCGTCGATCCACTGTCCCGGCGCCAATTCATGGCGAAAGATGCGCCGCCGCAGTCGGTCGGCAACTTCTTGATAGAGGGCCTTGCGGGTGATGGGAAGGGTATCGTTCATGTTGGTGTATCTTATCATGCGGTACGTACGGGGAAAGGGTGATGTTGCTCGCTTTTTTCTGGTTGTTTGCCCTTCAGCTGCTGGGTGAGGTCATCGTTCGTCTCCTTCATCTTCCTGTGCCTGGTCCGGTGTTGGGAATGGCGTTTCTGGCTTTGTTGTTCAGCTACCGGGCACGATGGTTCCAGTCGGTCAAACCGGTTGCCGCGGGGCTGCTCTCCCATCTTTCCTTGCTGTTCGTTCCCGCAGGGGTCGGTTTGATGGTGCATGGCGAAATGCTGCTTGCGGTCGGCTGGAAGCTGTTGCTGGTGTTGGTGTTGAGCACGGTTTTTGGTTTGTTGGCGTGCGCGGCGGTCATTCGCGTGGGGACGTATTTTGTGGCGGACGAAAGGAAGCGATGATGCCTGCTGTTATCTCCGATCTCTGGGTCTATCTGGCCGCATCGCCGTTGTCGTGGCTGACCGCGACCTTGGCCGCCTATTTGGTGGCGCTGCGTGTCTCGCGTTTGGCACGGGATCATCCGTTGGCCAATCCCGTTGCGATCGCCGTTTTGTTGTTGATCGCGGTTTTGGCCGCAGTGCAGGTGCCCTACCGCGAATATTTCGCAGGTGCTCAGTTCATCCATTTTCTTTTGGGCCCCGCCACGGTGGCATTGGGCGTTTCGCTTGCAGAGCAGATGCCTTTGTTGCGCCGTCATTGGTTACTCCTCTCTTGTGCCTTGTGTGTTGGGGTGGTCGTGGCAGCGGGAAGTGCACTCGTTTTGGGCGGCTTGTTGGGTCTGGAAGAGGTGGCTTTGGTTTCGCTGGCGCCGAAATCGACGACGAGCCCGGTGGCGATGGCAATTGCCGAATCCTTGGGGGGTATTCCTTCGTTGACTGCTGCGTTGGTGGTCACGACCGGGATCTTGGGTGCGATGATCGGACCGCCGTTGCTCAAACTGAGCGGCGTGAAGGACCCCACGTTTGCGGGGTTTGTCCTGGGTACGGTTGCCCACGGCATCGGTACGGCGCGCGCATTCCAAATCGATGCCCGTATGGGTGCATTCAGTGGGTTGGCCATGGCGTTGGCGACTTTGGCAAATGCCATCATCGTCCCCTGGCTGTGGGCCATCTATCAAATGGTGCGGTGATCATCATAGCGTAATTATGAATTATAATTACCCGTCACGGGCCAAGACCAGGGAGCCAGGAAGATGAAAGCACAGCGCGAGCGGTTGTCGATCGACTTCGAAAACGCGCCCGAATATCCTAAAGTCACCTTTGCGGACTGGGCGAAAGCCGCGGAAAAACAGGTCAAGAAGCAGAACCCGGACGCCGGATTGGACAGTCTCGTGTGGCATACGCCGGAAGGGATAGCGGTGCGACCGCTCTACACGCGCGCTGACCTCGATCGCTTGCCCCATGCCGATACGTTGCCCGGTTTCGAGCCGTTCATCCGCGGGCCGCAGCCGACGATGTACACGGTAAAGCCGTGGACGATCCGGCAGTACGCCGGCTTTTCCACCGCGGAGGAGTCGAACGCGTTCTACAAAAAAGCGCTTGCCGCTGGGGGGCAAGGGATTTCGGTTGCGTTCGACCTGCCGACTCACCGCGGTTACGACTCGGATAATCCGCGCGTCGTGGGGGACGTGGGGAAAGCCGGCGTGGCGATCGATTCGGTCGAGGATATGAAGATCCTTTTCGACGGCATCCCGCTCGACAAGGTGTCGGTTTCGATGACGATGAACGGCGCGGTTCTGCCGATCCTGGCCGGGTACATCGTCGCGGCCGAAGAGCAAGGGGTGCGGCAGGATCAGCTCTCCGGGACGATCCAAAACGACATCCTCAAAGAGTTCATGGTGCGCAACACCTACATCTATCCGCCTGAGCCGTCGATGCGGATCGTCGCGGACATCATCGCTTATACCGCCGAGCACATGCCGAAGTTCAATTCGATTTCGATCTCCGGTTACCACATCCAGGAGGCGGGGGCAGATCAGGCAACGGAGCTCGCTTTCACCCTGGCCGACGGGATGGAGTACGTGCGCGCGGCAGTGTCGCGCGGGCTCGACATCGACCAATTCGCCGGGCGGCTGTCGTTCTTCTTCGCGATCGGAATGAACTTCTATCTGGAGATCGCGAAGCTGCGCGCTGCGCGCTACCTCTGGTGGCGGATCATGAAGGGTTTCGGCGCGAAGCATCCGCGGTCGATGATGTTGCGCACCCACTGTCAGACGTCGGGTTGGTCGCTCACCGCGCAGGATCCGTACAACAACATCATTCGCACCACCATCGAAGCGATGGCAGCAGTCTTCGGCGGCACGCAGTCGCTGCACACCAACGCGCTGGATGAGGCGATCGCGCTGCCCACGGAGTTTTCCGCACGGATCGCGCGCAACACGCAGATCATCTTGCAGGAAGAGACCCACATCACCAACGTGATCGATCCGTGGGGCGGCTCCTACTTCATGGAGTCGCTCACGCAAGAGATGATCGACAAAGCGTGGGCGCTCATCCAAGAGATCGAGGCGATGGGCGGGATGACCGAAGCGGTGGCGTCTGGCTGGGCGAAGATGAAGGTGGAGGAGTGCGCCGCGGCGAAGCAGGCGCGGATCGACGCCGGGCTCGATACCATCGTCGGTGTGAACAAATACCGCTTGGAAAAAGAGGACCATCCGGTCGAAGTGCTCGAAATCGACAACCGCGCGGTGCGGGAAAAGCAGATCGCCCGCTTGCAGCAGTTGCGCGCCACACGCGACAACGCCCAGGTACAGGCGGCGTTGGCAGCGCTCACCGAATGTGCCCGCACGGGCGAAGGAAACCTCTTGGCGCTTGCGGTCGAAGCGGTTCGCGCGCGGGCGACGGTGGGAGAGGTTTCGGATGCGCTCGAGGCGGTGTGGGGGCGGTATCATGCCAACCCACAAGCGGTTTCGGGAGTCTACAGTCAAGTGGCGGAGCAGATGCCGGAGTGGCAGGCATTGCAGCGGGAGATCGAAGCGTTCGTCGCCGAAGAGGGGCGGCGGCCACGCGTGATGATCGCGAAACTGGGGCAAGACGGCCACGACCGCGGCGCCAAAGTGGTGGCGTCTGCGTTTGCCGACCTGGGGTTCGACATCGACATCGGCCCGATGTTCCAAACCCCGGAAGAGGCGGCGCGGCACGCGGTCGAGAACGACGTGCACGCGATCGGGGTCAGTACCCTGGCAGCGGGCCACAAAACGCTCGTGCCTGCGCTCATCGAAGCGCTCAAGGCGCTGGGTGCCGACGATATCGTCGTCTTCGTGGGCGGCGTGATTCCGGAACCCGATTACCCCTTCCTCTATGAGGCCGGGGCGAAAGCGATCTTTGGCCCAGGTACGCCCATTCCGGAGGCGGCAAAGCGGGTGCTCGCGGAAATTCGCGCAGCGCGTGCGTTGGACCGCAGCCGCGACGCGTGATCGGCATGATGCTTTCGGAAACGGCAGCAGTGGCGGCGCAGCCCGTCTCAGTTGCGCAAGCGCTTCGCTCCGATGCCGACCTGAAGCTCTACCACGGCGTGCTGCGCGGAGAATTGCGCGCGCTGGCGAAAACGATCACGTTGATCGAATCGCAGCGCGCAGATCACCGCGAGCGTGCCGAGCAACTGATCCAGGTCTTGCTGCCGCACGCGGGCCATGCGGTGCGGTTGGGCATTTCGGGCGTCCCGGGGGTGGGGAAGTCGACCTTCATCGAAGCGCTGGGTTTGCACCTCATCGACGCGGGGCATCGGGTGGCGGTACTCGCGGTCGACCCCAGCTCCAGCGTTTCGGGCGGTTCGATCCTGGGTGACAAGACCCGGATGGAGCGGCTGAGCCAAGACCCACGGGCATTCATTCGCCCAAGCCCCGCAGGGCAATCGCTGGGGGGCGTTGCGGAGCGCACCCGCGAAGCGATCCTGGTGGTCGAGGCGGCCGGATACGACGTGGTGATCGTCGAAACCGTCGGCGTCGGTCAGAGCGAGACTGCCGTTGCCAACATGACCGACGTCTTTGCGCTCCTGCAATTGCCCAATGCGGGCGACGAATTGCAGGGGATCAAGAAGGGGATCATGGAGCTTGCCGACGTGATCGCCGTGAACAAGGCCGACGTCGACCCGAAAGCGGCAGCGCGCGCGAAAAGCCAACTCGAAGTGGCACTGCACCTGATGCGCCCCACCTACCCCGATTGGCGGGTACCGGTGCTCCTTACTTCGGCACGCACCGGAGAAGGGGTAGCGGAATTTTGGGAGACCGTGATGCGGTTGTGGCAAATGCTCGCCGACGACGGGCGGTTAGCGGCAAAACGACAGCGGCAAGCGCAGGCCTGGTTGTGGGAGGCGATCGACGCCGAACTCAAACGGTGGTTTCGGGCGCATCCCAACGTGCGCGCAGCGCTTCCCGATGTGGAAGTAGCGGTGGCCGCGGGCAGGAGCGCGCCGATTTGGGCGGCGCGCCAATTGCTGGCGGCAGCCGGTATCGATCGAATGAGACAACACAAGGAGTGACGCTTCATGCAAGCGATTCTGGAACAACTGGAAGCGAAGCGCCAACAGGCGCTTCTGGGCGGTGGCGAAAAACGGATCGCCGCGCAACATAAGAAAGGCAAATTGACCGCGCGCGAGCGCCTCACGCTGCTGCTCGATCCTGGCAGCTTCGAAGAGTGGGATATGTTCAAAGAGCACCGGTGCACCGATTTCGGCATGGATGCCGAACATGTGCCGGGCGACGGCGTGGTCACCGGTTACGGCACGATCCACGGGCGGCTCGTGTTTGTCTTCAGCCAAGATTTCACCGTGTACGGCGGTTCGCTTTCGGAGGCGCACGCCGAAAAGATCTGCAAAATCATGGATCAGGCGATGAAAGTGGGCGCGCCGGTGATCGGCCTCAACGATTCGGGCGGGGCGCGCATTCAGGAGGGGGTGGCCTCGTTGGGCGGCTACGCCGAGGTCTTCCAGCGCAACGTGCTTGCGTCTGGCGTCATCCCGCAGATTTCCCTCATCATGGGGCCCTGTGCGGGAGGGGCGGTCTATAGCCCGGCGATGACCGATTTCATCTTCATGGTCAAGGATACTTCCTATATGTTCGTTACCGGCCCTGACGTCGTCAAGACGGTGACCCATGAAGAGGTAACCGCAGAAGAGCTCGGCGGCGCGGTGACCCACACCACCAAATCGGGCGTTGCCGACGCGGCGTTCGAAAACGACATCGAAGCGCTGTTGCAACTGCGCCGCTTTTTCGATTTCCTTCCGCTCAACAACCGCGAAAAAGCGCCGGTACGGACAACGCAGGACGATCCGGAACGGCGCGACGATTCGCTCGACACCTTGGTGCCGGAAAACCCCAACCAGCCCTACGACATGAAAGAGCTCATCGTCAAGGTGGTCGACGAGGGGGACTTCTTCGAGCTGCAGCCCGATTATGCGAAAAACATCATCATCGGCTTTGGCCGCATCAATGGGCAGACGGTTGGCGTAGTGGCGAATCAGCCGATGGTGCTCGCGGGGTGCCTCGACATCAAGAGTTCGATCAAGGCGGCGCGGTTTGTCCGTTTCTGCGACGCATTCCACATCCCGATCGTCACCTTCGTCGACGTACCCGGGTTCCTGCCCGGGACCGCGCAGGAGTATGGCGGCATCATCAAGCACGGCGCGAAACTTCTTTTCGCCTATGCCGAAGCGACGGTGCCCAAGGTGACCGTGATCACTCGCAAAGCCTACGGTGGGGCGTACGACGTGATGGCGTCGAAGCACCTGAGAGGCGACGTGAACCTGGCTTGGCCCACTGCGGAGATCGCGGTGATGGGGCCGAAAGGGGCGGTGGAGATCATCTTCCGTTCCGAGAAAAACGATCCGGAACGGATCGCGGCGCGCGAAGCGGAATACAAAGCGAAATTCGCCAATCCGTTCGTTGCGGCGCACCGCGGCTTCATCGACGACGTGATCATGCCACACGCCACGCGCGCCCGCATCAGCCGGGCGCTCGCGATGCTCGAGACCAAAGTGCTCGAAAACCCGTGGCGCAAACACAATACGATGCCGCTCTAACCGAATTCGGGGGAAGACGATGTTTCGCAAAATCCTCATTGCCAACCGTGGCGAGATCGCTTGCCGCGTGATCAAAACCGCCCGCAAGATGGGCATCCAGACCGTTGCGGTCTATTCCGAAGCCGACGCGCGCGCGCTCCATGTCGAAATGGCCGACGAGGCGGTCTGCATCGGGCCGGCACCGGCGCGGGACTCCTACCTGCGCGCCGAAAAAATCCTTGAAGCGTGCCGGAAAACCGGTGCGGAGGCGGTCCATCCGGGCTACGGCTTTCTTTCCGAAAACGAAGCCTTTGCCGAACTGCTGGAAGCCAACGGCATCGTCTTCATCGGGCCAAAGCCGGCGGCGATCGCTGCGATGGGGGACAAGATCGCGTCGAAAAAACTGGCGCAACAAGCCGGCGTCAACACCATCCCGGGCTATACCGACCCGGTGGCATCGGCAGACGCGGCGGTGGCGATCGCGCGCGAGATCGGCTACCCGGTGATGATCAAAGCCTCAGCCGGTGGCGGTGGCAAAGGGCTGCGGGTGGCCAGGAACGACGACGAATGCCGCGAAGGGTTCGAATCGTGCCGCAACGAAGCGCGCAACGCGTTTGGCGACGACCGCGTCTTCATCGAAAAGTTCGTCGAAGAGCCGCGCCACATCGAAATCCAGGTGCTGGGCGATGCGCACGGGAACATCGTCTATCTCTTCGAACGCGAATGCTCGATCCAGCGCCGCCACCAGAAGGTGGTCGAAGAGGCCCCAAGCCCCTTCGTCACCCCGGAGATGCGCCGCGCGATGGGGGAGCAAGCCGTGGCGCTCGCCCGCGCCGTCGGGTACCAGTCGGCGGGCACCGTCGAGTTCGTGGTCGGCAAGGATCGCTCGTTCTACTTCTTGGAGATGAACACCCGGTTGCAGGTGGAGCACCCGGTCACCGAAATGATCACCGGGCTTGACCTCGTCGAACAGATGATCCGGGTTGCAGCGGGCGAACCGCTCTCGATGCGGCAAGAGGATTTGGCGATTCGCGGCTGGGCGATCGAGTGCCGGATCAACGCCGAAGACCCCTTCCGCGGCTTTCTCCCCTCTACCGGGCGGCTCGTGACGTTCCAGCCACCGGAAGAGGTGCCCGGCGCGGTTCGCGTCGACACCGGCGTCTATGAGGGGGGCGAGATCTCGATGCACTACGACTCGATGATCGCCAAGCTCATCACCCACGGCGCGACACGGGACGAAGCGATCGCCCGGATGCAAGAGGCCCTCGATGGTTTCGTGATCCGCGGCATTGCGTCCAACATTCCGTTTCAGGCAGCGCTCATGCAGCACCCTCGTTTTCGCGCCGGGCGGCTCACCACCGCGTTCATTGCGGAGGAGTTCCCGGACGGCTTCTCTGCCGACGCAGTCCCGCACGAAGACCCGCTGCTCCTCAAGCTCATCTGCGCGGCGCTCACCTACCGCGAAGAAGCGCGCGCCGGTGGGATGCGGCCAGGGCGTCCGGCTGGTGCGTGGTACGAGGTCGCGGCAAGCCAAAACGCTGCGGCGCGCGGTACCCTACGCCCGTATGCTGCGCCACGCCAATATGTGGTATTCGACGAACGCGACGAAGCGCGCCGCGCCGAAGCGGTGAAGGCGGGTGAGGATCCCCGCGCGGCGACTTATGGTACGTCGGCCGAGGTCGAAGCGCTCACACCCAACCGCTACGCGGTCCGTTCCGGCGAACGCAGCGTCGAGATCGACTTCGACCCGAATTGGCGTTTCGGTTTGATTCGCCTGACCGTCACCGTCGCGGACGAAAAGCTGGTGCTTCAGGTCGAGCGGGAGGGGGCCTGGTACCGGGTGCACCACCGCGGCAGTCAACTGCGGGCACTGGTCCTGCCGGCGCATGCCGCACCGCTCTACGCCCACATGCCGGTGAAAGAGGCGCCCGACCTGAGCAAATACCTCCTCTCGCCGATGCCGGGGCTGCTGCGCGAAGTGGCGGTTGCGGTCGGGCAGGCGGTGAAGGCGGGCGAACGGCTCGTGGTGATCGAAGCGATGAAAATGGAGAACATCCTGCGTGCCGAACGTGACGGGGTCGTCAAAGCGATCCACGCTGCGCCGGGCGCGAGCCTTGCGGTCGATGAGATCATTCTCGAGTTCGAATGATCCGCTGCGCGATCGCTGCGGGTGGCAGAACCTCGTCGACCCCGCCCAACGCGATCGCCGCTTTGGGCATGCCGAAAACGACGCAACTTGCTTCGTCTTGGACGATCGTGTGGGCTCCGGCGTCGTGCATCGCTTTGAGCCCAGCGGCGCCGTCGTTGCCCATTCCGGCGAGGAGAATGCCAAGCGCACGGCGGCCAGCGATTTGTGCGGCGGAATGAAAGAGCACATCGATCGAGGGCTTGTGGTAATTGACGGGCGGACCATCGATCACTTCGACGCAGTAGGCATTACCGCACGGTGCTAGACACAGATGGTGGCCGCCGGGGGCGATGAGCACCAGTCCCGGGCGAAGCACGGTGCGGTGGCTTGCCTCAACGACGTCGAGCGCACACAATGTGTCGAGCCGCTGCGCAAAAGAACGGGCTTGAGCAGCTCAACGATTAGTTGCTCAATCTTGCGCGTTATTGTATATTTTGCGCATGTCTCGCAAACTTGTCTCGATTCGCGAAGCCGCTGAAGCGCTGGGCGTTTCGGTGCAAACGCTGCGGCGCTGGGAGCGCGAAGGCAAGCTCCTGCCCGATGAACGCACGGCAGGCGGGCGCAGGCGCTATGACCTTGCGCGGCTGCGTCCTGAGCAGTTTCGTGCGGGTGATGCGCCTCGCCGCACCATCGCCTACGCTCGCGTCTCCAGTCACGACCAGAAGGACGATCTGGAGCGGCAAAAGCAGGTCCTTGAACGCTATTGCGCCCGGCAGGGCTGGACGTTCGAGGTGATTGCCGACCTGGGCTCCGGCATGAACTACCACAAGAAGGGCTTGAAACGCCTGCTGTGTCAACACCGACCACAATTGACCGCTTTTCACCGATTCGAGATGTCCGGTTTTCAACGGAATGCTGCTTGGCTGCCCAGGCCGTAGGTGGTGGGCTACCTGTCTCCTTCTGGTTGGGGTAGGTTGGCCGCTTTGGTCAGG
>NZ_JAHLSY010000023.1 GCF_019049855.1 Hydrogenophilus thiooxidans | reverse complement strand
TCGACCGCCGCGACGCAATCCCGTGGGAAGCGCGCATCTGGCAGCGCGAATACCCGTGGCCCGGAAAAGCCGAGCAAACGATCGGCGTGTGGGGGATGTGAGATGCGGGCACCGACGCTACCTTTCGCTGCGGGATGGCGCTGGAGCCGCGACGCCTTTCGGTTGTGGCGCCGTGCGCCCGCGCTCACCGCGTACGTCTCGTTCGGGTATCTGCTGCTTCTCCTCCTCCTCTCAGCGGTACCGCTCTTCGGTCAATTCCTCGCGGCCGTCGCGATGCCGATCCTGCAAATGGGGGTATTGGCCGGGATGCGCGCCGCAGAACGCGGTGTGCGCCCCGGGCCGGAAGTGCTCTTCGAGGGTTTCAAAGGGCCATGGCAACCGCTTGCGGCGGTTGGTGCGCTCAATTTCCTTGCCAATCTGTTGCTCCTTTGGTTGCTCTCGCTGACGATGGGAGAAATGGCGTTTTTTCGGCCGATGGTGACCCAACCTGAAGCGCTCGACGGCGCGATGGCGATGGGCATGACATTCGACCCGATGCCGATCTTGATCTTCTTGTTGCTCTCGTTACCGATCACGGCAACGTACTGGTTTTCCCCGCCGCTCATCGCGTGGCACCGCGTCCCGTGGCCCAAAGCGCTCTTTTTCAGTTTCTACGCCTGCCTGCGCAACTGGGCACCGCTTCTGGCGTGGACGATCGCGATGGCGCTCGTCTTGACCGCTGCCGGTATCGTCGTGACCCTGCTCGCCGCGCTCATCCACCCGATGCTCTTTTCGGTCGCACTCTTTCTGTTACCGCTCGTCTTCGTCCCGGTACTCTTTGCCGGTTATTACCGCCAAGTGGACGAACTGTTCCTCCCATGATCGGTCTCATCGGCGGCACGTTCGATCCGATCCATTTCGCCCACCTGCGCCTTGCCGAAGAGGCGCGGGAAGCGTTACGGCTCGACGCGGTGTGGTTCGTCCCCAACGCTAAGCCCCCTCATCGCGCACCGCCCGTAGCGAGCGCCGAGCATCGCGCGGCGATGGTCGCCCGTGCAATCGCCGACGCCCCTGCGTTTCGGCTGGAACGGTGCGAACTCGAGCGACGCGACCAACCGAGCTACACCGTCGTGACCTTGGAAACGATCCGGCAGCGCGTTGGCGCCGCTACGCCACTTTTCTGGTTGATCGGCGCCGACGCATTCGCAGGCCTTGATCGCTGGCACCGCTGGCAGGCGTTACTGTCGCTGGCGCACCTGGTGGTCGCCACCCGACCTGGGACCCCACTCGCCGAAGCGACCTTAGCGCCGGCGCTGCGCCCACTCTGGACGGCGCGGCGAACTCCCGACGCGGTGGCGACCGCCGATCGGCTCCCCCCAGCCGGTTGGGTGATCGCATTAGCGATCACCCATCTGGCGATTTCGGCAACCGCGATTCGCGACCGAATCGCGTCCGAAAAGAGCGTCCGCTATTTGCTTCCCGATGCGGTTCTCGGGTATATTGAACACCATCGTCTGTACCGGAAGGATCATGAAGTCGTCTGACCGCCCAATGGACACCAACGCATTGACCCAATTGGCCATCGCCGCTCTAGAAGCGGTCAAGGGCGAAGCGATCGAAGCCTACGACACCACCCAAGTGACACCGCTCTTTGAACGGGTAGTGATCGCGTCGGGCAATTCGACGCGACAGGTCAAGGCGCTCGCGCGCAACGTCGTCGAAGAGGCGAAGAAACACCACGTCCCGATCGTCGGCGTGGAAGGAGAAGAAGGAGGCGAATGGGTCCTCGTCGATCTCGGCCCGGTGGTGATCCACGTGATGCTCCCCGCGGTTCGCCGCTACTATCGTCTTGAGGAGCTGTGGGGCATGCCCCCCGCAACGCGGGTGGCCGCAGCCAACCTTTCGCCCTCCCAAAATGCGCTTGGGCAGACCCACCCCATCCTTGGCCAATCCTACCCACCTGCCGCCCAATGACCGATCAAGCGTCCGTCGGCATGCTCTGAGCTGACACAGCGTGTTGAGATGGCTTTCCTCACCCTCTACACGATCGGCCACCGCCCCCCAAAATGGGTCCGAGAAGGCTTTGCCGACTATGCCAAACGGCTGCCGCCAGCGTGGGCGCTCGAACTCGTCGAACTCAAAGCGGAACCGCGCAGCAGTGACAGTGCCGCGGAACGGGAACGCGCCCGAGCCCGCGAGTGCGAACGGCTGCGCGCGCGGATCCCCTCCGGCAGTCGGTTGGTAGCGCTCGACGAACGGGGCGCTGCGTGGACTACCGAAACGCTTGCCACGAAACTGGCGGCGTGGCGAGACGCCGCGCGCCCGGTGTCATTCGTGATCGGCGGCCCCGACGGGTTCACCGACGCGTTTCGCCGCGACGCGGAGGAACTGTGGCAACTCTCTCGGTTGACGCTCCCGCACGCGCTCGTGCGGGTGATCGTCGCTGAGGCCCTCTACCGCGCGTGGAGCCTGCTTGCGGGACATCCGTACCATCGCGCAGGGGCAACCGAATGACACCGACCCCCCCACGCCTTTTCCTCGCGTCCCAAAGCCCGCGGCGGCAGGCGCTGCTCGAACAACTGCGCGTTCCCTTCACGGTGTTGCCCACAACCAACAACGCAGAGTGGGTCGACGAGACGCCGCTTGCGCACGAAACGGCGCAACAGTATGCCATTCGCCTGGCATGCGCCAAAGCGCGCGCCGGTTGGGCTGCACTGACCCAGAACAGCGCTCCCAGCACCGTGCGGGACACACCGCCCGCTTTGGTATTGGGCGCCGATACCACAGTAGCGCGCTCCAGCCGGATTTTTGGCAAACCCCAGAACGCCGAGGATGCTGTGGCGATGCTGCGTGCGCTTTCAAACGCCACCCACGAAGTGATCACCGCGGTAGCGCTCACCGACGGCAACCGCATGGAATACGCCGTCTCGCGCTCCACCGTCCGCTTCGCGCCCCTTCCGGAAGCGTGGATCACCGCGTACGTCGCGAGCGGCGAACCGCTCGACAAAGCGGGCGCCTACGCCTACCAAGGGGCGGCCGCAGCGTTCATCCCGGAAATCCGCGGCAGCGCCTCGGGAATCATTGGGCTGCCGCTTTTCGAAACCGCCGAGCTTTTGGCCCGCTTCGGGCTCGGCCCCCATTGCGCCGCAACCCTTCCCCGATGAGGATGCCACGATGCCGTCTGAAGCCGTGACGCCACTCGGAACTCAGCCACCCCTGATCGAACCGCCAGAGCTCCAACGTGAGCTGCTGGTGAACTGCACCCCGCAGGAGACCCGGATCGCCGTCGTCGAAAACGGCAGCGTGCAAGAGCTCCACATCGAACGGGCCAGCCGTCGCGGGCTCGTGGGCAACATCTACCGCGGGAAAGTGGTGCGCGTGCTGCCGGGCATGCAGTCGGCGTTCGTCGACGTCGGCCTAGACCGGACCGCGTTCCTGCACGTGACCGATCTCCTCCCGAACAGTAGCGACCCGCCGCGGGGCGAGCCGCCGCGCATCGAACGGCTTCTCCGAGAAGGGGAAGCCGTTACGGTGCAAATCCTCAAAGACCCGATCGGCAGCAAAGGGGCGCGGCTCACGATGCAGATCTCGCTTGCTGGCCGCTTTCTCGTCTATCTTCCGCACGACACCGGGCAACTGGGGATTTCACAAAAGATCGAAGACGAACACGCTCGCGAAACGTTGCGCGCGCGGCTCACCGCATTGCGGCCGAGTAACCTTGCCGGCGGCCTCATCGTCCGGACCAACGCGCTCGAAGCAAGCGATGAGCAGCTTGCCGCCGATATCGCGTACCTCGAGCAGGTCTGGCAAGAGATTCAGCAGAAAGCAGGGGCTGTGCGCGCCCCGGCGCTCCTCTACGCCGAATTGGATCTCGTGTTGCGCGCGGTGCGCGACTTGGCGGACCGCCACACCGTCCGGATCCAGGTCGACTCCCGCGAAAACGCGCAGCGCATGATCGCGTTTGCGCAACGCTACGCCCCGCACGTATTGCCACTCATCGAACTCTATCGCGGCGAACGCCCCCTTTTTGCTCGCTTTCACATCGAAGAGGAGATCGAGCGGGCGCTTGCGCGGCGGGTCGAACTCAAATCGGGCGGCTATCTCATCTTCGACCAGACCGAAGCGCTCACCACGATCGACGTCAACACCGGCGCCTTTGTCGGCGCGAAGAATTTCGACGAGACGATCCTCAAAACCAATCTGGAAGCGGCGCAGACGATCGCCCGCCAACTGCGCCTACGCAACCTGGGAGGGATTATTTTGGTCGATTTCATCGACATGACGCTACCTGAACACCGCGAACGGGTGCTCGAAGCGTTCCAGAAGGCGCTTGCGCGCGACCCCACCAAAACGACCGTGAGCGGCTTTACGCAACTGGGGCTCGTCGAACTCACCCGCAAACGCACCCGCGAATCGCTTTCGCAACAACTCTGCGAACCGTGCCCGACCTGTGCCGGGCGCGGTTTCGTCAAGACCGCCGAAACGGTCTGTTTCGAAATCCTGCGCGAACTGGTGCGCGAAGCGCGGCAGTTCCCCCATGTCCAGGAGTTTCTGATCCTGGCGGCCCCCGCCGTCGTGCGCCTTTTCGAAGAGGAGCACGCGCAGGCGCTTGCGATGGTGAGCGAATTTCTGGGAAAACCCATCGCGTTGCGCGGCGAAGCGGACTATCCCCCCGAACACTACGACATCGTGGTACGCTAACCACCGTCTGACAACGGAAAGTCCCCCATGTCCCGTTTGCTCGAACTCGATTCGGCTGAACCGCATCCCAATTGGCGGAGGTCGCTTGTCAAGACCTATTTTTTGGCAACACGCCCAGCCTTTTTCACCATCACCGCTGTCGGTGTGTTGTTGGGCAGCGCCTACGCGATCTGGCACGCTTTGCGCGGCGCCACAGAGGCAGCGCCGCTTGGCGCGATGGAGATGATCGGGGTTACCGTCGGGTGCTTGCTCCTTACGCTTCTTTTGGCGCTCACGGCGCATGCGGCCGCAAACGTCATCAACGACGCCTGTGACGAAGCCACGGACCGCTGCAACCGCACCCGGCTCTACCCCTTTACCGGCGGCAGCCGCTTTTTACAAAACGGGGTACTCACCCGCACGGAGCTTGCGCGTTTTGCGGTCACGCTCTTTCTGATCACCGCGCTTGGCGGGTGCGCACTCACCCTCTGGTTGGCCACCGTGGCGCTAGAGCGCGCGGTGGCGCTTGCCGCAATCGGCGCGGTGGGGCTGATGGTCGGCTGGGCCTACTCGGTGCCGCCGTTGCGGCTCTCGGCGCGAGGCTTGGGCGAAATCGCAATCGCCGTGGCCTGGTCGCTGGTCGTCGCGGGGGCCGCCACCGTGGTCGGCACCCCCCTTGCTCCGTCCTTGCCGCAAGAGGCGCTTCTCTCCGCGGGCGCGGTGGGACTTCCCTTCGGCTTTTTGGTCGCGAACATTCTCTATATCAACCAATTCCCCGACGCGCCCGCAGATGCCGCAGGCAACAAACGAACGCTGCCGGTGCGCTTCGGTGCCCGCGCCGCGTGGGGCTACCCGTTCCTTGCGGCGGTAGCGCTGGCGCTCCATCTGGGGCTGACCGCTGCGGGGCTCTTGCCGTGGCTCGGGATTCTGGCTCTTGTCGCGTTCGTGCCGGCATTCCGGGCAAGCCGAATCCTGTTCGCGTTCGTTCGCGCCCACCCACGCTGGAGCGACACCACCGATTTTTCGCCGCTTCGCCCTGCGATCGTCGCGACACTGCACGCCGCGCACGGGTACGCGCTACTTCTTGCGGCGATACTCATCGGAGACGCCGTGCGATGATCGCGACGCTGACCGGAACGCTGCGGGAGAAAACCCCGCCCACCGTACTCATCGAAACCGCTGGCGGCGTCGGCTACGAGGTGTGGGTGCCGATGAGCACCTTCTACACCCTGCCCGCTACCGGCGAAACGGTGCAGCTTGTCACCCACCACGTGGTGCGCGACGACGAACAGCAACTCTTCGGCTTTGCCACCCGCGCCGAACGCGATGCGTTTCGTCTGCTGATCCGGATCAACGGCGTCGGGCCACGGATCGCGCTTGCGCTGCTATCGCACCTCACCTTGAACGAACTCAAAGGGGCGGTCGCGGAACAGCAGAGCGCACGGCTCGTCAAGATACCGGGCATCGGCAAAAAGACCGCCGAACGGCTCCTACTGGAACTCAAGGACAAACTGGCGCTTCTGCCCTTTGGCGGTGATGGCGCCTCTGCCCTACCACCGTCGGCCGCCCAGCCCCGCGCGCCGAAAGGAGGTGCCGAAGCGGAAGGGCCCGTGGCCGATACCGCCCCACAGGGAGGAGACGACGCCGCGGCGCGGTGGCAACTTGCGCGCGACGTGGCCGCAGCGCTCGTTGCGCTCGGGTATAGCGAAGCGCAGATTGCGCCGCTCGTTGCCGAGCTTCCGTCGGATCTCTCCCTACCGGCGGCGATCAAATGGGCGCTGCAGCAGGTGGGAAAACGGCTTTGACAGGTTTTGAGAGGGTGCATCCATGGCGGCAACCCATTTCAACACCGAAAACCGGACCTATCGGCAGCTCTTAGGCAATGGGCTTATCTACCGCATTCCACGGTTTCAACGCGACTATTCGTGGGACGAGGAGCAGTGGGAAGAGCTCTGGGACGACATTCTCGGAACCTTTTCCCCTGATGGCGAACCGGCCCACTATATGGGCTATCTGGTGTTGCAATCGGCAGACAATCGCCATTTTGAAGTGATCGATGGCCAACAGCGCCTGACCACGCTAAGCCTCATCGTTCTGGCTGCCATGCGCATCCTGAAAAGATTAGTTGCCGAAGGGCAGAACGCCGATGCCAACTCGAAGCGGTTGGAGCAAATCCGGGCAACCTACATCGGTTATTTGGATCCGGTCACACTCACGGCACGCAATAAACTTGCGCTCAACCGAAACAACGACGCCTATTACCGCGACTATCTGGTTACCCTGAGCGACCATTTGCCACAACGCGGCTTCCCCGCTTCGACGCACGCGATGCGCAAAGGCTTCGAGTGGTTCGAGCGCCGGTTGCGTGCCTACACCAAAGAGGCGGAGGACGTCGGCATGGCGTTGGCGCAGTTCATCGACACGATGAGCGACACGCTCTTTTTTACCGTCATCACGGTTGCCGACGAGCTCAATGCCTACAAAGTGTTTGAAACGCTAAATGCCCGCGGGGTACGCCTTTCGGTAACCGACCTGCTCAAAAACTATCTGTTCTCAGTGCTCGCCCGGGGACAGGAATCCCACCATGAGCTTGACGAATTGGAACGCCGCTGGGAGGCGATGGTGGGTCGCTTGGGGCAAGAGAGCTTCCCTGACTTTCTGCGCATGCACTGGAACAGCCGTCATCAGTTTGCCCGGCAGTCGGAGCTGTTCAAAACGATTCGAGCGCGGATCCAGAGCCGAGAAGCGGTGTTTGCGCTGTTGCGCGAAATGGATGAAGACATCGACACCTATCTTGCGCTGAGCCATCCGGAAGGTTCGCACTGGCCAACAGACTGGAAGCACTCTGCTCAGGATCTGCGCATGTTCTCGGTTCGGCAGCCGTACCCAATGTTGCTCGCGGCCCGCCGCGTGCTCCCAGAGCGTGAGTTCGAAGCGTTGCTGCGCGCCACGGTAGTTATTGCCTTTCGTTACAACGTCATTGGCGCCCAGCATACGGGGGAACAAGAGCGCGTCTATCACCAGGCAGCGATGAAGCTCCATCGTGGGGAGGCAAAGAGCGCCGCTGATGTGCTCGACGTATTACGCCCGATGTACCGTAATGACGAGCAGTTTCGTACTGACTTCGCCGAAAAAGTGATCAAAACCACCCAAAGTCGCAACGCCAAGATCGTGCGCTATATCCTTGCCAAACTGGAACGCCAAAATAGCGGTATTGACTTCGATCCAGAATCCGGTGCCTATACGATTGAGCATGTGCTGCCCCAATCGCCTGGCGAAGGTTGGGATGCTTTTAGCGACCGCGATCTGGACCATTTCGTTTATCGACTGGGCAACATGGTCATGCTGGAAGCAGGCAAGAACAAGGATCTGGGTAACCGCCCTTATGCTGAAAAGCGCGCGGTGCTGCAATCCAGCACGCTCTCCCTAACGCGTGCGCTCGCCCAGGAAAATGAAGTCTGGAACCCTGAGCGATTGCAGGCGTGGCAGCAAAAACTCGCTAGGCTAGCCACTGCCACTTGGCGCATCGCTCAGTTCAGCCAGAGATAAACGAGGAGGCGCCGCGGGGACAGTCCACACTTCAGAAACGCCCAGCCGATTTGGACTCACCCCCCCTGTTGCGCCCAGAGCCGCTCCAGCCGCTTGACGCTCACCGGCATCGGCGTTTTGAGCTCCGGCGCAAAGAGGCCAACGCGCAACTCTTCGAGCAACCAGCGGTATTCGGTCCAAAAAGGGGGCCACGCACCCCGCGCGTTCGCGGTCGCTTTTTGCCACGGAAGCGCCGCACGCTGCCATTCGGCGAGCCACCTGCGGTCGCGCGCTGGGTCTTTTTCCAGTTTGTCGAGGCGAACGGCAATCGCTTTGAGATAACGTGTGTAGTGCTGGAGACGGGACCACGGCGTGTGCGCCAAAAACCCTGGGGGGGTGAGCGCCGCCAATTGCGCGCGAATATCCGCGACCCCCTCCGGATGGAGGTGCTCGATCCGCTCCAGCCGTTTCTCGATCGCCGCGATCTGCTCGAACCATCCGAGCGCCGCGCGCATGATCGCATCGGCAACCAAGAGGAACTTCTCCCGCCCTTGTTGGACCCGTTCGGCAAAGGCCGCGCGCGTTCGCGGTAACGGCTCCGCCAAGCACGCCTCTTGCAATGCCGCTTCCATCACGTTCGCTTCCAGCGCTTCTGGGCGTTCGCGCGCCAACCAAACCATGGAGAGCCGTTTGAACACGTCGCTTCGGGTAACCGAACGCACCGCCTCTTTGAGCGCAAAAGCGAGCAGCCGCAATACCCCGCGGCGGTGCGCCGCAGCGGCTGCCACTTCGGTATCGAAGAGCTTGAGGCGGGCACCGCTACTGCCCGCATCTTCGAGTGCCGGAAAACCGACGGTCGCTACTCCTGCGACCACCGCTTCGGCGATTTCCGGAAGCTCTGGCCAGATCCATTCGGTCGCAGGACCTTCGGGAAGCGCTGGGTTCTGGTTGCTTTCGCTCGACTCCGAACCGCCCTGAGGCAAGGGCGCACCCGGGTCGGATCGCCCGTTGGCGTCTCGCGGGTATAGCGATTCGCGATCGGTTTCGTGCCGCGCGGAAAGGTCGTTGTCCGCACCGGCGGACGCGGTGGCGTTTCGGCCGCGCGCCCGCCACGCTTCGGCAAGCGCCGCAAAAGCCCCACGCGCCTGCTCTCCCAACGCCTGCTTGAGTGCGTCCAACTGACGGCTTTCGCGTAAAACGCGGCCGTGGGCATCGACGACGCGGAAATTCATGAAGCAGTGCGCCGGCAGCGTCTCGAGCCGAAAGTGCGCCGGCAGCGTAGTCAATTCCGTGCGCGCCTGCACCCAGCGGGCCAACACCCCGGTGAGGGACGCTTTGCGCCACTCGGGATGGGCATCGCAATCGGCAAGAAAGGCTTTGACGCTTTCGGCGTGCGGTTGCAAGCGGTGCTTGTGTTTGTTGGGCAGGCTCTTGATGAGCAGCAATACCTTCTCTTCGAGCATCCCGGGCACGAGCCATTCGCAGCGCGCTGCAGGAATCTGATTCAAGAGCGCCACCGGAACGGTGAGGGTTACCCCGTCGTCGCGCGCCGCAGGGTCATGCACGTAGTGAAGCGGCAGCGGTTCGCCGAAGAGGTCGAACGTGGCAGGAAAGCGTTCGCTCACCACCCCTTCGGCATCTCGGGAAAGGATCATCTCCCGTGTGAGAAAAAGAAGCTTCGGGTCACTGCGCTCGGCGCTGCGTCGCCACGCTTCGAAACTTGCTAGGTCGACCACGTCCTCGGGAATCTTGCTTGCGTAAAACGCCTCGAGCCACTCCTCATCGACGAGATCGGGCCGACGCAACCGCTGTTCGAGTTCGCGCAGTTCGGCAACGAGCGCCAGGTTGTGCTGCAAAAAGGGCATGCGCGCGATGCGTTGCGGCGGGAGATCCCCAGCTACCAACCCTTCGCGAATGAAGAGCGTGCGGCAAAGGGCGGGGTCGACGTGGCGGTAGGAAACCGGTCGGCCACTATAGACCGTCAAACCAAAGAGCGTCCCTTTTTCCAGCCCGCGCACTTCGCCCGCGCGCCCGTTCCAATGGGGTTCGCCCACCTCCCGCACGATGAGGTGCGGTACCGCGCGCTCAATCCAGCGCGGGTCGATTGCCGCGACAATCCGCGCGTAGGGTTTCGTCGTCTCGACCCGTTCGGCGGCCAAGACCCATGCGGGCTGCGCGCGCCGCAGCGAACCGCTTTGCGGATGGAGCCAGAAGCGTACCCCTTTCGCCCCCAGGTAGCTGCCGCGCAGTTCGGGTTTGTCGTCGCGCGCGGTTTGCCCGACACCGTGCGGCAACGCAGTAAGGAGCGCAGTATGGATCACCTCGTATGTGGCGGGTTGTTCGTTGTCGCACCACCCCATCTCACCGGTGAGCGCATGGAGTTGCCCTTCCACTTCCCGCCATTCGCGCAACCGCAGCCACGACAGAAAGTGGCGCTGCGCCCACTGGCGCTGTTTGTTGCCGCTTTCGTGGCGAATCACCTCCTGCCAAGCCGACCAGAGGTTGAGGTACCAGCAAAATTCCGATTTGGCGTCGCGGTCACTGCCGCGGAACCGCGCGTGCATCTGGTCGGCTTGCGCCTCACGGTCGCCGGGTCGCACTCGGGGGTCGGGGACTGAGAGCGCCGCAGCCAAGATCCGCATCTCTTTGAGACAACCCAGTTCGTGCCCCGCAACCAAGAGCCGCGCCAGATGGGGATCGATCGGCATCTCAGCCAGTAAGGCACCGATTGGGGTGAGCGTGCGGGTGTGCGCATCAAGCGCCCCCAGTTCGATCAGTTCTTGGTAAGCCCCTTGCACCGCGCGATAGGGCGGGGGATCGAGAAAAGGAAAATCCTTGACCTCCCCTAGGCGCAACGCCGCCATCCGGAGCACTACCGCCGAAAGCGAGGTGCGCAGTATTTCTGGGTCGGTATGCGGGGCGCGGGCGGCAAAATCGCTTTCGCTGTAGAGGCGAAAGCAGACACCGTCCATCACGCGCCCACAGCGACCCGCACGTTGCTGCGCCGCGGCTTGGCTGATCGGTTCGATTTTGAGCTGCGCCACCCGCGTGCGCGGGTTATAGCGGTGGATTCGCGCCAGCCCCGAATCGATCACGTAGCGGATGTTGGGAACCGTGAGCGAGGTCTCCGCGACGTTCGTCGCCAGAACGATGCGCGCCCGTTGGCCTCGCGCAAAGACCCGCGCCTGTTCGCTTGGGGACTGTCGCGCAAAAAGCGGGATGACCTCGAATTCGCGCGGGATCGAAGCGCGCGCGGCTTCAAGCGCGGCGCGGGCCTCGCGAATTTCCCGTTCGCCCGGTAAGAACACCAAGATATCCCCGGGCCCTTCACGCCATGCTTCGGCCACGCACGCCACGATGCCGTCGTAGAGCGGCTCTTCGCTCTCCTCGAGCGCCTCGATGGGACGGTACCGCACCTCGACGGGGTAGAGGCGGCCGCTCACTTCGATGATCGGCACAGAACCGACAACCGTTTCGAAGTGGCGCGCAAATCGCGCTGCGTCCAGCGTCGCGCTGGTGATGATCACCTTGAGGTCGGGGCGACGCGCAAGCAACCGATGAAGATACCCCAACAAAAAATCGATGTTGAGGCTGCGTTCGTGGGCTTCGTCAATGATGATGGTGTCGTACGCGGAAAGCCACGGGTCGCGCTGCGTCTCCGCCAACAAAATCCCGTCGGTCATCAACGTGATATAGCCATCGGGGCTTGCCACGTCGTGAAAACGCACCCGAAAGCCGACGCTGCGCCCCAGCGGCTCACCCAGCTCTTCGGCGATGCGCGCGGCAGTGGCCCGCGCGGCGATCCGACGCGGCTGCGTATGGGCGATCTGACCACTGATCCCGCGCCCAGCCGCAAGGCAGATCTTGGGCAGCTGTGTGGTTTTGCCGGAACCGGTCTCGCCGCAGACGATCACCACCCGGTGGGCACGAATCGCCGCGGCAATCGCATCCGCTTTCTCGCTGACCGGCAGTTCTGGGGGATAGGTCACCCTGGGGCACGCCGCCAAACGCGCCTGCCAGGCTGCATGGGAGGCCGCGATGAGCTGCGCACGCTGCTCCTCGAATCGCGCCCGCACGTTGGGGTCGCGCGCCTGCTGCACCCGCCGTGCGAGCGCGATCACGCGCCCCCGGTCGCGGGCAAGAATCTGATCAAGATCGTTCGTTCGTTCGTCCATCACCCGGGTCAATCATGCGTCCTGGCGGGCGATTGTAGAGCAATTGAGCGGTATATTTCGTCTCGTGTCCCACCTTCGCTTCGTTCGCGATGACCGACTCGCTTGCAACGCCTCATGGTTTCCCCCCGCTCATCGGCGAATCGCCGCACACGCTGGTATTGGGCTCGTTCCCCAGTGTCGCCTCACTGGCCGCGCAGCAGTATTATGCCCATCCGCGCAACGCCTTCTGGCCGATCATGGGAACGCTCTTGGGGTTCGACGCAACCCTGCCCTACCCAGCGCGCACCCGCGCCTTGACCGCATGCGGAATCGCCCTTTGGGACGTGATCGCCACCTGCCACCGTCCCGGCAGCCGCGACGATGCGATCGTCGGGCCAAGCGTCGTACCGAACGACATCGCGGGGCTACTGGTCGCAACGCCCACGATCAGCCGCATCGTCACCAACGGCACCACCGCCGAACGACTCTTTCGTCGGCATGTCTGGCGCGCCCTCCCGCCCTCGATCCGTACCCGCTTACGCTTCTGCCCCGCCCCTTCGACCTCCCCGGCGCACGCCACCCGCACGCTCGCCGAAAAAATCGCGCTGTGGCGCGTCGCGCTCGGTCTTTCAGGGCGTCCACGCGGTGTAGAATAGCTGGGTCAAAAGCGCGCGACAGAACCGATGGACACCACGCTTCCCAGTAACTTCATCCGCAACGAGATCGAATCCGATTTGGCCGCGGGTCGCTACGCGACGGTTGTCACCCGCTTTCCGCCAGAACCCAATGGCTACCTTCATTTCGGCCACGCCAAATCGATCATCCTCAACTTCGAAATGGCCAAAACCTACGGTGGCCGCTGCCATTTGCGCTTCGACGACACCAACCCGGAAAAAGAGAGCGAAGCGTTTGCCCGCTCGATCGAAGAGGCGGTGGCATGGCTCGGTTACGATTGGGGCGAGCACCGCTATTACGCCTCTGACACTTTCGAAACGATGTACCGCTGCGCCGAGGTGCTGATCGAACGCGGGCTGGCCTACGTCGATTCGCAAACCGCCGAGCAGATCCGCGCGCAGCGCGGCACGCTCACCGAACCGGGCCAAGAAAGCCCCTTTCGCAACCGTTCGCGTGAAGAGAGTCTCGAGCTTTTTCGCCGGATGCGCGCGGGCGAATTCCCGAACGGCGCCCATGTGGTACGCGCCAAAATCGACATGGCGCATCCCAACCTCAACCTGCGCGACCCGGTGATCTACCGCATTCGCCACGTCCCCCACTACCGCACCGGTACCGCGTGGTGCATCTATCCCACGTACACGTTCGCTCACCCGATCGAAGACGCGATCGAAGGCGTCACCCATTCGCTCTGCACGCTCGAATTCGAAGACCAGCGCCCCTTCTACGACTGGCTCCTCGAAGCGCTGGCTGAGGCGGGCCTCTTTTCGCGACCGTTACCACGGCAGATCGAGTTTGCCCGCCTCAACCTGGAATACACGGTCCTCTCGAAACGCAAACTGATCGAACTCGTCGAGCAAGGCGTCGTGACCGGCTGGGACGACCCGCGGATGCCGACCCTAGCTGGAGCGCGGCGCCGCGGCTATTGCCCGGAAGGGTTTCGCCTCTTCGTCGAGCGCACTGGGATTGCCAAAGCGGAGAGTTGGATCGACTACACCGTGTTCGAAGAAGCGCAGCGCGACGCATTGAACGAGATCGCGCCGCGCCGCATCGCGGTCCTCGAGCCGCTCGAGCTCGTGCTCACCAATTTCCCGCCTGAAGCGGTCGAATGGTGCGACGCTCCCAACCATCCGCAAAAACCGGAGTGGGGCACCCGGCGGTTACCCCTCACCCAGCGGCTCTGGATCGAACGGGAAGACTTCATGGAAGTCCCCGTCAAAGGGTTCAAACGGCTCTCCCCGGGGGCCGAAGTGCGGCTCCGCTACGGCTTCGTGATCCGCTGCACGGGCTGCGAAAAAGACGCGAACGGCCGCGTAACCCGCGTCTTTGCCGAATACTACCCCGACTCCAAGAGCGGCACGCCGGGCGCCGACGCGTACAAACCCAAAGGGGCGATCCACTGGCTCTGCGCAAAGCACGCAGTGGCGGCCGAGGCGCGCCTCTACGACCGTCTCTTCACCCAACCGATCCCCGGCGCGCCGGGGCCAGACGGCACTCCCCGTTCGTTTCTCGACGACCTCAATCCCAACGCTTTGACCACCGTCAAGGTCTTTGTCGAACCCGATGCCGCAGCGGCACCACCGGAGACACGTTTTCAATTCGAACGGCACGGCTACTTTGTCACGGATCGCTTCGACCACCGTCCGGATGCACCGGTATTCAACCGCACGGTTGCCCTCAAAAGCGGCTGGAAGCGGTAAACTGAACCGACACGACGAACCAACACCAAGGGAGCAGCACAGAGCATGACCACACGACGCGCACTCGACGACTTCCGCTTGCGGTTCGGTGGCCGCGGCCCCGAGCTGGTGCCGCTCATGCTGGGCGGCATGGGGGTAGACATCTCCAACACCGATCTTGCGCTCGAAGTCGCCCGATTGGGCGGCATCGGCCACATCTCCGACGCGATGGTCCCCACGGTCACCGACCGACGTTACGAAACCGAATTCACCAAAGAAAAACTCAAAAAGTACAAATACAACGTCAAAAACAGCGACAAATCGGCGGTGAAATTCGATCTCGGGATGGTACGCGAAGCGCAAAAACTCCACGTCGAAAAAACGATGGCGCGCAAAACGGGTGCGGGGATGGTTTTCATCAACTGCATGGAAAAACTCACCATGGGCGCGCCGAAAGAGACACTCAAGGTGCGCCTGGAAGCAGCGCTCGATGCGGGAATCGACGGCATCACCCTCTCGGCGGGGCTGCACCTTGGCAGCTTTGCGCTCATCGAAACGCACCCGCGTTTTCGCGACGCTAAACTTGGGATCATCGTCTCCTCGGTACGGGCGCTCGCGCTCTTCCTCAAGAAGAACAGCCGCACCGGGCGACTACCCGACTACGTCGTCGTCGAAGGCCCTCTGGCGGGCGGTCACCTCGGGTTTGGCCTTGACTGGGCGCAGTACGACCTCAAGACCATCACCGCCGAGGTGTTGCGCTATCTTGCGGAAAACCACCTAGCGATCCCCGTGATCCCCGCAGGCGGCATCTTCACCGGCACCGACGCGGTGGAATACCTGGAAATGGGCGCTGCGGCGGTACAAGTTGCGACCCGCTTCACCGTCACCAAAGAGTGCGGCCTTCCTGACGACGTCAAACAAGAATACTTCAAAGCCAACGAAGAAGACGTCGTAGTCAATACCATCTCTCCCACCGGATACCCGATGCGGATGCTCAAATCGAGCCCCGCGATCGGCAGCGGCATTCGCCCCAACTGCGAATCGTACGGCTATCTGCTGGATGCAAACGGCCACTGCGCCTATATCGACGCTTATAACCGCGCTGTGGAAACTACCCCCCCGGGGGAAAAGCTCCACGTCTGGGACAAAACGTGCCTGTGCACCCACATGCGCAACTTCAAGGTGTGGACCTGCGGCCATTATGTGTACCGCCTCAAGGACACCACGCGCCGCTATCCGGACGGCAGCTATCAACTCCTCACCGCCGAGCACGTATTCAAAGACTATCAATACAGTACCGAACACCAAATCCGTTTGCCGGATCCCGAGCCGCAACCGCCACAACAGGTGAAAGGACGGGCGGCTGCGCCGGAAACGCTTGCCAACGACGTCTGAGCGATGAACGAGCGGCTGATCGCGCCCCAACCACTCGCAGGCGATGAACGTTTCGAACGGGCCCTACGGCCCAAGCGGTTGTGCGACTACACCGGACAACAAAAAGCCCGCGAGCAGCTTGCGATCTTCATCGCAGCGGCGCGGCAACGCAACGACGCGCTGGATCACGTCTTGCTGTTCGGCCCGCCCGGTCTAGGGAAAACGACCCTTGCGCACATCATCGCCGAAGAACTCGGCGTAGGGTTTCACCAAACCTCTGGCCCGGTGCTCGAGCGCGCCGGGGACCTTGCCGCAATCCTCACCACATTGCAACCCCGTGACGTGCTCTTCATCGACGAAATCCACCGCCTCTCTCCCGTGGTGGAGGAGATCCTCTACCCGGCGATGGAGGATTACCAGATCGACATCGTGATCGGCGAAGGGCCTGCTGCGCGCTCGATCAAGCTCGACGTTGCCCCCTTTACGCTTGTTGGCGCGACCACCCGCGCCGGGATGCTCACCAACCCGCTGCGCGACCGCTTCGGGATCGTCGCGCGGCTCGAATTCTATAGCGCCGAAGAGCTGCAGCAGATCGTGCTCCGCTCGGCGCGGCTCCTGCACGTGACGATCGACGACGCCGGAGCGCTCGAAATCGCTCGCCGTGCCCGCGGGACCCCACGCATCGCGAACCGGTTACTGCGGCGCGTTCGCGACTTTGCCCAAGTCAAGGCCAACGGCACGATCACCGCCACGATCGCGCAAGAGGCCTTGACCCTTCTGGATGTCGATCCCCTTGGGCTCGACGTGATGGACCGAAAGCTCCTTACCGCGATCATCGAACGCTTCGACGGTGGCCCGGTGGGTTTGGAAAACGTCGCCGCGGCAATCGGTGAAGCTCCCGACACCATCGAAGACGTGATCGAACCCTACTTGATCCAACAGGGCTACCTGCAGCGCACCCCCCGCGGCCGCGTCGCCACCGCGGCGGTCTATCGCCATTTTGGCCTGACACCACCCTCAGAACGTAGCGAGGCCAACGCACCCTTTCAGCCCACGCTCTTTCCCGTTCCGGACGATTTCGCCCGCTTTCCGTGAGCGACCATGCGCACCTTTCTGGCGCTTGCTTGGCTCTTTACCTTGTTCTCCGGCGGGTATCTGCTGCTCTTTGCGCCGTCGTTCGAAATGCCGGACCGGCTCGCGCCGGGATGCGGCTGGCTCCTGACGCCGCTCTTGGCGCGCGTGGCAGGTAGCGCGCTGTTACTCCTTGCCGTTGCAGGGTGGCGGATGATCCGCCGTGCCCGCGCCGATGCGCTACACACCGCTCCGCCGCATTGGCATCGCGTGCAGTTTGCGCTCGTTGCCGGGAGTTTCACACTGCTCCTTGCCGTCTCGGCGTTCGCGCCATACGGGCCGCTCACCGCGTGGCAAGGAACGGTTCACTGTCCACAGAGCAGCATCGCCAACGCCTGGTCCGAAGTCACGGGACGCGAATAGAGATACCCCTGCCCCCAACGCGCGCCCAGCGCGCGCAACTGCGCGTGTTGCGCTTCGGTCTCGACCCCTTCGCACACGACGTCGAGCCCCAGCGCATGCGCCAAATCGACCACCCCCCGGACGAAATCGTACCCGCGCTGAGTATCGATCGCCGCGACAAAGCTGCGGTCGATCTTGATCGCCTGCGCGGGGATCTGGTAGAGGCACGAAAGGGACGAAAAACCGGTACCGAAGTCATCGAGCATCACCTGTAACCCAACGCCCCGTAACCGGGAAAGAATCGCGAGCGTCTTCTCGCCCTGATCGAGCACCGCCGATTCGGTGATCTCCACCTTCACCGTTTCGGGGGGCACGCCGCTTGCTGTGACGGCGGCCAGCAACCAGTCGGCAAAACCGGGCGCAAGCAGTTGCCGCGGCGAAACATTCACCGCAAGCGTCACGGTGGCGGTACCGAGCGCCGCATGCCAGGTCCGCAACGCCGCTAGCGCCTTGGTGATCACCTGTTTGCCGATCGCGTCGATCAATCCGCTCGTTTCGGCAACCTCGAGGAACGCAGCCGGCGGCAACACACCGCGCCGCGGATGTCGCCAGCGCACCAATGCTTCGAATCCCACCACGGTGCGCGTCTCCAGATCGACGATCGGCTGGTAATAGGGTTCAAACGCCTCCGCTTCGATTGCAGCGCGCAGCTCGGCCTCCGTTTCGAACTGTTGCTGCACCGTAAGATGAAGCGCCGGGTCGGAGATCACTGTCGCCGCGCCCCCCTGACGCTTTGCTTCGCGCATCGCCAGCTGCGCTTCCGAAAGAATCGCTTCGCTGGAAAGGGGTGAGGACGCCCCCGAAAGCGCCGTCTGATCGACCACCGCAACCCCCGCGGAGAACCCCCACGAAAGCTCGTGGTTGCCGACGCGAAACGGCACCGCCACACCCGCCCGCCACCGCTGGACCACGCGCAACGGCGCTGCGACGTCGCGGACATCTTCCAACAACACGCAGAATTCGTCGCCGCCCACCCGCGACACCAGGTCGGTCGGGCGCACATTGCGCAACAACCGCTGCGCCACCTCGGTAAGCAGCAGATCTCCCGCCCAGTAACCGAAGCGGTGATTCACCAGATGGAAGCGATCAAGCCCCAGACTCACCACCGCAAACCGCGCCGAAGGGTTGCGGCGCAGGCGCTGCAGCCCATGATCGACCCGCTGCAAAAAGAGCGAAAGCGCCGGCAACCCGGTCAAGCGGTCGGTCAGTTCTGGCGCCAACCGCGCCGCGTTGTCGAGATTGACGCCCACTTCATGCGCCGAGAGCACCAACCACCCTTCGGAGCCCGCTTGGATCGCCGACCAAGCCAAGCCAACGAAGCGCCCATCGCTGCAGCGCAACCGCGCGGAAAAGCGCACCGTCGCCCCCTGTTCGCGCGCCTCCTGCAACCGCGCAGCCACAGAGGAACGGTCGGCGTCGAAAAGTAGCGCCCCGAACGGCTGCCCCATCACCCCGCGTTCCTCAAAACCGATGAGCGCCAACAGCCCAGCGCTTGCCGCAACGACGCGGTCTTCAGCGTCCAGCGTCAGCGCCAAATTGTCTGGTAGCGAAAAAAACGCCGCGAGCGTTTGGTGTTGCTGCGCGGCATCGATACCAAAGATGATCACGTTCGGCCTCTACTCCGGTAGATAGTCTGCCATCACCCGCCGATAGAACGCGTGGAAGTGCGGCATCCCATCCTCATAAGGCGACTGATAGGGCCCCACCTCGTTGCGCCCCTCTTGCCACAACACCTTCCGACCCCGATCCATCCGTTCGGCGATCTCGTCGTCCTCCACCGCCGTCTCCATATAGGCAGCCTGTTCGGCTTCGACGAATTCGCGTTCGAATTCGACGATCGCTTCGGGATAATAGAACTCGACCAAATTCAACGTCTTGTCGACCCCCATCGGCCAGAGCGTACTCACCACCAACGAATGGGGGTACCACTCCACCATCACGTTGGGGTAGTACATCAACCAGATCGCACCATCTTCCGGCAATTGGCCATTATAGTGGGCCAACACCGCCTGGTGCCACTTTTCGTAGGTCGGGGAACCGGCGCGCGCCAGCGACGTGATCCCCACCCGTTGCACCGAATACCACGCCCCGAACTGCCACTCGAGCTGAGTGCAATCGACGAAATTCCCTAACCCCGGGTGGAACGGCACCACATGGTAATCTTCGAGATAGACCTCGACGAAGGTCTTCCAGTTGTACTGGCATTCGTGCACCACCACCCGATCGAGCTTGTATCCGGAAAAGTCGAACCGGTCCGCGAATTGCGGCTTCATATCGGCTAAGTCGGCGAGCACATTGCGCGGCCCGCGAAAGAGCAGCCCGTGCCAATTCTGCACCGCCTCGCGCGTCAAATTGAGGCATGGATTCTCCGGGAAGTGGGGCGCACCGATCAATTGTCCGTCGAGCGCGTAACTCCAACGGTGCAACGGGCAGACGATCTGCTCGGTCTTGCCGCTGCCGCGCAGCATGATCGCCTGACGATGGCGGCAGATATTGGAGAGCAGATGCACCCCGTCGCGGTCGTGCACAAGCGCCATCCCTTCATCGAACTGCTCGAGCGCCCGGTAGCACCCAACCTCTGGCACCATCAGTTCGTGCCCGAGATACCCTGGCCCATTTTGGAACAGCACCTCGAGCTCTTTCTGGTAGAGCGCCTCGTCGAAATACCAGGAAACCGGAAATTGCAGTTGCCCCATCACAGACCTCCGCGCAGACATTCCAGAAAAGCGGGCGATCGTACCACAAATCACCACCCAGCGCTTTGATCTAACACAAAAAACCGGTCAGTCGAGCCGCACCAACAGCCCTTTGAGGTATTCGCCCTCTGGCGCCCCCAAACCGATCGGATGATCGGCCCCCGCACTCAAGCGGGCAACGATCTGCCCGCTGCGGCGGTTCTCTGCCGCGCACGTTGCCACCAACGCCTGAAACTCCTCGACGCCGATCCCACCGGAACAGGAATAGGTCATCAAGTACCCGCCGGGACGCACCAGACGCATCCCAAAGAGGTTGATGTCCCGATACGCGCGCTTTGCTTTCGGCACGTGCGCTGCCGAAGGGGCAAACTTCGGGGGATCAAGGATCACCAAATCGAACCGTTCGCCTGCCTGAAACCATTCCCGCAGCCCCGAAAAGACGTCCGCTTCGAGCACACGGGATCGATCCGTCGGAAGCTCCGCGTTGAGCGCAAGGTTTTTCGTCAACCCAGCCAACGCGGGCGCGCTGGAGTCGACCGACCAGACCTCCGCTGCGCCCCCTTTGAGCGCGTGCAACGAAAACCCCCCGGTATAACAGAAGGTATTGAGCACCCGCATGCCGCTTGCCAGTTGTTGCACCAGACGGCGATTCTCGCGTTGGTCGAGATAGAACCCCGTCTTGTGCCCCTCAGCGATATCGACGGCAAAGCGCACCCCATATTCGTCGATCGTCACCGTCTCGGGCAGCGTCCCCCAGAGAAGCCCCGCACGGGGCGCCAGCCCTTCGCGCTGCCGCACCTCGGAATCGGAACGCTCATAAACCGCGCACAAATCGGGACAGGCGCGAACGAGCGCCTCGACGATCGCGTCACGCCACCGCTCCGCCCCCGCAAAGGTGATCTGCAAAACTGCAACACTTCCGTAGCGGTCGACGATCACCCCGGGCAGACCGTCGGCTTCGCCATGCACCAAACGCACCCCGCTTTGCCCCGCCAATGTCGGATGGCGTGCGCGCCACGCCACCGCTTGCGCCACCCGACGGCGGAAAAAGGCGTGATCGACCGGTTGATCCGGCTCGAAACGCCAGATGCGCGCGCGAATCCCAGAGGTGAAGGAAATGCCCGCGCGGGCAAGCGGCGTACCATCGTGCGCACAGACGCGCACCGTGCCACCATTTTCGACGCGCCCCACCACTTTGGCGACGCTTTGGGCGAAAATCCACGGGTGACGCGCCTGGACGGCGCGCTCTTTACCCGGTTTCAGAATCAGATCGGCCATGGGGCGATTCTACCGCGCTTTCGCGCTGCCTGCGCCGTGCGCGTGGGTGTGCGGTGTCATAAATCCGCGCCAGATGCTGCACGTCGAGTTTCGTGTAGATCTGGGTGCTCGCCAACGACGCATGGCCCAGCAACTCTTGCACCGCGCGCAGATCGCCGCTTGACTGCAACAGATGGCTCGCAAAACTGTGACGCAACATGTGGGGATGGAGCCGCTGCCCCACGCCGAGCCGTTCCGACCAGTAGGCCAACCGCGACGCCACCCCTTGCGGCGAAAGCCGCCTGCCGCGCTCGGAGACGAAAAGCGCCCGCTCATCGGTTGCCGCCAGGAGCGGACGAAAACGCAACCACTCCCGCACCGCGTCGCGCGCCATGCGACCCACCGGCACCCAGCGGCGTTTGCGGCGCTTACCCAACACCACGATCCGTCCGGCCGTCCAATCGCACTCCGGGTCGTCGTGGTCGAGCGCGACCAACTCGCCCACCCGCAAGCCGCACCCATAAAGGAGCTCGAACAGCGCCCGGTCGCGCGCCCAAAGTGCTTCGGCGCGCCCTCCTTCCGGTTGCTGCGGCGTTGGCTGCGGACGGGCCGCGCTCAGTGCGTCGAGAAAGCGCATCGCCTCATCCACGGGCAACGCTTTCGGCAAGAGGCGATCGCTTTTCGGTGGCCGAACCCCAACGGTGGGATCGACCGCCAAATGGCCATGCGTACATGCCCAGCGGTAAAAAGCGCGCCACGCCGACAAGCGCCGCGCCAGCGACCGGGGCGCCAACCCCGCTTCGTGCGCCGTGCCGATCGCTTTGCGGATCGCAGCAGGGGTCACCTCGCCAAGCGCCCCGTTGCAGAGCGCCACGAGGTGCGCGATCTCCCGCGCGTACGCCGCATGCGTGTACGCTGAAACGCGGCGCACGACCGCAAGATAGTCCAACCACGCCGCGATAAGCGGCGGCAGACCGTCCAACGCGCCCGGCGCTGCGCCCGTCCGCGGCGTTACCTGCCCGACGCGCCCATCGTCACGAATCGAACGTCGCGCCACCTGCCCCCCGTGCTGCGTCCTCTGTTCGCCCCGCTCCTTCCACCCGTGCCCACGCGGCGCGGATCCCCGCCCGAATCTGTTCCAAGAAAAGGACACCGTTGCGTTCGTCGAAATAGTCCGAGGCCGTGTGCGCAAACAGCACCCATTGCCCCGCTTCGATCACCAAAAGCGCTGCCGAGCCGTAAGATGCCCCGAACCACGCCGTCAAGGTTGCGTCCGCTGGCAATGCCGCAGCGCGTACCGGGCGCAATCCCAACCACCGTTGCAAGGGAAGCGGCAGCGCCTCACACCAACGGACACAGGGAAAAGCAAACTCCCGCGTTGCCCACGCCAGCACCGTTTCTCGAACCGCCTGCGGTGTCAAGGCGCTCTGCAGCGCGACCAAGAGCGCAACCACCTGCCGCGCCAATCGGTCGTTGGCGCGTACGATCGCTTCCCATTCGGCGAGTTGCGCCGCCAAACGGTCGCGTTCGTGTCGCAGTTGGGTCGCTTGCCGATGCGCCAACGAGATCACATCGGCCGGCGTCCCATCCGGCAAGCGCAGGGTCGCCAACCATTTGGCTTCCCGAACGAAAAAGGCGGGGTGGTCGGCAAGATAACGCTTCACCGCGCGCGCCGAAAGCGCCACCCTGCCGGTTACTGCGCGCCGGCGTCGCAAACGGGCGTTGCGCACGCGCCGCAGTCGCTCCCTGCCCATCGCCCGCGCTCAATCTGGCTCAGAGGCCACGTCCCATGTGGGGCGTGGCACCAGTTGATCCGGATCGAACGTACCGTGAAAGACCGTCACCGCCGGCCCGGTCATCCACACCGGCTCAGGCTGAAGCGCGTGGCCGCCAGCCCACGCAACGGTCAGGGTCCCGCCGCGTGTCTCCACCGTCACGGGACTTTGCAGCAAACCGCGGCGAATTCCAGCTACCACCGCAGCACATGCCCCCGTGCCACACGCCAACGTCTCCCCCGAGCCGCGTTCGAAAACCCGCAAGCGAATCCGCTGCGGCGTCACCACCTCCATGAACCCGACATTCACCCGCGCCGGGAAAGCCAGGTGGCGTTCGATCGCCGGCCCCAGTGTTGCCACCGGCGCGGTGCGCACATCCCCGACCACGAGCACCACATGGGGGTTGCCCATCGAGACGACGCTCACCAGCAACCGCTCGTCACCGACCCGCAACGGGGTCACTGCGGGCGCGGCATCAGCTGAACGCAACGTCGCCCACGCCTCGGCAGACTCCGGGTCTGCCGCCTGCGGCACGAACGGAATTTCCGACGGCAAAAAACGCGGTGGCCCCATATCGACCGTCACCGAGCCGTCGTCATTGAGCCGCGGCGCGATCACACCGGAACGGGTCAGCACGCGGATCACCCGTTTTTGCGTCAGCCCCGTATCGAAGACGAAACGGGCAAAACAGCGCGCCCCGTTCCCGCACTGTTCGACTTCGCCCCCATCGGCGTTGAAAATCCGGTAGCGAAAATCGACCGTCTCGTCCGGGGGCGGCTCGACCAGCAGGATCTGATCGCACCCGATCCCAAACGCCCGGTCCGCGATCCGTCGCGCCAGATCAGGGGTGAGCGCGATCGCTTGACGCACCGCATCGAGCACGACGAAGTCGTTGCCCAGCCCGTGCATCTTCGCAAACTGCCATTGCGCCACGTCAATCTCCTATGCAGCAGACGGCAACGCCTCGGCGAGCAACTCGACCCAGTGCTTCACCGGCAACGCCGTACCGCTTTGCAGATGGACCAAACACCCGATATTGGCCGTCGCGATCACCTGCCCTCGCGTTTCCGCCAGCGCTTCTAATTTGTTCGCTTTGAGCGCCGCACTGATTTCGCGTTGCAAGAGGCTGTAGGTGCCGGCCGAACCACAACAGAGGTGAGCGTCGCGCACGGGCGGCACCACCCAACCGGCCTGCGTCAGCAACCGTTCCACCACGCCACGCACCTTGAGTCCGTGCTGAAGCGTACAGGGCGCATGAAATGCGACCACCCCGCGCGAACCGGGCGGCACCGAACCCAGACGCGCCAACAGATCCGCCTCGAAGCGCGCCACCACCTCGCTGGGGTCCCACACCCGCTCGACGACGAAACGCGCCTTTTCCGCGTACGCGGGGTCGTGCGCCAACAGCGCGGCATAGTCGCGGACGTGCGCTCCACAACCGCTAGCGGTGACCACTACCCCTTCGATTTCGCCTGAATGGAGCTTCGGCCACCACCAATCGATATGACGCCGTGCGCGCGCCAGTGCCTTTTCGTTTTCTCCCAAATGGTGCTCGACTGCGCCGCAACAACCGGCGTCGGGCGCAGGCGTCAGCGTAATCCCCAGCGCGTCGAAAAGCCGGGCGGTTGCCGCGTTGATCCCCGGTTTCAGCGCCGGTTGCACGCAGCCGGTCACGACCCACATACGCCGCGGATGGTCGCGGACCGGCCACGGCCCAGGGGCCTCCTTAGGCGGCACCTGTTGTGCGAGCGTTTTGGGCAGAAGCGGCCGCACCGCTTGACCAACGCGCAGCGCCGCGGTGAAAAGCGGCCGGTTGGTCAGTCCCCATGCCAACGCTTTGCGTACCCACGCTTCTCCCTTTGGCCGGGGCACCTGAGCATCGACCACCGCACGCCCGATGTCGAGCAAGCGGTGATAGGTCACTCCAGACGGACAGGTGGTTTCGCACGATCGGCACGTCAAACAGCGATCCAAATGGTGCTGGATCGTGCGCGTTGCCGGCGCCCCTTCGAGCACCATTTTGATCTGGTAGATACGCCCCCGCGGCCCGTCGAGCTCGTCCCCCAACAGCTGGTAGGTGGGACAGGTTGCGGTACAGAATCCGCAATGGACGCATTTGCGCAGAATCGCCTCGGCTTCTGCCGCTTCCGGCAACGCTTGGGCAAATGGCGCGAGATGGGTTTGCATCGCTCACCCCTCCCCGAACGGGCCGTCGCCGAAGAGGCGATCGGGGTCGAACACGTCGCGCACGCGCGCTTCGATCGCCGCTACCGTTTCAGGCCGCGCGCTCATCCAGCGCGACGCTGCGCCTTGCCACCGCCACGCCCAGCCGCCCAGTTGCGCGGCGTACGCGAAACCATCCCAGTCAGGCGGCGCGACCACCCAGCGAATCCCTCCAGTCCCTTCGAACCAGAAACGGGCACCAACCTCGGTGATCGGCGCCGTTGGCGGTACAGACAGGCGCCACAACACCAAGCCGTCGGGTACCGCCCAGAGTGGTTCGCGGTGGTCACGGACATGCTGCCACAACGCGTCGGCTTCGTCTTCAGCAACCCGCTCGCCCCCGATCTGAACGCCAGCTTCCTCGACCGCCGCTCTTGCGCCATGCAGTTGCACCCAAAGCGTCCCGTCTGCCCACAGCGCTGCCGAAAGCGGCAACGGCTGCCCCGCCCAGCGGTTGAGTTGCCTACTCGCCTCCACAGCCGTCATCGCGAAACGGCGGGTTGCCGATGCCGGTGGCACGGGCGACACCTTGAGCGAAACCGAAAGCAGCACGCCCAGCGTGCCCCACGACCCAACCAAGAGCCGCGACACGTCATACCCGGCGACGTTCTTCATCACTTCGCCGCCGAAACGCAACACACGCCTCCGACCATCGAGCAACCGAACCCCCAGCACCGCGTCGCGCACCGTTCCGTGCCCAAGGCGGGTGGGGCCGGACAGGCCGCTCGCGACGACACCGCCAATCGTCGTTCCGGCGCGAAAACGCGGGGGGGCAAATGGCAACCACTGATTGCGCTCGGCAAGAAGCGCCTCGACCTCGTCCAGTGGGGTTCCACCGCGCACCGTCACCACCAACTCGGTGGGTTCGTAGCGCTCGACACCACGCCACGCACGCGTATCGATCACAACGGCCTCATCGGGTATCCTGCACCACGGCAAGTGCGTTTTGCTCCCGCCGCCGCGGATACGGACGGGCTGGCGCCGTTCGCGTGCCGTATGCAATCGTTTCTGCCACTCAGAGATGATGCGCTGTTGGGTTTCGTCTGTCATACCATGCCCCGGTCACTCAAAAACGGGGAAGTTCGGGAAACGGCAACGCTCCCCCAGAGACGCGCATCTTGCCATACTCGGCACAACGGTGCAGCGTCGGGATCGCTTTTCCCGGGTTCAACACACCGTCCGGGTCGAACGCCGCTTTGATCTGGAAAAAGGCCTCGCGCTCTTCGGGCGTGAATTGCACGCACATCTGGTTGATCTTCTCGACTCCGACGCCGTGTTCTCCCGTGATCGTCCCCCCCAGCGCCACCGAGCGTTCGAGAATTTCCACCCCGAACGCCTCGGCACGCTCCCATTCCCCGGGGACATTGGCATCGAACAGGATTAGCGGGTGCAAATTGCCATCGCCGGCGTGAAAGACATTGAGGCAACGCAACCCGTAGCGCGACTCCATCTCACGAATCGCTTCGAGCATCGCACCGATCGCGCGGCGCGGGATGGTGCCATCCATACAGTAGTAGTCGGCCGAAATACGTCCGGCCGCAGGAAACGCCGCTTTGCGCCCCGCCCAGAAGCGCAGCCGCTCCGCCTCGTCGCGGGAAACACGGATTTCTGTGGCCCCGTGCGCCTCCAACACCGCTTTCATCCGCGCGATCTCTTCGGCTACTTCGGCTTCGGTCCCATCGGCTTCACACAGCAACAGCGCTTCCGCGTCGGTGGGATAACCCGCATGGATGAAATCCTCCACCGCCACCGTCGCGCCACGATCCATCATCTCCAGCCCCGCGGGAATGATCCCCGCCGCAATCACCGCCGCAACCGCTTCCCCGGCGGCTCGAACCGAATCGAACGCGGCCAAAAGACACTTCGCCACGACCGGTTTGGGCAAGAGGCGCACGGTGATTTCGGTGACCACCGCAAGCATCCCTTCCGAACCGATCGTCAGCGCCAGAAGGTCATAACCCGGCGCGTCGGGCGCGACACTCCCAAACGCCACGGGTTCGCCACTTGCCGTAAACCCACGCACCGCAAGCACGTTATGGACCGTCAAGCCATACTTCAAACAGTGCACGCCACCCGAGTTTTCGGCAACGTTCCCCCCGATCGTGCACGCGATTTGTGACGATGGGTCGGGCGCATAGTAAAGCCCGTAGGGCGCCACTGCTTCACTGATCGCCAAATTGCGTACGCCTGGCTGCACCCGAGCCGTTCGCGCGACCGGGTCGATCGCCAGAATCCGGTTCAAGCGCGCCAACGAGAGCACCACCCCTTGCGGATGGGGCATCGCCCCACCGGACAACCCCGTGCCCGCGCCGCGTGGCACCACCGGCACCCCCATCTCGTGACACACCTTGAGCACCGCAACCACTTCGTCTTCCGACTGCGGCAGCACTACCGCCAGTGGCTGTGCGCGAAACACCGACAAACCGTCGCATTCGTACGGCGCCAACTCTTCAGGTGCGCACAACACCCGATCCGCTGGCAACACCGCGAGCAAGCACGCGCGGAGTTGCTCGGCATCGACTTCGAAATGGCGTTCCGTCTGCGCCCAGGCGCGCGCCCGATCGACAACCGCCTCCATCCTTTCCTCCCATCCCCGATCGATCACGGGATCGCAAAACACGGCACCCCCGTTTGTACCCACCATCCGCATCATGCGGGTATCGTACCGCAATTTCGCGTAAAAGACCTTTTGCACCGCGCTCCGTACCCCAAAACCGGTGCAAGTTAACGCCGCAGCCGTTGCCGGGTTTTGACGATTGCTCGCCCGAAAGCGACATAGCTACGGCGAACGAACCGACGCACGATCGGGAAATCGACTGCCAACAGACTCAACCCCAGCGGTAACATCCAAAAACCGAGAACCGGAAGAAAACCGAGCAGACCGCCGATGATCAGCAGCACGGCGATCGAATGGCGGTACCACTTCCGGTCCGTCGTTTTCAAGTAGCGGTAGTACGCAAGGAACCGCGTGCGAAAATCCATTTATGACATGGACTCACGAGTAAAGCACACCGCTTCGAATTGTACGGGTTTCCCAGTCTTCAGTTACGCTTAGGGGGTCAGGATACATTGCGACGTAAAAGTCAAACGCCCATCTTTTTGGGATGGGCGTTTGGTGTATGGGATTGACTGGTTTTGGTTGTTGGATTGTTGGATTGTTGGATTGAGTCTGACGATGACCTACTTTCCCGAGGGGGTGCCTCAGTATCATTGGCGCTGCCTTGTTTCACGGTCCTGTTCGGGATGGGAAGGCGTGGTGCCAAGGCGCTATGGTCGTCAGACTCGAAGCTGGTGTGACGCTTTGGAACGGC
>NZ_JAHLSY010000022.1 GCF_019049855.1 Hydrogenophilus thiooxidans | reverse complement strand
CATCTACCGAAGCAGACGCACACCCACTCAAAGGCGCCCACACTTATCGGCTATCCCAAATTGTCAAAGAACCAACATCCTCGCGACAGAAGCGGAACTCTAACACATCAAGCACCACCCCGTCAACTTCTTCTACGCAGCGCCGTGACGCTTTTTGGAGCGTGCTACCTCGCGTTGCGTAGCGTTGGAATAGGAATTCTAATCGTTCTGTATGAGTTCTGTCAACGCCCCGATCTGTTCAATCGCAATCACGTCCATCCCCGGAATCGGTTGTTTGGGGCGGTTCGCTCGCGGAACCCAAGCGAGGCGAAAGCCCAATTTCGCTGCTTCCCGAAGGCGTTCCTGTCCTCTGGGTGCTGGACGAATCTCACCCGCCAAGCCAATTTCACCGAACGTTACGAGCGAAATGGGAAGCGGTTTGTTGCGCATCGAAGAGAGTATCGCCGCCACAACGGCAAGGTCCGCCGCGGGTTCTACGATGCGAACGCCGCCCACAGCGTTGAGAAAGACGTCCCATTGGGTGGTGGCGACCCCAGCATGGCGATGCAAGATCGCAAGCAACATCGCCAGTCGGTTGCTGTCCAAGCCGACGGCAAGGCGCCGGGGATTGGGGCTGGTCACCGGATCGACGAGCGCTTGGATCTCGACCAAGAGCGGACGGGTTCCCTCGACTGTCGGCAAAATGACGCTGCCGGGAACGTCTGGGCGATGTTCGGAGAGAAAGATCGCTGAAGGGTTCGCCACTGCTTTGAGCCCGCGATCGGTCATTGCGAAGACACCGAGTTCGTTCGCGGCACCGAAGCGATTTTTGAACGCGCGAATCAAACGAAAGTTCGCGTGGGGATCCCCTTCGAAATAGAGGACGGTGTCAACGATATGTTCCAGGACACGTGGTCCTGCCAAACTGCCCTCTTTGGTCACGTGACCGACCAAAACGATCGCAGTGCCGGTCGTTTTGGCAAAGCGGGTGAGCAGTGCGGCGCATTCCCGCACTTGACTCACCGAACCCGGCGCTGAGGTGAGACTCTGGGTGTAGAGGGTTTGGATCGAGTCGATCACGGCGACACGCGGTTTTTGTTGCTCGAGCGTGGCAAGGATCCGTTCGATTTCGATTTCGGCAAGAAGCGGCAGCGCAATTTGCCCCAATCCCAAACGATCGGCACGCAGCGCAACCTGTTCCGGGGACTCCTCCCCAGTCACGTAGAGGGTTGGTCCATTTTTTGCCGCTTCGAGCGCCCCCAGACACTGCAAGAGCAGGGTCGACTTGCCAATGCCGGGGTCGCCACCGAGCAGGACGACACCCCCCGGCACGAGCCCGCCGCCCAAAACTCGATCCCATTCCGACAATCCGGTTGTGATCCGCTGAAGCGGTTGGCGGTGGACCGCGTCGACCGTGACGACCGCCGCTGATACGCTCCCTGTGAGGGATTGCGGCGTGGTGGCACGGCCCCGGCCGCTTGCCCCGCGCGAGGGCGCATTGACCTCTTCTAAAGTGTTCCATTCGCCGCAGTGCAGGCATCGCCCTTGCCAACGCGGGTATTCGGCACCGCATTGGCGGCATTGGAATTGGGTCGTCGGTTTGGCCATCACCCGCAGGAAGCGCCTTGCTCAACTTCCAAAGAAGAATTCGGCTTTGGGCAGCGAGCGCTCCATGGCTTGGAGCCGCTCTTTGGCAAATTCGGCAAAGACGTTGATTTTTCGCGAACGGAATTTGTCTTTGGGGATGATGATCACGAAAGGGGTATACAAGGGTGGGTCGAGCGGAAGGGCCCGTAAGTCAGCGGCACGGATCTCTTCAAGCAGCGCGGCACGTGATGCGATCGCGACCCCAATCCCCGCTGCCGCAAGGTGTTTGACGCCGGCAAGAGTCCCGATTTCGGCAGCGATATTGAGCGACGTGGGGTCGATACCCGCATTTTCGAAAAACTGCTCGGCCAATTCGCGGATCGCGTTGCCGGGGTCGCGCTGGATGAACGGATATTCCGCCAATTCGCGCGCAGTCACCCGCTTTTTCCCCGATTTTGCAAGTGGGTGACCCGGTGCAAAGATCGCCCACAATTCGTCGCGCCCAGCGGGAATCTCTTCGATGTGGGGATCATCGGCGACGATTTCGATCATTCCCATGTCGAGTTCGCGGTTCGCGACCCGGTTCTGGGTCAATTCCGAGTTCCCGACGATCAGGCGCGGGATCACGTTGGGATGACGCCGCTTGAACTCTTCGATAAGACGCGGCGCCCAGAATGCGGCAAGCGTCGTTGAGCAACCGATCGTAAGCGGTCCGCGTAATTCTTGGGTCAATTCACTGATTCGGGTCTCGAGTTCATCATCGAGCAGGATCATCCGCTCGGCGTAGGCAAAGACGATCTCGCCTGCAGGGGTCAAGCGCAATTTGCGGTGGCTGCGATCGATGAGCGTCGTGTCGAAGTGCTCTTCGAGCTGTTTGATCTGAAAGGTCACCGCAGGTTGCGTCATACCCAACCGTTCCGCGGCACGGGTAAAGGAGCCCGATTTGACGACGGTATAGAAAACACGCAAACGGCGATCTGCCATGGTCTATCCTCCTCTCTTTTTGTTGTCGGACGAACGGTTGGGACGCGATGCGCGCGGACGCGGGATACGCGGTTTCGCAGCCGTTGCCAACCCTTTGGGCAAGGGAATACCGAAGAGGCGAGAGACCTCCTCTGCCGGCAACTCTAGCCACATGCCGCGTTTGAGTCGGGGCGGTAGCGCGATCGGACCATAACGGACGCGGATCAAGCGACTGACCGTATACCCCAGCGCTTCGAACATCCGCCGCACTTCGCGGTTACGCCCTTCGCCAATGGTTACCCGATACCAGTGGTTCGCTCCCTGGCCACCGATATCGACGAGGGTATTGAACTTGGCAGGGCCATCCTCGAGCACGATGCCCTCGAGCAATTGCGTTTGATCTTCGGGGGCCAAAGTGCCCAGAATTCGGACAGCGTATTCCCTTTCCCACCCGTAGCGGGGATGCATCAAGCGGTTGGCGAGATCCCCATCGGTGGTAAGGATCAGCAAACCAGAGGTATTGAGGTCGAGCCGCCCCACCGCGAGCCAACGGCCGCGTCGCAAAACGGGCAAGCGATCGAAAACCGTGGGACGCCCTTCTGGGTCGTCGCGCGTGACGAGCTCTCCTTCGGGTTTGTGGTAGAGAATCACCCGCGGAAACGCCGTTGCGCGGCGCCATTCGATCAGTTTGCCGTCCAGTTTGATGCGGTCTCCGGGTTTCACTCGGTCACCCAGTTGGGCGGGGCGATCGTTGAGCCGAATGCGCCCAGCGCGAATCCATTCTTCGATGGTTCGGCGCGACGCGAGCCCCAATCGAGCAAGCACCTTTTGCAGACGCTCTCCCGGTTGCGCAGCTGGCGCTGAGGCGGCACCGTCATGGGCGGTAAGGGCATGATTGCGTGTCATGGGTCGATGGCATTCCTGATTTTGGCCGCATGCTCTGCAGCGACTTCGGGTAAGGAAGGGAGTTCGTCACGGCTCTTGAGGCCGAGATCACTCAACAAACGCGGTGTGATCGCCCACAACGCCGGCCGCCCCGGACCGTCCCGATGGCCGACGATCTCGATCCACCCGCGCGCTTCCAGTTGTCGCAATAAGTTGGGCGAGAGTTCAACCCCCCGAATTTCCGAAATCTCTCCGCGCGTCACGGGGCCTTGATAGGCGATGATCGCGAGGGTTTCGAGCAGGGCGCGGCTCAAATGTCTGTTTTGCTGCGCAAAGAGACGGGCCAGGTAGGGTTGAACCTCCGCAACGGTGCGAAAACGCCACCCTTCTGCAACGCACACGAGGGAAAGCGCCCGCCCTTCCCATTCCCGTTGCAATTCTGCAAGCGCCGACGCAATGATGTCGCTACCGGGATCAGGATCGAAACATTGGCGGAGTTCCGCGATGGTGAGCGGCCGATCGGCAGCGAAAAGAATCGCTTCGAGGATCCGGCGTACCGGCCAATGAGCGGAAGGTTCTTGGGTGCGCTGCATTATCCATTCCCCTTTTCCAGAGCCAAACGAGCGAGCGCTTCGTCTGCGGACTCAGTGAGCGCGACGACGATGGGCGCAAGGGGTTCGTCTTGGGTCAGGTCCACCGCGCCGAGACGTGTCAGTTCCAACAATGCGAAAAACGCCGTGACCAGGTAGCGTCGCTCCGCGGAGGGGGGCAACAGTTCCGAGAACGTCAGCGGTCGGCGCGCCAGCCGAAGCGTCTCCACAAGTGCCTGACTGACGACGGTGACCGTCAGCGGCTCTTCGACCACTTCGTGGGGACGCCGCTCATCCTGCCGCGCCAGGAGCCCCCACCATGCGCGCGCCAGCGCCTGGAGCGTGGGTACCGGTAGCGGAGGGGCGATCGGTTCTGCCACTTCGACAGGATGCGTCCAGGTGAAATCGCGACCGGCGCGAGGCAGTCGATCCAAGGTCTCTGCCACCTGGCGATACTGCTCGTAACGCAAAAGTTGCGCGACGAGCCTTGCCCGCGGATCCTCTTCCGGCGCTTCTTCGCCCGCTGCTCCCTCCGCAGCGCGTGGCAGAAGGAGCCGCGCTTTGAGCGCGATGAGGGTCGCTGCCATCGCAAGGTACTCTGCAGCCAGATCAAGGTCGAGCGCCTTCATCGTTGCGACGTATTCCAAATACTGCTCAGTGAGCTTCGCGACGGGAATGTCTCGCAAATCGATCCGGTTCTTGCGGATCAGGAACCACAAGAGGTCGAAAGGGCCCTCGAATGCTTCCAGCAAGAGGCGCAAAACCTGCGGGGGGATATAGAGATCTTCAGGAAGCTCCGCAAGCGGCGCGCCGTAGAGGCGCGCAACCGGATGGTGCGTTTCGTAAAGCGTTGCGTTCACCGCAGAGGTCGGCACGGTGGGTCTCACATTAGGTGTAGTCGATTCCCATCGCTTCGCGGACGTCACGCATCGTCTCTTGGGCGACTTTACGCGCTTTTTCGCAGCCGTCGGCGACGATCGCGCGCACGAGCGACGGGTCGTCGAGATAGGGTTGTGCCCGTTCGCGAAACTGCGCCTGCTCCTTGAGGATCGCGTCGAGCACCGGTTGTTTGCATTCGAGACAGCCGATTTTCGCGGTTCGGCACCCTTCTTGGACCCATTGGTGACAGGTGGCGTCGGTGTAGATTTTATGGAATTGCCACACCGGGCATCGCTCTGGCTCACCGGGGTCGGTCCGACGCACACGGGTAGGATCGGTCCGCATCGTGCGCACTTTTTTGGTGACGATTTCGGGCTCTTCGCGCAGAGCGATCGTGTTGCCGTAACTTTTCGACATCTTCTGTCCGTCGAGGCCAGGCATTTTCGCCGCTTCGGTCAAAAGCGCTTCCGGTTCGACGAGGATCAACCGGTGCCGCCCTTCAAGATAACCGTACAGCCGCTCCCGATCCCCTAACGTGAGGCTTTGCGCCTCTTCCAACATCGCTTTGGCTTGCGCGAGCGCCTCGTCGTCACCGTTTTGCTGGTAACGGGTGCGTAACTCCAGGTAGAGCTTGGCCCGCTTTCCACCCAGTTTTTTCACCGCTTCGAGCGCTTTGGCTTCAAATTCCGGTTCACGGCCATAAAAATGGTTGAAGCGGCGAGCGATTTCCCGTGTGAGTTCGATATGCGGCACTTGGTCTTCGCCCACGGGAACCCGATTGGCGCGATAGATCAGGATGTCTGCTGCCTGCAGCACCGGATAACCCAGAAATCCGTAGGTGGCAAGGTCTTTGTGGGAGAGCTTTTCGATCTGATCTTTGTAGGTGGGAACCCGTTCCAGCCATCCGAGCGGCGTACTCATCGAAAGGAGGAGATGAAGTTCGGCATGTTCGAGCACGCGCGATTGGATGAAGATCGTGGCTTGGTTCGGGTTGATCCCGGCGGCAAGCCAGTCGATGATGAGGTCCCACGTGTGTTGCGCGATGGTTTGCGGTTCATCGTACTGCGTGGTCAGCGCGTGCCAGTCGGCAACGAAGAAGAAACAGGGATATTCGTCTTGCAGCTTCACCCAGTTCTTCAAAACGCCGTGGTAATGCCCAAGATGCAGTCGCCCGGTAGGGCGCATGCCAGAGACGACCCGTTCCGCGTACATGAACGTCAGACTCCTATGCCGACCAAAGAGAGAAAAAAGTGCCGAAAGAGGGCGTAGAGCGGCCAGAGGATCATCGACAGACCGCCCGAGAACAAGAGCAGCAACACGATCACCATGCCGTAGGGTTCCAAACGGGCGACGTTGCTGGCCAAACGGTAGGGTAATGCGGCCACCAACATGCGCCCCCCATCCAGCGGGGGAATGGGCAAGAGATTGACGAGCGCCAAAATCAGGTTGATGTGAATGCCCGCATCGCTCATTCGAGCCAGCGCCAGCCAACTCCCCCCTGGCCCAAACAGGAAGGCCACTTTGAAGAGGAAGGCCCATACAAGCGCCTGGGCGAGGTTGATCATCGGACCAGCCCCCGCGACCCAGAGCATGTCCTGCTTGGGGCGGCGCAAAAAACGCGGATCGACCGGAACCGGCTTCGCCCAGCCAAAGAGCATCGCAGAGCCACCGAATAGAGTCGATAACGTGAGGATACCGACAGGAACCGCAACCGTTCCAACCGGATCGATGTGTTTGATGGGGTTGAGGGTGATTCGTCCCAGCCGCTCCGCGGTGCGATCGCCAAACACGCGCGCCACGTAACCGTGCGCAGCTTCGTGCAAGGTGATGGCAAGTAAGACCGGAATCGCCCAAACCGCGAGCGTCGCGATGAGTTCTGCCATCACGTTTCGCTTTCAACCACTTCGAGCCCGAGGCGAGCCGGATCCCCCAAGCCCAGGCGACGGATCACAGGCGGGCGTTCCGTCAGGTCGATGATCGTGGTCGCACCCTGGGGCATCTCTTCGGTGTCGACGACCGCCGCGAGTACGTGCCCCAACTGGTCGAGGATCGCATCGGGGTCGGAAAGTGGTTCTTCGGCACCGGCGGGTTGAACGGTCGTTGCTAGTAGCGGCGCACCGTGCGCTGCCAACAATGCCTGCACGACCGGGTGGTCGGGCACGCGCAGGCCGATGGTTCGCCGTTTCGGATGGAGCACACGACGAGGAAGTTCGTGCGTTCCCTCCAAGATGAAAGTAAATGGCCCTGGCGTACCGAGTTTGAGCAGACGATATTGTTGATTGTCGACCCGGGCGTATTGCCCCAAAATAGAGAGGTCGGAACAAAAGAGGGTGAAGAGGTGATTGTCGTCAACCCCCCGCAAACGGCGGACTTGCACGAGCGCGTTGGCGTCCCCCACCGGCCAGACCAGGGAATAGCTGGCGTCGGTAGGAATCGCGACGATCCCCCCGTTCGCCAAGATTTGGGCGAGTTGCGCAATCCCACGGGGTTGCGGATTGCGGGGATGGAGCGGTATTCGCTTTGCGGTCATAGAAAACGATTATACCTGCTGCATCAAAATTCGGCGCGCAAAGAGCAAGTCTTCCCACGCCTTTCGTTTGTCTGCCGGGTTGCGCAACAAATAGGCGGGATGGTAGGTGACGACAACGGGAATCCCGTGGTAATCGAAGCGACGACCACGCGCTTGGGCGATTTTCACCTCTTCGTTGAGGAGCGCAAAAGCAGCTGGCTTGCCCAACGCGACGATGATGCGGGGCGCAAGGAGCGCGATTTGACGCGCGAGGAACGGGTTGCAGGCGGCGATCTCTTCCGGGTGCGGCGTTCGGTTCAAAGGGGGGCGGCATTTCACCGCGTTGGCGATATAGACATCCGCACCGCGTCTGAGCCCAAGGGCAAAGAGCATCTCATCGAGCAACTTCCCTGCCGGTCCGACGAACGGCTCTCCCTGGCGATCCTCTTCGCGTCCCGGTCCTTCGCCGACAAAGAGCCAGCGGGCACGGTGATCCCCTACACCCGGCACCGCTTGGGTTCGCTCACGCGACAACGGACAGGCTTGACAGCGGCGAATCGCCGCTTCGAGCGCCTCCCAATCCATCGTAGCGATCTGCTTCGACCGCTCAGGGGAAGGCGACGGTGGTGTCTCAGGCGGCACTTGGGGCGGAGCTGGTTGGAGGAGCGCTTGCCATTGCCTCTGCCGGGACGGTTGTCGCTGCGGCGAAGGTGCGGTATCGATCGCGTCGCTCTGCGGTTTGGTTTGGGCATCGGTCTGCGTCTGCGCAGAACGATCGGAGATAAGCCAACGGGACCGCAACCGCCAAAACGGCGTGAGTTCCATCGCATCGAGCCATGCGAAACGGCGCAACGGATCGGTCATCGCGCGCTCCCGTCTGCGGTGCGATCCTTGCGCATCACCCAGGCATCGATGCGCTGGCCATCGGGTAGGCGATAGTAGGCTTTGCGGAGCGCTACCCGCTGGAAACCATGCCGTTCGTAGAGACCGATTGCCGGTCGATTGTCGGCTCGGACTTCGAGCCAAAAGGTGGCCGTTTCCTGGTTATGGGCGAAGAAATGGGCCAGTAGGCGCGCGCCAAACCCCTGTCGGCGATAGGGTTGCGCTACGACCAGATTGAGTAAATGGGCTTCGTCAGTGACCCACAGGCCCACGAGATAACCGACAGGACTGTGATTGCAGCGAAGCGCCCAACCTCGCTGGCACGCATTGGGTTGCCAACAGGCCACAAAATGGTCCGCTTGCCAAGGCATGGTCTGGCATGCTGCCTCAAGAGGAAGGAGCCAATCGAGATCAGCACGGGTAAGCGGATCGATCGTGACCGCGTTCATGCCCTACTCTGTGTTGCCGCTTCGCGTTTCTTTGCCCGTAACGCTTGCTGTTCTTCCAGGGTCAGCGCGACGCGCTCCCGGACATAAACCGGTTGCGCTGCATCGGCGGCGACGAATTGCTCCTGCGCGGCGGCTGCGCGCGCCGCGGCAAGGAGCGCTTCGGGCGCGATCGCGTCGATCCAGCGCGTTTCGAATGGCGCTGGCCACGATTCCGGCCAACGCTCGGCGAGGCGAAACCCCGCGAAACGAAATTCGGTACCATCGGGATCAATCGCGATCTCATCCCAGCGGGCGGAATGCGGTGAGACGAGTGCGGGTTCCGAACGTGGTTGCCATTCCCCGCCCGCGGTCACTTCGAACCAACGGTGGTACCACTCACCCATGCGGGCGTCGGCAGCAACCCAGACGCAGCCACTCGGGCCCTCCGGGTATGCCGAGCGCCCGACCAGTGCCAGCGCGTCGAGCGCCAACAGAGGTTTGCCCAACGCCATCCCCATCCCCTGCGCCACCGCGCACGCCAAGCGAACCCCGGTGAATGCCCCGGGTCCCGCACCGAACGCGATCGCATCGATCTCCTGCTGCCAGTTGCCAAGCCCCTTTTCCGCAAAAGTCTGGGCAATGGCCGCGAGCAAGTGCTCGGAGTGGCGTGCATAGCCCTGAAGCTTACAGGTATGCACCGCCTCGTCCCACTGGACGGCGACGCACGCATGGTCAGAAGCGGTATCGAAAGCCAAGATTTTCATGCCTGCGATTGTACCGAGAAAAGCAGGTACAATCGTGTCACCATGAAGTTTCTTTTCGACCTCTTTCCGCTGATCGCGTTCTTTCTCACCTACCAGGTGCTGAATGTCCTGCCCGACTGGCGCGACGCGCTGGCGCCTTGGTTCGGTGACGGGATTGCACCCGATCGGGTGCCCATCCTTGCGGCCACCGCAGTCACCATCGGCGCGACTGCGTTGCAGATCGTCTGGCTCAAAGTACGACGCAAACCTGTCGACAAAACGCTCTGGGTCACCTTTTTCCTCGTGACGCTCTTGGGTGGAGCAACGATTTTCTTTCACGATCCCCGTTTCATTCAGTGGAAACCCACTGCGGTCTATTGGTTCATGGCGCTCGCGTTATGGATTGCGCGTTTGAGCGGCCGCAACCTGATGGAACTTACGCTGCGCCACCATGTCCAATTGCCGCCGCGAAAGTGGCGTATCCTTTCTGATGCGTGGTCCGGTTTCTTTCTTTTTTTGGGCGCGCTCAACTGGTGGGTGGCCAGCCACTTCAGCGAAGCGGTATGGGTCCAGTTCAAGCTCCTCGGGACGTTGGGATTGACGCTGCTTTTCGTCGTGGGACAGGCACTTTGGCTACACCGCCACGCACTGCTCGATCCTTCGACGAACACACCGAACGCGACCGGTTCGAGACAGGGTGAAGAAAGCTAGTATGAATCCGACAGAAAAGACACAAGCGATCCGAGAACGGCTTACCGCCGTGCTTTCGCCTTACCGACTGCAGATCGAAGACCAAAGCCACCTCCACGCCGGGCACAACCCCGCCGCGCAGCACGGCGGCACCCATTATGCAGTGACGATCGTCTCCGACCAGTTTGCGGGCAAACGCAGCATCGAGCGGCATCGCATGGTCTATGACGCGTTGGGTTCGCTGATGAACTCGATCCACGCGTTGGCAATCACCGCGAAAACGCCGGATGAACCGTGACACTTTTATTGGGGTGTAACACAGAGTTTGTAAGACATATTTTGGTACGTTCAATTGACTTCGAAAGGAAAACGATGAAAGCCATTAGTCAGCGTATGATCCGTTTGACCGTTGTATCCGTGTTCACGGGTGCCTTCGCACTCCCCCTCTGGGCTGGAGACGTTGCCAAGGTGAATGGTCAGGCGATCCCAGAATCCCACCTTCAAGCGATTCTCGACAAACAGATCGAGCAAGGGCAAAAAGACACGCCGGAGCTTCGCGAAGCGATTCGGGAAGAGTTGGTCCGTCGGGTCGCAATCGAGCAGGCGGCAAAAAAAACAGGGCTTGACAAGGACCCAAAAGTCCAAGCCGAAATGGCTCTGGCCAAACAAGGCGTGTTGCTGCGCCACTACCTCACCCAATACATGAAGGACCATCCGGTTACCGACGCAGAGCTCGAAGCCGCGTATGACAAGATCAAAAAGGCGTTTGCGGGTAACGAGTACCACGTGCGCCATATCCTCTTCGAGAACGAAGCCGAAGCGAAGCAAGCAGTTGCCGATCTGAAATCGGGCAAGGTGAAGTGGGAGGAACTGGCCAAACAGTCGAAAGACCCGGGTAGCCGTGAAAAAGGGGGCGATCTGGGCTGGGCGACCCCCGAGATGTTCGTCAAACCGTTCAGTGACGCGATGACCCAGTTGAAGAAGGGGGAAATGACCGAACAGCCCGTGAAAAGTGAGTTCGGTTGGCACGTGATTCGCTTAGACGACGTACGCCCGCAAACGCCACCAGCGCTCGAGTCGATTCGCGAGCAACTCACGCAACAACTGCAACAGCAGAAGATGGAGCGCCACATCGAGGAGTTGGTCGCGAAAGCGAAGGTTCAATAACGATCGACCGCGGCTCTTGAGGAGGTAAGCGCGATGGCTCGCTGGTTGGAAGCCGATGCAATCGAGCAGGTTTGGCGTTTTCGCCACGCATGCAAGCAGTTCGATGCGTCCCGTACCATCCCGGAGCACGATTGGGAGGCAATCCTAACAGCTGGTCGCCTTTCGCCAAGCTCTTTCGGCTTCGAACCGTGGCACTTTTTGGTGATCCAAAATCGTGCGGTTCGGGAAGCGTTACTTCCTGTGGCATGGGGCGCACAGGGACAATTTCCCACGGCCAGCCACGTCGTGGCGATCCTGGCGCGCAAGGACGTGCGTTGGGATTCGCCTTACCTTGTCGCACACATGCGCGAAGTGAAGCGTCTCGATGACGCAACCATTGACCAAAGACAAGCCCGCGTGCGCAATTTCCAGGAGCGTGAGTTCAAACTGCTCGAAACACCCACAGGGCTTTTCGAGTGGTCGGCGCGCCAATGCTACCTGGCATTGGCGAACATGATGACCGCTGCGGCGCTTCTGGGGATCGACTCCTGCCCGATCGAAGGGTTCGATCGCGAACAAGCCGAAGCGATTTTGAGCCGCTTTCATCCGATCGACTGGACAACATGGGGACTTGCGGTCTTTGTCGCATTCGGTTACCGCGTCGTCGAACCACCTGAAAAAACCCGTTGGCCGAAGGATAAAACCGTTACGGTTTTGTGAATCAGCGCACGGCACGATCCCGTACGCAAAAAGCCCACCCGTTCCGGGTGGGCTTTTTGGTTCCTGCTGCTGGGAACGCCCAGCAGCACGATGGCTCACATGCCCAGCGCGAACGCTTCGTCGGTGAACGCAACGGTCACCTCGGCCCCATCGACCACCGTTTCCGCAAGCGCCGTTGCGTGCGGCAGGATATGGTCGGCATAGAACCGGGCGGTGTCGCGTTTGCCTTGGTAGAAGCGCGGATCGGCGGTATCTCCTTGGGAGAGACGCTGATGGGCAACGAGCGCCGCACGCGCCATGTGCCAACCACCGCAGACGATGCCGAAGAGCTCAAGGAGTGGTACCGAGCTGGCGTGCGCCGATTTCGGATTGCTCTGGTAGTTCGCGACGATGAACTCGACCCCTTTACGCAGCGCAGCGATCCCCGCTTCGAGACGCGTCGCAATCCGCCCCAACGCCGCATCACCGGTGGCACGCAGTTCGACGACCGTTTTTTCCATCTCTTGCGCCAATCCCTGCGCGACCATCCCGCCGTTGCGCGCGATTTTACGACCGATGAGGTCGTTCGCTTGAATCGCGGTCGTCCCTTCATAGATCGGGGTGATGCGGGCGTCACGGAAATGTTGCGCCGCGCCGGTCTCTTCGACGAACCCCATACCGCCATGCACCTGGATGTTGAGCGAGGTCATCTCCACCGCCCGTTCCGTGCACCACCCTTTCACCACGGGAATCATCAGTTCGACATACGCCTGACTGCGCTGCCGGACCTTTTCGTCGGGGTGGTGACGGGCAAGGTCGAACGCTGCGGCGACATGGTAGTTCATCGCCCGCATCGCTTCGGTATGGGCCTTGATGCGCAAAAGCATCCGGCGGACATCCGGGTGTTTGAGGATCGGCACCCGTTCGCTGCTCTTTTCGCCCACTTCGTACCCTTGAATGCGTTCTTGCGCGTAGGCAAGGGCTTGTTGATAAGCGCGTTCGGCAAGCGCCAGCCCTTCCATCCCCACGGCAAAACGGGCTTCGTTCATCATGATGAACATATACTGAAGCCCTTTGTTGGGCTCACCGACGAGTTCGCCGATCGCACCACCTTGGTCACCAAATGCGAGCACGCAGGTGGGACTGGCGTGGATTCCGAGTTTGTGTTCGATCGAAACGCAGCGCACATCGTTGCGCGCCCCGAGCGAACCATCCTCATTGACGAGGTATTTGGGCACGACGAAGAGCGAGATCCCTTTTACCCCTTCCGGCGCGTCCGGAAGCCGGGCAAGGACGAGATGGACGATGTTGTCGCTCATCTCGTGTTCGCCGTAGGTAATGAAGATTTTTTGCCCGAACAGTTTGTAACGCCCGTCGCCGATCGGTTCGGCACGGGTGCGGACTGCGGAGAGGTCGGAACCTGCTTGCGGTTCGGTGAGGTTCATCGTTCCGGTCCACTCCCCGCTCACCATTTTGGGCAGGTAGCGCTGTTTTTGCCGGTCGGTGCCGCAAAGCATCAGCGCTTCGATTGCGCCTTGGGTGAGCATCGGGCAGAGGGAAAAGGCCATGTTGGCCGATTTCCACAGCTCCATCACCGCGGTGGAAACCAACTTCGGCAATCCTTGGCCACCATATTCGGGATCGCAGGCAACCGCGGTCCAGCCCGCTTCGCGGAACTGCTGATAGGCCTCTTTCCACCCGTTCGGGGTGATCACACGCCCATCCTCCCAGCGGCACCCTTCTTGGTCGCCCACGCGATTGAGCGGTGAGAGTACCTCGGTTGCGAATTTCCCACCCTCTTCGAGAATCGCTTGCACTACGTCCGGTGTGGCGTCTTCACATCCCGGCAACTGGCTGATCTGTTCCAGACCGCACAACTCTTCCATCACGAAGCGCATATCGCGCAACGGCGCACGGTATTCACTCATTTCGCACACTCCTTGGGATTACAGTTTTTGGGTCAATTCCGGGACCGCTTGGAAAAGATCGGCGACCAAGCCGTAATCGGCAACCTGGAAAATGGGGGCATCGGGGTCTTTGTTGATCGCGACGATCACTTTCGAATCTTTCATTCCGGCTAAGTGCTGGATCGCGCCAGAGACGCCGATCGCGATGTAGAGTTCCGGCGCGACGATCTTGCCGGTTTGCCCCACTTGCCAATCGTTCGGCGCATAGCCGGCATCGACTGCGGCGCGCGACGCGCCGATCGCAGCGTTGAGTTTGTCGGCAAGCGGTTCCAACAGCGCGTGGAACTGTTCGGCACTGCCCAATCCACGCCCACCGGTGACCACGACACGCGCCGCAGTGAGTTCCGGACGCTCCGACTGAGTCAATTCACGGCTTACCAATTCCACTTTGGGTCCGGTAAAGGTCACGGGCAACGATTCGATCGGGGCAGCCTCGTCCCTTTGCGCAACCGCGTCGAACGCAGTGGTCCGCACCGTAAGGACGAGCAGCTGATCGTCGCAGGTGACGGTTGCCAACGCGTTGCCCGCGTAGATCGGGCGCACGAAGGTTTTCTCATCGACGATGCGGATCACGTCGGAGATTTGCGCGCAGTCGAGTTTTGCCGCGACGCGCGGTGCGACGTTTTTACCGAACGCCGTCGAGGGGAAGACGATCGCACGGAACCCCTGCGCCGCGGCAAGCACCGCGTCGGTCACCGCTTCTGCGGTGTGGCCCGCGAGCTCCGGCGCGTCGGCTTGAAGCACTTTCGCCACGCCGTCGCATTGCGCTGCTGCTTGAGCGGCGCCACCACAATGGGTCCCCGCGACCAAAACCGTCACTTCGCCGAGTTGCTTCGCGGCAGCGATCGCATGCGCCGTGCTTGACACCAAGGTTTCGTCATTGTGTTCCGCGACCACCAATACAGAATGTCCCATTGCACGCTCCTTCGCATTCGGTTAGATGACTTTGGCTTCGTTCTTCAACTTCGCGATCAACTCGTCGACGTCGGCCACTTTCACGCCGCCTTGCCGTTTCGGGGGTTCTTCGACTTTGAGCGTTCGGATCCGCGGGGTGACATCGACACCGAGCGCCTCTGGGGTGACGGTATCGAGCGGCTTTTTCTTCGCTTTCATGATGTTGGGAAGTGAGGCAAAACGGGGTTCGTTGAGGCGCAAATCGGTGGTGATCACCGCAGGAAGCGCCATTTTCAGGGTTTCCAAACCCCCGTCGATCTCACGCGTGACGGTGACGGTTTGCGCACCCGTGTCGACCTCGACTTTCGACGCGAATGTCGCTTGCGGCCAATTGAGCAACGCCGCGAGCATCTGTCCGGTTTGGTTCGCGTCGTCGTCGATCGCTTGCTTACCCATGATCACAAGCTGCGGCGACTCTTTGGCGACCAGCGCAGCCAAAAGCTTTGCCACCGCGAGCGGCTGCAGCTCGACTTCGGTATTGACCAGAATCGCGCGATCCGCGCCCAACGCGAGCGCCGTACGCAGCGTCTCTTGACACGCGGCAACCCCAGCACTCACCGCGACGACTTCGCTGGCGACGCCTTTCTCTTTGAGGCGCACCGCCTCTTCGACGGCAATTTCGTCGAAGGGGTTCATCGACATTTTGACGTTCGCGGTATCGACACCGCTACCATCAGGTTTGACTCGAATCTTGACGTTGTAATCGACCACGCGCTTGACAGGGACCAAAATTTTCATCGCGCTTGCTCCTTGCTTTTGGATGAACGACGGTTTACCATACGGTATCGTATGGAAGATACGATAGCGCAGTTACACCGTTGCGTCAAGAGGTTTTCGAACATCTGTTTGATATGAATCAACACCAAAACCTGCCGAGTAGATCGCTCAACCGCGACGCGTGGATTCGCGCCGCGATCGACCTCTTGGCCAAAGAGGGGATTGCCGGTTTACGGGTCGAACGGCTCGCGCACCGCCTGGGCGTCACCAAAGGGAGCTTTTACTGGCACTTCAAAGATCGCCGCGATCTCCATCTGGCCGTGCTCGAACACTGGAAAGCGGGACGAATTGCCGATATCGACAAGCAAACCCGGTGTCCATCCGGTACGGAAGCAGAACAACTTTTGCACGTGATCGATGTCTATAGCGCAAGCCGGAACCCCCGAGGTATTCTGATCGAATTGGCGGTACGTGAATGGGCACGGCGTGACGAAGCAGCGGCTGCGGTCGTGAGTGAAGTCGATGCGGTGCGACTCGACCGGGCACGGCGCTTGTTCTTGGCGTGTGGTCTGGACGAAGCGACCGCGACAGCCCGCGCAGCGCTCCTCTACGCTTACGTTTTTGGCATGTCGTTGCTATTGCTTCCAGTCGCCAGTCACGAACTCGAAGCGATGCGGCGTCAGATCGCGCAGTGGATCGCTGCGTGCCCGTCTCGAACCGCTTGATAGCAAACCGCTTGTTGGGGAATTGCTCACCGAGATCACACCCATGATTGCCTTCGCTTCAGAAAACGCCCCGGTGGCCCTGCACTGGTTCCGGAGTGACCTCCGGCTGCGCGACAACCCGGCTTTGACCGAAGCCGCGCGTTTTGGTGCGGTGGTTCCGGTCTGGATCGACGATACCACGATCCCACCAAACGAAGCGCCGGGTGCCGCGTATCGATGGTGGACACGCCGTTCGCTCGTTGCACTCGACGACGCGCTGAAAGGAAATCTTCGCTTTTTTCGTGGCGATCCCTCCGTGCTGCTTCCCGATTTGGTGCGCCGCTACGGGGTGCGTCGGGTGACGTGGACCGAAGCGTATGAACCGTGCGTCCGCGCGCGTGACACCCTGCTCGCCACTTCCTTGACCGAGCTTGGGGTTGAAGTGGTGCGCCGCAACGGGTCCCTGCTCTGGGACCCAGAAACGATCGCCAAGCCGGACGGTACGCCATACCGCGTCTTCACGCCGTTCTTTCAAAAGGGGTGCCTCGCTGCGCCATCGCCCCGCACGCCGCTTCCCGCGCCAGACCTTACCCTAGTTCCCCGTGCCGCGTCGGAACCGGGCGTCGAGCCAGCACCGGAAGCCGAATGGGAGCGAAAGCTGGGGACGCAGTGGACGATCGGTGAAGCAGCTGCCCACACTCGGCTCGACGCCTTTTTGGCAAACGGCCTTGCCGGATATGCCTCGGGGCGCGACTTTCCGGCACGCCCCCATACCTCGCGCCTTTCCCCCTATTTGGCGCACGGAGAGATCTCACCGAACACCCTGTGGTACGCGGTAGCAGGACGGGCTTCGGCCCGCGATGTCGCAAAATTCCGCGCTGAGCTCGCTTGGCGAGAGTTCGCACACTACCTCTTGGTCCACTTTCCCCAGATGGTCACCGAACCGTTCCGCCCCGAATTCACCGCCTTTCCCTGGGAGGAGGACGAAGCGCTGTGTCGTCGCTGGCAACGGGGCGAAACTGGAATCCCGATCGTCGACGCCGCGATGCGCGCGCTTTGGCGCACCGGTTACCTGCACAACCGGTTGCGGATGGTGGTCGCCTCATTCCTGACCAAGAATCTGCTGCTTCACTGGCGCGTGGGTGAGGCGTGGTTTCGCGATACGCTCGTCGATTACACTCTGGCCAGCAACGTAGCCAGTTGGCAGTGGGTCGCAGGATGTGGCGCCGATGCAGCGCCCTACTTTCGCATCTTCAACCCCGTGTTACAAGCGGAAAAATTCGACCCGGACGGATCGTTCATCGCTACCTACCTTCCCGAACTCGCTAAGCTCCCGACACCCGCGCGTTTCGCGCCGTGGACGGCATCCGAGGCAACTCGGGAAGCGGCCGGACTCTTTTTGGGAAAGAATTACCCTCAGCCAATCGTTTCGCTCGTCGCTTCCCGCGCCCGAGCGCTTGCCGCGTATGCGCGCATCAAAGCGTCTACTAGCGATTGAATCCAGCTGCGGTCAGGAGCTGTTGGGTGTACGGATGCTCCGGACGATTGAGCACTGTGGCTGTCTCCCCGCTTTCGACCACTTTTCCGCGGTAGAGGACCACCACCCGATCGGCCAAGTACTCGACCACCGCCATGTTGTGGGTGATGAAAAGGAGCGACAGGCCACGTTCGACCACCAGGTGCGCCAACCGTTGCAAAATTTCCGCTTGCAGCGTGACATCGAGCGCACTGGTGATCTCATCGCAGACGAGCAGCTCCGGTTCAAGCGCCAATGCCTTCGCGATCGCGATCCGTTGCCGCTGTCCTCCCGAAAATTCGTGCGGATAACGCTGTAACGTCTCTGCCGGCAAACCCAAAGCCGTCACCCACGCTTGGGCCCGTTGCCACCGATCGGCGTCGTCGACGCCGATGCGATGCACCGCCATGGGTTCGGTGATGAGCGCACCAATGCGCCGTTTCGGGTTGAGCGATGCGAACGGATCTTGAAAAACCACCTGGACACGACGTCGCACGGGTTGCCACGCGTGGCGCGGACGGTTTTGCATCGGGGTACCAAAGAGCGAAAGCGTCCCAGCGGTGAGCGGCTGCAAACCGAGTACCGCGCGCCCCAACGTGCTCTTGCCTGATCCCGACTCTCCGACCACGGCGACCACTTCACCGCGCCGAATCGTAAGATCCACGCCGTCCAGCGCTTTGACGTATCCAACCGTACGCCGGAGCACGCCACGCTGAATCGGGAAATAGACCCGCAGATTGCGTGCGTCCAGAATCGAGGCGTCGCTGGGCACAGCTGCACACGCGGTGTCAGCCTCATTGGGCAATGCACTCGTACTCATGCCCGTTTGGCGGCACCCTTTCGGGCGGGGAGGAAGATGACGCGGCTGCGCGGCCCACAGACGCCGGGTATAAGGGTGTTTGGGCGCTTGCGTGACCTCCGCCACCGTGCCCATTTCGACGATGCGCCCGGCTTGCATCACCGCGACGCGATCGGCCACTTGCGCGACCACGTCCAGGTCATGGGTGATGAAGAGCATCGCCATCGCATGGCGGCGTTGCAACGTGCGAAGAAGCTGCAGGATCTCCGCTTGCACCGTGACGTCGAGCGCGGTAGTCGGCTCGTCGGCGATGAGCAGTTTCGGTTGCGCCACCAGCGCCATCGCGATCATCGCCCGCTGCCGCTGGCCGCCTGAGAGTTGATGCGGATAACTGGCTGCGATCCGCTCGGCGTCGAGTTGCACCTCGGTAAGCGCAGCGGCCACCGCCGCTTGCCGCCCGAGGAGCGAGAGGTGCGGCGCGTGGAATTCGAGCACTTCAGCAATCTGCGCGCCAACCGTCATCACTGGGTTGAGCGCGCTCATCGGCTCTTGGAAAATCATTGCCACGTGCGCTCCGCGCACTCGTGCTGCGACATCCGGCACCAAGAGGTTACCGCTGATCCCGGAAAGGGTCGCCTGCCCAAGCGCGGGCGCGAAAACCCCCGTAGGCAAAAGGCCCAACAGCGCTTGCGCGGTGAGCGACTTCCCCGACCCCGATTCCCCGACGAGTGCGAGCGTTTCGCCGGCCGCAATCGAAAAGGTGAGGTCCGAAACCAGCGGCTCTGTACCATTGGCCAGTGTGATGGTGAGCCCTTCGACCGTGAGCAAAGGGTCTAACGTCATCGCCCGTTCCGCTCCAGGCGCGGGTCGAGCGCGTCGCGCAACGCCTCACCCAAGAGGTTATAGGCCAAGACGGTCATCAAGATCGCACCACCGGGAAAAAGTGCCAGCCACCAGTTGAATGCCGCGCTCTTCACCGCCTGATTGAGCATCTGACCCCAAGAGGGTTCATCGACGAGCCCCAGTCCGAGAAAAGAGAGCGTCGCTTCCGCCAGGATCGCCGACGCGACGCCAAACGCCGCCGCAACGGCAAGCGGCGCAACGGCGTTGGGCAACATGTGGCGAAAGAGCACGGAACGCAGGGGCAATCCCGAAGCGATCGCCCCTTGCACGAACTCGATCCCGCGCAAGCGCAAGAATTCGGCCCGGGTGTAGCGGGCGTAACCGGGCCAGGCGGTGAGCCCGATGATCACCATCATCAACGGGAGCGACCGCTCGAAAAAGGCGACGAAAGTCAGTAAGAGAAACAGAGTGGGCACCGCTTCGAAAATTTCGACCAAGCGCATCCCGATGAGGTCGATCCAACCCGCAAAATAGCCCATTGCAGCGCCGATCGTTACCCCGATCACGAGCGCGACGCCAGTGGCGATGAAACCGATCGATAGCGCGATGCGGCTCGCGTGGATCATCCGCGACGCGACATCTCCGCCTTGGTCGTCGGTTCCTAGCCAGTGCCACCGCTCTGGGATCGCGGCAAGCGGCGGTTCGAGCGCCGTGACCCCGTAATCGCGCAAATAATCTTTCGGAGAGTAAGGAATCGGCGCCCACAACGCGTGGCGCACTTCCCCCGCACGCTCTGCCTGCCGCCAGGCGTCATAGACCACGAGCGGTGAAGGTTTGAGCAACGCACTGGCGATGCCCCAAGTGAGCGCCACCACACCCAAACCGATAACCAGACGGCGCGCCGCCGAGATACGGCGCCAACGCAGCAACACGAGGGAGCTCCCCCAACCGACCAGCCACGCCACGTTTTCGGCAGTGAATTGCGCGAAAAGCGGAAAAGCCCACCGACCATCGGCGCGCTCGACCCAGAGCGGCAGTGAGTTGGCCAAAAGCGGTGCCCAGGCCGCGACGGTTGCAAGCAACCCCAACCACACGAGCGCAAAGCGCACCGCGCCCCCCATTCCCGCGATGCGACGCAGGAGTGTGTTGTGCGTCACATCACCCTTCATAGCGCACCCTGGGATCCGCGACCGCGTACGCGATATCGGCGACGAGATAGCCGATCAGGGTCAAGAGACCGGAAATGAGCGTCAAAGAGAGCACCAATTCTCGATCCCGAGTTTGAACCGCCTCGACAGCCAACCGACCCATCCCATCGATCGAAAAGAGCGTTTCGACGATCACCGACCCGGCGATCAGCGACGGCAGCAGCGACGCCGCGACGGTGATCAACGGCAAGAGCGAATTGCGAAAGACGTGTCGCCACAGCACCACCGATTCCGGCACCCCCTTGGCCCGGGCCGTTCGGGTGAAATCAGCGGCAAGGTGCTCAAGGAGCGACGCCCGGGTGAGTTTGGCCAAAAACGCGATCCCTCCATAAGAGAGGGTAACGACCGGTAAGATCAGATGCCAAATGCGATCGAAGAGGAATCCCGGCGCCAAGATGGGCACGGTGACCCGGACGAGCAGCAACCCAACGGCCAACCCAACCAGCCCAGCGACCACAGGATGGCGTAACCCAGCACGTTTGCTGCGCCGCGCTGCGGCGACAAACAGTCCGGTCGTCGCAAGCGGCAACACAAAGAGCAGCAACCAAGCGCCAAAGGACGGCGTCACCGGCCAAAACGGCGCATCGAGCGCCTCGCGAGTAGAGAGGCCGCCGGTGGGAAACCAGTGCCAATATTCGGCGGAAGCAAAAAAGCCGATCAACAGGACTCCGACCAGCATCGGCGGGGCCGACCACAACACCAAGAGCAGCAGCGACGAAAGATGGTCGAAACGGCTACCGCGCCGCGCCGCCGCGGCAACACCGATTGCGATCGCCCCCAGATAGATGATTGGTGCGGAAAGGAGATTCAACAGGACCGTGACCGGTACCCGTTCCGCAAGAAGATCCGCGACCGGTCGTCCGTACCGAAAACTCACGCCGAGGTCGGGTGTTTTGAACGTCGGCCACCCGGTAAGCGCCCCGCTTTCGTCACTTTCCCAACCCAACGGCGATATGTGGTTGAGCCAGCGCAGGTATTGCACCGTGAGCGGCTGATCGAGGCCGTAGAGCCGGTTGTAGTACTCGGTGAGGGCCTGCTTCGCTTCGGGTTCGAGATTCTGCCCTTCGACCAAGGTTGCCGCCGAGATGCCTCCCGGCGCAGCGGCCATCACGACGAAGACGACGACGGTAATCCCCAAGAGCGTCGGTACCAACCACAGCAACCGCCGCAGAAGATAGCCGAGCATCGCGCAAACCTCCTGTGCTCACACGCTGGGAAGCGCTGCAGCGATCGCCTGCGCGGTGGTCTGCGCCGCGGCGCCTGCCGCCCTTTGCCAATCGTCACCGCTATCGGCATAGAGAATCGCACGCGACGAATTGAGAAGGAGCGCGGGAAACGCGCGCGACGCGAACCCGGCCGCAACGGTTGCTGCGATGTCGCCCCCCTGTGCGCCGATGCCAGGGACGAGGAGCGGCGCAGAAGAAGCGATTGCGCGGACACGAGCGATCTCTTCCGGATAGGTGGCACCGACGACCAGACCCGTTTGCCCATGCGGGTTCCAGCGTTCGACCGTCCAGCGGACCACGTGTTCGTACAACCGCTCGCCCGAAGCCAGAGAGACAAATTGTAAGTCGTCACCGCCCGGGTTGGAGGTTCGGCACAGGACGAAGAGCCCCCGGTCCGGATAACGCGTCCAGTAGGGCGAGAGCGAATCAGTGCCGAGGTAGGGATTGACGGTAAGGGCGTCGGCCTCATAGCGCTCGAACGCCTCTTGGGCGTAAAACGCCGCGGTCGAACCGATGTCTCCCCGTTTCGCGTCGAGGATCACAGGGATCTCCGGCGCATGGTGGCGAATTGCCGCGATCACCCGGGTCAGCACCGCTTCCCAACCGTGTGCGGCAAAATGGGCGAATTGCGGTTTGAACGCACACACATACGGAAGTGTCGCTTCGACCACCCCAACGAGAAACCGTTCCACCGCTTCGGCGATGGGCAGTGACCGTAACGGCTGCGGGAGCCGCTCTGGATCCGGGTCGAGCCCGACGCACAAGAGCCGCTGTGGATCTTTTGCCCACAACGCGGCCAACTGCTCACGAAAGGGAGGGCGGTGGGTTACCGCGTTCATCATTTACTCCTCGTTTTCGAATCGGTCACGCCCAAGCAAAGACGGTACCGAAAAACCAGATCAGTCCGGCCCAGTTGTGATCCAAGAAAACCTGAAAGGCCTTTTTCGGATCACGCGTACTCAATGCGGGCAATTGTGCCGTCCAAAAAAGCGCGATCACGACGAGCGCAGCCGAATAGCTGGGACCTACCGCCGCAATCCGGCCCGCAACTGCCCAGCAAAAGAGCGCGGCGAGCTCCAACGCGACGATCGCCGTGACATCCCAGCGGCCGAAGAAAATCGCCGAGCTGCGAATCCCGATTTTGAGGTCGTCGGGACGATCCGCGATCGCGTACGCGGTGTCGTAGGCGATCACCCAAAAGAGATTGCCGACAAAGAGCCAGAACGTCGTGGCGTCGAGCGAACCCCAGAGCCCCGCGTCGCGCACCGCGACAAACGCCATCGGGATGCCAAACGAGAACGCGATGCCTAAAACCACTTGGGGGATCGGAAAAAAACGCTTCATGAACGGGTAGATCGCTGCAACGAGCGCAGCGGGAAGCGCCCACACCAAAACCGCACGCCCAAGGGTCGCGGCAAAAACCGCAGCCAACGACGCAAGCCCGGCTGCCACCCACAGTGCGTGGTGGTGCGGGATCGCACCGGATGCCAGCGGACGATCCGCGGTGCGCCAGACGTTGCGATCGAAATCACGATCCGCCCAATCGTTGATCGCGCAGCCCGCAGAGCGCATCAGAAAGGTTCCCATGAGGAATACGGTCAATGTCCAGGCGGGCGGTTGCCCGCGCGCGGCAAAAAAGAGGGCAACGAATGTGGGCCAAAGCAGCAATAGTGTTCCGATGGGCCGATCACCCCGGATCAACCGCCAATAGGCGGACAGCGCAGCGAAACGGGTCGTCATGGATCGGGAAAGCACGAACAAAGCAGTCATTCTACCGGGTTCACAGCGCGATGCGACGGCCACGCACCCGCTTGGCGCAACCTGGGATCGAGTGTCGCGATACCGGGCAAAAAGAGTTCTTGAACCAACAAGGGCTTTCCAAACCGCCAGAAGCACGAACGGCGCGCCCAGAGTGCGGCGCGCTCCTCACCCGAGCGCAACAGCGCATGGTGCGCGGCGCGGCGCCACAAGGTATGGCGTGAATCGAGGCGCGCTGCTTCGATCGGGCCGCGAGATACCGCAGGATCGTCGAAGAGCAGTGCCCCAAGCGGCCGAGTCCCGACACGGAAAAAGAGCGGCCAGGCGGCGCGCGCCGAAGGAACGAGCACGGACCGGGCAAAGACCACCGCAACGCCGTCGGCGATCAATACGACTTCACGCACCCAGGCAATGCGCGCGGTTACGCCCAAGAGCGACCGCTCGTCGGCGGCAACGGGCGCACGCCCTTGCGCGATTGGCGCCACACGAAGCAACTGCTGGCAATGTGCCTCGAGACGGGCGGTAAGGGAGCCGCTGCCAAAGAGCCAACGGCGCCACGCAGGAAGAACGGCAACTGCATTCCCATACCAGTGTGCAGGGAAGCCAGCAGCGGATGCCTCACGCATGGGGTGCCCACCGCGCATGGGGTACCCAACGGGCGATCAATCGATCGACCAGCTCCGGCTGCGTTTGGACCAGCTTGTCGGCCAACGCCTGCGCCGCTGGAATCAGGGCTTCGTCGCGCGTCAGATCGGCAACCCGCATCATCGGCACGCCACTTTGTCGCACGCCTGTGAGCTCCCCTGGGCCCCGCAATTTGAGATCGGCTTGGGCAATGCGAAAGCCATCGCTCTCACGCTTCAGTGTTGCCAACCGTTCGCGCGCAACCGCCGAAAGCGGTTCGTCATATAGCAAAACGCAGAACGATTCACCGCTTCCCCGCCCGACGCGCCCCCGGAGTTGGTGCAGTTGCGCCATACCGAACCGTTCGGCATGTTCGATCACCATGAGGCTTGCGTTGGGCACATCGACGCCCACTTCGATCACCGTCGTCGCCACCAGAATCGAGACGGTTCCGGCAACGAACGCGCGCATCACCTGCTGCTTTTCGTCGTGCCCCATCCGACCATGCAACAACGCGATCGCGATCTCGGGCATCGCATGCCGCAGTTCCTCGAAAACCGCTTCGGCAGCGTTGAGCGCAAGCGTTTCGTTCTCCTCGATGAGCGGACAGACCCAATAGACCTGTTTGCCACTGGCGCACCAGGCGCGTACCCGCGCGATCAGCTCCCCTTTGCGTGACAACGGCAGGAGCGTCGTCGTCACCGGTTTGCGGCCTGGCGGCCGCTCGTCGAGGAATGAGAGGTCGAGATCGGCGTAGCAGGCCATTGCCAACGTACGCGGGATGGGCGTTGCCGACATCATCAAGAGGTGGGGCCGCCAAGCGCTACTCTTTTCCCGCAACCGGGCGCGCTGCCGCACTCCGAAGCGGTGCTGTTCGTCGATGACCGCAAGCGCCAAGCGCGGCAGCGGCGTGCGCGTTTCAAAAAGTGCGTGGGTTCCGACGACGACCATCGGTTCCCCCTGCTCGAGCCGTTCGTTCAGCGCCTGGCGCACGCGCGCTGGGGTGCTCGCGGTGATCAGTTCCACCGGCGCGACCCCTTCGAACCAGAGTGCGAGCTTCTGCGCATGCTGCTCGGCAAGGATTTCGGTAGGCGCTGCAAGCGCTGCTTGAAAGCCCGCGCCAACGGCGCGGGCGATCGCAAGCGCCGCCACCACGGTCTTGCCGCTACCCACATCGCCCAGAACCAACCGATGCATCGGAGTGGGCAGCGCCAGGTCGTGCGCGATTTCGCCCACAACCCGCCGTTGGGCGTTGGTCAGGGTAAAAGGCAGGCGCGCTGCAAGCGCCCGCTCCGCCCGATCTGCATCCGTGCCGCTGATCGCAGGCGCTGCCCACGTCAGACGCGCCAGACGGGCGCGGCGCATCGACGCTTGTTGCGCGACGAGCTCGTCGAACGCCAGTCTGGCACGGGCCGCGCGCCACTCGGGCTTTTCGGGGACAAGCCCAGCTGGCGGCTGGTGCAACAGGCGAACGGCGTTGGGTAACGCGGGGAAGTGCCACCGTTGCCGCGTTTCGTCGTCGAGCCATTCGTCAAGCGCAACCACCGCAAGTGCTTTGGCCACCCAGCGCCGCAAGTGGGGTTGATTCAGCCCCTCGACACTGGGGTAGATTGGGGTGAGCGTCGCAGGAAGCGGGGTTTTGGGGTCGATCAGGCGCGGGTGGATCATCTCGACCCCACCGAAGTAGTGCCAACGCACCTCGCCATACCACCGCCAACGCCGCCCGGCCTTCAGTTTTTGTTGCGTGCTGGGGTAGTACCGAAACCACCGTCCGACGAGCGTTCCGCTTGCGTCCGCCAAATGCACGATCAACTGCTTCCCCGCGCCCGCTCCGCGGGTGTGCTCTTCCACCCGCACGATCTCCCCTTCGACGAGCGCTTCGCTCCCCGCAGTCAGTGCCGCAATGGGGGTCACGCGGGTGAGGTCTTCGTAGCGCAAAGGCAACAGCCAGAGGAAATCCTCTGGCTGTTCGATGCCCAAGCGCGCAAGCCGCTCAACCGTTGCCGGTCCGATGCCGGCCCACTGCTCGAGGGGGCTGCGTGGCGGTGGCGATGCGCTCACTGCCCGAGGTAGAGAATCGCGTCCGCTTCGACCAGTCCCCCTTTGGGGAGTGCCGCAACTTGAACGGCAGCCCGCGCCGGGAAAGGCTCGGGAACGTAGTGCGCCATGATCGTGTTGAGCTGCGCAAAATCGGCCAGATCGGTGAGGTAGATGGTCAATTTCACCGCGCGATCAAGTCCCGCGCCTGCCGCTTCGGCGATCGCTTTCAGGTTTTGAAACATCCGATGGCACTGCGCTTCGAACCCTGCTTCGAGCGCCATCGTTGCCGGGTCGAGCCCCAATTGGCCAGAGATATAGAGAAACTCACCCGCTTGCACCGCCTGCGAATAGGCGCCGATCGCCGCAGGGGCGTTGGCGGTGTGGATCGTTCGTTTCATCGATGGAATCCTCTTAGCCCCGAATCACGATGTCGCAGTTGAACCGGTCCAGCACCTTTTGCATCGCTTTCCGAGTGTTGCTGTTGATGAGGATCGGCCCCATGAAGTTGGCTTTGAGCCCATGGCTATCAGGCTGCGCTTCATCGCGCCGGACGATCACCGCGATGACGATTTCTTCGGGCGCAGTCGCCTGAAGGAGCGCCACCTCAGCGTCAGAGAGCTCGAGCTCATAGCGCACGCCGAGCGATTCCGGTACGACCAAAGAGAAAGCGATTTCCGGCTCATCGACCGATTGCAAGATAAAAACCCGCGGCATCTCGCCCTGCGCCGGTTCTTCGTGGGCAAGGACAAATCGCTTGAGATGCTCAAGACCCGCCAACCCATTGGGAAAATGGATCACTTTCGAGTCATCGACCTCGATCTCCCCCAATACCGGACTCGTCAGTTTCATGGTGTGCTCCTTTTTGCCTTTATGTCTTCAAATCATACACCAACAACCGCAAAATGGCGCGGAATCATGCCCATTCACGATTCCCCCCTGGGCCATTGGCAAGCGCCCAGATCAGCTGCGCTTCGGCAAGCGACACGCCACACCGTTTTACCAGCTCCTCCGGTTCAGCGCCGCGACGTGCCAACGCTAAGGGCTCAGCGTATTCCGGAGAGACATCGGCAACCGCACGCTGTGGAGCAGACGCCGTTTGGGTATTGGGCTCGAGCAATGCTTCGGATGGTGCGACCGCGTCACTGTGCGCCGCCGCGGGAGGAGCTCCCCCTTTGATCGCTTCGAGTTCCGCTTGCAACGCGGCAATCTGCTGTTGCTGCGTTGCAAGGACGACCCGCAACTGCTGAATCTCTTGTTGCCAGGCACGCAGCTCCAGATGGGCGGCGAAAGGTTTACCCGCGTGGGCAGCGAGCGCTTGCCCCGCGCGCCACCACCGCCACCCTTCAAGGATCAACCACGCCAAAGAAACCGCCATCACCACCATGACGAATGCGGTCATCGCCCCGCCTCCCTCGATCCCGGTTTTCGATGATGAGATGGTACGGTGTCACTCGGGTCGATCTCAGGCAAAATACCGAGGGTTTTTCTGGGCAATTCTGCGATGAATCGTTTTTTTCTCTTTCTGGTCGTCACCGCGTTCGCGACCGCGGCGTGGCGAGAAACGACGACCGCCCCAGGAACGATGGCTGCGCTCTCCAAAGCGGCGATCGACGGCGCGGGACAAGCGGTGACCTTGGCGATCGGGTTGGTCGGAGTGATGAGCCTCTTTTTGGGGTTGATGCGCATTGCCGAAGCGGGGGGGCTCCTCACGATCATCGCGCGCTTGTTGCAACCGCTCCTGGTACGCCTCTTTCCGGACGTACCGGCGAACCATCCGGCGATGGGCGCGATGGTGATGAACTTTTCCGCCAATCTCCTTGGGCTTGGGAATGCCGCCACCCCATTTGGCATTCGGGCGATGGAGGCGCTCGAGCGGTTGAACCCCCACCCGGGGACAGCAACGAACGCGATGGCGATGTTTCTGGCGCTCAATACGTCGGGTCTAACCTTGTTGCCCACTGGGGTGATCGCCCTGCGTGCCAGTTTGGGGTCGAGCGATCCGGCCGCGATCGTGCCCACCACGCTGATTGCGACGATCTGCTCGACGCTCACCGCAGGGCTTGCCGCGTGGGCTTTGGCCCGCTGGTTCCCTGTCGTTGACAACCGTGCCAACGCGGTCACCAACGCGGATGGGCAAACCCCCGCCAGCGCTGCCGCACCAACGCTTGCGCCGGCTGACAGTTGTAACCACGCAGCAACGAACGAGACTGCTGCATCGTTGCCGCCCTATCCTATTTGGGCGACTGCCCTCTTTTTCATCGGGATCCTTGCGCTGATTCCGCTTTCGCTGACGCTGGGCGCGGCGCTTTCGGCGTGGCTGGTTCCGGGATTGATCGTTCTCTTCTTGCTGTTTGGGGCGGTGCGCCGCGTCCCGGTCTATGAGCAGTTCGTCGAAGGCGCGCGCGACGGGTTCCAAGTGGCGTTGCGCATCATTCCGTACCTGGTCGCCATCTTGGTGGCGGTTGCAATGCTGCGGGCAAGTGGCGCGCTCACTGCGTTCGTCTCATGGCTTGCGCCGATCACCACGCCAATCGGGTTTCCTGCTGAAGCGTTGCCGATGGCGCTGCTTCGCCCCTTTTCTGGGTCTGGCGCGTATGCGGTAATGGCAAGCATCATGAGCGAACCCGCAACCGGCCCGGATACGCTGGTGGGGTGGCTCGTCTCGACCCTACAAGGGTCAACGGAGACCACCTTTTACGTGCTTGCGGTCTATTTCGGAGCGGTCGGCATTAAGCGCATTCGGCACACTTTGGCTGCGGCGCTTCTTGCGGATCTGGCCGGGATCGCCGCAGCCGTGGCGGCCGTTTCTTGGCTCTATCCCGGTTAATTAGCGAGGAAGTTCCTCAAAGACGTTGGTCCAGACGTTGAGGACTTGACCACCGCCTGGACTATTGCCGGTTTTGATCTCGCTGACGACGGTGAGGGCGTTCATATCGATTCTGAAAAGATTTCCGTCTTTTTCGTTTGAGACATACCCCCACCGGCCGTCTGGAGTGAAAGCGATATGCCCCATCCGGCCATGACCAATACGCAGATCTTTCACCGTCTTCATCTGAGCGATGTCGATAACGGTGATGACATTGTTGCCATAGTTGGTCACCACCGCCCGCTTGCCATCAGGCGTATTGTAGGTGTGTCCGATGCCATTGCTGGCTGTGGTCAGGCGATGGACGAGCTGCTTAGTAGCGGCATCAAAAAACGCCACTTCCCGCCCGCGTGAGTCTTGGCCAGGCCCCCGATTGAGTGCCATGAAGATTTTGCCATCTTGGGTAAAGTTGCCGTGGTGCGCTTCTACCACCTCCTCACCGATCAAAGGCATTTGCATTTGCGCCACCACTGGCATATCGGGTTGGGTGATATCGTAGACGAGGATACCCGGCGCTGCATTTTCGTTACCCTCATGCACCAACCACAACTCTTTTCCGGAAAGTGAAACCTGCGTGCTGGAACCAGGGCAATCGCATGAACGACTCACTGCAAGCCGAGTAGCTGCGCGCGGTAGATATCGGATGTCGCGGCGATGAGGCGTCTGGCCTTGATACCGCCCTTGCGTTTGACGGGATCGAGGCGGATGAGATTCAGGGTGATGTGCTTCAAGACGGCGAGATTGTGA